>NZ_MTKN01000007.1:11930-183922 GCF_001975825.1 [Flexibacter] sp. ATCC 35208
GCGCGGGTTGTTATCATAAAATAAGATTGCTTGCAGCGAAGGAGAATCCCGGTGACGCCCTGTTGTCACCGGGATGTGTTTTTTTCCCTAAAAACAGGGTTCATCCTCGTTGGTGAATTCCCCTTTTCATGAATGTTTTATTTCCAATTGAAATATTGCTGTGCATTGTAAAAACAAATATCCTGTATCACCTTCCCTACCCACTCCACATCATTCGGTAATTCCCCATTCTCTATCTCCTGCCCAAACAACTCGCAAACGATACGACGGAAATATTCATGTCTTGGATAAGAAAGGAAACTCCTCGAATCAGTTAGCATCCCTACAAAACGGCTTAGTAACCCCATATTGGACAATGCATTGATTTGCCTGATCATTCCATCCTTCTGATCTAAGAACCACCATGCAGAACCAAACTGCACCTTCCCTGCTACTGACCCATCATTGAAGTTTCCAATCATGGTAGCCAGCAATTCATTATCTGAAGGATTCAGGTTATAGAGAATTGTTTTTGCCAACTGATCCTGGCTATCCAATCTATCCAGGAATTTAGCCAACGCCCTCGCCTGGGAGAAATCGCCGATGGAATCCCAACCAGTATCAGGACCTAACTGGCGCATCATGCGGGAATTGTTATTGCGCAACGCACCGAGATGATATTGCTGTACCCAGCCTTTCTCCCAATCCCAGATAGCCAGTTGTACTAATAAGGCAGATTTGATCTGACGGATTTCGGACAAGGTCAGTTGTTGACCACTTCTTACTTTCGTAAAGATGTTATTGATCTCTGTATCTGAATAATCATCTGCATAGATTTCCTCTATACCATGGTCTGACACAGAACACCCCATCCCTGCAAAGAAATCGTGCCTGCTTTTAAGCGCTGTAAGCAGATCCTGGTAAGTGGAAATACTTGTATCCGCAGCCTGTTCCAGCTTTTGGAGATACGCATTATATTTTGCAGGATCATCTACATTCATTGCCTGATCCGGACGGAACGCAGGCAGAATAGGAATTTCAAAACCGTCCTCTTTTAGTTGTCTGTGATATTCCAGTGTATCTGCAGGATCATCTGTCGTACATACCAGCGCTACTTTCATTTTGCGTAGCAGGTTGCGGGTGGTATATTCTTTTGTTTGCAACAGCTCATTGCAGGTAGCATAAATAGCTGGTGCCGATGATGTATTCAATATTTCATTGACGCCGAAATAACGTTGTAATTCCAGGTGCGTCCAGTGATACAGGGGATTACGTAAGGTATAAGGCACTGTTGCCGCCCACTTTTCAAATTTCTCCCAGTCCGAACGGTCACCTGTACAATAGCTCTCATGCACGCCATTCGTACGCATGGCCCTCCACTTATAGTGATCGCCATACAGCCATGCCTGTGTAATATTTTCAAAAGCGGTATCGGCTGCAATCTGCGCCGGTGGCAGGTGACAATGATAATCAATCACGGGCATCTCCTTTGCATAGTCGTGATACAATTTCCTGGATGTCGCAGTACTCAACAGGAAATGTTCATCTAAAAACTGCTTCATTATTACTGATTAAAATGTTGTTTATAATGAGACTCCTCTCTTCCAGGGAATGAAATCATCCTGTCCGTTCAGGACTGATTTTGCGGGCAATGTACCGCTGGCCACCTGGATCACATGTTCCAGGATCCGCTCCCCTGCCTGTTGGATCGTCTCGTCCCCATCTATGATCGTACCGGTATTGATGTCTATGATGTCCGGCATTTTTTCAAACAACTTTGTATTGCTACTTAATTTGATCACAGGGGTGACAGGGTTGCCGGTAGGTGTACCCAAACCTGTGGTGAACAAAACGATGGTAGCGCCGGCGCCTACTTCGGCTGTGGTAGATTCTACGTCATTGCCGGGGGTGCATAAGAGGTTGAGGCCCGGTTTCTTTACCTGTTGGGGATAATCCAGTACTTCTACTACAGGCGATGTACCACCTTTCTTAGCGGCGCCTGCACTCTTGATGGCATCAGTGATGAGGCCATCCTTGATATTGCCGGGTGAAGGGTTCATGTCAAAACCAGAACCGGCATCTTCTGCCCTGCGTTCGTAAGTACGCATCAGGTCTATGAAGCGCAGTGCATCTGTCTCCTGTACACAACGATCACTCATCTCCTGTTCTACCCCACAAAGCTCAGGGAACTCTGACAGGATCACACTACCGCCTAAGGCAACCAGCAGATCGGAAGTATAGCCGATGGCAGGATTCGCAGAAATACCTGAGAAGCCATCGGAGCCACCGCATTCAAGACCGATGGTCAGTTTGCTTAAAGGCGCCGGCTTTCTTTCTATTGTATTTGCTGCTATCAAACCCGCAAAGGTTTGTTTGATGGCAGCAGATACCAATGCCTGTTCTGTACCAATGGTTTGCTGATCGAGGATGTATAAAGGTTTACTGAAGTCCGGAGAACGCTTATTGATCTCATCCTGCAGCATAGTGATCTGTGCATTCTGGCACCCCAGGCTTAATACTGTGGCACCTGCTACATTTGCATGGGTGATATACCCTGCCAACAGGCCACAAAGGGTTTGTGCATCCTGACGGATACCACCGCAACCACCTTCGTGTGTGAGGAATTTAATGCCATCTACATTTGGAAAAACCTTTGGTTGCTGATAAGCGGGTTCGTTTTCTGTGAAGATGGTTTCGATAATGCTTTCTTTACTGGCACCCTGCTGGAATTGTGTAGCCAGTTGTTTTGCAAAGGCGGCGTATTTTTTAGGCCGGCCATAACCCAAAGCATCTGTGAGGGCTTCTTTCAGTACTTCCACATTCCTGTTTTCGCAGAATACCATGGGGATCACGAGCCAGTAATTGCCCGTGCCCACGCTACCATCTGCACGATGATACCCCTGGAAAGTACGATCTTTCCAATGTGCAATATCAGGTTGATGCCAGGCAATCTTGCGCTGTGACGCCAGCTGAAAATCACTGGCAGCATGTTGTACATTGCTGGTGCCTATCCTGGCGCCCGCAGGCAGATCTTGTTTTGCCTTGCCTACCAGTACGCCATACATGGTGATAGGATCACCTGTTTTAAGGGCTGCTTCCGTAAATTTATGTTTGGCAGGTACGTCATCATACAGCGTGTACGACTGACCATTATCCTGTACGGTTTCTCCTTTCTTCAGGTCGGTTAGTGCCACCACTACATTATCGTGTGGGTGGACTTTTAAAATACTTCTTTTCATATCACGGTTGTTTCTGCTGCTACCCGTTTGATTAATGTAGCGGCTCCTTCATTTATTAAATTATTCAACATGACGGTAACAGCCTGTGCGAAGCCTTTGTATCGGGTTAAGTCTTCGCCCCATAAGGCTTCATTTTTCAGCACTTCCTGTACCAGCGCTTCAGGAGATAATTGCGCCCATTTTTCTTTGAAGTACGCAGCATGATCATCCTGAATATCCTGCTTCATGGTGAGCAGATATGCAGCAAAACCCATGGCCAGTAATGCAGGCACTTCATGTACATGCTGGTAGTATTTTTTCAGAATGGGAATGACACGCATTTTCATTTTGCTCGTATACTGCATGGTGATGCTGAGCCAGCGATGTTGGATGTATGGATTGCGGAAGCGGTCCAATACGCTGATAGCAAAGCGATGCGCAGCATCTTCACGGATATTGATATCCGTAATAGCAGGCACGATTTCATGTTGCATGAGGGCTGCAATCACTGCTTCAAAAGCGGTATCCTCCATTGCTTCGCGCACGGTTTCAAACCCGGCCAGATGTGCTAACCCACAGGTGAGCGTGTGCGTACCATTCAATAAGCGCAACTTCAGTTCACGGAATACATTGATGTTTGGTGCGAGTACCACACCTTCATCTGCTTTAGCAAAAGAAAGTATCTTTTTTACTTTTTCACTATTGGTCTCTATAGCCCATAGCCGATAGACTTCAGACATGATCATGAGTTGGTCTTCATAACCAAGTTGTTTCTCTGTCGCCGCCTGTTCTTCTTTTGGCAATGCACCGGGTACAATGCGGTCTACGAGCGAATTACAGAAGTCGTTTTCTGTTTCCAGCCAGTGGATGAAAGGTTGTTCTAAATGATGCCGTTTCGCCTGTTCAAGGACGATATTTTTCAGTTTCGTACCATTGTCCGGAATGAGTTCTGTAGGGATGATGACCATGCCTTGCTGGTTAAACTGGTAGCGTTTCAATAAGAACGCGAGCAATTTTCCGGGGAAAGAAGATGGCGGGTTTGCATGAATATCATCATCTGTAAGACTAATACCGACTTCGGTTGTATTGGATATAATGATCTCCATATCGGGGTTCTCTGCGCAGGCAAGGATCTCAGCCCATTGCGATGCAGCGGAGAGTACCCGGCTGATAGAAGTATTAATGACATGTTCTGAAATACGCTGTCCGGCATGGATCCCCTGTATACATTGAGTATAGAGATGATCCTGAGCAGCAAAGGTATCCGTACCACCTTTGTCAGTTGATTTGATCACGACAATACGGCCGTTGAAAATACCGGCTTTGTTGGCTTTATCTATGAAATAATCAGGGAGACCACGGAGAAGCACGCCGGTACCAAATTGCAGTACCTTTTCAGGAAGCTCCGGGAGGGCTACGTGATTTTTTGACAATTGCATATAATGAGTTTGATAATTTGAAGTATGGATTGAAATGCAGATAAAATTTCAGGTTACCAGGATGATTATTTCTTTGCCTCCCGAATCATCCAATCTGCCAGATCAGCTGCTGCCTGATAATTTTCAAAATCGGGTGAGAGCCTGCGACCATCAAGGTATTCATTGTAGAACCAGGGATCGCCTACGGCAAATACTGCACCCTTGACTACTTTGGCCACCGCCATGATCACATCTCCTTTATTATTGAAGATGGAGGTAGCGGGTGGCGAGAGTTTCAGCGTCGAGATCTCTTTGATGTAGATTTTCTTTGTGTGGGCAAAAACAGGATTCCCTGCAGGCAGGTATAGAGCGCCCTGTTCAAATTGCTTTCCTTCTACATGGTTGCGGCTATCTTCATTGAAGTGAATACCGAAGCGCTCTGTAAGGATGTTGAATTTTTCTATTTCAGAATTACCTTTGTCGTTTTGCAGGATGACTAAGACACCACCTTTCTTTACCCAGTCATAGATCACATCAGCATAAGCAGGCGTCATGAAATTGGGTTTCGCAGTTTCCTTTTCAGTATCAGGATCTACGATCAGGAAGATATTGGTCTTTGCCAGATTTGCAGCAGTGGGTGCTGCAGGCAGCATGGCGGTACGCACACCTTTGTTGTGGAAAATTTCGCCCCAGAGAGAGTAACCACCATTATCCATCTCATCCCATACATAATGCCAGGTGGTACCATTGCTTCTTACTTCATGGTTGAAGAAATTATCGATGGTGATGGTGAGCCCTTTACCTGTTTTAGGAATGGCCAGCAGGTCTATTTCATTGGCTGCCTGCATGTAGGCGCCGACTCCTTTGGGATCGTTCTGGATCACCTTTTCACTCAGGTAGTATTCATAGCTGCCATCGCGGTAAGGGTCGCCCCCCAGGCCCCCGACGTTAACAGTACCTTCGAGGTTTACGCCACCTTCGGCAGCAGGACGAATGAATTGTTTATTGATCCCGGTGAATCCCTTTTTTGCGATGGATAAATAGGATTCAGGCAGGTAACCTAAGCGGATCCCTTTGGCCAGTGTGTATACAAACATACTGCTTACAGAGGCTTCAAGGTAATTCCCTTTCCTGCCTGCTTTGTCTAAGATCTGGTACCAAACACCGCTGGCAGGGTCCTGGAATTTCTTTACAGCTGCTGCGTAGCGTTGTAAGATCTGTAACAGGCTGTCTCTGCCCGGATGACCGGCAGGATAATATTCCAATACATCTACGAGCGCCATGCCATACCAACCCATGGCCCTACCCCAGAAATTTGGGGAGCGCCCGGTGGTCTTATCCGCCCATTTCTGTTGGCGGGATTCATCATAGGCATGATAGAGTAATCCTGTTTTTGCATCCCGGCTGTTTGTTTCCATGAGCACGAATTGTCTCGTGATATCACGGAAGGCAGTATCCTCATGGAATAAAGCCGCGTATTCTGCATAGAAAGGTTCACCCATATATAAACCATCTAACCACATCTGGTAAGGGTAGCGCTTCTTGTGCCAGAAACCACCGGCATTTGTACGCGGTTGTTTGCGTAACTGTTCCCTTAGTTTTTCAGCAGCCAGTTTATATTTCTCTTCATTCGTCACTTTGTACAGCAACAATAAAGCGCGGCCGTTTTTGATGTTATCGATGTTGTAATCATCCTGTTTGTAAGTACGGATGTTGCCTTCTTTGTCAATGTACGTATCAATGCCCTCCTGGATAAACTGGAAATACTTTCCATCACCTGTGTTTTTCCAGAGGCCTGCAAAGCCTTCCAGTACTACACCCTGGTCGTAAGTCCAGTTAGGCGTTTTGCCGGTTTCCTGTAATGAGTCTTTCCATAATCGCATGACAGTAGTGGCCATCGGGGCAGCAGATTGCGCATTGCCCTGCATGGTGGCAGCTACAGCTAATAGAAAAATTAAGCCTGTTCTTTTCATTTTAGTCTCCCATTTTTATTGCTTTGCTATCCTGCACGTTCATTTTGCCATTGTCGGCAGTGAGCAGTTTTACGTTGGTCAGTTGGATGTTTTTACCTTCTATGCAATCACCGGCTTTGTCTGCTTTGATGGTGATATTATTCAGGTAGATATCACTGATAGGCATTTCTGGTAAGCCCCGGATAAAGATCGCCTTTGCCGCACCATTACACACCACATTATTGATATGAAAATCCCGGAAGCGGGGCGTGCCGTCTGTAACAGGAATCGTCTCCACCTTAGGTGTTTCTCTTTTCTCACCTACCAGTACCACAGGGTCTTTCGCCATGTAGTACATATCAAAGAGGATGGCTTCCGCAGGAATGTTTTCCATATTGATATTACTCACGTAGATCTTTTCTACGATACCACCACGACCACGGGTTGTTTTGAAACGCAATCCGATA
The DNA here is from genome assembly GCF_001975825.1 of [Flexibacter] sp. ATCC 35208. Classification (GTDB taxonomy): domain Bacteria; phylum Bacteroidota; class Bacteroidia; order Chitinophagales; family Chitinophagaceae; genus Chitinophaga. The sequence goes on from NZ_MTKN01000007.1 coordinate 18,965, forward strand.
TCGGTGCCTAAGAAAGAACAATCAGATACATATAAATTGTTCGCTCCGCCTGACATTTCGCTACCGATCACGAAGCCACCGTGAGCATGGTACACCGTACAATTATTCACGATCACATCGGCCGTAGGCACCCCTCTTTTTCTACCCTGTTCATCTCTGCCGGATTTGATACAGATGCCATCATCACCTACATCGAAGGTACAACCTTCGATGCGCGCAAAACGGCAGGATTCAAGATCAAGTCCATCGCCATTCTGTGCATACCATGGGTTCTTTGCATATACATTTCTCAGGGTGATGTGTTCACACAATAATGGGTGCAAACACCACGCCGGAGAGTTCTGAAAAGTTACGCCTTCCAGCAATACATATTTACAGGACGCGATGCTGATCATGTTAGGGCGCAGGAAGTCTTTGATATCATTGTAATCAGCAGCGGTTTTGCCGGGAGCGATCACGCCCGCTTGCTGGGTTTTCGAACCTTTCAGTGATTTCTCAGACGGGTACCACGTTTTCTGGTCATCGCCGGTGATACCGCCGGAAGTGGTCAGTCTCTTCCATTGGCTTTCTGTCAGCTTATCTTTCTTGACGATGCGCCATGCATCGCCGCCGCCATCGAGAATACCTTTGCCGGTGATCGCAATGTTTTCTGCATTGAGTGCAGAAAGAGGGGCCTGGCAGCGCATGGCTTTCAGCCCTTCGTAGGTTGTTTCTATTAAAGGGTATTGGGAAAAATCGGTCGTAAACTGTAAGATGGAATTAGGCGCCAGATAAAGGTTCACATTGCTTTTTAATACGATCGGACCAGTGAGCCATAAGCCGGAAGGAATCATTACCACCCCTCCCCCCCTGTTGCTACAGGTATCGATAGCGGCGTTGATGCTCTGACTATTGAGGGTCACACCATCAGATTTGGCACCAAAGGACAGGATATTCAGCGTATCTCTTCTGAAATGAGGTTCATATATCTCTGGCAGATCAAAGCGGTATTTGCCTTCAAAAGCGGTCTTTTTCAGGAAAGGATCCAGCCCAATGTGTTTCTCATGAATTTCCTTTGCCACCAGCCCTGCAATGAGGGTAGCGCCGTAGGTGTTAAAGTGGGTATTGTCTGTGACGCCATCGGGCAATTTGGTATAGTGCCCTGCCGGTGTGGTTTTAAATAGCTTTTCAGAACCCTGAACACCATGTTGTACAATGAGGGCTTCACTGCTTTTGTGCAGGTCGATGAGGGGCACTTTGTACTGAGCGGCCAGTGCCCTCACTACACCGGGATATTCCCCATGCTGGTCCACGAAATTGCCTTTGTCGTCAAACTTACGCCGCATCACGGGTGTGATGAGTACGGGGTTGGCACCTTTGGCGCGGGCTTCTTTTACAAAGCGCAACAGGTTGTCTTTGTATGCGCCGTTCGGAGCTGCATAACGGGTGGAATCTTCTTTCTTCTGGTCATTGTGGCCAAACTGGATGAGCACCCAGTCACCCTGTTTTAATTGTGCTAAAACAGAATCCCAGCGATGTTCATTGATGAAGCTTTTGGTGCTTCTGCCATTCACGGCATAGTTCTTTACTTCAATGCCATCCAGGAATTGCGGGAACAGTTGACCCCAACCTCTTTCGGGATTATCTTCCAGTGGTTTGTTGGACATGGTGGAATCGCCAATCAGGAAAATACGGGGTTGATCAGCCGGCATCCAGCTGATCAACGGTAACAATAATACCAGTAAATAACGTCTTATAATCATCTGTAACAGTTTATTGGTAGCCAGGATTTTGAGTGAATTCAGCTTTGTTGGTCACGGCATCTATCTGATCCTGCGGAATCGGGCGCAGGTTGTGATAAGACTGGAAGTAGGTGGCCGGATCAGGGCTGTAGTTTTTAATACGTTCTTCCAGTTTGCCGGTACGTTTCAGATCGAACCATCTTAACTGTTCGCCAGCCAGTTCACGTGCTCTTTCATCGAGGATGAAGTCGAGTGTGATGTCGGCATCGGTGATGAGCATATCGGCTTCATGACCGGCGATGGCGGCTCTTTTACGAATCACATTGATGTAGTCGGCAGCTTTGCCATTGTTGCCCAGTTTGAACTGTGCTTCAGCTGCGATCAGGTACATCTCGGCCAGCCGAATGATGAATGCATCGCGGGCGCTTTCTTCTTCATTCATGGAGGCACGGGTAGGATCATCGAATTTCTGTAGAGAAATATAGTGCGTACGGTCTTTACCGCCGCCGTTTGTAGCATATACTATATTCCTGTCGTACGTTCTGTATTTTTTGCCGGCGGTATCTGCGTTGGTGACTGCATATTTAGTGACTACAATCGCGGTATCCCCCAGTTTCATACCAGCTGGCGCTGTATTCAGGTTATTGCAATACCATACCTGTTTGAAGGTAGCTGCATAACGGGCATCAGCATTTTCGTTGAACAGGTTCAGCAGGAAGAGCGATGGCATATACCTGTTGAAAGGACGGCCATTGGTTACATCGCGCTGCATACCGGGCAGGTCATCGTACTTCATGATGAACATGAGGTGACCATTGTTGGCACCGCGGGAATGACCGTTGGGATAAAGGGTGGCATCAACCCGGTCATCGTAGACCAGGTTTTTCATATAGTTCACAGCCCACACCACTTCCTTATTCTGCAGGTTGCTCATGCTCCAAAGGTCGGCATATTTTGCCTGTAAGCTATATCCATAATTGTTAATAACAGAGTCAGCGAGTACAGCTGCTCTTTCGTTGAGATTGCGGGTCAGGCACATCCTGGCCAGAAAAGCCTGGGCTACAGGTTTGGTAGCACGGCCATAGTCTGTTGTAGTGAGTGGCAGGTCGTTGACAGCGACATCCAGGTCACGGAATATCTGGGCGTAAAAGGTATCTACGGGAGTACGATTAGCTGTCGTCTGGACACCTGTGGTTTCATCCACCGTAAAGTGTACGCCGCCCCACATTTCTACGATGTGCCAGTAGTAGAATGCACGCATAAAGTGGAGTTCTGCGTTGCGCTTCTTTTTGACATCATCGGTATAACCTGCTTTGCCGATGCGGCCAATGCCGCTATTGCACAGGTTGATGGCGGCATAGAGTTGTTTCCAGAGTCCACTCATCACGGTATTGCTGGCCTGTAAATTTATGTATTGGGTGATGTCTGGGTATTTATCACCGGTACCGCTGGTCCAGAGGTCGGTCCCCATTTCAGAGATGCTGTACCCTTCTTCTTTGCCGTACCACCAGCGATTGTAGGTGTAGACGGCATTTACCAGGGTTTCAAAACCTTCGGGGGTACTGAATACCTGATCGGTGGTGAGGCCCGATGGATTGTATTCTTCCAGCTGCTTGTTACAAGCGAAGCTGGTTAATAATATGAGGAGGAAATAGTAGCGTTTCATGGTTTACTTTTTTAGGATCAGAATTCTACGTTTAAGCCAGCGACATACATTTTGGTGAGCGGGTTGCTGAGGTCCCCGCCTCTTTCCGGATCGTAGTCTTTCACCTTGCTGAAGGTGAAGAGGTTCTTGCCGGTGACGTACACTCTTACACTGCTGAGGTGTACCGTCTTCAATGCGCCTGCTGGCAAGGTATATCCCAGTGAGATATTCCTGATCTTTACAAAAGAGCCTTCCTGATAACCCAATGTTTTGATGAATGGCGTACCATCTTTTGACACGCTGGCATTGGGTCTTGGATAAGCATTGGTAGCATGGTCCGGCGTCCAGTAGTCCAAAGGAGCACTGTTTTCCAGACCCTGTGGATCGAATTTGGCAGCATATTCAGAGTAGATGTACTGACCGATACGTGCGAATACATAGACGTTCAGATCGAAATTAGCGTAGCGGATATCGTTGTTAAAACCACCGCTCCAGGTAGGTACCTGTCTGCCCAGTACTACTCTGTCCTGTGTGTTGAGCGCACCGTCGCCATTGATATCTTTTACTTTGATATTACCGGGTTTGTAGCCGTACTTAGCGGCTTCTGTGGCTTCATCCGTTTGCCAGATGCCTAGTTTCTGGTAGTCATAATATACTTTTACAGGGTAACCAATAAACCATCCATTGGCAACGTCGTTGGTGTTGGCGTCTGCCAGCGAAACGATTTCTTCTTTGTTTTTGGAGAAGACGATATTGGAAGTCCAGGTTAGTTTGCCGGTACTGATATTCGTCGTATTGATGCCTATTTCAATCCCTCTGTTGCGGGTCTTTCCGATGTTCTGGATCACGGTGGTCACACCGGAAGAAGAAGGTAGCGTCCTTTGCAGCAGCAGGTCTTTGGTATGAGTATCATAGTAATCGATAGTAGCGCCAATTCTGCCATTCAGCACACTAAAATCCAGGCCTACATCCGCAGTGGCAGAGAGTTCCCATTTCAGGTTCTTGTTGCCAACCTGGTTACCGATGCCATATGCAAGGGCAGCGTTGGTGTCATCGTAAGAGAATGGGATCTTGCTCAGGTAACTGGCGGTGGAGTATGGCGATACAGCATCGTTGCCTGCAATACCGTAGCTGGCGCGGAGTTTAAGATCGCTGAATACATTTTGTCCTTTCATGAACGATTCGTCACTGATCCTCCAGGCAGCGGCAGCTGATGGGAAGAACGCCCATTTATTGCCGGGGGCCAGTTTAGAAGAGCCATCAGAGCGGCCGGTGAGGGATAGCAGGTACTTACCTTTATAGTTGTAATTCACACGCCCAGTGAAGGAGATGAGTTTACTGGAAAGGTAGTTCGTACGAACCGCTATACCACTTACACTATTGGCAAGTGCATAGTAAAGCTGCGAGGGCAACAGTTGTCCTTCACCCTGCAGAAAGCTCGAGTCACGCTGGTCGGAGAGCAGGCTGGCTACACCGGTGATACCGATGGAGTGCTGTCCGAACTGGTGTGAATAGTTGGCTACGTTTTCCCAGCTCAGGTAGCGTTGTGCACCTGTGTTGTACTGGGAACGCGAGGTAGAGGCGGTAGACCTGTCGATGGAATTTTTAGCAGCAAAGATCCCCTGTCGGGCATTGTCCAGCGTAACGCCCAGGTTTGAGCGGAGAGACAAGCCTTTGAGTGGTGTAAGCTCTACGTAGGCATTGATGAATGTTCTCGTGACACGACTATTGTTCTGGTAGATATTAGGCTGTTCATCTGCCAGTGGGTTGATGGCAGAGCCATTGTTGGGGAACAGTACGAAATTACCGTCAGCATCGTACGGACCATTGAGGGGTACGATTTTGTTGGCCTGATTTAAAGGGTCGCGGCGCGCATCCTGGTCGTAGTAAGTGACCTGGCTTTGCATACCAGCTTTCAGGATGTTGCTGATGGTCTGATCGATGTTCAGGCGGGCGCTGTAGCGACGGGTACGATCGAGTTTGAATAAACCTTTTTCATCAAAGTAGTCGAGGGAAAAGTAAACCTTTGTTTTGTCGGAGCCACCGGTTACCCCCACCTGATAATCCTGCTGTAAGCCGTTATGAATAAGCAGGTCAGCATAGTTGGTCCAGAGGTTGTTTTGAATAGCATTCACTTCAGCAGCGTTAAAGATGAGTGCATCATCGGCATCGGAGTTCCAGCGGCCGGTGGTGTGGTAGGCTTCTCTTTTGAGGGCAACGTACTGAGGGCCCGTCATCATGGATGGATAGCCGGCTACTTCGTTGTTGCCCACGTAAGTGTTGAGACTTACCTTAGGCTTGCCCAGCGCGCCTTTGCGGGTGGTAATGATGATCACACCGTTTGCACCTCTGGAACCATAGATAGCGGTGGAGGAAGCGTCTTTGAGCACTTCCATGCTTTGAATATCGTTGGAGTTGATGTCCTGAATGTTTTGGTATTGTACACCGTCTACAATGTAGAGGGGGCCGTTGTCTGCGCGGATGGAGCGGTTACCTCTCACGGTGACGTTGATCTTTGCGCCGGAGGCACCGGAACTTTTGGTGATGTCTACGCCGGGGAGTTTACCCTGAACAGATTCCATCACATTGGTAGTAGGCACTTTTTTGAGTTCAGCGCCTTTGACAGAAACAACGGAGCCGGTGAGGTCTCTTTTCTTTACTTCACCATAGCCGATTACGACTACCTCATCCAGTTGTTTGTTATCTTTTGTCATTGCGATGCTCAGGCTTGTGTTTCCGTCAATATTGCGGGTGAGTGCTTCATACCCCATGTAGGTGAATGTGAGCACGCCCTGTGGATTGGGGACATTGATGGAGAAATTCCCAGAGGCATCGGTTTGAGTGCCGGTGGTAGTGCCTTTGAGTTGAACGCTCACCATGATGAGAGGTTCGCCGGTGGTAGCATCGGTCACCTTTCCTTTGATAACATGGGTTTGAGCGAACGCCCAACTGACAGTGCTGAGCACGAGGCAGCAAAACATCAGTAGTTTTTTCATAACGTATCGAATTGTTGTGTGTTTTTCAAATGGGTTATACAGACGTCATGGAATAAGCATTGCTACAGTTGCAATACAGGCAGGCACTGGTTTTGTATCAGATTGATGGGTTGTACCCGTATCCCTGAAACAATTCTACAGCTATAATTTTATTATTGGAAGGGAATGGGCGGATTTATTTACGCAAACGTTTGCGGGGAATATTATCATTAGAATTTTTATTATAAAAATCAAGGAGAAGACTGTATTTTAGTGAAGAAATCCTTAATACCTCATTTTATCATGAAGAAAATTCTTTTGTGTCTATTTATGGCAGGTAGTTTGCCTGCGTTAGCCCAGTATGACACGATATCTGTTGGTTACCTGGGAGTGGGAACGTACGTAAACAAAACTTTTAATTTGAATGTAGGTGGTAAATCCCGTTTTGCTAACCCTGCTCACTTTGGCGAGTCGTTTGATGATACCCCGTATGGTTATGGCATACAGGTTGCCAGACCAGCGAATCAGGGTGATACCCGTTTCCATTTATCGTTTGTAAGAGCTGGTCAATGGGTAGCTGGCATGGGCTTTCTACAGTCCAGCAATACCTTTGCGATTCAGAACTATGGAAACAACTCCGTTTCTACTGGTATCTTTATTACCTCCGCCAGTAATGTTGGTATTAATAACCGTACTCCCGCTACCGCGCTGGATGTGAATGGAACTGTCAGGGCTGAGACTGGCATGGTTGTAAATATGGCTTCTTTGCCTACTGGTTACACCCTGGCCGTGAATGGCACTATTGGCGGTACCAAGCTAAAGGTAACGCAGAGTTGGGCGGATTATGTGTTTGCTGCGGGTTATAAATTACCTTCATTAGCTGAAGTGGAAGCGCATATCAAAGAAAATCACAAATTACCTGATATTCCTTCAGAGAAACAGATTGCTGCAGAGGGGCTGGATGTGGGAGAAATGCAAAAATTACAGATGCAGAAGATCGAAGAGCTGACATTGTACATCATTGATTTGAAGAAACAGCTGGAAGCGCAGCAAAAAGAAATCGAAGCGTTGAAAGCGAAATAATATTTTTTTACAGGGGATTTTTTAAAAAGGGTTTGCCGCGCGGCAAACCCTTTTTAATTTATTCTACTCTAAACCAATCATAATCTGCATATCCTGCATCATTGATCTGGCCGGGTCGTATGCAGAAGAGCCCTACTTTGGCACCAATCCAACGTCCGGGTTTGGCAGTGAAAGTTTCTTTGATTGGGATAAAGTCATTGCCATCATTGCTGTAGCTAAACTGGCAGATGGCGCCTTCGGTGATTTTCACCCTGAAATAGCAGGTGCTGTCTTTTAGTGTAGTAATGAGCTGTTGGCTTTCTGCTTTGCCTTTGTCGGCGTTTTTGCAGGTGCTGTACAAGAGTTGTAATTCCTTTTCTTTTTTGAGGATGGATAGTGAAGCGTAGTCAGCACCCATGATGATGAGGCCCGTGCGTTCTCCTTCCAAATTGGGATTGGGTGTGAACTTGCAGACAGTAGTCACTGTGAAGGTATCGTTTGGAAATTTCTGTAAGAGTAAGTTTGGTACATCCCAGTAGTTGTGCAGGGAGTCAGGGAGTTTCGCGGAGAAGAGTCTCAATACACCTTTTGCAGGAGAAAGCATACCCCAGGTAGGAAGTGGGTTTGCCTGCCATTGCCATTGAAGTCCGAGTGTGCTGGTATTGAATTCATCGGAGGTGAGGGGCGTACTAAAAACATTGCCGGTGGGTGGTGTATTAAAAGTATTACCAGTGGTGGGAGGCGTCATAAAAGTATTGCCGGCAAGTGGCGTTTTAACACTATTGCCAGTGGTGGGTAGCGTTTTAACAGTATTGCCGGTAAGTGGCGTTTTAACACTATTCCCTATGAACGGCTTTTTGTAAGTGAGCACCGGCTCTCCTTTTCCATCCCCATCTTTATCTATCCCAATCACCGGCCAGTTATTCACCCACTTCATGGGTTGTAAATGTACTACACGACCATAGGCGTCTTTGTCCTGGAAGTGCAGGAACCAGTCAGTACCAGTAGTTGTGGTCACCCATGCGCCCTGATGAGGACCATTGATGGGAGTATTACCCTGATCCATGACGATCTTTTCTTCGTAAGGGCCTTCGATCTTTTTCGCTCTTAAAACCAGTTGCCAGCCAGTACTCACTCCGCCCGCAGGGGCGAAAATGTAGTAGTAGCCATTGCGCTTGTAGAGCTTTGGCCCTTCCAAAGTCGGATTGGATGGATGGCCATCCACGACAAGGATACCCGCATCTGTGACAGTAGTGCCTGCGGCATTCATATGATGCAGGGTAAGCACGCTCTTGATACCTGCACGACTCCCTGCGTAAGCATGAATGAGATACACCTGGCCATCCTCATCCCAGAAAGGACAGGGATCGATGATGCCCCTGCCTTCTTTTACGAGAACAGGGTCAGACCATGGACCTTTTGGAGACTTTGCTTTTATCATGTAAATACCAAAATCCGGATCCGGGTAGTAGATATAAAATTCCTTGTTGTGGTAACGGATAGCCGGCGCCCATACCCCACCCCCATGCTGCACTCTGGAAAAGTGATCGTAAGGTGGCAGGCGATGCAGCGCATGACCGATAAGCGACCAGTTGACCAGGTCTGTAGAATGTAAAATGGGCAACCCCGGGATGCAGTTAAAGCTGGAAGCTGTCATATAAAAATCGGAACCAGCTGCACAGACATCAGGGTCAGAATAATCAGCGTTGATGACAGGATTACGGTAGGTACCGTTCCCAGGATCCTGTGCAGTGGCGTAAGTACAGAACAGGCACAGGATGAGTGTACAAAGAGTGGATGGTGTCATTGTTTTTCAAATACGTGTGAATATGACAACTAAAGTAGGGGAATTTTTTCTATTGAATGTGATATACGGGTTTCAGGTAATGTTAAAATAAATTATATTTACGAAGACGTTATGAAATTCGAAGCAGCCACTATAAAAGATATTGCGAACGCACTGGGCCTTTCCACCTCCACCGTTTCACGCGCATTGCGCGACAGTCATGAAATCAGTATAGCTACTAAACAGCTGGTACTGGAATATGCAACCCGTATCAATTATCATCCAAATCCTATTGCACTGAGTCTGAAAGAGAAACGGAGCCGGTCCATTGGGGTGATTGTAGCAGAGATCGCCAATAGTTTCTTTTCTCAGGCCATTAACGGGATTGAATCCGTAGCAAAAGATAAAGGGTATAATGTAATTATTTCCCAGACGCATGAATCGTTTGAGAAAGAATTGATGACCTTACAATACCTGGCTTCCAGGTCTATAGATGGACTACTGATTTCAGTAAGTAGTGGCACGCAGAACCTGGAACACCTGAAGGCGCTGCATGACAGAGGATTTCCCATTGTGTTTTTTGACAGGATTGTGGAAGATCTGCAAACGCATAAGGTGATGGTGGATAATTTCAGGGGGGCGTATGATGCGACTTTACATTTGGTCAATAAGGGGTATAAACATATTGCAGTGCTGGCGGGACCGGAAAATCTGAGTATCAGCAGGGAAAGAGTAGCGGGATACCTGGAAGCGCTGGCACAATCGAGAATGAAGCCATCGAAATCGATGATCAGGTATAGTCAGTTTGCCGGGTTGTATATCGATGAGGTGGAGCAGACCATGAATCAGTTATTAAAGCTACGACCCAGACCGGATGCGATCTTTACAGCGTCGGACAAGTTGACGACGAATTGTATGCGGATATTAAAGGAAAAAGGGATCAGGATACCGGAGGAGATGGCGCTGGTAGGATTTTCGAATTCAGATCTGGTAGAGTTACTGAATCCGCCATTGACAGTTGTGAGGCAACCGGCGTTTGAGATGGGGCAGATAGCGACGGGAATGTTGTTACAGCTGGTGGAGAGTAAGAAGCCAGTGAAGGAGTTTGAACGAAAGATATTGGCGACGACACTGATTGTACAGGCATCGACATAATCCGGCCTGCGGCAGCAAGGAAGAGGTCTTTTATTTTTTACCGCAGGTATAGCCCCGATGGCATAAAATTAACTGGGGGCATGGCGGTACCCCCAGTGTTGAAATGTTTTATTTTAAGCGGTTTGTAAATCCTTCCGGGTCAGTTTCGCCAGCGCTACTGTCATTTCAGCTAAGCGATTAGAGATTCCCACTTCATTATCATACCACGCTACAACTTTCACCAGATTACCAATACTGCGGGTCAGCGTACCATCCATGATGGAGGAATGCGTATTCCCTAAGATATCAGCAGACACCAAGGGTTCTTCTGTATATTCCAGCACACCTTTGAGACTGGTGTCTGCATAGGATTTGAAGAGATCATTGATCTCCTGTGCAGTAGCAGGTTTGATCAGGTTCACAGACAACTCTGCAATGGAGCCATCTATAACAGGTACCCGATAAGAGAACCCATCCAGTTTACCTTTCAGACCAGGCAATACATCACCGATCGCTTTGGCAGCACCTGTGGTAGTAGGAATGATGGATTGGGTAGCGGCACGGGCTCTTCTAAAGTCTTTGTGCGGGCCATCCTGCAACATCTGGTCCATCGTGAACGCGTGGATGGTGCTCATGAAACCGGAGGTAATACCGTATTCTTTTTCCAGGATATATAATAATGGCGCGATACAGTTGGTAGTACAGGAGGCGGTGGAGAGGATCTGATCGTCTTTGTCTATGATATCGTCATTCACGCCAACGACTACTGTTTTTACACCACCCGTAGCAGGTGCAGTGATCAGTACTTTAGCTGCACCGGCTGTAATGTGTGCCTGTGCTGCTTCTTTTTGGGTAAAGCGGCCAGTGGATTCGATGACTACATCTACCTGCAGCTCGCCCCATGGCAATTTTTGCGGATCTCTTTCACTGAGGAAAAGGATCTCCTGATCGTTTACGATTATTTTATCATCATGCTGTACGATAGTGCCGGGGAATTTTCCATGCGAAGTATCGTACCTGAGGAGATGCGCCAGTAGTTTTACATCTGTGAGGTCGTTGACAGCCACTATCTGAACATCATTTTTATCCTGTAATGCTCTTAAGGTCATTCTGCCTATTCTGCCGAAACCATTGATGGCTACTCTCATAACTTAAATTTTAAAGTGATAAATGTCCACCTCATCACATAAGATGTGATGCAGTAGTTATTTTAAAAAATTTCATTTTGCTTTTAGTCAGCGAAAGAGGTGCGGAAAGTGCGCCGGTAGTCGCTGGGGGTGACATTCATATGTCGCAGAAACACTCTTCTCATTGAGACCACACCTCCCAGCCCACATCTGGCGGCGATCTGCTCCATGCTGTAATCGCTGTCTTCCAGGTATTTTCTGGCTATTTCCACACGCAACTTTTCTACGAATTTGGCAGGTGTCATACCTGTTTCGCGGGTAAAGACGCGGGTGAAGTTGCGGAGACTCATGTTCAGGTGGTTTGCCAGTTCTTCCACGCCGAGTTCTTTGTCAAGGTGCTCCAGCATCCAGGGGCGCAATTTTCCGGCGAGGGAGTTAGCTACGCTATGGAGTTGGAGGAGGTTGGCAAACTGAGACTGAAAGCCGGGGCGTTTCAGGTACAATACCAGTTTGCGGGCAACCTGTATGGCGACTTCCCGGCCATAGTCTTCTTCGACGAGGGCCATGGAGAGGTCTACGCCGGAGGAAACACCACCAGAGGTATAGACATTGCCATCTTTGGTATAGAATGGGTTGGTGTCTACATGGATGGTGGGGTATTTTTCCTGGAAGGATCGGCTGTGTTCCCAGTGAGTGGTGGCATTTTTGCCTTCGAGTATGCCAGCTTCGGCGAGGGCGTAGGTGCCGACACAGATGGAGCCAATGCGACGGAGGCGTGGGTAGTTGTTTTTAATCCAGTTAATGAGCCTGCGGTCTCCTGATTGGAGGAAAGCCATGGGAAAACCGGCTACGATAAGGGTATCGATGGGTCGGGTGATTTCCGCAAGGGTGACGGGGCAGGTCATGGTGATGCCACTTTTGCTGACAACGGTTTTTTCATCTCCATAGGCAGCGAGCAGGATTTCGTAGCCGGTGCCTTCGGTGCCGAGTCCTTCGTGGAGGATGCTGTCGGCAGCGGCAAAGACGTCGCAGGGGGCTGCGACATCGAGCATGTAGGTACCGGGCATAGGTACGATGACTACTAGTTTTTTTGCCATGGAGGTGAATTGTGATATAAAGGTAAGGGGTTTTGATGGTGGCGGGAAGGTCATAAATGATACAATTCCGGCCAAAGAGGGTTTTAAGGCGCCCGTTACTATCTAATTGAAAATCAATACCATTAAATATTACCCTGTTCGCTTTCGAAACGTATCATGTACTGAAAACGGACAGTTTACATATTTTAATATATATATATTACTGATAAGACTCTTCTAAAAGTATGGCATTTGTTTCGTGCTGCAAGGTTAACCGCTAAAACGATCATATGTTCAAAAGTATCTTTACTATTGCCTGGCGCAATCTTCGCAAAGACCCCCTGTTTACACTACTCAACCTGTTGGGGCTTTCTACGGGCTTAGCCTGCGCGCTCCTGATCTTTTTATGGATCAGAGATGAAAAACAGATCAATCATTTTAATACGAAAGATGATCGCCTTTACCAGGTGCTCATCAACAATAATGATCATGGCCAGATAACCACACTGAGTCAGACACAGGGACTGCTGGCGCAATCTTTAAAAAACGAAGTATCGGGTATTGAATCTGCCACTTCTGTACTCCCCGCCTCCTGGTTTCAGAATGCCGGTGTATTGAGCTATGGAGAAGATCATCTCAAAGCCGGCGGACAATTCATCAGCAAAGATTTCTTCAATGTATTTACCTGCAAAATTCTGTATGGAAATGCACTTGCTGATAAACAAAGTATCCTGATTTCGGATAGAATGGCGCAAAAGTTATTTCCAAAAGAGCAGGATGCCATTGGAAAATCTATCCATTGGGAACAGGGTGACTTTAGCGGTGATTATGGCATTACAGGCGTGTTTCAGGCCCCGCCAGCCAATGCGACGGAACAGTATGACCTGCTACTTGATTACGATCTCTTACTCGAAAAAAGAAAGGAATTAACGCAGTGGTCCAACTTCGATCCCAATACTTTTATCATCGTTAGTAAAGATGCAGATGTTGCGGCATTGCAAACCCGCATCAAAGACTTTGTTAAAACAAAAGACAAAGAAAGCAATGCATCTTTACTACTCACAAAGTACGCCGACTATTATCTCTATAGCAAATATGAAAATGGTAAACAAAGCGGTGGCAGAATTGCCTATGTACAACTCTTCTCTATCATTGCACTGTTTATCCTGATCATTGCCTGCATCAACTTCATGAACCTCAGTACAGCAAAAGCTGCCACCAGGGTGAAAGAAGTAGGTGTAAAAAAAGTAATTGGCGCCGGCAGGGGCCTGCTCATTTTACAATACCTGAGTGAAAGTATCTTACTCTCCCTGCTGGCCTTATTCATTGCCATTGTATTGATCTTCCTGCTATTGCCTATGTTCAATCACATCACAGGCAAGCAATTGCAGATCTGGCCAAGTACTTCTCTGGTCTTTTCATTTTTAGGTATTACCCTATTGACAGGACTGGTAGCGGGCAGTTACCCTGCATTGTATTTATCCGGTTTTAAACCAGCTGTGGCATTGAAAGGAAAACTCCGTACCGCTTTTGGGGAAGTACTGACACGCAAGGGATTGGTGGTATTCCAGTTTGTTTTGTCCGTGAGCTTCATCATTGCTGTTCTCATTATTTACAGGCAGATGGCGTATATCCAAAATAGGAACCTTGGTTATAACAGGTCACATCTCGTACATTTCGAAGTACCTACCGAACATATTGAAAACATGGTCACCTTCCTTGAACTGGTCAAAACCCAACCGGGGGTACAGGACGCATCCAGCTATTACCATGACTTCACCGGCAATCATGGAGGCATGGGTGGCATGACATGGCCGGGAAAAACAGATAACACGGATGTAAATTTCAGCAACCTCGAGGTAGGATATGGTTATCCCGAAGTAATGGGAGTACAACTAAAAGCAGGCAGGTATTTTTCTAAAGACAGCCGTGCTAACAATGAGATTATTTTCAATGAAACTGCTATCCGTGATATGGGAATCAAAGACCCTATCGGCAAAACGGTTCGCTTTTGGGACATGGAAAAAGTGATCATTGGCATCGCAAAAGATTTCAACTACGAATCATTGTATCAACCTGTCAAACCTGCATTTTTTCAAAGTTATCCGGTAATGCCTAACTTCGTTGTAAAGATCGCACCGGGCAGAGATGAAGCGACCATCAGTCGGCTCAAAAAACTGTATGAACAACAATTTCAGGGACTTACTTTCGATTACAAATATTTAGATGAAGACTATCAGGCACTGTACGCATCCGAAAAAAGGGTGAGTGATCTATCCCGTTATTTTGGAGGACTGACGATCCTGATATCCTGCCTGGGATTGTTTGGCCTCGCGGCTTTCACGGCACAAAGAAGACAAAAAGAAATTGGTATCCGCAAAGCCATCGGTGCTTCTGCCGGGAATATCGTTACATTGTTATCAGCAGATTATCTGAAACTCATTGGTATTGCTATCATCATAGCTTTTCCACTCGCAGGCTGGATGATGTTACAATGGTTACAGACCTTTGCCTATCGTATTCATGTAGGTGCAGATGTTTATTGCATAGCAGGTATAGCGACCTTATTGATTACATTCACGACCATCAGTTATCAAAGTATAAAGGCTGCACTGACCAACCCGGTAAAGAGCCTGCAAACTGAATAAACTATGTTTAAAATGAACCTGCGCCGGCTGATGCACGACCGGCAATCAACCATCCTCAACCTCATTGGTCTCTCTACGGGGCTAGCCTGTGCATTGCTGATATGGTTATGGGTACATGACGAATTGCAAACGGATCGCTTCCATGCCAAGGGTGACCGGATCTACCAGGTGATGGTCACACAGCAGCAGGGAAACCTGAAGAATACCAATAGTGGTACTTCAGGGGGATTAGGTCAGGAACTGACACGTACTATTCCGGGTGTTGAACAATCCGTGACCATGGCTCCTCAAATATGGTTTGAGCCTTTTAGTCTCAGTATTGGGAATAATACACTCAGTGCTACAGGAAATTTTGTATCGAAAAATTTCTTCTCTGTTTTCTCTTTTGATTTATTAGAAGGAAATAAAAATACCGTGCTTACTGATAAGCATTCAGTGGTGATTTCAAAATCACTGGCACTGCGGTTATTCCATACTACTGAAAATGTAGTTGGTAAAACACTGACCTGGAAACTATTTGACTTTACGCACCCCGCCATCATCACCGGGGTGTATAATGACATGCCTGCAAATAGTACTATCCGGATGGATTTTGTTTTAAACTTTGGTGCTTGGGTAGACCAGATACCCGTATCTGGTGAGCTGGGAAACGGAACAGGTCCATTCGAAACATATGTTTTATTGAAACAGGGTGCCGATGTGCAGGCGGCGATGGGTAAATGGCCGTTTAAAACAGCACTCTCACTTCGCAAATTTACAGACAGATATTTACAGGAAGGCAGCAAAATGGCTTATGTACGTATGTTTAGCCTGATTGCTATTTTCATTTTAATCATCGCATGTATCAATTTTATGAACCTGAGCACGGCCAATGCCGCTGGCAGGATGAAGGAAGTGGGTATCAGGAAAGCCATCGGTGCTTCCAGAGCAAGACTGATCAGGCAGTTTCTCGGAGAGTCTTTGCTGCTTAGTTGTATGGCATTGCTATTGGCGCTTGGCATTGTGCTTCTTCTAATGCCTGCTTTTAATACGATTACCGGGAAGCAACTGTCTTTAAAATTAGACTATGTGGTGGTGGCGATCCCCCTGATCACGGGCCTTTTAGCAGGTAGTTATCCTGCATTTTATCTCACTGGTTTTCATCCTGTCGTTACTTTGAAGGGGAAATTTTTACAGACTTCCGGCAATGCATGGGCCAGAAAAGGATTGGTGATCTTTCAGTTTGTAATATCCGTCGTGTTTATCATTGCTGTATTGGTCATCTATCAGCAGATAAAATTTATTCAACAAAAAAGCCTTGGTTTTAATAGAGAAAATGTCATTTATTTCCAGGCCGATGGTCCTGCAATGGAGCGTAAAGATGCAATGATAGCCGGCATTAAGCAAATACCGGGAGTAGTGAATGCTTCCAGTATGATGCGCAATATCATCATGCCAGCGGGTATACCTGAGTCGCATATAGAGTGGGATGGTAAAAACAAAGATCAACAGATCCGGTTCACTCAGATGCTTGTCAATTATGACCTGCCAGAAACCCTGGGTATGACATTGCTAAAAGGCCGTTCTTTCAGCCGGGATTTCAGTACTGACCAGCAAGGTGTGGTGCTGAATGAAACGGCGGTGAAAGCCATGGAGCTCAAGGATCCCATTGGGAAGACGATTTATACAGAGAATGTGCCGGTACAGATTATTGGGGTCGTGAAGGACTTCCATTTCAATTCACTGCACGATGCTATTCAACCCTATATCTTCAGACTCTGGCCGGAATATGCCATCATCACCATGGTGCGTGTACACGATGTACAAACGATTGATCGCATTGCTGCTTATTATAAGCAGTTCAATCCAGGATATACTTTCAATTACAAATTTCTGGATGATGCCGTGCAGGCGCAATATAAATCAGAGCAGGTGATTGGTAGTCTATCCCGCTATTTTGCAGGATTGGCGATATTGATTTCCTGTTTAGGATTATTTGGACTGGTTGCATTTACTGCTGAGAAAAGAAAGAAGGAGATTAGTATCAGGAAGGTATTGGGCGCTTCTGTGAAGCAACTGGCGTTATTGTTATCCGGCGATTTTTTACAACTGGTGATGATCGCCATTGTGATTGCGTTTCCGCTGGCTGCATGGATGATGGAAAAGTGGTTGCAGGGATTTGCTTATCGCATTCACCTGCAACCCGGTATGTTTGTGCTGGCGGCAGTCGCTACTTTGCTTATTACCGTCTGTACAGTTAGTTTTCAATCTTTGAAGGCCGCGTTTTCAAATCCCGTGAAGGCTTTGAGTGCCGAGTAGTGTCTGGTGGGGTGTTGACATGCAGGAGGGGGTGTTTACGCAATCGGGGGGAAATAGAATTGAGTTTGATTTTCATAAATGAAAAAATCGCTTTCACCTTTGGTAAAAGCGATTTTTTCCGGGTGCGTCGAAGAGCAATCGAAGAACGATCGAAGAGCGATCGAAGAGCAATCGAAGAGCAATCGAAGAGCGATCGAAGAGCAATCGAAGAGCGATCGAAGAGCAATCGAAGAGCAATCGAAGAGCAATCGAAGAGCAATCGAAGAGCAATCGAAGAACGATCGAACACCAATCGAAGAAGCATCGAAGAACAGTCGAAGAGCAGTCGAACAACAGTCGAAGAACGATCGAACAACGATCGAACAACAGTCGAAGAAACCTTGTTAGCGTTGTACCCTATATAATGTATAAGACTGACCTGCCTTTGTTTGCAATGCATACACAAAACCATGATCTGCATCCTTTGGCTTTACAGGCGCTAATTGTGCATTTCCATCAGCTTTAATACGTTGCGGTACACGCAGCATACAGGTTCCATCTTTAGTGGCGTGAATAGTAACACTGGTGAGCTGACCATCTTTCCATTTCATATCTACAGTGTAACCACCTTGTGCCAATAAGCCACTAATCTCCCCTGTACTCCAGACATCAGGTAATGCCGGTAATAAGTGGAGCGTACCTGTCTGACTTTGCAGCAGCATTTGCGCGATGCCTGAGGTACCACCAAAGTTACCATCGATCTGGAATGGCGGATGCGCACAGAAGAGATTTGCATAAGTACCACCGGCATTATGCATATCTACACCTCCTTCACCTGTGAGGTGTATTAATTCTTTCAGGAGTTTGTGTGCATGGTTGCCATCCAGCAGTCTTGCCCATGTATTGATCTTCCATGCCTTACTCCAACCGGTACCTCCATCGCCACGAATTTCAAGGCTTTTTTTGGCGGCAGCTGCCAGCTCAGGTGTTGTAATGGGAGAGATCTGATTGCCCGGGAAAAGGCCAAATAAATGAGAAATATGACGATGTTGAGGGTCTTCATCCTCCCAGTCCTTATACCATTCCTGCAAATTGCCTTTTTTACCAATTTGTAATGGGTATAGTTTCGCTAATGCCTGTTTCAAAGAATCTGCAAAGACAGCATCTTTACCTAAAACATCAGCAGCAGCGATCACATTCGTGAATAGATCATGAATCACAGAAAGGTCCATGGTGGAAGCCATAGATACGGCGCCATGTTCTCCCTTTTCAGTAATAAAGATATTTTCCGGTGAAGTGGACGGTGCGGTCACGAGACGACCTTGTTTGTCAGGAACCAGCCAGCCCAAACTGAATTGTGCTGCTGCGCGCATTACAGGGTAAGCGGTATCTTTCAGAAAGGCCTTGCTGCCACTAAATTCATAGTGCTGCCAGAGGAACTGACAGAGCCAGTTTCCCCCCATCATCCAGTTGGCCCAGTTAGTATCACCTTTGCCAATATCGCCCACAGGATTGGAAATTGCCCAAATGTCTGTATTATGGTGCGCTACCCAGCCATTCATATGATAGAAGTTCTGTGCAGTATGTCTACCGGTCACGGCGAGTTCCATGAGCAGGTCATACAGCGGTTGCTGCATTTCCATCAGGTTACACTCTTCTGCTGGCCAGTAGTTCATTTCCGTATTGATATTAATGGTGTAGTTGGAGCTCCAGGGGGCACGCAGTTCCTTGTTCCAGATGCCCTGCAGATTGGCAGGAGCCCCTTTGGTGCGGGAACTTGAGATGAGTAGATAGCGACCGTACTGGAAATACAATGCTTCCAGAGAAGGGTCTTCCCCTCCTTCGCTATAGCGGCGCAAACGTTCATCAGTTGGCAGTGCTGCCACGGCTTCACTACCAGCTATTGCAAAGTGTACCCTGTTGAAAAATCTGGTGTAGTCCTTTATATGACGGGTACGTAAATCGCTCAGGGAACGGGCTGCGGCCTTTGCCAATTGTTCGGAAGCGATCTTATCTTCATTCAGTCCATCTTTGTCAGGACATTTGTCATAGCCATTGAAACTGGTTGCACCGGAAACGATTACAGTGACATCTGTTGCATTTTTGACAGTGATGCCAGCTGTATCTGTTTTAATTGTACCGTCGACACTGATAGCTCTCAGTCTGACTTCGAAGCGCATACCTTTGCAACTGCCGGGTTCCTCATATATAATAGGTTCCTTATTATAATTGATATAACTGGGATCAGCCTGAGAAGGTGCTTTGCCTTTGAGGACCAGGTCTTTGCCGTTTACAATGTTCTGATAATGCAGCTGACTGTTGGCGCTGAGGGTAAAGTTCAGCTTTCCTTTCTTACTGGCTTTCAGATGGTAAACGATTACCTGATCTGCTGCAGAGATGAACATTTCACGGGTATATTGTACGCCGTTGCTGGTAAAGCGGGTGTTCGACTGAGCTTTGTTCAGGTCCAGGTCGCGATAGTAATCCTTTACAGAGTTAGCATCGATCTGCTGGCGAAGGTGTAAGTCTCCCATGGGGAGGAATGACTGTGAGTAGACGCCCTGCATTTTGCGGAGCAGGCTGTCGGCCTGGTGGTAGTTTTCATTGAAGAGGGCCGCTCTTACCTGCGGGAGGTATTGAGGTGCATCAGGATTGACGTTGTCTTTTACCGGACCACCCGACCAGAGGGTGGCTTCATTGAGTTGAATCAGCTCGTCGCTGACTTTTCCAAATACCATTGCGCCAAGGCGTCCATTGCCGAGAGGCAGGGCCTGGGTCCACTCCCTGGCAGGAGTGTTGTACCAGAGCTTTAATGAATCGGCAAGCTGTTGAGACCTGACTGTTCCGGCTGATAAAAGGAGCACGGATAGCAGTCCTATTTTGTTTTGTTTCATAAAGAGTGTAAAATAAAACTATATTGATCTAAAAGCAAGGTAAAAGTAATGGAAAGAAACATGTCGCAAACGATTGCACAAAAAAGTTTGCTAAACCTTTGGTAATCATTTTAGCCCTCGTTACATTTGTTGTATAATTAAAAACAGCCACCCAAGGGGAAGTGAACAAGAAGAGAGAATGGTTGTTTCATGATGGAGATAAATTACCTTATTACATATAGCAAGCGCTGGAAGATTTTATGGACCTGAGTACCATAACGTGGAATTTTAGCACAAAGGTCGAATTCTTTCGACCTTTCTCTTTTTATATAGGTGATGGAATGTCCTGCGGCAGCAAGGAAGAGGGATCTTTCCCTGGCTGGCGCCAGATGGGCGGGATTGATAGTGAAGAAGCCTGATGCCTATTTTGATGCCTACATCCCTTTAACAGAAATTAAATTGTATTCCCGACATTTAATTATATTACACCACGTTTATGAAAATTTCTTAGTGTGACCATCCACAAATCGTTTTTATTCATCCTGCTGGTATTACCATTTACGTTACTTTGGGCACAAACACCACAGTCCCAATACCAATTCACCCGTATCGACATCACCCAGGGCCTATCCGCCAACCAGGTCAATTGCATTTATAAAGACAGCCAGGGCTTCATGTGGTTCGGCACCATGTCCGGCCTCAACAGATACGATGGTTACAACTTCCAGATCTTCAGACAAGATATCAGAGATACCACCACCATCGCCGACAACTTCGTCACCAGCATCATGGAAGGGCCCGAAGGCCTCCTCTGGATCACACATAGGAACGGACAAAACGTATTCAATCCGCAAATGGGAAACTTCCAGCGCGATCCGCGCCAGGCCCTCAGCAGATTTGGCGTACCTGTAGACAGCATCAATAATATTCTCAAAGACCTCGATGGCAACTTCTGGTTCGTCACACCCAAAGATGGCCTCTACCGCTACTCTCCTTCCAACAAAAAAACACTCCATCTCCTCCCGGGCACTCAAATATCGGATATGGCACAAGCCCCATCTGGCTTTTGCTGGATCATCCACACCAATGGCCTGCTGGAAAAAATGGATCCACATACCCAACAAATCGTTTCCAGAAATCAACTCCCTGCCTCCACTCCCAGCCCTTATCAGCTCATGGCTGACAAAGACGGCGACTGCTGGCTGTTCAGCAACAACGATGTGCAGGGTATTTACTGCTTTAACCAACGCTCAAAAACATTCACCCACTACGATCAGAACAATGGCCTGAATAACAACATCGTCCGCGGTGTTGTACAGGACAACCAGGGATTAATATGGGTTGGCACCGACCACGGTGGCCTCAACATTATCGATAAAAAACAACAAACCTTCCACTTCCTCACTAACAATAGCGAAGATCCTAAAAGCCTTAGTCAAAATAGTATTACCACCCTCTATAAGGATAACGCCGGTATCATCTGGATTGGTACCTACAAAAAAGGCCTCTGTTATTACCATGAAAACATGGTAAAATTCCCCCTGTACCAGCACCAGGCATTTGCATTAAACAGCCTCCCCTACGACGACGTAAATCGCTTCGCAGAAGACGCCAACGGCAATATCTGGATCGGTACCAACGGCGGTGGTCTCATTTACTTTGACAGAAATAAAAACACCTACAAACAATACCTGCATAACCCATCCAACCCTAACTCACCCAGTGGCAATGTGATCGTTAGTCTCTGGATCGATCACGAGCAAAAACTATGGGTAGGCTCTTACTTCGGTGGACTGGATTGCTTTGATGGAAAACGTTTTATTCACTACCGTCATGATGCCAATGATACCAACAGTCTAAGCGATAACAGCATCTGGGAAATATTTGAAGACAGTCAGCAAAGACTCTGGATCGGGACTTTAGGTGGAGGATTAAATCAGCTCGCAAACAACAAATTCATTCGCTACAACAATAAAGTACACTCACCCTACATCTCCGCATTTCTCCAGGATAAAAAAGGGAACCTGTGGATAGGCACCGCCGAAGGCGTAGATGTAATGGATCAAAAAGGAAATTTCACCCACTACGATGCCGATCCTAAACAACCCGGCAGCCTCAGTCATAAAAACGTCCTCTGCCTGTTTGAAGACAGCCAGGGACAAATATGGATCGGCACCAGGGAAGGATTAAACCTTTTTAATCCCAACACAAAGCAATTTAAAATTTTCAGAAG
Organism: [Flexibacter] sp. ATCC 35208; assembly: GCF_001975825.1. Taxonomy (GTDB): domain Bacteria; phylum Bacteroidota; class Bacteroidia; order Chitinophagales; family Chitinophagaceae; genus Chitinophaga. The sequence continues at coordinate 41,522 of NZ_MTKN01000007.1, forward strand.
AGAAGATGGTCTCCCTGACAATACTGTACTAAACATTTTAGAAGATAATAACCACACGCTCTGGATGAGCACCGCCAATGGTTTATCCAATATGCGTGCACAACAACAGTTTAAAAATTACGATCAGTCAGACGGATTACAAGGTAGAGAATTCAACGAAAACGCAGCGCTAAAAACGCGCAATGGAGAACTCCTTTTCGGTGGTGGGAACGGCTTCAATTTATTCTATCCACACAATATCGCTGTCAACTCAAACATTCCACCAGTCGTACTCACAGACTTCCAGGTCTTCAACAAAAGCATGTCTCCCGGTGAGTCGCTGAATGGCAGAACACTCTTATCTGCAACCATCAATCAAACAAGACATATCACTTTAAAATATAAGGAAAACGAATTCTCTGTCAGCTTCGCTGCATTGAATTTCTTTCATCCTGAAAAGAACCAGTATTCCTACATGCTGGAAGGCTTTAACCACGAATGGCTCACGAGTGATGCAGGCGCACGCACTGCCACTTACACGAACCTCGATCCTGGTGAATATATCTTCAAAGTAAAAGCCTCTAACAACGATGGTATATGGACACCACAACCACTGGAATTACGCATCACCATCTTACCACCATTCTGGCGAACACCGCTGGCATTCATCATTTATGCCCTACTCATCATAGGCGCCTTAATCATTGGCAGGCGTGTAATTCTTGAAAGAGAAAGATTCCGTGCACGCATTGCACAGGAAAGACAGGAAGCACGGCGCATGCATGAATTAGATTCGCTGAAGATCCGTTTCTTCACAAATATAAGTCATGAATTCCGCACGCCGCTAAGCTTAATTATTACGCCTTTAGAAAGACTACTGAAAAAAGATATCGAAGGCAATGTACAGCAACAACTCGTGCTTGTACAGCGCAATGCACGCCGCTTACTCAACCTGGTAAATCAACTCCTCGACTTCCGTAAAATGGAAGTACAGGAAATCAAATTATACGCTACAGAAGGTGATATCATTGCGTTCATCAAAGAACTCACCACCTCTTTCTCGGACCTGTCCGAAAAGAAACAAATTCATCTCGACTTCCATAGCAATGTGCCAGTGCTGACCATGCTCTATGACCCTGACAAGATTGAAAAGATCCTGTTCAATTTACTCAGCAATGCATTTAAATTTACCCCTGACCAGGGCAATATTTCCATTGACTTACAACTGCAACAAAACGGTTTGCTGGCCATCATAGTAAAAGATACTGGTATTGGTATACCTCCCGATCAACAAGAACGTATTTTCGAACGTTTTTTCCAACACGACATACCCGGTTCACTCGTCAACCAGGGCAGTGGCATCGGCTTAAGCATCACCAAAGAATTTGTAAAACTCCATGGTGGCAGTATCAGTGTAGAAAGTGCCCCCGGCATGGGTAGCGCCTTCACGGTGTTACTGCCTGTGAATGGCATTCAGACCGCTACCAAAGGAGCTACACAACACACCTCCATTATGGAGCCGCAAATACCTGACGCCACACCTATCTATACAGGCAAAAAGCCCGTTATTCTCCTGATCGAAGACAGCGAAGATTTTCGTTTTTATCTCAAAGATAATCTTGGTCAGTACTTTCACATTGTCGATGCGCCAAACGGCCTGGCTGGCTGGAATATTTTACAAAATACCCTACCCTCGATCGTGGTCAGCGATGTAAGTATGCCCGAAATGGATGGTTTGGAGCTCTGCCGTAAGATCCGGCAACAGCCCCGTACGGCACACCTTCCTGTCATTCTCCTCACAGCCCGTGCTGCGGAGGAAGACCAGCTGGAAGCCCTTGACAATGGCGCGTCTGAGTACATTACCAAGCCATTCAACTTCGAAATGTTGTTATCACGCATAAGGAATATCATAAATCAGCAACAATCCCTCAAAAAGACCTTCCAACAGCACATAGAAGCACATCCGGAGGAAATTGCCATCTCCTCACAGGACGAACAGTTTATTCAGCAGGCATTACAGATAGTAGAGAAGAATATTTCCAACCCGGACTTCTCTGTAGAAGAGCTGAGCCGTGAACTTTTCATGAGCAGAGTCTCTGTTTACAAAAAGCTACTATCATTAACAGGTAAGCCCCCGATTGAATTTATCAGATCCATAAGACTCAAGCGGGCAGCCCAATTGCTCGAAAAAAGCCAGTTAACCATCGCCGAAATAGCCTACGAAGTCGGCTTTAATAACCCCAAATATTTTTCCCGCTATTTTAAGCTCGAGTACGGTGTTTTGCCCTCTGCCTACAAGGGCCGCAACGATTAAGATAACCACTGTCAGGCATACCCCAACTCCAATCAGTTACAGGAATGATGTCCATCATTTCCCGCCAACCTACTTATCACCAACTTGCACTCAGAACGGAACGATATCCGTCTAACGCTTTAAATCCAATTTACCATGTATCACTCAGCAATCATCAGAAAAGGAATCGCCACATTACTGTTCGTACAACTTATCGTAGCGGCAGCATTTGCACAGAATAAAACACTGGTAGTAAGCGGCATTAGTCTCAAAGTAAACGGTACATCTACCCTTCACGACTGGGAAATGAAAGCTACTTCCGGAACCTGTACAGCTGACCTTACCTTCAGCCCTGCCGGCCAGCTGACCGGTATTACTGCCCTCAGTTACACTGTAGGTGCAGAAACGCTGAAAAGTGAACACAGTGGCATGGATAGCAATGCATATAAAGCATTAAAGACTAAAAAGAATCCAAACATCACGTTCAAAATTACTACTTCAACTGTAGCTGCAGATGGTTCCATCAAAGCACAAGGTCAACTGACCATTGCTGGTGTAACCAAAGCAGTAGAACTGACAGCGAAGAGCACTGTAGCAGCCGGTGGTAAATCAGTAGTTATCAAAGGAAGCAAAGTTATCAATATGACTGACTTCCAAGTGGATCCTCCATCCTTCATGATGGGTGCCATGAAAACTGGTAACGCTGTAACTATCAGCTACGAGTTTACACTTCATCAATAAGTTACACTTCATCAATAATAAAACCACTAACCACTACACATTATTTTAAATCGATTGCCATGAAAACAAAAATGCGTCTGCAACATATAGTGTTGTTTTGCGTCGGCTTCTTCCCAATTACCTTGATGGCGCAGGACCGGAACATTCCAAACTGGAGACCATACGATAAAACTGGTATCAACGTATTCGAAGGAGCAAAGGATACTTCCACCTACTTCGACGGTATCAAACCTAGAATCGGTGCTGGTTTTACCATGCAGTTCCAAAATCTGAAACACGAAAATCCCACTGCACTAAACAATACAGTAGGTTCTTATTCCAGCTCTACAGGATCTGTAGCTGGTAACAAACTGAAAGATATCACCGCAGGGTTCCAGACAGCACAGGCTAACCTGTACTTCGATGTACCGCTGGCTCCTGGTATCACCATGAACTTAACTTTATACCTGTCTTCCAAACACCATAATGAAACATGGGTAAAAGGTGGATATATCCAGATCGACAGACTTCCATTCAGAAACGAAGTGCTTGATGGCATCATGAAATATGCAACCATCAAAGTGGGTCACATGGAAGTAGACTATGGTGATGCTCACTTCCGCAGAAGCGATTGTGGCCAGACCCTGTACAATCCTTTCATGGAAAGTAACATCATGGATGCTTATGCTACAGAAATTGGTGCTGAAGTTTACCTGAAACACAATGGCCTGTTCGGTATGGTTGGTGTAACCAACGGTATGATCAAAGGTAACGTAGACTCCCTCTACTACAAGAACAACGCTGATGGCAAACTGCACAAGTCTCCATCCCTGTTAGCTAAAGTAGGCTTTGACAAGAAACTGGCTGAGAAATTCCGTTTGCGTGCAAGCCTGAGCTACTATGGCAACCAGAGTAGCGGTAGCAACACACTGTATGGTGGCGACCGTTCCGGTTCTAACTACCAATACGTGATGGAAGAAGCTTCTTCTAACCCAAGCAGCACTACCGGTGCAGGTACTCCACTCGCATTCTCTGGTCGTTTCAATCCTGGTTTTACCAAGAAGATCAACGCAGGTATGTTCAACGTATTTGCTAAATATAGCGGCCTCGAAGTATTTGGTACTTACGAAAAATCAAGTGGCCGTAATGCTTCCGAAGCTAAAACAAGAGATGCAAGCCAATATGCAGTTGATGCAGTTTACCGTTTCTTCCCTAAAGAAAATGTTTTCCTGGGTGTAAGATATAACGAAGTGACTGCACGCCCTGCAAACAGCACAGCTGGTACCGGTGCAGGTGCAATCACCTACACTCAGGATGTGAAAATAAATCGTGTTGCTTTAGCTGCTGGCTGGTTCGTAACAAACAATATTCTGATGAAAGGTGAATATGTGGTACAGAAATACAAAGACTTCCCTACAGCAGATTATCGCTCTGGTGGTAAGTTCAATGGATACGTGATTGAAGCAGTGGTTGGGTTCTAATCTTTCAATGTCTGATAGTGTATCAATTTGAAAAAGGCCCTCCCCAAAAAGGAGGGCCTTTTTTACTTCCTTCTTCCTTTTAACAATGCGCACACTTACCTTCATACTGACAATTTTCTGCCTCCTGGCTTTCAAAGTGCCAGCCCCCCGGGGTGTAAAATGGGTAGTACTCAACAACATCCTCGTTCGGGTAAGCGGCAGTACCAACGTGAACAAATTCAGTTGCGAAATCAAAAACTATCCAAACCGGGATACCCTCATTTGCTACCAGAGCAACGGTTCCGAAGTAGTACGCCTCAGTGGTAAACTGGAAATGGCCGTATTTGACTTCGACTGCCTGGACAAGATGATGACCCACGACCTGCGGGAAACCCTCAAAGCCCGTCAACACCCAGCCCTTCGCATCGCCCTCTTATCCCTTCAGAAATACCCTGCCCTCAATGGCAACTCCGAACAATTGTGCGGGAACGTTGCGATCGAACTGGCCGGGGTGACTAAAGAAATGCACCTTTACCTGACCACTAATACCGACGATCAGAAAATGGTCCATATGACCGGTTCCAAAAATATCCACTTCTCCGACTTCGGCCTGGTACCCCCCCGGAAGTTTGGCGGCATGATCCGCGCCAAAGACGACCTGGTGGTGACCTTCCAATTCAACTTTAAAGTAATCGATTGATAATCAATACAAGGTTATCAAAACAGCCCCTTAAATTTTCTTTTTAGTTAACATTTTGACCCCTAATTGAAAACATTCGCCTACCCTCTGTCTGGCAGCAGTAGGCTACATTTGTCCGCACTCGAACATCGACCAACAACGAGTAAAGACAAATTCCACAGATATGAAGAAAATCCGATTCCTACCGATTGTGATTGTTTCCTGTTGCTTTCAATTTTGTCACACTGACCGTGTTGAAAAATTGAAAGATGGCTTACTGATCAGAACAGAAGGCGATGTAAAACAGGTAAGACTACAAGTGATCAATGACAAAATTATCAGGGTATCCGCCTCTCCTGAAGACAAAATTTCTACTACCCCCAGCCTGATATCGGTAGTAGGTAATAACCAGGATGTAAAATGGACATCCACAACAGAAGGAAATGTAGCTACATTGAAAACCAATGCCTTAACAGCTACCGTAGACATTACTACCGGTGAAGTGCAATTTAAAGACGCCCAGGGTAACACCATCATAAACGAAGGAGGGAAAGCTTTTACGCCTGTAACTATAGACGGTAAAAAGCTTTTCCGACTTCAACAACTCTTTGATTCTCCGGCTGATGAAGCTTTTTATGGACTGGGCCAGCCACAGACAGGTCTTATGAACTATAAAAACCAGGACGTAGACCTTACACAATATAATAGCCAGGTAGCAGTACCTTTTGTTTTGTCCAGCCGCCATTATGGTATTCTGTGGGATAATTATTCCATTACCCGCTTTGGAGACGACCGCCCATATGAAGAGCTGGCCACACTTGATCTGACCGATAAAAACGGCCAGAAAGGGGCTTTAACGGCTACTTATGGACTGCGCTATCAAAAAGACAGCGTATTCCTGCAACGGGGAGAGTCAAAAATTGACTATTCCTTTATCCCCTCCCTCAAAACGATCCCTGCCGGTTACCCAATGGCAAAAGGCATCGTAACCTGGGAAGGAAAGGTAAGCCCCAAAGAAGCGGGCGATCAGAAATTTTACATTTCGGCTTCCGGTTATATCAGAATTTGGATCGATGGAGTATTGATGCTAGACAAATGGCGGGAGGGCTGGAACCCTGGTCCTTCCGTCTTTAATAAGACCATGCAGACAGGTGAACAGCATGACCTGAAGGTAGAATGGATCCCTGAATCAGATCAGGCCTTTATTTCCCTGAAACACCTCTCTCCCACCCCGGAACGCCTGAAAGATAAAATGGCCTTTACCTCCGAAGCCGGTGAAAAGATCGATTACTATTTTATATACGGAGAACATCCTGATGAGATCATCAATGGCTACCGCACCATTACAGGCAAAGCCGCCATCCTGCCCAAATGGGCCATGGGTTTCTGGCAAAGCCGTGAAAGATACAAGACGCAAAGAGATGTGATCAGCACCGTTCAGGAATTCAGAAAACGACAGATACCGCTGGATAATATTGTGATGGACTGGTCTTACTGGGAAGAAAATGCCTGGGGAAGCCAGGACTTCGATCCTGCCCGGTTCCCGGATGCGAAGGGAATGATCGACTCCCTCCACGACCTGTATCATACCCACTTCATGATTTCAGTATGGCCTAAGTTCTACAAGGATATCCCGAACTACAAACTGATGAATGACAAGGGTTATCTCTACACCAAAAGTATCAAAGACACCATCCGCGACTGGATCGGCAAAGGCTATGTATCTACCTTCTACGATGCTTTCAATCCGGATGCCAGAAAAGAATTCTGGTCTATCATAAATACACACTTATTCAGCAAAGGGGTAGACGCCTGGTGGCTGGATGCGACCGAACCGGATATCTATTCCAACTCAACTATCGAATACCGCAAACAACTGATGAACCCTACTGCCTTAGGGTCATCCACACAATACTTTAATCCTTTCGCACTCATGAATGCAAAAGGCATCTATGAAGGTCAGAGAGCACAGAAACCTGATCAGCGTGTGTTTATCCTTACCCGCTCCGCGTTTGCCGGATTACAACGTTATAGTGCTGCAACATGGAGTGGCGACATCGCTGCCCGCTTCGATGAACTGGCCAGACAAATTCCGGCTGGTCTGAACTTTTGTATGTCTGGTTTACCCTATTGGACTACGGATATTGGGGGCTTCTATGTAGAGGATAAATATGACAAGCCTGATCCACAGGGGGATAATTTACAGGAATGGCGGGAACTGAACACCCGCTGGTATCAATACGGGGCCTTTTGTCCATTGTTCCGTGCACACGGACAGTATCCATACAGGGAAGTGTACAATATTGCACCTGATAACAGCCAGGAATATCAATCAATCGTTTATTACGACCGGCTTCGTTACAGGTTAATGCCTTACATCTACTCTCTTGCCGGACAGACTTATCATAACGGCTACACACTGATGCGTGGGCTGATCATGGATTTCGACCAGGATACTTCCGTTCGTCATATAGGAGACCAGTTCATGTTTGGTCCTGCCTTCCTGGTTAACCCGGTTTATGCTTACAAAGCCCGCTCCCGTGAGCTGTACCTACCAGCAGGACAGGGTTGGTACAACCTGTATGATGGTAAGTATACCGATGGCGGTCAGCACATCACAGCTGCTGCACCACTGAATCGTATTCCACTGTATGTAAAAGCGGGCAGCATTGTACCCTTTGGTCCGGAGCTGCAATACACCGGCCAGCAACCTGCTGATACCATTACCTTATATGTTTATGGCGGTAGCAATGGCACATTCAGCCTTTATGAGGATGAAGGGTTGAACTATAACTATGAAAAAGGCATGTTCAGTACTATCGCATTTACCTATAATGATGCCGACAATACGTTGCAGATTGGCAAGCGCGCAGGTGAATTCCCTGGCATGCTGCAACAGCGTAGTTTCCGTATTGTAAAGATAGATCCAACACATCCAACAGCATTTGACCTGGCGGCCAACAAAGGTCAGCTGGTACAGTATAATGGCAATGAACAAATGATCCATATAAAACTTTAAAACCTAAAACCACATCAACATTTAACACGTTGTGAACAACACAAAATTCGTCGACCATCAATTCTTACATCATCCAGAAACAAACATTCTAACATTATGAAAACTGCTTACAAAATCCACGATTTTGTGGCTGCATCCTGGGGGATCAGGGGCATACTGCTTATAGCAATGCTGCTGACCGGTACTATGACATTTGCACAGACCAACTCTCACCAGCTCGAAGGAAGAGTATCCACAGCTGGTAAAGATGAACCACTCACCGGCGCCAGTGTGCGCGTAAAAGGCACGAACAATGGTGCCATTTCTGATATCAACGGCCGCTTTCACCTGCAGACCAAAGATGGAGATACCCTGGAAATCACCCTCATGGGTTTCAACAAACAGGTGATCGCTGTAAAAGGACAAACAACCATCAACATCCAGTTAACCGAAGGCACAAAGACTATTGACGAAGTAGTAGTGATCGGTTATGGTACGGAGAAGAAAAAACTTGTAACAGGCGCCATCGACCATGTGAATACCAAACAACTGGAAGAAAACCACTCCCTGCGTGTAGACCAGGCCTTACAGGGTCAGACTGCCGGTGTGCAGATCGCTACCGTATCCGCACAACCCGGAGAATCCATGAAAGTACGCATACGCGGTACAGGTACTGTGGGTACTGCCGATCCTATTTACATTGTAGATGGTGTGCAGGTTACGGACCTTTCTTACCTGAACCCTTCTGACATTGCCAGTGTGGACGTTCTGAAAGATGCCGCTTCCTCTGCTATCTATGGTTCCCGTGGTGCGAACGGGGTGGTATTGATCACGACTGCAAAAGGTAAAAACACACCTACTAAATTGGCATACGATGCTTATTATGGTGTGCAGAACCCTTCTCACAAAATGGCGTTGCTGAATGCACACGACTATGGTGTGATCATGAATGAAACTGCGATCAACTCCGGCAACAATGCGTACTTCACCACCGAACAACTGAAAGCACTGGGCAAAGGTACCGACTGGCAGGAAGCGATGTACAACAAGAAGGCGCCGATGATGAACCATAGTATCTCCATGTCTGGAGGTAATGACCGCTCTGTATACTCTGCTTCCCTGTCTTATACCAAACAGGATGGTATCATTGGCTTCAAAGGACAATCCAAATATGAGCGTATCAACTTCCGCGTCAACTCTGAACATAAAGCCTACAAGGACCTGATCGTATTTGGTGAAAACCTCACTTACTCCCGCTCTGCAAAAAGTGGTGTAGGTGTGAGTGGTATTTATGACAATACGATGCACGGCGTACTGAATGTAAGTCCGCTCTTCGATGTGTATGACTCTACCGGGGCTTTCGGTAAGTCTACCTGGAACGTGGGCGAAGCCAACCCCGTAGCTGCCATGTACTATAAATACCAGAACAAGAATACCTACGACAACTTCATTGGTAATACTTACCTGCAGGCCACACCGATCAAGGGACTGAATATCCGTTCTGACTTCGGTATTAACCTGCAGTATGAAAATACCAATAGCTATAAACCCACTTACGACCTGTCTACCACTGAATATAATATTCACTCACAGGCCAACCAGGGTATGTCTCGTACTGCTATCTGGAACTGGGATAACACCATCAACTATGTGCGCCAGTTTGGCAAGCACAACATCAATGCACTGGTGGGTTTGAACTCCATGGAAAATACCACCTTTTATATCAATGGCTACAAACAGGACCTGACTAAATCAGGTCTGGACAATGCCATCATCAACAATGGTACGACAGACAGTACACAAAAGGTATATGGTTCCAAAGGTTCTTCTGCACTGCTTTCCTACTTTGGCCGTTTTGGCTATAACTATGCGGAAAAGTATATGTTCACTGCCGTATTCCGTATAGATGGTTCTACTGCATTTGGTGCAAACAACCGGTACGGTCGCTTCCCTTCCTTCTCTGCGGGCTGGGTACCTACCAACGAACCATGGCTGAAAAAATACTGGCTGGACTTCCTGAAGATCCGTGCCGGCTGGGGCCAAAACGGCAACCTGCCATCTGCTCAATACCAATACCTGTCCACCCTATCTACCCAATACCTGGGTTACTACTTCGGTAGTGGTGATGTAGCTTATGTAGGTGCGGCACCGATTAAAACTGCCAATCCTGATCTGAAATGGGAAACTTCCGAACAGACCAACTTTGGTATCGATGCGGTGCTCTTCAATGATTTCACGCTGACCATCGACCTGTATAATAAACTGACAAAAGACTGGCTGGTAAGTGTGAACACGCCTGCTATATCCGGTGCCACCACTGCACTCGTAAATGGTGGTGACGTGCGCAACAGAGGTATTGAAGTAGCTCTGGGATGGGATCACAAATTCAATGAGTTTTCTATAGGACTGAATGGTAACCTGACCGTGAACCGTAATAAGGTGACAGACATTCCTAACAAGGAAAAGATCATCAATGGTTCTACTGCCGTCACCTATGCCAGTATGCCAGAGTTCTACCGTGCACAGAAAGGTTTCCCAATGGGTTACTTCTATGGTTACAAAACGGATGGTCTCTTCCAGAATACAAGCGAAGTCGCTGCTTACAAAGGTAAAGACGGTTCTCCTATCCAGCCGAATGCACAACCCGGCGATGTACGCTTCAAAGACCTGAATGGCGATGGCGTGATCGATGCGAACGATGAAACCATGATCGGCAATCCATTCCCTAAGTTTACTTATGGTTTCAATGTGAACCTGGGTTACAAGGGTTTTGATTTTACTGTTGCGATCTATGGCTCACAGGGCAGCAATATCTGGGATGGTACACACGACTTCTCCAGCCCGCTCAATAACTATTCTGCTGAGATCCTGGGTCGCTGGACAGGCGAAGGTACCTCTAACAAAATACCTCGTGTTACAGATGGTGCTGAGTTGAACCAAAACTGGATCCGCTCTTCTGACCTGTATATTAAAAACGGTTCCTTCCTGCGCATAAAGAGTGTGAACCTGGGTTATGACTTCAAGAAGTTATTCCCGCAAATACCTATTCAACAATTAAGATTATACGTTTCCGGCACCAACCTGTTTACGTTCACAAAGTATAAAGGTATAGACCCTGAAATTGGTTATGGCTCTTCTTCCTGGGCTTCCGGTATTGACGTAGGTACCTATCCACAGCCTAAGACACTGTTACTGGGCCTGAACGTAAAATTCTAAAACATTCCACATGAAAAAAATATTCTTAGCAGCTATAGCAATCGCGTTCTTTGCCGCTTGTAGCAAGAGCTTCCTGGAACGCTCCCCTGTTGATGAACAGACGGAAGAATCTTTCTATAAAACGCCGGAACAGGCATTGCAGGCACTGGTATCCGTATACAATCAACTGGAAATCGGTGACTATGATAATATCCACCTCGTATCTGAAATAGCCAGCGACGACTGTTTTGGCGGCGGTGGTACCTCTGACCTGGTATGGAAACAATGGGACCGCTTCGAAGCGTCTTCCAATATGAACCTGAGCCTCTGGGAGAAATATTATACAGGTATTTACAGGGCCAATATCCTCCTGTCAAAAATAGATGGTGTAAGCTGGGGTAGCGATACCACACTGAAAGTACAGTATACTGCCGAAGCCCGTTTTCTGAGAGCGTACTTCTATTTTGACCTGGTAAGGTTGTTTGGAAACATCCCTATGACAACCACTCCGCTCACGCCCAGTGAACTGGGTCTGCCACAATCTGATCCTGCTGTAGTCTATGCGCAGATCGCAGAAGACCTGAAGTATGCAGCTGATCATCTGGCAGCTACCCCTTATGCCAGCATCTCTTCTTCCGATTATGGCAGGGTGACCAAATGGGCGGCTGAGTCCCTGATAGGCCGTGTATTTTTATACTACACCGGCTATTATAGTCAGACAGACCTGGCAGGTGTGATTACAAAAGCAGAAGCCATTACTTACCTTGACAACGTGATCAACACCGGCGGGTTCGGATTGGTAGATAACTTTGCGAACCTCTGGCAGTCAGCACTCACCAACTTTGTAGGAGAAGACAATAAAGAAACCGTATGGTCTATTAAATTCACATACAAAGGGCTGGGCAATTGGGATCAGCACAATGGTAACCGTATGCAGGTAGACATCGCTATTCGTAATCAGGTACTGGATCCTTATTACAAAGGATGGGGTGCCGGTACAGTGAGCACAAGTCTCTGGAATGCGTATGACAATAATGATACCCGCCGTGGTGGTTCTATCGTATCTATTGAAAATGAAAACCTCACGGCTTACTCAAAGGGCGATCAGGCACAATACACCGGTTACTTCTGGAAGAAATATACACCAATGAATGAAGGCAATGCCGTGGATATGGGTGGTGATTTCCAGATTGACAACTACTATGATGATGTAGTGATCCGCTATGCCGATGTATTGCTGATGGCAGCAGAGCTAAACCTCGAAAGCAACCTGTCTAAAGCACAGGATTACTATAACCAGGTACGCGACAGGGCCTTCTTAAGTACCAGCTATCGCAAAACGCTCACTGCCGATGCAACTGGCAAAGCCCTCATCATGAATGAGCGCAGACTGGAACTGGCACTGGAAGGACAACGCTACTGGGACTTACTGCGTCAGGGTATAGATGTAGCAAAGGCAGCGATTGACAATTCAGGTACTACATCTGATTTTACGGTGAGCTTCCCTTCTGCCACAAAAGGCCTGTTCAAAATTCCGGAGCAGGAGATCAGTTTGTCTAATGGCGTGTATCAGCAAAACGCTGGTTGGTGATTTTATAATTCCACAAAACTGTTAAAAATGAAAAACTATATTATACTGTCACTCCTGGTACTGGCTTGTGCTTTTACTGCCTGTACCAAAGAAGATGAGGAGAGCATGGGGTCTCCGACCATAGCACAGTCAGGCCTGAAATATTCTATTACACAGAAAGACGGGCACGATAATATTATCTATCTGAGTAGTGAAACCAGTGGCGGGTATATTCCTTTCTGGCAATATACCGGTGGGTTCTCCAGGAAAATGCAGGATACCATCAATTTACCTTTTGCAGGTGATTATTGGATCAAGTATACTATCTATACCCATGGCGGCCCTGTAGGCGATTCTACAAAGATCACCGTATCAGAGAACGACCCGGAATATTTCAGTAGTGCATTGTGGAACCTGCTGGCGAATGGTGCAGAAGGTAAGACATGGGTATGGGCGGTAGATGTACCGACTTTGTATTGCTATGGGAATGGCCCGGGCGATGCGACTACACCAGCATGGTGGACGAATGGAGAGAGTTACCTCGTGTCACAGGGCGTAGCTGCTGATGAAATGACTTTTGACCTGGATGGTGCGAAGAACTTTACTTTTAATCATAATGGCACGAAAACCAAGGCCATCTTTGATCTGGATACCACGGCGCAAACAGTAAAGATAACGGGTAGTGATATTAGTTTGGGTGCGAAAACGACGTATACGATTGTGAAGCTGAATGAGAATGAACTGACGCTGGTGCAACAGGGAGATGGATGGAGAAATATCTGGTTATTCAAAAGAAAAGGATATAATTATTAAGGGTGATATACAGGGGCTGGTTATTTAACCAGCCCCTTATTTGTGTTTATTCATAACCGGGATTCTGGTAATACAGGCCCGGTTTTATTTGCATTTCAGATTGAGGAATTGGATATAATTCCTGTGTCACATCTATCGTTTTTGAATAGTTTGTTTGTAACCATGGATTCATTACTTCCAAACATCTTCCTGTTCGTACTAAGTCTCCCCAATACAACCCTTCCCACGCCAGTTCATGTCTTCTTTCAGTTTCTAATATTAGCCTGAATTCAGATTGAGATACACCGGAGATACCTGCAAGTCCCGCTCTTGCTCTGATCCTGTTCACCAGATTCAGTGCTTCTGCTGTAGGACCACTTGTTTCATTCACTGCCTCGGCATACATGAGCATTACATCTTCCGGTCTTAAGATGGGGAAGTTGATGCCCCAGTCAGCGCTACTGAGAATAGAAGCGGCGGCAGAGGAGTCGAGGTATTTTTTGAAATAGTTCCGCTTCGTTAGTACACCAGATTTGTTTCTGTATATCGTATCCAGGATCACAAATTCCCGCTTATCCCCTGCTTCAAAACTACTGATCAGATCATCGGAAGGGAAGCCCTGCATGTAGTAGCTGCCGTAAGGAGTGATCTTTGTATCCATGTCCAGCGGAATCACTTCGCCCGGTACAGGATTGCCTAAGCCTTTTCCTCCTGACAGGTATTGTACTTCGAAAAGATAGTATTTATTATCACTGGCTGTTTTGAAGATCTCTGCATACGTGGAGGCAAAGGTCCAGCCGCTATTCTCTGCATCCAGCACCTGTTTGAGCACATTGACCGCGTTGGTATAGTTTTCTGTTTTGTAAAACGGATACCCTGCCATGAATAGGTATGCCCTGCCTAATAAACCTAAAGCAGCCAGCTTTGTAGCACGGCCTTTATCTGTGCCACTATAGCTGATGGGTAATAAAGTAGCAGCTGTTGTGAGTTCGCTGACAATGAAGTTGTAGATCGTATCTGCACCTACACGGGGATAGTTGAGCGCTTCTGCTGAAGAAACCGTTGTTTCGATCAAAGGCACTGCACCAAAGGTTTTTACCAGTTCAAAATAAGCGAGCGCACGGAGAAATTTACATTCTCCTTTCATCCTGCTACGTTTGGTGGTATCTGCGAAGGAGATATTATCTATCTTGTCCAATACCTGGTTCGCTCTTTCTATCATTTCATAATCATTCGTCCAGGCAGTTTGCAAAGTACCTAAGGCAGATGTGATTTCAAATGCAGAAAGGCTGAAGTAATCCCTCGCAGCATCCTGTCTGGCTACATAGTAGTTGTTGGAACGTACCTCTGACAGGTATAAATTATTCACGTCAGGGAAAGCGAGCAGCTTGTTGTACACCCCGCTTACAGCCTGCACAATATCGTTTTCCGTTTTGTAAAAACTGCTTTCATTCTGATTGGAGATGGGCGCTGTATCCAGGAAATCTTTATTACAGGCCGCTAATATGGTGATGCAAATGATTGCGATAATATATTTCATGTAACTTATTTTTTATAATCCGATATTAATACCCATGCTGTATGTGCGTGCGGTCGGGTAGCTGGACCAGTCACTCAGATAGTCGGACTGAAAGGCTTCAGGAGAATAACCACCGGAGTAGTTGTCATGCATCCAGAGGTTATCTGCGCTGAAATACAGCCGCGCATTACGGATACCTTTCACAAAACCCGGGCGGAAAGTATACCCGACGGTGAGGTTTTTGATCTTGTAAAAAGCACCTTTGTAGAGCCAGCGGGTATCGTACAAACTGGCGGTGGATGCATCGATGCGGGGTGTCTTTCCATCGCCGGGTTCACTCACGCTACGGAATCGGTTCACCCACACCTGCTTTGCATTGTAGTTACCCAGCCCGGTGGTCGGACGGTCGATATTACGGCCAAACATGCTGAAGATCTGGTTGCCCCATTGTCCCTGTAATAAAAGAGACAGGTCAAAGCGTTTGTAACTGAAGCGGTTGGTCATGCCCCAGGTGTAGTTGGGATCAGGATGGCCCACTTCTGTCATATCATTGGCGTTGATCGTACCGTCTTTGTTTACGTCTCTGTACACAGGGTCCCCAATGATCGTACTGCTTCTTTTAGGCAGGTTTTTCAGCTGTTCTTCCGTTTGATATACACCTATAGCATCGTAGAGCACATAGGTGTATAATGGCCTTCCTACGGCTATTTTAACGGTATTCTCCCAACCGGTGTAGATAGGGGTGTTGTCGTTGTTCAGTTGTACCACCTTGTTTTTGTTCCAGGAAAAGTTGAGGGCCGTTTCCCAGCTGAAGTCTTTACCACGGAGGTTCCTTGAGTTCAGGTTGATCTCATACCCCCAGTTCCTTACAGAACCGATATTGGAGTTTTCTTTTGTAAAGCCGGTAGCACGGGCCACGGGTACGCTTAGTAACAGGTCTCTGGTGATCTTGTCATAATAGTCAAAAGAGAGGGTGAACCGGTCATTCAGGATACTCGCATCGAAGCCGATATCGTTGGAGGTCGTCTTTTCCCAGCGAAGGTTAGGATTGGTGATACTGGTCACTGAGAAACCGGTGCTTTGTGCCTGTGTTTCTCCAAATACGTAGTTGGTGCTGGTCACCAGGCCGATGGAAGGATAATCCCCACCTATCCTGTCATTACCGGCAATCCCCCAGGAGTAGCGGATTTTGAGGTCACTAAAGATGTGTCGCAGGCCACTCATAAAGTTTTCATCACTGATCCTCCAACCGATAGAAGCGGCAGGGAAGGCGCCCCAGCGGGAGTCTTCGCCAAAGCGGGAACTACCATCCTGCCGGAAGCTCACTGATAATAAATACCGGCTGTTGAAGTTGTAATTGACACGACCAAAGAAGGATGCGAGTGTGCGCTTTGATTCTGTCGTGCTGGATGTAGTCACAGTAGAGGAACCCTGGTCAAAGGTGTACAGGTTATCATTGGCAAATACCTTGTTGGTTTGCGCCGTATTCGCCGCGTTGTTGTTTTCTGTACTTGCACCGGCTATGAAGTTAAAGCCGTGTTTGCCCAGTTGCTTATCGTAGGTGAGCAATGCCTGGAAGAGGTAGTATTGTGTACGGGCAGTCTTGCGGGTGGCCGTACTCTGAGAACCTTCGGTAGCAGTTCTTCTGGCGGAAGTCACGGAGGTAGGCTGGTAATATTTGTAATCACTGCTACTGCTGTTCCAGGCACCGGTCAGGTTCAGGCGAAGGCCTTTTGCTAATGCCGCATTGATATACATTTGTGAGAGCAACTTCGTCAGCTCTGTTTTGTTCATCGTCTTTTCCATCACTTCTACAGGGCTGATCTGGTCTGCTACCCAGCGATAAGCATCCGAGGTGATCGCACCGGAGTGTACACCGACGCCCTTCTCCTGTATGGGAGCCGTACCAGCTACAGATGGACCAATACCACTACGGCCATCGATGCCTGCACCAGTTGTCCATGAAATGGAAGGTGATAATTGCAGTCCGACTTTCACGCGTTCGCTTACCTTAATTTCCATGTTGGAACGGAAGGTGTAGCGTTTGTAACCGGTGTTCACAGCCATCCCATCCTGATCCATGTATTCGCCTGATAAGAGGTACGTTACATTTTCATTACCTCCTGAGGCAGAGAGGTTGTACTTCTGCATCCAGGCCGGCCGGAAAAATTCATCCTGCCAGTTCACGTAATCGAGACTATCTGTACCGTACGCCCAGTAAGGATCATACATATAGGTGGTGCTGGCCAGATCATGGGTGTTCGCAACGGTGCCCCCTAATTCGGAGGCACGAAAATCCATGTTATCACTGGCCGTATAGCTCTTTCCTTTTGTTCTGCCAAGAGCTACCCAGGAAGAGTCGATAATGTCTTTTTTGAATTGGATCCATTCTGTGGGCGACATCATGGCGACTAACTTTTCAGGTTCCTGTCTGGCATAGGTGGCGGAGAAAGCGATGATGGGTTTACCAGTCTGACCTCTTTTGGTAGTGATGAGCACTACACCGTTAGAACCTCTGGCACCGTATATCGCAGCAGCCGATGCATCTTTGAGCACATCTACAGATTGTATGGTAGCAGGATCGATATCGCCTAAGTCATCAACGGGTACCCCATCTACAATGTACAACGGATCATTGCTGCCGGATACGGAGGCGGCGCCTCTTACCCTGATCTGTAGCGCAGCACCGGGTGTACCTGTGATGGATTGTACCTGTACGCCGGGCATCTGAGCGGCGAGTGCCTGATCGATGCGGGTGATAGGCCGGTCTTTGATCTGGGTTTCACCGATGGAAGCGACGGCGCCTACCAGGTTCTTTTTAGCCACGCTGCCGTAACCAATTACGACGACTTCATTCAATCCTTTGTTTGCTTTTGATAAACGAATGGTGAGGTGTGGACCACTCACAGTAACTTCTTTCGGTTCATAGCCGACGTAAGAGATGACGAGTACGATATTGTCTGGTACGTCGAGTGTGAATTGTCCCTGCGCATTGGTGGTAGTCCCTTTATTGGTGTTTTTCACCTTTACACTCACACCAATTAATGGTGTCTGATCGGCATCGTCCACGATTTGTCCTGTGACCGGGGCGAATGCCGCATGGAGGCATTGCCCGAGGAGGAGCAAAGCTGCCAATAATAAAATTTGTTTCATAACGCTTTCGTTGGTTGATACTAATTGAAAAAGAATAGCCATGCTACCAGTGCGGTAGCCGATATGATAAGAATGAGCAATAGTTTTTCTAAACGTTTAAGACGCGCGAGCCGTTGTTGTTGGTAATGCGATTCCATTGGGTAAAAATAGAGTTGCAAGGAAGGGAGAACAATGGAGGATTGTACTATTTGATGGAAAATCTGTTATCTGTTGGCAAAAAAATAGCTTCCGCCTTCGGCGGAAGCTATTTTTTTGCGGACGGCGTGGCGGCGTTGGCCTGCGGCCGGCTAAAAGGCCAGACGCTGTATTAATCTGTTTTGAATGGACTAGCTGGTAGGCCTGCCTTGTTATATAAATTTACTGACGGATTGCCGGCCCATCCATATCTTACAATGGTAGGTTTTGTTATTTCTGGTGCTGATACGATCACCGTATTCCCATCTATACGTGCATTTGCAAATACAAAATGCTGATCTGCACCTGCTATCGCAAACCCTTTCAATGTATCACCTTTTGCCATCAATCCTCCATCTGTATGTTCAAAATATAACCTGATCTGTTTGCCTTGCACTTCCATTTTTGAAAATACCGGACCACTATAGGCGACCTCTTTATGATACACATTTGCATCAGCAATTAACCCTAACCGCAACCCTATCTCCTGCTTATTCTTTGGATGTATATTCCCCGGATCTTCAGGATTCGCATTATCTATCGCCACTGCCATCCCACTATTTGGAATGCTTAAATTTTCCAGCTGTGCCTGTCTGATCAACACCGTTCCATTTTCTCTCACCGGCAATGAATCTGGTTTACCATAGTTCGCTAACTGCACATAATAGAAAGGAAAATCTCCCTGATGCCACTCAGCTCTCCAACTGGCTACCAATGTCTCCATCAAAGAGCGGTATATGTTTGGATTGTTGGCATTAGACTCTCCCTGATACCAGATAGCCCCTTTAATGGTAAAAGGGATCAACGGTGCGACCATCCCATTGTACAATACAGCAGGACTATGCTGATCGTGCTCAGGATTAGGATCTTTTGGATTCCGGGGAGGATCTTTATGCTCCACCTTTGCGATAGCCGCATCTGCCACCCAGCGTTCCATCGCCGTTTTATATTTTGCACGCGCTGTAAAGCTGGTATCATACACAGCCTTTTTCTGCGCATACGCATCCAATAAAGACTGGAAGTTATGAGCGGCTAATTCTTTTCTACTTACCCATGCTTCCGCCGTACTGCCACCATAAGCAGTGGTGAGCAAACCTATTGGTACCTGCAACTGCTGTTGCAGATGCCTTGCAAAGAAATACGCGGCGGCAGAGAAGTGACCTACTGTAGCTGGTGAACAAATTTCCCACTTGCCTTTTACATCCGTTTGAATGGTATCAGTTGGTGTAAAGTCGGTATCAAAAACACGGATCAATGGGTAATTAGCTGACGCAACTTCTGCTGCTTCATTGTACACGCCACACCAGTAGCGATCTTCGCGTGCTACTGTCATATCCATATTTGATTGTCCGGAACACAACCACACTTCACCCAAATAAATATCAGATAAGCGGATATTATTTATCGCCAGTGTATACGGCCCACCTGCTTTGGCAGTAGGCAGCACCGCCTGCCAGCGGCCATCTTTACCCACTGTGGTCGCAATGGTTTTATTATCCCAGTTATTCCGGATCGTCACCTTCTCACCAGCTATACCCCATCCCCAGATGTTTACATCCGCATTTTGTTGTAATACCATATGATCGCCTACTACTGTAGGTAACCGTAAAGCAGTCGGCTTCAATTCATCCGGACTATCCTTCGTATACAGGTTTACTTTCTTTGATGCACCCGGTCTGAACAATTCCTGTATCACAGGCAGCTTCACATCTACAGCTGGTTTGAAGTTGGCAGACTGCATATACTTCAATAAACTATACTTCAACTGGCGGGTGACTATTCCTTCTTTATTCAGATCAATACTACTGATGATCAATCTTCCCTTCCCTACTTTCGCTTCCACGATCATTCCTAATCGTCTGTTCAGGAACCAGGTATCTATATTTTGTACCAATGGTGTCAAAGTAGCAGGGAAGTTGGACAGCTCCATGACCTGTGTATTATTCACCAGCTCCCACCATTGATAGTTGCTATAATAGTCTGTAGGAAAATCTGCAAATACAGGATGTGTAGGATTACATAAGATGCCTAATGTATGTGGCGGACGCATCTTAAACCAGGAGGTATTCCAGAATACAGGGGTAAAACTCTGTACGACTTCTTTTCCTTGTTGTACCTTTCCTGCTGCCAGCAACAGTACCTTCCCACCATCCTGCAATACCTTTTGTGCAGCGGCATCCAATGTATCGCATACATAAATACCTTTTTCAGAAATATCCAAAGTTGGCGCATATACCCACAGCTGCCAGCTGTTGCTGATATCCGTACCATCGAGACTAATTTCCACATTGATATTACCTGTAAATTTTAAAGGCAGGTGTAAGTCACCTAAAGGGATATTATCACCCAATGGAATATCTGTGACCGGGAATGTACCTTGTTGCAATATCTTACCGGTTTTGTCTTTTACCTTCCAGAGAGGGTGCATCGCCGATAAAGATTTCTCTCCAAAGTTCGTCACAGATATAGCTGCATGCAAAGTATCGTTACTGGTGTATACAAATTTCTTTATCCTCGCCAGCAGTACTGTCGGACTACAAAAGTGCCGCCATTCTTTGTCACTGATATAAGGCTTATCATTCCAGAACGGATCCAATACACCTACCAATGCAGTGCCCTGTCCCGGATAATCATTGATGGATAATAACTGAATACCCGCTAAACCCGGTGTACGTAGAGCTGCCTCTATTTCTGCTTTATAACATAATACCTGCAATTTTCCGGAAGCCATAAAGAAATCATGTGCCTGCGCACCCATATGATGCGCTATGAGCTGATCACGGAATATCTCAAAGTTCTTTGCTTTGTATACACCTGTATATTTAGGTATTTCAGTAAAGTCGGGATATACACACCACTGACCCATTTCATGACTCACATAAGGTACATGAAAATCTTTGATACGATCATAGTAATCAAAATCACTACCCGGCAACGTAGACCAACGTAGACCACGGGCGCCGGCTTTCACCATGTACTCATTATCCGGCACCAATGGCCAGCTATTGCCTACAGAAGCGCCTGTATATACCCGTCTGTTATCCTTCTCTTTCCAATAAGCAATAAACTGTGTGAGGTAATCTACCTGATGACCACCTTTGGGTTCATTGCCATATGCCAGCATACAAAAAGAGGCGTAGTTACCATATGCTTTTGCAATGCGGTTCGTCTCATCATAAATATATTGATCTACAGGTAAGCCATCTCCTAAAGATGTACCATGGTTCGCCCAGCTGGGGCCTTCCGGCTGCAGGTAAAAACCAACTTTGTCTGCTGCACTGAAAGCGGCTTCCGGTGGGCACCAGGAATGGAAGCGCATGTGATTGAGGCCGTATGATTTTGCTTTCTGAAAGATGCGTATCCAACTTGCTTCATCCATAGGTGGATAGCCTGTTAAAGGGAAGACGGCATTGTCTACTGTACCACGCAGAAATACAGGTTTACCGTTTATGAAAAACCGGGTATCAGCAATTTTGAATTCCCGCATACCAAAGGTGATCTTTTTAGTACTGGCCTCCCCTTCGGCTGGTATCATCTGAATCTTTAGCTCATACAAATCAGGATGGAACTCATCCCACAACAATACATCATTGCCCATTGGGTAATCAATCTCAATAGCAGTGGTATCTTTATTCAATTGAAAAGGAACTTCCTTTAAAGGGGCTTTAATATTTTCACAATTTGCCGTAATTAAAAACTTACCAACCACATTCGAATGACCCTTTTTGCCGACCAACAATTTCAATCTGGCAATTCGCCCCTTCACATCCGGATACACCTGCACATCTTCCATCCACATCATTCCCCCCGCATTCAACTCCAACTTCCCGATCGTACCATTCCAATTCCCCTGCGTATGATCCGTCAGACTATGTGAATCCGGCCCTACATTAATCTCCTTAATCCTATTATCAATCCGCACTAATATCGTATGCCTCCCCGGACTTAATAACCCGGACAGATCATACACATGCGGTGCACTCATACTATTCTGCATCCCGGCCCGCTGTCCATCTACATACACCACTGTTTCCCAGTGTGGCCTTTCCATCGTAAATGTAATTCTGCGATCCGCGTAGTCTGCCGGAATATCCACCACCTTCTTATACCA
The DNA here is from genome assembly GCF_001975825.1 of [Flexibacter] sp. ATCC 35208. Lineage (GTDB taxonomy): Bacteria > Bacteroidota > Bacteroidia > Chitinophagales > Chitinophagaceae > Chitinophaga. Next base: position 64,165 of record NZ_MTKN01000007.1, read on the forward strand.
TGCCGGCCCTACATACGTCTTTGCCGGTGTGAGCCAGAATGGAAACTTAATATTCCCCGGCACCCGGTATTTCGCCATTTCAGGATTGAAGTACCAGGAGCTATCATAGATACTCCCCGTCCACCTTGTATTCACCGACACCTCCTCTCCTTTATTATTTTCCAGCATAGAACCCGGCAATTTCACGGTGCTCCATTGTCCGGCAGAGTCGGTGGTGAACTGCCATTCTCCCTTCAGGGAGATCGTTTGTGCTTTTACAGACAGCATACAGCCAAGCAGCAGTGCTATCAATCCTGTTTGTTTCATATCAGTTGATGAGTATCGTATTTTCTTTGGTAGCATCGATGCCTTCAATCGTATATACCTGATTAGTAGCATCGTATTGCCCCTTGCCATTGGCAGGAGCTTTCTCTACATGTACCCTGAGGGTAAAGGTTTTGGTGGGAGCGTGGTATTTTCCTTCAGGTGCACTGATGTGTATGCGGCAACCGCCATTCTCTGTCCGCTGATCTATGTGGGTAATGGAATAAATACCCTGCTGGTATTGCAGGCTTTTACCATCATCGGTATATAGGTCAGTACTACCTATGCCCGGGTAAATTTCCAGTATTACATTGTCTATCACACGCTGGCCTACGTACTGAACAACCTGTTGTTTCGGGATAATACTGCCTGCTTTGATGAAGATAGGTACTTTGTCAAGCGGACATATGGCATTCAGGTAACTTTTACCATCGTAATGTTTGCCAGTCCAGTAGTCGATCCATTCGCCTTTGGGCAGGTAAACAACACGGGTCGCAGCGCCTTTTTCCGTAACCGGACATACCATGATATTTTCTCCTAAGAGGTACTGATCTGTGATGTTATACACATTCACATCATCCTGGTATGCCAGTACAAGGGCCTGCATAATGGGCGTACCTGTTTTATACTGATGATAGCTGGCGCTATAAAGGTAAGGCAGCAAACTATATCTCAGTTCATCATATTGCTTAAAAATATCTGTCGCCTCCTTACCATAACGCCAGGGTTCTTTATAACCAGGATGATCCATGCCGAACAATAAGGCCACAGGACTCAGCATACCAAACTGCACCCAGCGAACATACAACTCAGGATCTGCAGGTTGCTCAAAACCACCCATACAATGCGCCCAGTAACCTACACCAGATACACCTATATTCAACCCCGCTTTGATCACAGGACCAAAGTACTGCCATTGACTGGGCCAGTCACCCGCAAAGATGAAAGGGAATCGCTGAATACCTGCATACCCTTCGCGGGTCTGGTTCAAACCACGCAGCTGGTTGTAAGCCCCAAACTGTTCGTACGCCGCCTTCGCATATGCTATCGGAAATACATTATGTAATCGCTGTGCCTCAGGGCCAACAGGCCCCGTCTTCGCACTTTCATTGGCCAGCGCACCAAAGGCACTACCTTCATCTGTCTTGAAGAACCGTGCTCCTACAGCCGCCACTTTCATCGCTGCATGGTTCCACCACCAGCTCACAGCAGCAGTATCAAAGTAGTTGATAAACTCCCCGGGGTTATTGGCCTCCGGATAGGTATAATGCAGATCTCTGGCCGTGTCTAACAACTTAAACCGGGTGCCATTGTCTATTCTTGGACGAATGTGCAGCCCCACCATGTTATAATGCAAACTATACAGGGTGTCGAACATTGCCTTCGGGTTATGGAATGTCTCTCTCCATTCAAAAGAAGTAGCCCCCTTGCCCCCGTTCTTGCCAAACTGTCTCCATGTAGAATCCAGGAAGAGAATATCTACAGGAATACCCATTTTCCTAAACCGGCGGGCCAGTTCAATCACATACGCTGCAGAAGTCAGTTCCTCATGCCCCCATGTACCTCCACTATAAGTGCCCACATGCAAACCGAGGGCAAATTGTGGCAGTAAGGGCGACTTGCCGGTCAACTGGGTATACAGATCCAGTATTCCCGTAAACTGAGGTCCATATATAAAATAATATTCCAGCGGCCCCTGAGCTGCTGAAAAACTATATGCATCTGATTCCGTATTCCCCATATCCCAGGTGGAATTATAGGTGGTATGGAGGAAAATGCCGTATCCTTTCGTACTCATGAAGAAAGGTACCGGGCTATAATTCGCCTGCAGTACATTGTAAGCTCCCACGATATGTGGCTTCTCTTTTCCCCTGCCTACCTCCATTTGCACTTTCTTTCCGCGCTGATCAAGGAAGTCCATTCGCTCTCCAAAGCCAAAGAAGTGCTCATCGGATTGAAGCACCTTTTTCACCCCAAGGGAATCGGCGCTTTTTTCGGAAGAAATGAGCTGACCATTGGAGGAATAGACTTCCAGGTGGCCGGCAGCACTGATGATGAGCCGAAGACTGGCAGTGCTGAGTTCCAACCTGGGCCCCTCGCTTTTGACCCATACATCCACACTATCCCAATCGTACCTGTTCACCATCAACGGCTCTTTGAAGGGCGCCCCATAGCTGACCCTGAACATGGAAGATGTACAAAATTCCAGCTGAAAGGATTGCGTAGCGGTGTGGATTTGAAATGCATTCTGTTGCCGGGTAAATTGCTGTGCCCGGGCCGGCATTATCACATACAAACAAATAATCGTAACTATAGACCTGATCATACCCTCAAATCTATCTCCTATATCAATATTGTGCAATGGATAATTGTAGTAAACCCTGTAAATATGTGGTCAGTGGCATGGATAAATTGACAAAAGGATGGAAAAATGTGCGAAAAAGTGTTGCTAAGACACTATAGGATAATGAGTAGGGGTTATTTTTTTATATTGCTCATACGAACTGATTTCACGCTTTATAAATTCCATCCGGCGATTTCCACCAAGGCCGGCAAAGAAAAACGTTATGCGACTGCAACAATACTTCCTCATTTTATGCGGCTTTCTATGGCCGTCGTTAACCGGGCTATCCTTTTCGTCGGCCGGCCCGACACATCCCTATACAGATCCGTCCGGCAATATCAGGCTGGAACAATTAACCACTCATGACGGGTTGTCCCAGAATACCGTGCGATGCCTGCTCCAGGACAAAAAAGGGTTTATCTGGGTAGGGACACTGAATGGGTTGAACCGGTATGATGGCAGGAAATTTACCGTATACCGCACGAACCAGGGTGTACCCCTGCCTATTAGTGACAATCGGATCCGGTCATTGTATGAAGATCAATCAGGGATTATCTGGGTCAAGACAACCGAGGGACATTATCATTGTTTTGACCCCCAAAAGGAGAGTTTTGTCAATGTAATACCTGGCAGCGCAGACCTGACCTATGATCATCTGTACGAAGCCTCACAGGGAGTATGGCTATATAGTAAAAATAACGGATGCCTGCACAATGGCAAAAGATACGCACTGGGAGCTGTACACTTTGTATTTGAAGACCCGCAACATGAACAATGGATAGGTACGGATAAGAATTTATACAAACTGGATGCCCGGGGCAATGCTATAAAGATCTGTGAAGGGAACTTTATTAAAGCAATAGCGAAGGACCAACAGTTGTATTTTATTAAAAAACAGGGGATAATAATATATAACCTGTCTACAAAACAATCCCTGAAAAATGATTTAGCTTTCCTCCCTGCCGGCGTGACATTGACAGATGCTGCTATTTTAGCCAATAACAGGATCTTATTAGGTACCCAGCAGCATGGCCTGCAAATAGTAGATTTAAAATCAAACCAACTGAGTGCTATAACAAAACTCTTTGGGGAAGAAATACCCGGTCATATCGATATAGAAACTGACCAGGACCATGGCATCTGGGTCAATAACCATTCCGGCAATGTCTGGTACTTCGATCCTGAACAGGAATTCAGCCAGCGCATTTCCCTCATTCCTGCCAATGTCATGAAGGTCATAGACGATTGCAGGTTTGTCTTCGCAGCAGATCACAAAGGCAAGGTATGGATCACCACCTATGGAGGCGGTCTGTATTGCTTTGATAAACTCAACAGGCAGGTACAGCGCTTTGTATACGATCCTGACAATCCCAATGGGTTAAGTACAAATTACCTGCTCAGCGTAATCGCTGATCGTTCCGGTTTGATATGGGTAGGCGCGGAACATACCGGTCTGCAAAAACTAACCCCGCAATCCCTGCATGTCACCCATATTTTCCCGGAGACACAGACACCTGAAAGGTATACTGCCAATGGGGTAAAGACCATCTTCGAAGACAGCTATCACCGCATATGGGTAAGTACCCGCAATGGTGCGTTGTATCTGTATAATGATCACCTCGAAAAGACACGTTCTTTAGAACACCTGCTACCCGGACAATGCGCTAATATCTATTGTATCACAGAAGACGCCCGGGGATACCTCTGGATAGGTACCAAAGGCGATGGCGTGTACATTGTACATCGTGATTCACTACAACATAAGGCAAGACATTTTCTGTTGCCCACAGGTGACAACCGGCTCGTGTACACCATCATGCAGGACCGCCAGCAGCGAATGTGGGTAGGTACCTTTGGGAGTGGTTTATACCTCGCTACTTACAATGGTGGCAATTCACTGGATTGGAAGAGTTTCTTTCATGATGGGGTAAACCCCGTTTACATTCGTTGCTTAATGCAGGATCAACAAAACCAGATATGGGCAGGTACAAACAATGGTATACTCGTATTTAATCCTGACTATTTACTGTCGGGTCAAAATAAAGTGACCACCTACCAGGCAGGACTAGGGAGTAATGAAATCAAAAGCCTTTGCGAAGATCATACTGGTAGGATCTGGATAGGTACTACCGGCGGTGGTTTCAGCCAGTTTGTACGAAACAAAAGGAAGTTTATTAATTATACCACCGAACAGGGACTTTCTCATGATGTTGTAAATAGTATGCTCGAAGATGCACAGGGAAATCTATGGGTGAGTACCGAAAACGGCCTGACCCGGTTCAATCCTGAGAAGAGCACCTTCGAAGTATTTTATTTTGCCAATAATGCACTGGGCAATTTATTTTCTGAAGGTGCCTGTTTTAAAAGAGGAAACGGGCAGTTGCTATGGGGTAGCATGAATGGCTTTTACAGCTTCTTTCCTGAGCAATTGAAAAACGGCAATAGCGATGCCCCTGTATTCCTGACAGGACTCAGTGTGGCAGGCAATCCTGTGCCTTTAGAAGAATCTATCAGTACAGCCAAAGCGATCACTTTAGAACCCGGACAGAAAGTATTCAGCATTTCATTTGCCTCTCTGGCATTCAGAAATCCGCAGCAGAATAAGTACACCTATATCTTAGAGAATTATGAAGATGAATGGAATGCACCTTCCAGTTATAATGTGGCTACTTATCGTAATCTTCCTCCAGGAAAATATACATTCAAAGTAAGGGGTACGAATGATGATGGTACATGGAGTAGGCAGGTAGCACGTATACAACTCATCGTACTGCCCCCTTTCTGGCGTTCGAATATTGCCATCATCGGGTACCTTGGATTCATCATTTGTCTCATCATGGGGGTGCGTACTGTGAACAAACGTATCCACCGCTTACAACATGCGGTGACATTAGAAAAGGAGCTGACTGAATACAAACTCAATTTCTTTACAGATATCTCACATGAGTTCAGAACACCGTTATCACTCATCGTGAGTGCGATGGAACAATTGCTTCCGGGCAAGCCATCAGGCAAGCACCTGCATATCATGCAGAGACAGGTAGCACACCTCATGCGCCTTGCAGATCAGTTACTGGATTTCAGGAAAATACAGCATAATAAATTACAGCTGCAGGTACAGGAAACAGAAGTGATCCGGTTTATACAGGACATCTGTAATGGATTTACGGACCTCGCTGCGCAAAAGCAAATTACCTTAAACTTTCAGGCCAATGTAGATGCCTGTATGGCCTGGGTGGACCAGGGTAAGCTGGATAAAATGCTGTATAACTTACTCTCCAATGCACATAAGTTCACACCTACAGGCGGGAGGATCAATCTGGACGTAACGGTCAGCAATGACCTATCCATCAAAGTGATCGACAACGGCATTGCTATTTCCGAAGAGAAACAACATCTTGTATTCCAGCGGTTCACACAATTGACCTTCTCTCCCACTGGCACCGGCTTAGGTTTGTCACTGACCAAAGAACTGGTCACCCTGCACAAAGGAGAGATTAGTTTTGAGAATAATGCAGATGCGGGTGTGACATTCAAAATAAACCTTCCCATTCACAAACAGGCGTACCAGGCAGATGAAATTGCCCTACAGGTAGTATCTAAAGAACCTGTGATTCCTTTTATGGATGATACAGACACCTCAGCAATACCACAACCCTGTTCCAGGTACAATGTATTGATCATTGAAGACAATGCCGATATTGCTGCGTACCTGGCAACGACATTAGGTCGTTATTTCCATATTGATACAGCGGCAAATGGCAGGGAAGGATTAGAACAAGCCATTGCACAATCTCCGGACCTCATTGTTTGCGATGTAATGCTCCCTGAGATGAGTGGATTAGATATCACACATAAGATAAGAAGTGAATTCCAGACCTGTCATATACCAGTAGTATTACTCACAGCATTGTCCAGTGGGGAGCACCAGTTACAGGGTATTAATGCAGGTGCGGATGCTTATATCACCAAGCCTTTCAGCACACGGTTCTTACTGACGACTATTATCAGGATTATAGAACAACGGGAAAAGATCAGGAAGCGCTTTGCGAATGATCCGGGTTTCTTTGCCGTACATATTTCAGAAAATGAAGCAGATCAGCAATTCTTAGATAAGATCAATGTGATCATTGAAAAGAACCTGGATAATGCGCAGTTCTCTGTAGATGATTTTGCACTCTCCATGAAAATGGGCAGGACCTTATTTTACAAAAAAGTAAAAGGACTGACAGGGTATTCGCCAAATGAATACATCAGGTTAGTGAGAGTGAAAAAGGCGGCAGAGTTGTTGAATACAGGAGAATATACGGTGGCGGAGGTGGCCTATAAAGTGGGGATGAATGATCCGTTTTATTTCAGTAAGTGTTTTAAGACCCAGTTTGGGGTGCCGCCAAGCGTACATTTAAAAAAAGTGAAAGCAGCGGGATAAGATGAAAGAGGCTGGTTTATGCAACCAGCCTCTTTTTATTTTACATCGATAGTTTCCGTAATATCATCACCGTTTACTCCTCTGAATGTCAGGAAGGAGGTGCCGGATTTGGTAGGTTTGAATTTGTAGCTGGCAGAACGCTCCGGAATATCCATGGTACAGAAGCAGCCTTTGTAGACAGCCTGTACGGTTACGATATGGGCACCGGCAGAGTCCTTTTCTATAAATTTGTTAAACTGCCCACAGCCGTTATTGACATTGAAATATACTTTGATGCTGTCGTTGACGTGTTCGATACGAGATATGAATACGATGGCATATTTGGTACATTCTCCTTCTTTTTCAGGAGTGATTTTCTTGCTACAGCTACTGAGCAGCGCTACGGTCAGAAGTAAGTAAATGGTTCGCATTTTATTTAAACGCATAAAGAGGCCATTTAGTTACGCAAGCGTATGAAATTTGCTTCGCAAATTTCATACGCTTGCGACGTAGGCTGCTGACACGGGGCCTTCAATTGATCTTTTGGATGAGCGGTTCAAGACTAATTACCGGATCCTGATTATTTTTGCACTGCCAATTAAGCCAGCTTTTCCATTCACTTTCAGGACCCATATACCCGCAGGCACTGTACTGATATCCAGCTGTACCGCACCACTTGTAATCAATTTCTGCAATACAGGATTACCTGATTGTACATCTAATAAGGATACTTCCAACTGCTCATTAGTAGCAATATTAATATTCAATGTTAAAGTATTACCACTAACAGGATTTGGATAAACCGTCAATGCCGTTGTAGTTACAAGTGTGTTACCGGAAGCTACTACAACAGGTTTATCAGTTGCTGAAGCAACGCCTGCCTTTGCAGACCCAGATGCAGACCCAGACCCTGACACTGACACCGCTGAAGCACTACACACTCCCACATACGTCCATGGCAAACCATCTCCTACATTCAAATCAGGCTGATTACCCTGTGTCCACCACTTCGCCTGGTATATCTTTCCTCCATACGCCACCTGATTACCGGCTACATATATACCTCCCTGTGTCCAACCCGGAATACTACCACAACTTTGTCCATTTCCACCACCATTCCCGCCATTACCAGAACATGTTCCTACCACAGCCCACGTATCATTACCACCCGGAACGTCTGCACTACCTGCCCACCACTGATTTCTATACACGATAGAATTATACAGCACGATATTTCCTGCTGTCGTATAATTCTTCGTCGCATCCCAGGCCGGCAAATATGCACAACCTGCAAATGTCTGGCTATTCCATACCGCAAATGTCGTAGTCGTCACCACAGAATCCTTGCCATTCCGCAACGCCACCGCTGTAGCGGTATAAGACTTATATGCAGAGGGTGTCCAGGATACACTCGTTCCACTCAACCGCTGACCATCTATCTTAATATATACTGCCGTCACCTCATTATTAGGATCATTCTTAGCCACTGATAATGTAACCGGAGAAAGACTGGTCACATCCAGTATACCATTTGCAGGAGCAGTAAATGTAAGCGATACGATCTGGCTGCACTCCATATTATCAATCACAAACTGGCTCATATTCGCACAACCACAATTACTGGCATTATTGCCACCATCCAGCTCCAGGCTCACGCCTTTCAAACCGGTATAGCGGGTATAATGACCAATGCGGCCTACTACCTGCGCTTTCTCCGTACCACCGCCACATTCTACACCGCCATTAATAATATTCACCGTCGCGCCAAAACCTGCCTTGATCCCTGCAGCAGTCTGCGTAGCTGTCGGTACCCACTTGCCGGGAATCATCACATCATGACAACAAGGCTTTGGATATTGTTCCGCCATCCAGAACCAGATCGCGGTTTCAAATGCAATCGCCCCATCTTCAATCACCTTCTCCGGATTGGCCAGCAATACATTCTTATCACCGAAGATAAACTCACTCGCCTGACCATAGTTATAATTATAACTCAGCTGGATCGGGCCACGACCATGATAAGACTTGCCTGCAGCAGGCGGATATTCTGTATTGGTTTCATCTCTGTAACCAATATTCGTGGTACCCTCATACCCTACTTCCTCCCTGAAATACAATCCCCAGGCATATTGACCACCCGGTGCTGTCGCCCAGCCACCAGTGGTTTCCTGCGAAATGTTCGCCAGGAACGCCATCAGCTCCCGCCTCCGCACCGTCAGGTCACCTTCATTCGCAAAGGTGCCATAATCCACTGTGGTGGTGATGATATTGTTAGTAGAGCTATTAAACCCATCTACCGTACGGATCACAATAGAAGATCCGGTAGTTTTGTCCACGCGGGTCAGGCGATACAGATTAGTAGCACAACGCCGCTCTACAATAATCTTTATATTGCTCATCCATGTCACAGCTTTGGCAAAATTAGCGTAGGAATAAAAATCCTTAGCAGCAGTCGTGGGCAATGTACCAGCGCCGGTGCGATCGTCAGGATTGAAGCGGTGAGGGAAAAACGTGTTCCACTCTGTGCTGTCAATAACGGATGATAAGGATTGAGAATGAATGGGTAGCAAATAGCAGGTGAATAGGATCACCCCTACCATGCGGGACAACAATGTTTTCATAGATACAGTATTTTGGTTATTTTGAGTCTGACGAAGATAAGTTTTTTATTATTTTGAAATCCGGTACAAGATCAAAGTATGACCTAAAACATTTTTTTTCTATCTCAGAATACTTACTTTTATTCCATACTTTTCCACTTATGAAAACTATCAGACTACTCGTCATAGTATTAGCTATTAGTATGCATGCAATTGCCCAGGATAAAGACATTATTCATATATGGCCAGGCGATGTTCCCGGAGAAACTGCTCCGAAACACCCCGCTAAAGCCACTCCCGACACATCCAACAATGTAGTCCGTCTCACCGACGTGACCGACCCTACCCTCCAGGTATTCCGCCCTGCCAAACCCAATGGTGCAGCAGTTATCGTGTGTCCCGGTGGTGGTTATAAAATACTCGCTATCAACCACGAGGGTTATGAAATCGCCAAATGGCTCAATACCCTTGGTTTCACTGCCTTCGTACTCCAATACCGTGTACCTGACAAAGAACAAGGCGCCTTACAGGATGCACAACGTGCCATCCGCCTCGTAAAAAGCAGGGCAGCGGAATATAAGATCAACGCTGACAAAGTAGGTATACTGGGCTTCTCCGCCGGCGGTAGCCTAAGTGCCCGTATCAGTACCCTTTATGATGCAGACAGTTACAAAAAAGCAGATGCGGCAGACAATCAATCTGCCAAACCGGCCTTCAGTGTCCTGATCTACCCTGCTTACCTTGACAAGGGAGAAAACCGTTCCCTTACCCCTGAGCTGAAAGTAAACGCCAACACCCCTCCTATGTTCCTCTTCGCCACTGCAGATGATCCTTATGGCAACAGTGCCCTGGTCATGGCAGGCGCTCTCCGGGATGCAAAAGTGCCGGTAGAACTGCACTTTCTCGCAAAAGGCGGTCATGGATACGGCCTTCGCAAAGGCAACGTGGCAGGCGAAACCTGGCCATCGCTGGCGGCCAAATGGCTTGCCCCCTATGGCCGATGATGATAATCACCGGAACTACTGACACTGATCATATGCATTCACCCCACCGTAGCGGAATTTTACAGCTGTTAGGCTGATCTTGTAACTATGCTCTACGGTAACAACCTGTATAAAAAGGAATACGATAAAGAACTACAGCGCTTTGAAGCCCTGTTCAATTTTGCCAGCATTGGCATACTGGTCACCAACCGGAAGGGCGAGATCGTGCTAATAAACGACTTCGCACTGGAACAATTTGGTTATCAAAGAGAAGAGCTCATTGGCGAGACCATCGAGCGCCTACTGCCTATGCGCTTCCGGTCCAAACACGAAGAATTTCGCGACGGTTTCAGTAGCCAGCCCCAAAGCCGCCCTATGGGTATCGGCATGGATCTTTTTGCACTCAAAAAAGATGGCTCTGAATTCTCCGTTGAGGTCAGCCTCAGTCAATACCAACATGCAGAAGGCTCTTTCGTCATCTCCTATATCAATAATATCACTGAAAGGAAAAAGGCGGAAGAAAAGCTTGAAAAAATGCATAACGAGCTGGAACAGAAGATCGCTGAGCGTACCCAGCAACTCACACAGGCCCTGGAACAACTGGAACTTTCCAAACAGGAAGTGATGATAGCGCTGAACAAGGAAAAAGAACTGAGTGAACTGAAAAGCCGCTTCGTTTCCATGGCCTCCCATGAGTTCAGGACGCCGCTGAGCACCATTCTTTCCTCTGCTTTCCTCGTAAACCAATATATAAATACAGAAGACCAACCTAAAAGAAGTAAACATATACAACGAATCATCTCTTCCGTGACCCTGCTCACCGAAGTATTGAATGATTTCCTGTCTGTCGGAAAAATTGAAGAAGGAGGTGTAACAGTCAGAAGCAACACCTTCGATATGCAGCTACACACCACTGCCATTATCCAGGAAATGCAGGATCTTGTGCAGGAAGGCCAGAAAATCGAATATGAACACAAAGGCCCTTCCAAAGTAAAACTGGATCCTTCGCTGATTAAACATATCCTGCTCAATTTACTGGGCAACGCGATCAAATTCTCCGGAAAATATGGGGTGATCCGCGTCAGCACACTTCAGAAAGGACATATTATCAAACTCGAAGTAAGCGATTCCGGTATAGGTATCTCCGAAGAGGACCAACAGCATTTGTTTGAGCGGTTTTTCAGGGGCACCAATGTCAGCAATATACAGGGGACGGGATTAGGGCTGCACATTGTAAGTAAATACGCAGAATTGATGAACGGAAAGATCACATGTAAGAGTGAGTTAAATAAAGGTACTACCTTTACAGTGACCTTTCTGCAATCTTAACTAAAACGCTCAAATGATGAAAACTATCTTACTCATAGAAGACAACGACGATATTCGCGAGAACACCGCCGAGATCCTTGAGCTTGCCAACTACAAAGTAATTACCGCCGAAAACGGCAAAACCGGCGTAGAACTGGCTCTGGAACACCAACCGGACCTGGTGGTATGTGATATCATGATGCCCGTATTAGACGGATATGGGGTACTGCACCTGCTGCAAAAGAACCCCGACGTACAGGATACCCCCTTTATTTTTCTTACCGCCAAAAGTGAACGTGGAGATTTCCGTAAAGGCATGGAAATGGGTGCGGACGATTATATCACAAAGCCATTCAGTGGCACCGACCTGCTGAATGCCGTGGAGAGAAGGCTCAAAAAAGCCGCTGTTAAGAAACTGGAACTTACGTCAGATATGGAAGGATTACAACAACTATTGACGAGTGCAACCGGTACGAACACACTGCAGACCCTCATGGAAGAAGGTAACACCGACCGGTTCAAAAAGAAACAACTCATTTACCAGGAAGGCAACCGCCCTACCAGCCTGTATTACATACAGAAAGGAAGAGTAAAAACCTACAAGGTGAATAATGACGGTAAAGAACTGGCAGCTAACCTTTATAGCGCTGGCGACTTCCTGGGCTATGTAGCCCTCCTGGAAGGCAGTAACTATCACGAAAATGCAGAAGCACTGGACGATTGTGAACTGACCGCCATCCCCAGAGAAGACTTTGAGACACTCATTAACAATAACAGGGAAGTAGCCCAGCAATTTATACGCCTGCTGGCCAAAAACATCACAGAAAAGGAACAACAACTGCTCCACATCGCTTACAGCTCCCTGCGTAAGAAAGTGGCCGAAGCTCTCCTTTTCCTGAAAAAGAAATACCATGTAACCAAGGATCAGCCATTCTCGATAGACATCTCCAGAGAAAATCTGGCGACTATCGCAGGTACAGCTACCGAATCCATGATCAGGACACTGGGTGACTTCAGAGATGAAAAGTTACTGGAGATTAAACAAGGGGTTATCACGATCCTGAATGAACAAAAGCTGGCGAACCTCGTAAACTAAGCATGATAAAAATCAGTTTTCCTACTGACCCGTATCCTGTTTGGCCAAACAGACGCTAAGTATCTTTGAACTGATAAGATTTTTAGCGATGGAAGACTTGCGCAATGCCCTTGACAGGTGCAAAAAACAACTGGCCGTACTGGAAAACCGGAATATCAACCTTAAAACCCAGTTAGCCAATATTTTACAGTATCACTTTGATCGTTCCCTCTTGGAAAAGCTGGAATATTTTCATACTGCTTTTCTTCAGATGGACACACGATTCGAAGCCCTGCGCAACGAGGTGGCCTTACAGCAAGCCTGGTTAACCCCACACGGAAGCGATTTTTCTAATGAGGAACATATCAGGCGTCACCAGCAGCACATGCTGGAAAAACTGGAAAATATGGAAAGAGACGCGAGAAGATTGGGAATAGGATTTGATGAATATGTGATAGAACATTTTCCGGTGAATCTGGTCACGCAGGCGCAGGAATTGAGGAAACGAGATATAAGGTGAAGATTTTAATAAGGACCGTTACTACGGTCCTTATTTTTTTACAAACAAATTAAAAATAAGCCCTATATTAGTCCCCATCTCTAGCCCTATGCCTAAAAAAAGATGGATTGAACTAATATCAGCATTGCTGGTTTTCCTGTTTGTATATACCAGTATCAGCAAATTGCTGGATTATTCCGTATTCAGCAGACAACTCAGCCAATCTCCCTTCATTACCCAATATTCGAATATGATCGCATGGGCACTGCCCCTGGGAGAACTCGTCATTGCCGGTCTGCTATTGGTCAATAAAACCCGTTTACAGGGCCTATATTGCTCCTTTTTTCTACTCTGCCTGTTCACTATTTACCTGGTCGCTATGCTCAGGTACAGCCCTTATATACCCTGTTCCTGCGGAGGCGTGCTCCAACACCTCTCCTGGCAGGCTCATATCATATTTAATTCAGCGTTCATAATCATAACTACCATCGGCATCCTATTGCATGTAAAGAAGCATCTATGAAGAACATTGTCAGGAACCGCCGAAAACCTGTAGAAAAGAGTAGGCATTTATCAACTACATTAATCTTTAAGACCATGAAAAAGACCCTTAGTATCACCCTGCTCGCCGCTGTTCTGGCGGCCGGTTCCGCGTTTGCCAACCAAAAACGTGTAATCACCTGGATACTGTGGGAGGGTACCTTAGTAACGGGCCTCGCCAGCGATATTAAAATCCAGTATTGCCTTGGCGGGAACAGGATCGTATGTGCCATGGATATCGACAATGGCTATAATGTGATCTATCGCCCATAAGCCAACATTCCTAAAATTTTCAGGGGCTGATCCTATCAGCATCAGCCCCCATTTCATATAACAAATAACCATGCGCAAAGCTATTTTAACTCTCTCTTTCCTCCTCCTCAGCGCCATCGCTATCGTCACTTTTCTGGTAATGTCTGCGCCACTGCCCAATAAAGTAAGCAATGGATTTGACAGATCCATCCGGCCAGCTCACTTCCTCACCCCACTGGGCAATATGCCTACCGGCGACAGCATCCAGCTCGTAAGCGGCGCTACCGCCACCCAACTCTTTTTCACCACCACAGACCCTACCGTCATTCTCTGTACGGACTACCATTTTCAACACCCCAAGCGGATCAGGATCACCCTCTCGCAGGGACTCCTCGATTCCCTGCAAACGTATTTCTACACTACCATCGATTCTCCCTTCGTACACATCTATGGCTATAACATGCCGGCTATCATTACCCTACCCCTCTCCGGTGGCAACGCACAGATCTTCCGACTTCCTCCCGGCGGCTTTTCAAAGGCCATTGCCATCGCTCCCGATCAGTTCATTCTCCGCAAACTGGACAGGAAAATATCCGATCAGCAATTCCTGAAAATCAATACCTCCACCAATACTATTACTACCGAAAAGAACCTCTCTATCCTGCACCAGGACGGAGGCGTGAGTACTGACGGCAGCCTTATTTACGACACCGCTACCAAACAACTCATCTATACCTATTATTACGTCAATCAGTTCTTCAGCTTCGATACCTCCCTGCAAAAATTACAGGCAGGCCATACCATCGATACCTCCAGCCACTTCCGCTACCAGCTGGCCGAAGCCACTGCCCGCAAGGAACATGTGTTCACCAGCCAGGGACCTGACCCGATGATCAACAATGCGAGTTTTGTATATAAAGGAAAGTTGTTCGTACACTCCCTCCTGAAAGGAGACCACGAAGCAGAAGGGAAATTCAGCAACAATACTGCGATTGACAAATATGACATTCATACAAATCAATACCTGGGTAGTTTCTACCTGCCACTGAAACCGGAAAAAGTACTCCGCATCAATATCTTCCATGATAAACTGGTGGTACAATGCAGAGACTACATCTATAGCTTTGCTATTGATACCCGGGATTCTGTGTTAAATTAGGATCCTTGTCCCGCTCCTGCTGCGGAATGGGGTAATATGCCGCCCAGTCTTTCCAGAAACCGGGTTTCAAAGCACCCAGCACCTGACTCATAGTACCCATGCGTTGCAAGGTGAACCAGCGGTCTCCCCATTCACAAAATAATTCTGCCCGTCGCTCCTGCGCTAAGGCTGCCATACAATGTGCACGGTCATTGACAATATCCAGCGCAGTTAATCCTGCCCCTGCCCTGATCACATCCAGGTCGGCAATCGCACCCGTGTAATTATCCTGTTGTGCCCTCGCCTCTGCCCGTATCAGGTATTGCTCTGCAAACCGCAGCACCATCAGGTATTCTTTGTCTTCTCCGGTTGTAGCCCCGCGCTTTTTATATTTATAAGGATAATAGTAAGTACCGCCGCCATATACAAAAGACCGTATCCACGATGCCCTGCGCTGATCTCCATTTTCAAACGCCGCTACCATATCCGCTGATAATGGATAGTAAGATGCATCATCATCCAGCGGGATAAACATTTGCCCGGGTAAGGTATAACCTTCACTGGTCCAGATCTGTAAAATTGCCTGTGGACTATTGTATAGAAATGCACTATCAGGTACACATAACCGATACATGCCGGCATCAATCACCTGCGATGCATAGTATTCAGCTTTGGCAGCATCTCCACCCTGCAATGCCACCCTCGCCAGCAATGCCATGGCCGCCCATTTATTGGCTCTTACATGCTCCGCTCCCGGATATTTTTCAGATAATAAGTTGATCGCACTGAGTAGATCCTGTTGCATCCATGCATAGATACTATCTGTTCGCATACGATACGCCAGCGCAGTTTGATCCACATCTGTCGTGGTTATATATGGCACATCCCCCCAGCAGTTTACGAGATAATAATAACACAATGCCCGCATAAACTTTGCCTCTCCCGTCCATTGCTGCACCCTTTCTGGAGATAGCTTTGTTGATTGCGACAATCCTTCCATTACTGAATTACAACGATAAATCGCTTTATAATAAGCTTTCCAGATCAGGTTGATCTGTGCATCATCCGAAGGAATACTATTGTTCACATAACGCTGATAGTACGCATTCAATGTTCCCCCTTCATCCCCTGTCATCCCATTGATCACAGACAGTAAGTTACCATTGTAATACATACCCATGGTATAATAAATATCTGCCACAGCGGCATCCGCACTGGCATCTTCACTAAATACGTCATCAGCACTCTGCTCACTGTCCGGCGTGGACACTGTGAGCAGTTTCCTGCACGAGACCAGGCTAAGCGCCAGTAATATGATTCTTACATACCTCATTTACTATAGTGTTAACTGCACACCACCCGTGATGATCTTCATCGGTGGCAGTGCCAGCTGTGTTTCAGGGTTTGCACCACTGTATGGTGTAATGGTGAACAGGTCCTGCCCTTCTGCATATACCCTGCACTTGCGCAGGTGCGCCCGCTTTGTCCAGGTCACAGGCAGTTCATAAGAGACACTGATATTCCGGAGCCGCAGGTAAGAAGCATCCATATAGGCAGCATTGGACAGTGTCAGGTTTGCACTCAGATCATACGCCTCATTACCCGGCGTGGCACTGGCCCGCTGCACATTGGTCTGATCGCCATAGTGCTGCCAGCGGCTAAGTGCTGCAATGGTTTCATTGCCCTGACCACCCGGCGCATTGACAAATGTTTTGCCCTGCTGCCGTACATATTGCAGAAAGCAACTGAGCGAAAATTGTCTGTAAGTAAGATCGTTTGTAATCCCGGCATAATAACGGGGATCTTTGTTAGATATCGTTACAAAATCATTGGCGCTGGAAAGCATGCCATCCTTATTCACATCTTCAAACTTAGCGACACCCGTCTCCGGATTCACCCCCTGAAAATGATAGCCCCTCGCAATGTTCAACGATTGCCCGATCACCAATGTATTTGCATAGGAAGATGCCGCTAACCCCTGGAATGACTGTAATTTATTGCCAAAGAATGTGGCATTCAGAGTACTCTTCCAGCCGAATTGCTTATTTCGTATGATGGTGGCTGTCAACTCTATCTCCCAACCTCTGTTGCGTACTATGGCCGGCAGGTTCGCCTGGTAACTGGAAAAACCGGAGATGCCCGGTAACTGATACCCTACCAGCTGATTACTACTCCAATTGTCATACCTTGCAATGGCAAAAAATAACCGGTCATGCAGAAACCCCAGTTCCAATGCTGCTTCCAGCTTTCGGTTCTCCTCCCAGCTATAATCGTCATTGGCAATGCGCAAAGGAGATAATGTACTACTGTTCTGGTAATTTCCATTCACCCCATAGTTGCTCTTATATTGGTAATCCGGTATCTGGTCATTGCCCGTGATCCCGCCACTCAAACGGAGTTTACCAAAACTCAGCCAGGTCAGGCCCTGCATCCACTGTTCTTCTGAAAAGATCCAGGCTGCACCGATAGCACCAAAGTCGCCAAACTGTCTGCCAGGTCCAAAACGGGAAGAACCATCTCTTCTATAACTCACATTCAGCAGGTACTTGTCCTGCCAGTTGTAATTCCAGCGGGTAAAGAAAGAAATGTACCTGTATTCCCCATGCGTATCCGCCTTACGGATAATGGTATCCGCACCCTTCAGTGAGCCTAGCTGATTTTCATCTGCATAGCCCCTGCCTTCGGCAAACTGCCCATTGCTCAGAGTACGCTGAAAGGTGCCGCCTATCAAAGCATGCAAACTCCCCTTGGCAATACGTAAGGTGTAATCGGCCTGTGGTTCTATAATATATCCCGCCCTTCTGTTATCCGCCACTCTTGTAAAACTGGTCACTGCATTTTCCGGATGCTGTGAAGATTGCGGGAAGGAAAAGGTCTGTTGCATATCAATACGGGCATACCCGCCACTGGCCTTCAGGTACAACCCTGGCAATAACCGATAGCGCAATACGGCATTGCTCAGTAAATTGCTTGTCTGACTATTCGCATGTTGTATTAAATACGCTGCCGGATTATCGAGATAGGAACCCCAGAAGAACTTTCCATTGCGGTCATACATAGGATAATCAGGAGGCAGGTTCACCAGCGAAAAGAGATCGTTGGAAATACTCTGGTTATTATCTGTTGTAAATAAAGTCGTACTGTTGATTTCAAAGCGCTCACTGACATCGTGGTGCTGTATACTGAAATGCCCGCCCCCCCTGGCATACGTCAATGCAGCAGGCAATACGGAACCCTGTCTATAATAGTTACCTGCCAGTCTGAAAGTAGTGCGTTCACTCCCCCCGGAATAACTCAGTTGTACATTGGTAACAGGGGCGGTGCCACCAGTCAGGTATTTCGGCCAGTTCATATTACGGGTAGTATCCCAGAGCAGTAAGTCGGGGGCTTCTGCCACAGTAGGTGTAACGCCGTCATTACGATAAGCTTCTCTGCGCAGGGACAGGTATTGGGTGGTATTCAGCATGCTGAGAGATCCTGCAGTACGGCCGGCGCCCTGGGATATATTCAGGTCAAAGAGGGGCTTTCCCGTTTTCCCTTTCTTCGTGGTCACGAGTACGACCCCATTGGCCCCACGGGAGCCATAGATGGCCGTAGCATCCGCATCTTTGAGAATGTCGACACTTTCTATATCTGCCGGATTGATGCTGTTAAACGGGCTGATATACTTAATAGCACCCTGTAGTTCATCCAGGTCATTGAGCGGGGTGATATCAAAAGGCACCCCATCTATAATAAACAAAGGGTTATTGCCTGCAGCAATGGAATTACGACCTCTTATATACACTTTGATTTCAGCACCGGGCAGTCCATTGGCATTCATGACGAGTAAACCGGGGATCTGTCCCTGCAGGGCCGTGAGTGGATTCACCACCGGCTGGGTAGCGATCTGCTGCGCGGAAACGCGGTTCACATTGCCCGTGAGCAGGCGGCGGCTACTGGCACCATAACCAATTATCACAGCGGCATCCAGGCTATTAACAGCTTCTGACAGGTGGATCACATGTGTACGAAAAGGTGTCAACACCGTATCCAGCGGTGCAAACCCCAGTGATGAAATATGTAATACCGCATTGCGGGGCAGGTGGCTCAGTTCAAATGTACCATCGTTTCCCGTAGTAATGCCACGGGAGGTACCTTTGAGTAGCACGGTTACACCGGGCACGGGTTGTTCACCTTCTGTTCTGATGTATCCCTTTACCACATACGGCAGGGAATCCTTTGCAGGAACCGGTATGGGAACAATGCTGACATCCGCCGTTTTTTGTAAAAAGATCCTGTTATTCAGCAATGTCCAGCTAACGTTTCTACTTTGTAAAACGACTTGTAATACCTGCTCCCAGGGTACTTTTCGAAAGTGTACAGTTACTTTTTCTGACTCATCCAGGATAGCATTATCATAAACAAAATAGTAACCAGTCTGCTTTGAAATACTTTTAAAAATAGCAGATAATGGAAAGTGTTTACCCACCACCGTTACTTTCACGCTGTGGTCAGCAGGTTGGGCCAGGACAGCAGACGGTAGTAAAAATAGGTATAAAACACAAAGGGTTCCAATAGCGCTACAAACATGCTTCGCCATCCTTGAGTTTTAATGTTGGCTTACTTTTGACAAGTATCGAATTGGTTGAGTTTATATCACAACGTAAATGCTTTCATACGGAGGAAGGCTTGTATTCCGGGATAAAACAGCAATACCCGCAGTGCGGAGTAACCGTTTACCGGCAATGAAAGACACCCTCTTAATTATTGCTACTAAGATATATCTTCTCTGCTGTAATTTGGTATGCTATACCAGAAGTTTTTTTCAGACCGTCGAGGAATTCGGTGATAGGATGGTCTCTCTCTATCACACCTGTGAGCATTTTAGTAGTCAGTGTAGTATCTTCAAAAACCAATGTTTTACCATACCAGTGGCGGATCACTGCATCGATGGAACTCAATGGTTGATTATAATAAGTATATTCTCCTTTGCGCCATCCCAGCGTTATATTTTCATCAAATGCACGCACAATTTGTGAGTGTCCTGAAGCATACACAGTCTCCATACCGGGCTTTAACAACACAGCAGCTTCCTGACTACGGGTTGTACTCACACTTCCCTGTACCAGGGAGGTAACGACCATACTATCTGTATAGGCATTCACATTAAATGCCGTACCCAGTACTTTGGTAGTGATTGTACCCGTATGCACTATAAAAGGATGCAGGGGATCAGGGGCGATATTGAAATAAGCTTCTCCTTCCAGGTAGACTTCCCGGGTACTGCCATTAAAAGCAAAGGGGAAGCGGAGTCGGGAAAATGCGTTGAGATGTACCTGTGAACCATCGGCAAGGACTACCCGGTAGTCTCTGCCCGTAGGAACCAGCAAGGTGTTCCGGCCATTGGCATTGCCGGTAGGCGTAAAAGTGAGCTGACCGGGTACGGGATGCAGTTTTACCTGCTGAGCAGCAATATCCGCACTGTTGTTTTCAGGCAGACCAATGGTATCCCCGTTTTCAAGAAGGAGTTTGATCATCCCCTCATTCAGGGAATTACTGGCCAATGAAGCAGGCGATCCATTTTTCTGCGCCGAAAGGAGGAAAAACAATCCTACCGGGACAAGCACAAGCAAACTGGCCGCTGCCAGCCATATTTTTGAAGGTGATTTTTTAACAATCCTGACCTGTTCTACTGGTTCTTCAGGTATGACAGCAGGTGCAGGAATTTCTGAAGAAGAAGGTGCTCCGGCCTTCAGTTCTCCATGCAAATGTTCTTCCTGCACATGTTCTCCATGCAAATGTTCTTCCTGAAAATGTCCTTCCTCCTTGTGTCTTCCCTGCTGCTGTCCATCCATCTGATCTGCATCCAGCAAGGACAACACCTTTCCCCACGCCATTTCATTGTATACATCCGTCATAAAGCCGGGGCCTGCGGCATTCAGCGCGTCTTCCATTTCATCCAGACAGCGTTGCACACTCGGATCCTCCCCGGCCACCTTATTCAGGTAGTCGAGATTTTCCTGGCTTATTTCACCGCTCAACTTTTCTAGTATCAGTTGAAAGATATGTTCTTCGTTATGAATCATTGGGCTAAAAAGGAAAATTGCCACCTACTGGGGGCGACAGGTTTTTCGTTGGCATTATTATTTATTACTTACGAAGCCTGAGTGTTCTGAGTACTTCTCTGCATAACTGTTTAGCATAAAGGACACCGTTTTCCATTATTCTTCTAAACTGCTCTACCCGGTCTTTTTCCGGGCCGGATAAACTAAGCACACTATAGGGTGTCGGTAAAGGGAACTCAATGTGGCGGACCATCAATAAGCCGGGATCAGCGGAAAAGCGGTCGTCGGAATCGCTCTTCTTTACCAGATTAACACAACTGTTATGAACCATTTTATATAAATATCCACCCATAGAGTGGTCTATTTCAAGATAAAGCTGTTCCTCCCATACCTGTACAAATACATGCTGTACCAGCTGCTCTGCCTCCTCCATCACCGTTAGCATGGTTCTGGCTTTCAGGCACAATGGCTTATAATATTTCATAAAGAAATACTGATAAGCTTTCAAATCTCCGCCTTTCAGGGCAGCCAGCATTACCGAATCATCCATGTACTGCATACAGCGTAATTTTGGGAAATCGTTAACAGTTGTTACCGTAAATATCATATTTCCCTGATCTCCACGACGTTAATACCATGTTAACAGGTATATTTTACGTTTTTTAAGCCGCCCATGGCTGATTCCGGCATGTAAATTAATGTAGATTTTACCATTAAAACGGGCATAAACCTACAATTTATTAACTGAACAAAGATCGCTTTATTGCTTAAACGATTTAGTTTTTTTTAGGAGGGGTTCAAATTATCCAGGTATAAAAAAGCCCCCTGCGAGGTCTCGCAGAGGGCTATCAAATAAAGTCATTATTGTTGCGCCAATAATTCTAAAAGTATATCCACATCGATCGGTTTACTCACATATCCATTCGCGCCTGCCGCCAGACACTTTTCTCTATCCCCGACCATCGCCTGTGCCGTTACCGCTATCACAGGAACCTCCGCCAGTTCCGGGTCATTCCTCAAAATGGACAGCGCTTCATACCCATCCATCTCCGGCATCATCATATCCATCAATACCACATTAATTCCTCCACCTTCTTTTAGGATCTGAATCCCCGCCGGGGCATCCACTGCCGTTAATACCTCAAAACCTCTTGCCTTCAATACCAGTCTCAATGCGTAAATGTTACGCGCATCGTCGTCTATGATCAGGATCTTTTTCATGTGTCTTTTAAGCGTTACGGGAATTATCGTACAACCATACTCTTAATAAGGATACCAGCTGGTCTATATCTACCGGCTTTGAAATATAATCGGAAGCTCCCGCACGGATACATTTCTCTCTGTCACCGACCATCGTCTTGGCTGTTACCGCCAGTATAGGTAAGTGGCGATACCTGGCTACCTGTCGGATCTGGCGGATCGTTTCATATCCATCCATTTCCGGCATCATCATATCCATCAGCACAATGTCTACCTCCCCGTTATTTTCCAGCTGCTGCATCGCATCTTTACCATCCAGCGCCGATACGATCTTCATTTTATGTTGTTCCAGTGCCTTGGTCAGGGAGAAAATATTACGTACATCATCATCTGCTATCAACACCGTCTTACCATTCAGTACTTCCTTCAAACTACCCAGTTGCTTACGGCTGGGTTTCTGTCCGCCTTTTTCCTCTACCAGGTGAAGGAACAGTGCTACCTCGTCCAGCATACGCTGGTAAGAATGCGCCGTCTTGATCACAATACTGTCCGCATACTGGCGAATGCGTTGCTCTTCTGCACGGGACAGGTTCTTACCTGTGAAGATGATGATGGGCAGATTCTCAAGCCCCGGGTTATTCTTCACTGTTTCCAGCGTTTCGTACGCATGCTGGTCTGGTACCCCCATATCCAGGATCACACAGTTCACATCCTGCTTTTGCAGGGCGGTGATACTGCTGCTGATATTGCCCGTGATTGCTGTACTTACACTGAAGTTTTCCAGGAAGTATGCCAGCGCCTGCGCATGTTTCGGATTCTCTTCCACTATCAGTACCTTCTTGGGGCCTTTGCTCAGGGCTTCTTCCAGTTGCTGGAAGATGCGTGGCATCTGCTCCAGTGCCAGTGGCTTATTGATAAAGTCTACCGCCCCTTTCTGTAAGCTTTCACGCTTCGCATCCATACTCGATACGATGTGTACCGGAATATGACGGGTAGCCGGATTAGATTTCAGGGCATCCATCACCTGCCAGCCACTCTGAATAGGCAAAACAATGTCCAGCAGGATCGCTACCGGTTTGTATTTCAACGCCCATTCCAACCCCTGATCACCTCTTACTGCCACGATCCCTTTATACCCACGCTTACGGGTAAAGTCGAGCAATATGCGGGCATAACTCGTATCATCTTCTACAATGAGGATGATCTTATCATTCGCGGTAATATCGTTTCTGTCATCTGGTATTTCTTCCGGAATATCAGTCGCGATAAAGTCAGCGTATTTATTAACAGGTTGCTGCGCTTCCTGCCATACTTTTTCTGCTTCTTCCTGTGTAGGTTCTGGTATCACATTCTTCTCCACTTCCTGTGGACGTATGGGGATGATCACCATGAATTCACTGCCATGTTCAGGTTCTGAATCCAGCTTCAGTTCACCATGTAGTAACTTCGTCAGTTCACGGCTGATGGAAAGACCCAATCCCGTACCACCGTACTTGCGGCGGGTAGAACCATCTGCCTGCTGGAAGGCCTCGAAGATCACCACCTGTTTATCTTTTGGAATACCGATACCGGTATCTCTCACTGCAAAACGTACATAGCCCGGCTGGTCAGGCATCAGGCCCACCTGCAGGGTCACACCTCCTTTGGCGGTAAACTTCAGCGCATTGGAAAGCAGATTTTTCAGGATCTGTTCCAGTCGCATTTTATCTGTTTCGATCAGTGCCGGGGCATCTGCCAGAATGTTTACATTGAATATGAGGTTCTTTTCTCTGGCAATCGGCGCAAACAGGGATTCCATGTCTGTACAGATCTCGTGTACCGGTACATTGGCCATTTCAAGGTCCATCTTACCAGCTTCGATCTTGGAGAGATCCAGGATCTCATCGATCAGGTTCAGCAAGCCCTTGCCGGAGCTCTGGATCACACGGGCAGATTCTATCTGATCGTCTACCAGGTTGCCTTCGTTGTTTTCAGCCATGAGACGGCTCAGGAGCAGGATGGAGTTCAGCGGGGTACGGAGCTCGTGGCTCATATTGGCAAGGAACTCTGATTTGTACTTCGTGCTCACTTCCAGTTCCTCTGCCTTTCTCTGGATTTCCAGGTTACGCTCTACGATCACCTGATTTCTATCTTCCAGCATGCGGGAGCGCTCTTCCAGTTCCTGGTTCGCCTGTTGCAGTTCCTCCTGCTGTACGCGGAGTTCTTCTTCAGAGGCTTGCAGTTTCTGGGCCTGAGCTTCCAGCTCTGTATTGATATTTTCGAGTTCGGAGTGTTGGGTTTGCAGTTCTTCTGACTGTGCCTGTGTTTCTTCCAGCAGTTCCTGCATACGACGGCGGTTTTCGGCCGTGATGATGGCGAGACCAATGTTGTGGCCTACTTCTTCCAGGAACGAGATATCATTTTTCGTATACGGAGTCAGGCTGGCCAGTTCGATCACACCTTTAATTCTGCCTTCGAAATTGATAGGCACTACGATGATGCCGGCAGGTTTTATTTCGCCGGAAGCATAGCTAATGCTGATGTTTTCAGGCGCCACATCGGAGAGTAAAATCGTTTTGGCACTGGCGGCACATTGACCTACCAGCCCCTGCCCCAATTTGATCTCTGCTCTATCTGGCGTTGGTACGAAAGCATAGCTACCGGTGAGCCACATTCTCCTGTTAGAGTCGTTTATATATAGAGCGCCTACCTGGCTATGGGTATATTCAGCGAGGAATTCGATGATGTGTGCAGTGAGCAATTCTACCGTCTTGTCTCCCACCATTTTATCATTCAGTCCTGCTACCCCCGTCTGGTGCCACTCTTTATCGTTCAGCAGGTTGAAAGATGTTTCAAGGGAAGCCGCCATTTTATTAAGCGAGAAAGACAGACTACCCAGCCCATCCTTTTCTTCATCATTCACACGGGTAGCATAGTCGCCTGCCGAAATCTTCTCAGCAATATTTTGTATGATATCGATACGACGTGTGATTTCCCTGTCTTTTGCTTCTAAAGCATGCTGTAATGCTGTACGGAGTTCGAAATCCCGTTTTACCCTTACATAAAATACGGAAGTGATCAGCAAGGCCAGAATGGCTGCGATCACAATTAGGATCGGTGTATAGCCGGATACCCGGTTCAAACGATCAGTACGTGTCTGTAAGAGGGATTTTTCCCTGGCTTCCATCACCTTCACGATATTACGTGCATCTTCCATGATCATACGACCACTTTGCAGGGTAT
Organism: [Flexibacter] sp. ATCC 35208; assembly: GCF_001975825.1. Classification (GTDB taxonomy): domain Bacteria; phylum Bacteroidota; class Bacteroidia; order Chitinophagales; family Chitinophagaceae; genus Chitinophaga. The sequence goes on from NZ_MTKN01000007.1 coordinate 90,084, forward strand.
CATAGCTGATATTCCTACCCATTTTTTTTGCCTCTACTGATCTTTGAAGGAGTGCCTGTCTCCTCATAATGAGGAGTCGTAACTGTTCTATTGAGGTTTGTTGTGGAGGATTATCCACAGTTAGTAGCCTTACCTGTTGCACACCTGCTATTGCACTGTCGTATGCTCCCCTGTAAGGATCGAGAAATTCATCATTGCCTGTAAGCAGGTAGCCTCTTTGTCCTGTTTCCCCGTCCTTCATGTAGGAGATAGTGTTTTCAAGGCCCTGGATCACCTGATTGGTGTGGTCCACCCAGGCAGCACTTTCCATCAGGTTTTTAATACTGAAAAATGATGCGACGGAGCTGATGATCAGCAGGAATAAGGATAAGCCGAATCCAATTAGCAAATTTCTCCTGAAAGTAGAACTAGTTTTCATCCATTCGTTGTTGTGCGGTGTATAAGGCCGTAAATATAGTGCCACATTATACACAAGTTGCAAAAAAAACGAGGGTATATCAAAAGTCAGATATACCCTCGTTTAATTCGGATACCTGGTGGAGCCAGATTCCATTTGATGCGTTTCTCAGGAGTTTCATTTAGTTATGATACCCCTCGTTTCTTTTGCAACTAGCGGCCGGCTTGAAATCTTTTCGATAGCGGCTTTAAATCTTTTCTAAATAAGCTGCCAGTTTGTTGATCGCACCTGCTACTATGATAATCTGTTCCTGTGCCTCTTTCCAATCTCTTTGCTCTATCGCCTCTCTCACACCCGGTACCGTTTTCACCCCATACCCGGTATAAAAACCCGGTGCATAAATAGCGTGCTTATACCAGTCTCTCCGTGGCAAACCATTCGCTACCAACAGCTGTTGCTCCGCCTGATACAATGCCTGGTTGATAGCTGCCTTATCCCCTGTTCCTGCTGCCTTTACATTTGCATGGTGCGCGGCTGTATCCAGTGCCACCAATGCATTCTGCAATGGAGAGAAATCCAGGTAAGGTACCTCCGCCTTTGTAGCCGGCGCCTTTACCTTTTCCTGCGGATCTGCTGCCAGGTCGTACTGGCGGTTCCGTATCAGTTCATTTTCGATAGCCGTATTTTCTCTCATGGTTGTCACCAGTGCATCCAGTTCCTTTACATATCCTGCAATGGTTTTTTGCAGATTGCTGAAGTTGAAAGGTAGTACTGGTGCATCGGCCAGCCGTAAGGTGGCTCTGCCCGCGGTTTGTGCCAGCGCTACGCCGTAGGCAAATTCAGGATCACCGAAACGACGATAGTGATCCCAGCTATCAAAGATAGAGTGGTAATCACCCCCTTCATCTTCCCCACCAAAACCGATATTCAGTGAAGGCACCCCAAGGTGCTGTAAGAAGGAGGAATAGTCAGAGCCGGAACCCAGTGCACTCAGGGTAAGCTGTTGCTGTTGCAGCAGGTCTTTCTTCGCTTTGGCATTACCGGCTTTTAACACATCTGCCGCTTTTTTGCGTTCATAGATACTCACTTTTGTCTGCGGATCGGCCACTGTCTGTGCTATATCCGCCACCAGTGGTTCCAGGGCATGCGAGCCACCTGCATACAAAAAGCCACGGCCGTTGCCATCACTGTTGATGTAAGCCACCGCTTTCTGTTGCAGCTCCTGCGCATGATCTTCTACCCACTCAGTAGATCCCAGCAAACCGGGTTCTTCGCCATCCCAGGCACAGTACACCAGTGTACGTGCAGGTTGATAACCATCTTTTACAAGTTGGCCGATGGCCTTCGCCTCATCCAGTTCTGCCGCCATACCACTGATTGGGTCAGACGCCCCGTTCACCCATGCATCGTGGTGGTTGCCCCTGATCACCCATTGGTCAGGGTATTTGGCGCCTTTTATTTTGGCGATCACATCATAGGCAGGTACTAATTTCCAGTCAAAAGCCAGTTCCAGGTGCACTTTGCCAACACTGGGCCCTATGTGGTAGGTAATGGGCAATGTACCTCTCCACGCCGCCGGTGCTACAGGGCCTTCCAGGCTTTTGAGCAAGGGCTGCGCATCGTGATAACTGATGGGTAATACTGGTATTTTCAGGATGGTTGGTGCCTGTGTTCTATCCAGCCTTTTTGCAGACGCCGTAGCCCCGGTACCCGGTGTGAGCGGGTCGCCGGGGTAAATTACCATGTCCATGACTGATCCCCTTTGCACCCCGTATTCATTTTTATAGGCACCCTTAGGATATACATCCCCCTGGGTATAACCGTCATCCGCCGGATCTGAATAGATGATACACCCGATCGCCCCATGTTCGTAAGCGACCTTAGGTTTGATACCTCTCCAGCTATGTCCGTATTTTGCAATGACGATCTTGCCTTTTACATCCACCCCCTGTCTTTCCAGCCACTCATAATCTTCAGGCAACCCGTAATTAACAAATACGAGTTCCCCGTTGACATTGCCGTCTGCGCTCCATGCATTGTAGGTAGGCAACTGTCCCTCCTGTGCAGAAGTGCCGTCCTCTTTCAATGCAGGTTCTTTTAGTACAGCTTTATAGGGAGTGGGACCGGTTAGTTCCAGCACTCTTGTTTTTGGCGTAGGAAACAGCACCTGGTAGGAGACGATGTTCGTTTCAAAGCCATAACTTTTAAATTTGGCAGCAATGTCTTCAGCCACGGCCTTTCCACGGGCAGAGCCTATATGATGTGGGTAAGCAGAAAGCGTCCTGATGTTATCTCCGATGGCCGCTGCGGAAAGCAGTTTGTCGAAGCGGGTCTCCAACTGTAGCTGTGCGGCAGATTCACTGCTGTTATAACCAGTGATTGGTTTTTGCTGTGCTGTCGACAGCGTGGCATAGCTCAGGAAAACAGACAATACACAAGTAATACTACGGGTTTGCATGTATGTTTTTTTTAGTTGATAAAAGGTAATAGCAAATATACTATATTAATTTAGTAGACTAATACTCTTTTTCAACATGGGCCAACGGCTACAAGGCCGGATTTGCGGCATATTCGCTCCACAACTCATCCACAGTCTTACCGGTCAGTTCCTTCCAGATTCCGTCTGTGTAGGTGTTGGTGCGCATCGCCTTGTCCAGTTTCAGGACCATGTCTTTGCGTTTGTTCTTTTCCAGCCAGATCAGGAAGCGGGCGGTGACACGATAAGCATTTTTGTAAGACTGCTTTTCGTTGTATTCCGGCAGGGTCCATTTAGCACCGGCATTGTCTACCCCCATGGTAGCGCGTACATAATCGGCAATGCCTTCCGTCAGCCAGCCTGGGTTATACTCCGGATAGGCCTGTACCACATGCATCCCTTCGTGTGTTACTACATCGATATCACCGGGGTGCTTACGGAACCATTCCGGGTTGAAAGTGATCACTGAACCACTGGTAGCGGCAACGCCGTCGTAGGCAGGGTCGATAACGAAATCTACTTTCTTTACCGTGTGCTTGTTGTACTTCTTCGCTTCGGCCGGATAGACGGTGAAGAAGGTGCTGATCAGCCGCGCTTTGACTGTGGAGTCGAGGTCAGGACTCTTATCTGTAAAGACAAGGGTGTAACCTTTACGGTTGATCGTTTCTGTTTTGTCCTGCGCCCGGGTTGATGCCGGCAGCAGGGAGGCGGATAGGCATAGCAAGCCCATAGTTCTTTTCAGACCTTTAGTTGAGTAGACCATTTTACGTGGGTGGTTTAGTAATTAAAATGCGTGCCGGTGCTTAAACACCGGCACGCCACAAAATAAATAATTTATATTCTAATTTTCGAGAGTTTCATTATCCATTCCTTCCTCACTCTCGCCTAATTGTTCCGGCAAATGTCTGACCGCCGTCTCTACCGCCTTCACCTCCGGCATAGTATTCTTCAGCGCAGGGCCTAAATTATACAGTTTCTTCGCCTGCGGTACAAACCTGCTTTCCAGGCTGGCGACTGCATTATTATAATGCCCGACTGCCGACGTCAGACTACCTCCTATTTTTGTAAAATGCTGCACCAGTACATTCGTTCTATTGTACAGCTCAATCCCCGCATTCCTGATCTCTTCGATATTCTCTGCCACATGCAACTGCTGCCATACAAATCCTACGGTACGCAGTAATGTGATCAGTGTGGTCGGTGTGGCAAATACTACCCTGTTCCGGATACCATCTTCAATCAAAGTAGGATCTGCCTGCAAAGCTGCACCAAAAGAAGATTCTATCTGCAAATACAAAATAACATAATCCGGTGAATGACTCCACTGGCTCCAATATGCTTTTGCACTTAATTTTTTCAGGTGATCCCGAACCGCCAATGCATGTTGTGCAAACAGCGCCTTCCTCTCATCTTCATTATCCGTCTCAAACGCTCTCATATAAGCACTCAATGGTACTTTTGAATCCACCACGATCGTCTTCCCCTCCGGCAAATGAATGATCATATCTGGTCTTAACTGCCCCTCATCGCTGTTTACAGACACCTGCTCATTAAAATCACAATGCTCTGTCATACCAGCGAACTCAACTACCCTACGCAAGGCAATCTCCCCATACTTACCACGTATATGAGAGGTCTTCAACGCACTCACCAGGCTATGTGTCTCCTTCTGTAACTTCTCCGTACTTTGCTGTACACCGAGTATGAACTGATTGATCTGTCCATACTGTTGCTGCCGCGAACTTTCCAGCTGGCGCATATTATCGTCAAATCGCTGCAGACTTTCACTCAGCGGTTTCACCATGCTATCAATCGCCTGTTGTCTCTTTTCAAGATCACCTTTGGCATCTGTGAGCTGTGTTTCAAGCGCCGCCTTGGCCAGTGTTACAAATGAATTGTTATTATGCTTCAATGCCTCTGTAGATAAAGCACTGAACGCATCCCTGAGTTGTAAATTAGATTGTTCAATAAAATGTTGTTGCTCCCGAAGCCGCGTTTCACGGGCCTCTGCGTCACTATGAAGACGGATATTTTCCTGTTGCAATATTTGCATACGGGCATTCAGCTCTTCTGCCAATGCCTTTTTTTCCTGTATGTCCAGTCTTAACAAATCGACCGCCTGATTACCTGAACCCATCTGACTCTCCATAACGGCAATGCGAGTCCTGTATTGATGTATTGTAAAAAGTAGCCAAACGATGATCGCCAAAGAAAGCACGACAATGATAATAATCTCCATATATATGTAAAAAGGGAATTTTGTGCAATAATAACGAAAAATTAGCGAGCGATATTTTTAGGCTATTCGGAGATTAAATTACAACTTTCATAGATAACTTTTACCCATTCATCCCATTATGTCTGATCTTTTTAAACTCAATTCGTGATAGGGTATCTAAAAATATCGACAAACTTTAATTTAATTATAATTAGGTATTATGATGAATTACGTAAGTTTGCCCGCGAATAAATTTTAGGTTATATTTTAAAGGGTGGAGCCTTTTTTCAACCCTGAAAAATTTATAAAATTGTCAAATAGCAAATATTATCTATGAAAAAAGGATTATTACTGGCAGGTGTTTTATCACTGTTTATTGGAACGGCTTCCAAAGCGCAGACATTTCATTACGGTTTAAAAGCCAGCCTGATGTTTTCCAGTATTCAAGGAGATGGCATGCAATCAGGGGTTAAGCCAGGTTTCCAGGGCGGTCTGTATGCCCAATGGGATCTGTCAAAAGACGGTAAATGGGGCTTCCAGCCTGAATTACTCTTTACTCAGGCGGCAGCAAAGAAAGCAAGTAGCTTTCCTACTTACTTCGTTTCAGACAGGAACACGTATGGCAACGATAAGTTAAGACTCAGCTATGTGACTGTACCTTTGTTACTGCGTTACAGTCCGGTTAAGAACTTCACCCTCCTCGCAGGTGGTCAGTACAGCTACCTCGTATATGCTGATGAAAACATATTCAAAGGCAACAGAGATGCACTGACCAAGAGCGATATCGGTGCGGTGGCAGGTGTACAGATAGCAGTATCTACCGTACATTTCTTTGGCCGTTATGTGTATGGCATCAACGATGTACTGAATGTACATCCGGCTGATCGTGGTGATGTACACTGGCATTCTCAGCAGATCACAGTTGGAATGGGGATCAACATTAAATAATGTCAATCCCTCATCATTCTGATCGTACCATATACCGGGCCCGTACTATTGTGCGGGCCTGCTTTCATTGTAACAGTTACCTGTTTTTTACCCTTCGTTAACTCCACCGGTATCGTATATACAATTTCGTAGAACTTACTCGCTTTGTACTGGTTCAGATCCTCTGTCGCGACCTTCACCCCATCTATCAGGATATCAAATTTGCGGTAACGGTTATCCATTCCCCAGTAATTGCATAGCAAACTATTGGTGGCTGCAGGATCTGTTTTCATAGTGAAAGCCAGGTAACCATCTTCCTCTGTCGCTCTCCATTTACGCCCATGCTCTTCACCATTCAGGGTCTTTTCGCCACCAAAGTTGTGGTCTCTTTCCGGCTGCATCTCCCCTACTCTCAGCATGTCTACCGTCTTTGCTTCTATCTGTTGCTGACGTTTCTTTTCACCCTCATATTTTTCCTGTTGCACTGCCCAGGTTTGCGGGGTAAAAGCATCCCAGTATACACTGTAATATTCTTTTGAAACGGTATTGAATGGCACCAGTGTCAGGTCTTTGGGCTGGCCGGTTTGCGTAGTGTGGAATACCAGCGGCTGATCGCTTTTCACCCAGTTATTTGGGTTGTTGTCAGCTGTAACGAGTACAGGAATACCCGTCACCGGATCGGGTTCTGTATTGCCCAATACACCTGCTAAAACAACAGGGCCGTAGAACAGGGCGATCCTGTCAGGATTGTCTGGCATACTTTCTTTGTACACGTTCATGGGCAATTGCAACGTGATCTTATCTCCGTTTTTCCAGCTACGTTTTACAATGATGTAACCATCTTTGCCCATTGTCACACCTTTATCCGTTTCTCCATTCACTGCAATCTGCCAGCCCGGTTGTACCCAGCGGGGTTTGCGGATGCGCACGGCAAAGGTGGATGGTTCTTTTGTATTGATCGTCAATTCTACCTTATCATCTGCAGGCAGTGAAGTTGATTGTTCTATAACTACATTCTTCTCTTTCCATTGCAGGCGTGAAGGGATGAAGAGGTTCACATACAGACTGCCATCGGCCCCCTGAAAGTAAATGCTCTCGCCATACTTCACATGGTTTTCCATTCCACTGCCTACACAGCAGGTAAAGGTGTTGAATGTATCACTGAATTCTTTGCGGGTACCCATCCGCAAAGGAACAAAGTAACACATCATACCATCTGCATGATTCTGTGAGGCAAGAATATGATTGTATAAAGCTCTTTCATAAAAGTCCATGAAATGTGCATCCGGTTGCAGGGAGAAGAGATGACGGGTTAGCTTCAGCATATTGTAGCTGTTGCAGGTTTCCATGGTATTGTCGGTGAGGTAGTCGTTCAGCTTATCCTCAGGGCCCAGGTATTCGTAGTTACTGTTACCACCAGGTGCATAGCTGTGATGTTGTGTCACCGTGTTCCAGAAGAAACCTGCGATCACACTGTCTTTCTTTTTACCCGTTACTTCATAGCGACGGATACAACCCAATACCTTTGGTATCTGTGTATTGGAATGCTTGCCGGGCAATACATCCAGTTGTGCTGCGAGTGAATCAAGAATGCGTACATCGTGGAACTTGTATGAAAGGTCCAGGTATTTCTTTTCTTTCGTGAGCGTGTACGTATTCACCAATACTTCATTCATACCACCATATTCGCAAAGCAGCATTTTCTGGATCAGGGAATCCGGCAGGTGATTGATTTCTTTTGAAGTCCAGTCAGCCATTTTCTTTTCTACAGTGAGTGCTGTATTGTTATTACAATACAGGTAGGCATCCAGCAGACCAGCCATGATCTTATGTACGGTGTACCAGGGAGACCAGCCACCATTCAGGTCAAAACCACGGCTTTTAATTTTGCCGGCAGCTACCTGTGCCCATACGGAGTCTTCCCCCGGTATGGCGCCCAGGTAGCCTGTTTTGCGGGCTTGTTGACATTCGTCCAGTTCCTGTACGATATAATTTACTTTGTCGAGAAAACGCTTGTCGCCAGTGGCTGCATATTCCATGGCACAGGCAGAAAGATAATGCCCTAAGGTATGTCCTGCCAGTCCGGAATTTTCCCAGCCACCATATCGTTCTCCTTTTGCTTTTAATCCTGCATGTACCCGAAAGTCGGACAACAGCCGGTCAGGCTCTATTACCAGCAGAAAGCGCTCATCTGCTTCCATGGCCTGTTTAAATGGGCCTGCGGCAATGCTCACATCTTCCAGCGGAAACGTATATGCCTGTAATTTTACAACAGGCTTTACCTTCATCTTACCGTTGTCTTTCATAGGAGAAAAAGACTGTGCGGAACAAAAAGCTACCGGTAGCAACAAGGAGAATATAGCGGGTATTTTCATGCGTCAAAGTCGTTTAATGGGTTAATAGAAGCACCAGTTTGTTGATTTTAAAATCTTGCGTCAATGCCATTTAACCGGTTAATAGAAGCGCCAGTTCGATTTAAAATCTTTAGTGATCGTTTTGTTTTCGAGGATCACCCTGATCATCTCTACTGGCAACATATTATTTTGCATAATCGCATCGTGGTATTGCTGGTAAGTCATCTTACCACTGTCTACCAGTTCTTTTTTCAGGGCCATGAATTGCAGGCCACCAATCATATACGCTACCTGGTACAGCGGACTGTAATCACCTTTGAAAGAACGGCGTACTTCGCCGGCGGCATTGGCTCTTTCATGCCCTACCCTGTCTACGAGGAAGTCGATACATTGTTGCGGCGTCCATTTACCAAGATGGTAATTGAGGGAAAATATAATCCTGGCACAGCGATGCATTCTCCAAAAGAGCATGCCTACGCGGTCTTCGGGTGACTGTGGAAATTTCAGGTCCCACAGCAGCATTTCCCAGTAGAGGGACCAGCCCTCTATCCAGAAAGGGGTTTCAAAGTGACGATACGTCTTATAACGGTTGGTCATAAATTCCTGTAAGGCATGCCCTGCAAACAGCTCATGGTGCACGGTAGCACGGGAGAAGTGTGGGTTGTTGCCACGCATACTCATGAGTTTATCTGCTTCTTCCATATCGTTCGTAGGATAGGAAATACTTAACTCCTCTCCTCCTGTAAAGAATGGATTCACCAGCTGACGCTCAGGCGTCATCATGATCATGCGCCAGGTTTCTTCTGCCAGTGGTGGAATGGTCACGAGGTGGTGGCCTTTGATGAAGTCTACAGATTCGTTGTAGAGTTTCATAATAGCTTCCGGTTGATCGCCGGCAGGTACATAAGTGTTCTTTACTTTTTCCAGTGCTTTGTGCCAGTCATCGCCAAAGCCCATTTCACGGCTGGCTTTCAGCATTTCTTTGTCACAGAAAGCGAACTCCTTGTTAGCGATATCGATCAGCTCTTCAGGAGAATAGGGGATCAGTTCAGTTTGTAACTGACGGATCAGTTCTTCTCTGCCAATAGGATGACCGGTAATGCCGCTGCCATCGTCTTTAGTACCCGGAGCTTGTTTCATTTTCGTTCTCCATGCATTGGCATAACTGGTCAATGCAGAGTCGAGTTGTGCATAGGGAGCAGGTATCCACCAGGTGAACAGGGGATCATAGGCATTGTAAAAGGTTTGAATGCTATGGATCGCTTCCTGCAGACCTTTGGTTACCTGCTCGCCTCTGCGCAGCAGGTAGATGTTGAGGTCTGTATTATTGGTTAACTGTTTTTCTTTTTCTTTGATGGCGAGGGCCATTTCTCTATAGGTGCCTGCCAATGCCTGCGCATCCTGCTTGCCACCTCTTCTTCTGATCTTTTCAGCAGCGTAAATTTTGTCAGCTATGGGAAACCAGGGTGCCAGTGTTTTTACCTGTGTACTGGCTTCGTCCAGGTGGTAAATGTTTTCTTTGAGTTTTGTGCGGAAGAGGATGTAGTCAACTTTGCCATCAGTGGTGAGTGCATCGAAGTTGACCGCTTCCAGTTGGGCCAGGTAGTCGTTGTTAAATGTTATAAAGCGGGAATTTTTTTCCGGTGATTCATCGATCTGGTAAAAGCGGTATAAGCTGCCCCTGTCTGCTTCGTAGTGAATGAGCAGATCGCTGATATCCTTCTGTTGTGCCCATACGGGCATGGTGGTCCCCAGCATCATCGAGAGAATGAGTCTTTTCATGTATAATGAGTTTGTATATGTTAGAATCGGTCTACCCTGAACGGTGTGATATCCATGGATAACTGATCGCCGTTGATAATTTCGCTCACGAGCTTACCAGTGGCGGCACCCAGGCTGATACCCAGCATGGAGTGACCGGTGGCCACTGTGACATTCGGATAGTTTTTCAATGTACCGATATGTGGCAGACCATCTGCGCTGCAAGGGCGATAGCCATACCATACTTTATCCTGCGTGGGTAATGGAATGTCGTAAGCAGGGAAATATCTTTTCACTGATTCGAGAATGCCCTGTACTCTTTCCATACGTGGAGGCGTGTTCACAGGGGTGATTTCCATGGTACCACCAAAACGGATCTTATTGCCATTCATCGGGGAAATAGCTACGCGGGCTTCGCTGAGGATCACAGATCTTCTTACTTTCCATGGTGCGTCTTCGTAGGTAACGGAGTAGCCACGACCTCCGACCATGGGTATATTCAGGTTTAAAAGCTTTGCTAATTCCCCACTCCATACACCGGCGGCGACGATGATATGGTCAGCTTCTATATTGCCTTTGCTGGTGATAACGCCGTTTTTAGTAAACCCTGTCACTTCCCTGTTACCTTCGAATATGACACCTTTACTTTTCAGGTAGGTGATCAGGCTGGACATCAGCTGGTTTGGATAGAGCTGAGCATCGCCGGGAAAATACACCGCACCGAGGGCGTTGATTTCCGTATCGGGTTCCATTTGTTGTAACGTTGCTTTGTCTATGAGTTGTGCATCGATGCCCAGTTCTTTAGCAGCTTTGATGGTGTGTTCAGCATGGTGCGCGTTGGCTTCGCGCTGGAAGAGTTCCAGCATACCGGTAGGGTCATAGCTGAATTCCAGGCCGGGTAGTTTCGTCCATTCTTCATAGAGATGTTTGCTGAGTAAAGCGATGTCTCTTAAAGGAACGGCGGATTTCTCTACATGAGATGTAGTGGCGCTTTTGTAAAACTGAAGTCCCCATTTTACAAGGCTGCTATTTAAAGACGGCTTGATGTAAAACGGGCTTTTTGAATTGAGCATCCATTTGAGGCCCTGCCATACGATACCGGGTGTAGCGAGGGGTACGAAGTGGCTGGGACAGATATAACCGGCATTGCCATAAGAGCAGCCGTTGAGCATGTCGGTACGATCTACGATAGTGATATTGTGTCCGGCGGATTGAAGATAAAGTGCACTGGATAATCCGATGATGCCGCCGCCTATGATGATGATCTTCATTTCGTTTAAATTTTTTATGTTTTTGTCGCCTTCCGGGCGACAAAAACATTCACGCTTTTAGGCATCGCCCAAAGGGCGATGCCTAAAAGCTAATTACAATACAGTAAACCCATATGCATACGGATCATCCTCCGGATCTATTGATATCGTATTATATCCATAAATCCTCGCCCATCCCTCAATACCCGGTCTGATCGCAGGCATACCACCTACCGTCGTTTCCTCTTCTATAGTACCAATAAACTTAGAACCGATGATACTCTCATGAACAAAAGCATCTCCTTTCTTCAGTTTCCCTTTTGCATACCACTGCGCCATGCGTGCCGAGGTACCGGTACCACAGGGGGAGCGGTCAATCGCCTTATCACCATAGAAAACAGCATTCCGTGCAGTAGAAGTTGGATCCAGCACACGACCCGTCCAGAGTACATGTGAGCAACCGTTGATGTGAGGATTATCAGGATGTACGAAAGTGTATTTCTCATTGATACGGGTTCTCAATTCACGCGCCCAGCTAATCAACTGAGAAGCTGTATAATGTTCCAGCCCCGGGAAGTTTTCCTGCACATCTACGATGGCATAGTAATTCCCTCCATAAGAAACATCTACTTTCAGTGGGCCCAGATCAGGGCATTCCACTACCAGATCGGTAGCCGCCAGATAAGAAGCAACATTGGTCAGTTTGACACTCTTTACTTTATTGCCTTCCTGTTTGTATTCGATGATGACCAGGCCGGCGGGCGCTTCCATGCGTACAATGCCTGGAATCTTAGGAGTAATGAGTCCTTCTTCAATCGCAATGGTGATGGTCCCGATCGTACCATGCCCGCACATAGGCAGACAACCACTGGTTTCGATAAATAAAACCGCCACGTCGTTCGACGGGTCATGTGGTGGATACAGGATACTGCCGCTCATCATGTCGTGTCCGCGCGGTTCGAACATCAGTCCTTTGCGGATCCAGTCGTATTCCTGTAAAAAATGGTTGCGCTTATCACTCATAGTGGCGCCATGGAGTACAGGTCCTCCACCGGCTACCAGTCGCACAGGATTCCCACAGGTGTGGGCATCGATACAAAAAAATGTTTTCTTCACGGGTGCTTGATTCTGGTTAATTTGTTTTCCTCATTGGTAAAAATACCGGGTGCATAGGAATGTGTACTCTCAGGTATTGATCAATGATGTGCAAAAATTAACATAAAATCAGTTAGGATGCAATAAAAAAAAGCCCTCCGGGGGCGGGGGGCGAAAGATAAAATAACTATTAGTTTTGGGAGAGGGCAATCCTGCCTATTTTGAGATCGTGATAGTCATCAGTTTTTGGAGAGGGCAATCCTACCTATTTTAAGATCTTAATAGTCATCAGTTTTTAGGGAGGGCAATCCTACCTATCCTAAGATCATAATAGTCATCAGTTTTTGGAGAGGGCAATCCTGCCTATCCTAAGATCATAATAGTCATCAGTTTTTAGGGAGGGCAATCCTGCCTATCTTAAGATCATGATAGTCATCAGAGGAATCGATCATGAATTCGATCTTTTCTATCTGATCGATATTTCCAAATACAACATCTACATACCACAGGTGGCGTAGCGCACTGTCCACATCCTGATCGTAACGAAGGGTCACACCGAGGGTATCGCTTACTTCCGTGACGATGAGCCGGAAAGACTCCATACTATCGGCATTCAGCCCGATAATGGCCTTTACGGAGAGAAGTTTCTTTTCTTCGGCGTCAGCGATGAATTCTGAGGAAATATAAGGAACGTCATTGCTGATGTGAATGATCTTTTCTGAAGTAGCAATCAGGTCAAAAGTGCTATGAATGATGACTGGTGCAGTCAGTGATTCTTCCATAAAAGGGTGATTTTTATAATGTAAGGTGTAAAAATCATGCCGGTAAAACGAGGGCTGACTAAAAAGGATACCCCTCTCGGGTAGGTGGCGGAGATGAAACTACTTTTACGCAATTCTCAGCACCTTCACGTTACTTTTTTGTCAGCCCCGCGCAATGGGTCAACTATTTCCTTATTTCTTCAGGGCGCCGGGATATACCAATCCCTCTGCCTCCTTTAAATCAATCCCTAACAACTTTGCCACCAGCGGCGCCACATCCTCTAACCCAATCTCCGGCAATACCACTCCACTCCCCAAACCAGCTCCACCTGCCACAAAACCGGTTCTGATCTCTTTAAAATCCGGGAAGTAACCATGTGCACCACCTTTCGCCGGCTTCAGCAAAGGCCCGTCTGCATTGTTATTGAAACTAATCCCCTGCTCCCCTGTCAATGCCAGTACCGCTTCCGGATCTGCCTCCATTCTATCGATCGTAGCTTTGTCGATCACCCTGAACAGTTTCTGCTGTGTAGGCGGCAAACCTGCCAGTATTGCTTTCACCTGTTCCAGTGTCTTTGTATCCTTTGGATCTTTCAGGTGTAAAAAAGCCGATCCGCCACTGGCATGGAAGGTGGCCTTCCAATTGCCACGATCAGCAGTAGTACCCTGCAGACCAGCCTGTGCCAGCCATACATTCGGCGCCAGACTGGAATGGGTATCTACAAAACCATGATCACCTGTAATGATCAGGGCCGCACTATCCTTAATACCTGCCTTTTGCAATGCCTCGATAATATCTCCAATAGCCCTGTCTGCTGCCGCAACCGCTTTGCGCACACCGGGGCCTTCACGACCTTCCATATGCTCAAATTCATCTGTATTTGGCAAATGGACGGCTATCAGGTTCGGCTTATATCTACGGATCAGGTAAGCCGTCATTCTCCCCAGGTTTTCATTCATACTCAGGTAGTGCAGGTCCATATCATTTGCTTCCAGCTGCCCGGTTGCATTTGCCTGGATCTCTTCGAACAATCCTTTTGGTGTTGCATCCTGACTCGTCGCCATTCTTCTGTCGCCCGGCGTTTTTTCTAACCAGGTTTCAGGAATATTATAATCGATATCTGCACCTACAGTTACCGGCCATGACACGGCTGCCGTCTTTAAACCTGCCTTGTGCGCCGCCTGCCAGAGGGTCTGTGCCTTGATCTGGTTCGCATACTTAAACCAGGTACCATTCAGTCCTTTCGGATCAAAAGGCGTATTGTATACAATACCATGTTTAGCAGGCATCACACCTGTGATCAATGTGGTATGCGAAGGATACGTGACGGTAGGAAAAATACCTCTCACTCCTTCTGCATACACACCGTTGTGCATCATCTGCTGCATATTAGGTGCCGGCCATGAAGCATCCATATAAAAATCAGGGCGAAAGCCATCCACACTCACCAGTACCACGTACTTTACCTGCTGCGCCATCAGCTGATGGCCGCATAGAAATATTGCAATGGATAATATAAACTTCTTCATATTAATTAATAAATGGGAAAATATAAGGAGATGTCTTGTTCTCAACCAGTACCTTGTTCATATCATACTTCATGGTCACAATGCCGGATGCAGTATCATTTGTAAAATCATCCATTCCTCTTGCCCGTGGAATGAAAGAAGGGATCTGCGCCACGATATCGGCATCACTCACATTCGTATTGTTCAGCTGCTCTGTTTGTGATACCGGGAATTTAATACCAAGGTCTGTCATACGGCGACCTTCTGCCATAAATATTTCCTGACGCATACGGTACAACAGGTACAACAGCTCATCCTGTGTAGTGGCAGCATCCAGGTCAGTAGCAATCACCTTTGTACCTGATACGGTATAAGCTGTGATATTCCCTGCCTGACGATTCAGGATATATCCACTGCGGGTATTATCAGCAGCATCAAACTTCACTAATTCAGCAGTTAGTGGATAGTCGGTCCTGTTACCACCGTTACGTGTTTCCTTATTATCGTTCAGCGATACGGTAGGACGGTTTGCGATAACAGATGAGAGCAGGTCTTTCAGCGTAGTCCGGGCAGTGCTCAGGTCATTGCCGGCAATCGCAGCTTCAGCTACAATCAGCCACGCTTCTTCTGCTTTCACGATAGTTACAGGTTTCTGATCAGCTGATGCTAAGCCCGTGTGGTAATATTTAGGATCCAGGAAATCCAGTCTTGGTGATGGTGCAAACTCATTGTAGGTAGAAGAGAATACATACGTCTGCATATCATTCGTCACACTGTTAGTACCATCATATTTCACCTGTTGCAATAAAGTAGGGATACTCATGGCTGACTTTGCAATCGCCACCGCACTGTCCGCATTGCCCAGTGAATAGAATGCACGTGCTTTCAGCAGTGTATATGCCATTTGTGCGGTACTACCAGCATCTGCCAGTGTAATCGCACTATTCAGACTCGCAATGGCCAGGTTCAGGTGTTCAGCAGGCGTCAGTACACGACCTTTCTCACTACCCGGCAAGCCTACAAACAGTTCCCCGCTCAGGATATGCGCATACCCTAAGCTATAATACATCTCCGCACTATCCGAAGCAGTAGAAGTAACGTCGCCCGGCAATACCTTGCTCAGTCCATACTCTGCCATGGTACGCAATATGGCGATCTGTGTCTGCATATTATTGACATCCGTATCATAATAGTCGATCTGCGGAATATCGAACACTTTACTACTCTGTGTGCGGTTGTTATAGTAATTGTCCGATACCAGTTCTGAGCTTACCACTACCTGATTCATCGTGAGTGCCAGCTGTCTGCTCACACCATTTACCCAGCTGCTGGCAGCACCGGCATTGTCTACATATACATCATCTGTAATATTCGGGTTCAGCACATTACAGGCACTGGCTCCGAGTAAAAGGAATATAAAGAGTTTTTTCATCGTTTCCGGAATTAGAAGTTTAACTTTAATGAACCCAGCCACTGACGTGGTGAAGAGTAAGTGGCATAAGAGATACCGCCGGTAGTGGCACCACCCTGTCCCTGTGCAGCACCACTGATGGTGGCTTCAGGATCAAAACTGGATGCACTGAAGTTCAGCGGATTCACAGCCATAAAGCCAATCACTACAGAACGTACCCTGTTGTTCAGCTTACTACCCTTCAGCGTATAGCTCATACCGATCGTCCTTACTTTGATAAAGTCCGTCTTTTCTACAAAGCGGTTTGTAAAGTTCAGCCAGTTAGTACGACCGTTCTTTGTAATCTCCGCCTGTGGAATACCTTCATTGGAAGCGCTGTAATAAAAGCGGAACTGACGGTCGAAAGAGTTGGCATAAGCCCCTTTCTGATAGTCAGCATTCGCAAATACTTCCAGGTCTTTAAAGCGGAAGTTCAGACCCATGCTACCAAACAGGTTAGGAATAGTCGTGCCCAGGTACTGCTGTGCGGTTGTAGAAGCGAGTGTACCATCGGCTGCAAATACACCTTTGTTCCCTCTCAGGTAACCAATAGCATATCCTTCCTGTACCACTGTCTGAATCGTTCTGGCACTAAAACCGTTGATGTTAAATGCAGCCACACCACCGCTGCTTTGCACCTTATTATACAGGGTATTCACAGATGCATTCAGGCGAAGGGAAGTATTCTTTGTCTCAATAGGTACTACCACAAAGTTGAATTCAAAACCACGGTTCAGGATCTTACCTACGTTGTAAAGCTGAGATTGTGTCTGTCCGCTCGAAGGCGTAGCAGGTACATAAAACAGGGCATTGTTCGTCAATGAATGATAATAACCTGCGGACAATAAGATCCGGTCATGCACAAAACCCAGGTCCAAAGCACCTTCTGTGGTCTGCGTCTTTTCAGGCTTCAGGTTATCATTACCCGGCTGACCAAAATACGCTGCCTGTTGATTTTGATAACCACTGAAAGCAATGGTACGCTGATTGGCAAAAGCAGTCGGCAGATTCCCGGCTACCCCAAAGCTTCCTCTCAGTTTCGCAGAAGAGATCACTTTGGAGACGGCGTCGAACCAGGGTTCTGCACCAGGTATATAGGACAATCCTACTTTAGGATAATATTGCACACCAATGTTTTTACCAAATGCAGGATTTCCATCACCTCTTACACCCATATCGAGAAAGAGTTTATTTTTAAAGCCCACATTCTCCTGCAGGTACATACCGTAGTTCACCACCTCTAAATAATATTCATCGCTGGTTTTGGTAGCGGCACCGGTTATGATCTGTGCACCATCACGGATATTACTACCTATATATTGGATCTGCTGATCTTCGTTGCGGAAGTACTGGCCACCGGCAGTGGTTACAAAGGAGAAGTCTCTCCACTTAGCCTGGTACTGGCCATTCAGTTCCAGGGTGATACCCATGTACTTTCTGTCCGTATTGCTCACGCTACCCTGATCTACCACATTTGCATTCGTGGTAACAGACAGGTATTGGTTTGTAGTGATCACCTGATTGCGCATCACACGATAATCAATACCACCCGTTGCTTTGAACACGAGGTTCTTAAGGGGAGAATATTTAAATACCTGTGAAGTCTGGAAACGGTTTACCTTAATACTGTTGTTCTGCAATTGTTCTGCTTCGTCTACATATGCTTTCATCTTCGCATAGGAAGCGGCAGACAATGTATCGATCACAGGACTGAACTTAGGACCGGTGATGGCGCTTGCACCACTCTCTGCAAACCATAATCCTGTATAGCCACCCTGGTTACCATTCCTGTTACGTTTGTAGTTATTATTGATATAGGTAAAGCTGCTTTCGTAAGTGACTTTCTTACCCAGTGCGGCACGGAAACCGCTGGAAAAGTCTACACGTTTGTTCCTGTTCTGGTCATAGATCTGTACACCCTGGCTATTCATATAGTTGCCGGAAAAACTGTACCCAAAGTTGTCCTTACCGCCATTGATCGCGAGGTGTTGTTTCTGATAAAAACCATTCTGGAACAGCAGATCTTTGGTACGTTTGAAGTGCAGGAAATCGGCGGTAGGTGTTTCAACCCCCATCTGTGTTTCGGCAGTCACGTCAGTTCTGTCAGAACCGCCTTTTTTTGTAAAGATCTGGATCACCCCATTTGCCGCATCAGAACCATACATTGTTGTAGCAGCACCACCGTTGATGTACTCGATCTTTTCAATATTGTCCATGGGAATGTCTGCGATAGAGCTCACAGCAGCACCGGTAGCAGACCCACCACCGAGTTTGGAAGCAGTATTCAGGTTATCCATTCTCACACCATCCACATAAATAATGGGTGTAGAGTTCACAAAGGCGGAATTTACACCTCTTGCACGGATGATGGAGGTAGCACCTGCCTGACCACCAGTAAGGCGGATCTGGGCATTTGGAAGACGTGACTGAAGGATCTGATCGATTCTACCGGAAGGTGCCTGATCCAGCTCCTTAGTACCAATAGACACGATGTTTGAGGAGAGTCTTCTCTTGGAGATATCCTGTCCCTGACCGGTCACCACGACTTCATCCAGCCCCATACGGTCGGCTTCCAGCTGGAAGTTAAGCGGGGCACCGGCTTTGTCGCGGGTCAGGTTGATTTCAATTTTCCTGTAGCCCAGGGAATAGATCACCAAAGTGATCTGCTCCTGATCCTGCGGAAAACGCAGGGAGAATTGACCATCCACACCGGTAGCGGTTCCTGAAGAAGTACCTTTTATGGCAATGCTCACGCCCGGCAGCATTTCGCCGGTGGTTTTATCACTTACTTTACCAGTGATGGTGATCTGTTGCATGAGCAGGTATTTCTCCGGGTAGGATACCTTGTTCAGCACGATATATTTCTCATTTACCTGACGGGCTACCACCGGGTAAATATTGAGGATGTCTTTGAGCACATCGCTCACTGACTTATTATTCGCGTGGTAGCTGATCCTGCTACTATCGGGAATATTGTCCTGGTTGTACCCGATCACAAAAGCAGATTGCTTTTCGATAAGGGCCAGCACTTCCTTAATAGGTCTGTTATCGACCTGGAGGCTGACTTTCACTTCGTGCATAGACTGGCCGGAGCCGGTGGCTGCAAAGGAAATGACCGAAGAAAAGAGTATCAGAAAGCTCGTTAGTCTCATTTTCAGGGTAAATAGCTTTTTAAACAGGTTGTAATAACCTGAGAAAATTTTTCGCATCTTTGATGTAGTTTTTAATGTGAGTTGAATCCGTTAAAAATGTGACGTACTGTTAGCAGTGCGTTATCCGCCGGGAGTGTTGCAACCACTTCCGGCTTTTTTCGTACTGCATACGCCTTTTTAATTTGTTTTTGGCACTTGAATGATCACCTGATCTGATTTAATTGTGTATGTAATACCGGTCAGGCCGGCGAGTACTTTCAGTACTTTAGTAAGCGGTTCCCGCGAGAAACTGATTTTGTAATGCCCACCGTTCTTACCTTCTCCATTCACGATGACAGGTATATTATATTGTCGTTGCAGCTCCTGCCCTATTTCTGCCATGCTGCTGTTATTGAAATGAAAGATGTTATTGCGCCATGCACCCGGCATACCGGCATCGGTGTCGGCAATGTCGGAGGTACCGGTTTCAATGTGATGGATGAGGGCTTTATTCGCCGTGAGACATTCGGCCATGACCTGATTGTTCACTTCATTGGAGATCCTCACCTTACCAGTACTTACACCAATAGCCCAGGTATCTTCTCCCGGCCAGGAGCGGATATTAAAGGAAGTACCCAATACAGTGGTCCGGATATGTCCGGCATGGATAATAAATGGATGTGTGGCATCGGTAGCAACGGTAAAAAACGCTTCACCGGTGAGGGTAATGGTACGGTCTTTCCTACCAAAATCACCGGGAATCACTAATGAGGTACCGGCATTCAACTGTACGACAGTACCATCGGGCAGGCGGATAGTTTTTCTGCTGCCAGCAGGTGTGCTTACCAATTGATCTGCATGAAGAAGGAGCGGTTTCTTTTTAGTGATAAAAAAAGAAAGCGTGGAACCCAGCAGAATGAATACTGCGGCAGCAGCGTACCAGTATAGTTTGCGCACACGTGCAGGTGGATTGATTTCCTGTAATACGTTGGAAATTATTTCATCCTTCAGGCGTGCTTTATCATTTGCAGATAAAGGTGTTTCATTAAAAGAGTCGTACCATGCTTCGACCTGTGCGGCTTCCGCAGGTGTAGCTTTGCCCTGCAGGTACCTGGATAAAAGGAATTTTAGCTGTTGATTGCTCATAACATACTATACATCTCTTCAGCAAAAAAGAAGTACCGGTGAAGTATGTTAAGGAATTATGAAGAGTATAATAAGGACGATACCGGCGATATCGTTTTGCTCTTTCAGGTAAGTGCGGAGGTAACGTAATGTGATGGAAATATTATTTTTCACGGTCTGTTCAGAGAGGGAAAGGCGCAGGGCAATTTCCCTGGTAGAGAGTTGCTGGTAGCGGCTCAGGCGATATGGCAGGCAAAGGCGGTCTGGCATGCGGTCCAGGGCTTCATTGACCTGTTGTTCCAGCTCTTTTGTTTCGAGTAGTTCGATGGCGGAAAAGGTGGTTTGCTGAGGGACGGTTTCTGCAAAAAATTCTTCATTATATATAGGAGTGTGCGGACGGCTGAAGTGATCAATAATGCAGTAACGGGCAGCGGTGAAGAGGTAGCTGCTAAGGCGACCGTTTTCGTCGGGGGTGATGGTGTCGCGTTTTTTCCAAATGGTGATGAAGATCTCCTGTAGGATGTCTTTTGTGTCGTCTTCCTGCTTCAGGCGGGCGTGAATATGGGCATACAGCTCTTCCCAATACCTGTTTACCAATGCAGCGAAGGCCTGCTGATCCCCAGTTTTAATGAATGCTAGTAGTTGGCTGTCCGGATACTTTTCCATATTAGGATACAAACATACTCACCGGATGTAAACTGAATATTAAGTTTAAAAAAGGCCCTCTGTAAAAACAGAGGGCCCCTTCATCTCAACATTCCATAGTATTTTTAAAAGGATTGATAGCGACTGCCTGCGATAGCGGTTCCGATTGGATTACCTGCGATAGCAGTTGTCAGTTCCGGATAGGATTACCTGCGATAGCAGCTGTCAGTTCCGATTGGATTACCTGCGATAGCAGTTGTCAGTTCCGGATAGGATTACCTGCGATAGCAGCTGTCAGTTCCGGATAGGATTACCGGCGATAGCGGTTCCGATTGGATTACCTGCGATAGCAGCTATCAGTTCCGGATAGAATTACCTGCGATAGCGGTTCCGATTGGATTACCGGCGATAGCAGCTGTCAGTTCCGGATAAGATTACCTGCGATAGCGGTTCCGATTGGATTACCGGCGATAGCAGTTGTCAGTTCCGGATAAGATTACCTGCGATAGCGGTTCCGATTGGATTACCGGCGATAGCGGTTGTCAGTTCCGGATAAGATTACCTGCGATAGCGGTTCCGATTGGATTCCCGACGAGAGTAGTCGTCAGTTACGACTACGTTTACCTGAGACAGCGGTTCGGATTGGATTACCAGCGATAGCGGTTGTCAGTTCCGGATAAGATTACCTGCGATAGCGGTTCCGATTGGATTACCTGCAGCAGGCTATTTAGTAATGACTAATTTTTTTGTATATGTCTGCACCCCACTCACCTTCAACACATACACACCGGGCGTCAATGCTTTGTTTATATTTATATTATTCTTTCCTTTCACTCCCTGGCGCAATACTTCTTTCCCCTGCGTATCATATATTGATATTATCAATGCTTCTTCACTATCAAAGTTGAGAAGACTTACATTAAACGAGGTAGCAGCAGGATTTGGATATATTATCACCTCTTTTGTAGCTATCTTTGTAGCAGCTGTGGCAGGGCATGCCACACTTCCTGTAAATGCCATCTGCGTATCTGTAAACCGGGTATAAGCACTGTTTACATCCGTATTAGAGGCATCACTGGCACCTTTGCCATCACAATCAGTACGGCCATTATTTGTATGTGGCACCTGCAAATACACACCCGCCGTACTACAACTTCCTATTTCCGCATCGCCACCAACGGTTACGCCTGTACCAAAGGTCACCCCCCATTCCATCGCATCGCCTTTTATAATCGCATTGTTGCTCACAGTACAATAACTTAACAACGCATTGTCCGTTACCTGCGCGGTACCGGAGTAAGTACCATACCATACATTTGCATTGCCATTGATCACCACACTACCAGATACTGCCGCACTTTCCACCCATGCAAAACCATCTATCCTGGCCGTACCGGAAATATTGCTGGTACCTAATACGATGGCATTAGGACCTACATAAGCCGTAGAAGCCACAGTTGCTGTATTCGCTACCCAGCCACCACCATTGGAGTGCGCATGTCCATTTGTTTTGTAAGCAGCGCGGAAGGTACTTTGATACCCTTCGGGTACTGCATTTGCAATACGCAGTTCATAAGGATAACGTTTGATCTTTGGCCATCCCGGCTCCCATACATAAGAAGTATGTGTAGTGGGTGCACCCATCACAACCAGGTACAATTTTGATTCATTGCTGTTGAGTTGAAAACTGATCTGGCTTTCATTGGCATTATTCAGGGTACCATAGCGGGAAATCGTGCCATCTGCCAATGCGGTGACAAATCCATACCGCCAGCCGGCAGTGCTGTTCACCTCAGTATGTCCTTTGAATTTTACGGTCACCAGTCCGGAACTACAGGTAGGATACAAAGGGATGATGTTATATCCATAATCCTGTGGTGCAAAAGCATCCGGTACCACATAACGACCGGTAGTGGCATTGATCTGAGTGAGAATAGTATTTAACCGCCATACATAATGCGGTTCACTGCTGATGAGTGCATCCCGCTGTGCACGGATAATACCGCCAAATCCATTCACCGTATAATCAGCCGTCGGTTCTCTTTTTACATATTCAAACATAAAGTCGTTCAGCTGTGATTGGGTCCATCCTTTTAAACGACGATAGGTGATTAAGGGATGTTCGTTGGCAACCGACTCTTTCCAGAGTCGATTGACCATGGAGATGCCATCGAGTTGCTGTATAGTAAATAATAAACGGAAGGCGTCATAGTGGTGACGGGTGGAGCTATAGTGAAACATGGCTGTTCCCATCCATCTGGGCATATCGTCTGATGCAAAGCGGGGATACATCTGGGTGCGCATAAAATTGGCATGTGTTTCCCAAAAGAACCCGGCAGGTTCATAATTGACATAACCACCACCGACGGTGTTTTCCTGGATGGAGATCATGCCCTGCAGGGAATGGGCGAGTTCATGGCTGATCACCCCTCCATCGCGGGTGGCATTGGGATGTACCCACATGGCCCCGATGGTGTTGTCGTAAGTACCGCCAAACGCCCAGCCGGTAGGACCATTGGTACCCCAGGTATCGTTCATCACGATAATGATCTTGTACTTCCCGAGGTTTTTAGTGGAGGTGTCAGTGCAGAACTTAATCTCGGAGATGTACTTCGTGTAAATCTTTTCCAGGGTGTCGCAAATGGACTGCGGGTTAAAGGCCAGGTTCGCATCGGAATAATTAGCAGGGTCAGTGCCTACTACACTACCCCAGAAGACAATGAAGTTCGTGGATTGATAAGACCGGGTGTACGACCAGGTATTCAGAGGGGCCGTTGAGAACTCGGTAGGTATAAATACCGACTTCTGGGCGGCAGCGATGCCTGTAATGAGCAGGCACCATACTAACAGTACATGTGTTTTCATGAATTGTGTTTTTTAATTGTAACTGGGTTTTAAGGAGTTATAGCATGAGGGTTTGCTATTGATAGGTTTTTCTAAAATTAGGAGAAATGAGGAGGGAGGGCGGTACGGATATTAACCCGTTCTGGTCCTATCATAACCATATCAAAGCTTCGATGCTCCTTCGATGCTCCTTCGATGCTTCTTCGATACTCCTTCGATATAACTTCGATACTAACGGTGCACTTACAGGGCACCAAAAGGGCACTTCATTATCCTCACGATATTATGGTGCCCTTATAATGTACTATTGGTAACGAAGCTGTAACGAAGCCACACTATAGCTTTAGCGGGGTTTGCCCGCTTTTCAACACACATTAAATAAAATTATATATACACATTTCCAAAAACAATCCTCCCATTTCATTATATTGTAAAAATCCAGCACCAAATTTTATCAATTACTTATGGGATTTTTGGACCAATATGACCTTCCACCCAACATTTGGGACGAGATGTACGATCACCAACAGATAAGGGAGCACTATCACAAAGTCTTTACTTCGCTGGAACAATTCGATGTCAGTGCTCTTCAGCAGAAAGACCGCCTTGCTGGTGAACTCTTTATGAATCAAGGCATTACATTCACAGTGTACAGTGACGATGCCGGTATTGAACGCATTTTCCCCTTCGATATCATTCCCCGCATCATAACCGGGAAGGAATGGGACCATATAGAATTGGGCATTCAACAGCGTTTAAAGGCCCTGAATCTCTTCTTAAAAGATATTTACAACGAACAACAGATTTTAAAAGACAAGGTCGTTCCTGCGTCTCTTATTGCCACCTGTCCACATTATACCAGAGAGGTATTTGGGATCAAAGTTCCCCATGACATCTATGTACATATTTCCGGAATAGACCTGATCAGGGGCGAGGATGGAAAGTTCTATGTACTGGAAGACAACCTCCGCACTCCTTCCGGGGTGAGCTATATGCTGGAAAACAGGGAGGTGACCAAAAGGATCTTCCCCGAAATGCTGGCATCCAGTCATGTGCGCAGGGTGAGTAACTACCCCCTCATGCTCCATGAGATCCTTTTACAAATGGGGCCGGCACAGATCTCTAACCCACGTGTGGTACTCCTCACACCCGGTATTTACAACTCTGCTTATTATGAACATGCTTTCCTGGCCCGAATGATGGGGATCACCCTCGTAGAAGGCAGGGACCTGGTCATCGATAATCATAAGGTATATATGAAAACCACGGAAGGCCTGGAACAGGTACATGTGATCTATCGCCGGATAGACGATGAATACCTGGACCCACTGGCGTTTAAGCCGGATAGTGCACTGGGAATTCCGGGGTTAATGAATGCTTACCGCATGGGCAATGTGGCGATTGTGAATGCCATCGGGAACGGTGTAGCCGATGACAAAGCAGTGTACGCCTATGTACCGGCCATGATCCGGTATTACCTGAATGAAGAACCCATTTTGCCCAATGTACCGACTTACGAATTGAGTGATCCGGAACAGCGCAAACATGTTTTTGAACATATAGGGCAAATGGTGATCAAGCGTACCAATCAGTCAGGTGGATATGGCATGGTGATGGGTAATAAAGTGACTCCTGAAGAATGGGTGAAGGCCAAAGCCACTATTGAAGCAGATCCTCGTAGCTTTATTGCACAACCGATTATCAAACTTTCTACAGTTCCTTGTTTTATTGACGGCACTTTTCAGGCCAGGCATGTAGACTTACGCCCTTATGCATTATGTGGACCCCAGGGGGTACAGATCGTACCCGGTGGACTCACAAGGGTGGCCTTACGCAAAGACTCCCTGATTGTGAACTCTTCACAGGGCGGGGGTAGTAAAGATACATGGGTTATTGATTAAAATTATTTTCATGCTAAGTAGGATTGCGGATTCACTATTCTGGCTGGCCCGTTATATGGAAAGGGCCGAAGGTTTACTAAGAGTTACCTCTACACATTATCTCCTTTCTCTCGACAAAGATGTAAATGGTGCGCTCACCTGGCAATCGGTACTTGAGACCTTCACCACCGCTACACCAGCAGAGATTGAAGCGACAAAAGATCAAACTGCGGATGCGTTGAAACTGTTGCTCACCAGCAACAGCAACTCCAATTCATTGAAAGTGATCATCAGCAAGGCAAGGGAGAATGCGAGAGGTATACAGGATTATATTACCAAAGAAGTATGGGAGGAAGTAAATTCCTTTTATCACCTCATCAATCAGCCTACGCTCGATAAACGGTTAGCCAGCTATGAAGCAGCAGATATGCTGGACATGTTCACAAGACATAGTGTCTTGTATACAGGCATTACTGATATCACCATGGCACGGGGCACGGGCTGGGCGTTTATGAATCTTGGAAAATACATTGAACGGTGTTTTGAGACGATCGTGCTGACAAATAAACACTACCAGATCAATCATTACAAGATCCATGAAAGCAAGGACATCATGCAATGGCGACAATTGCTCATGTCCCTTTCCGGATATGAACTACATTTGAAGACATACAGGTCTTCTGCGGATAATCACGATGTATTGCACCAGGTATTGTTCAACGAAGACTTCCCGCATTCGGTAGTGTATTCCTTAGGACGCATTGACCGGCATTTGCAGGATGTAACAAAGCGCAATTTCTCGGAAGAAAACGCTGCATTGATGCGTTGTTTCGGACGATTGTACAGTAAGGTAAAACATACTGACCTCGAAACACTGAACAATCATACCTTACATCCTTATATGGAAGACCTGCGGGGCGAAGTACAGCACTTTACCAGAATGCTGGGTCAACAATTTTTTTCTTACGCATAAGTGTTTGCTATATGCCTATTTTCAGAATTCATCATATTACAAGGTACGAATACGAAAGACCGGTCAAAGAAAGTGTGAACGAGATCAAGATCTTCCCTTCACAGTGTCCGGGACAGGAAGTTTTGCAGCATGATCTGTCTATTACCGGGCATCCGGATGTACAGACATTTACGGATTACTTTGGGAATAAGACCGGCGGGTTCAACATACTGGCTGCACACAAGTTGCTCAAGATAGAAAGCAAATTACTGGTAAGGACTACCGCTACTTCGCAATTGCAGTTGAATTTCCATTCAGGGTTTGAGCAATTGAAAGATGAGGTACTGGGAGATTTACAATTGCTAGAGATGGCAAGGACTGCGTCTATTGAGGCACAGGATGTGATCAACGATATCCAGAAATCGATCTTTGCCCAGGGAAAAAGTGTAGCGGCAGTAACAGAACATTGTAGTGAATATATCTTCAGACATTTCAAATACATCAAAGGGATTACAAATATCGAAACCACGGTTGATGAAATTTTGCACCACAAGGCAGGTGTGTGCCAGGATTTTGCACACCTGATGCTGCAGATATTGAGAAGTTGCCAGATCCCATGCAGGTATGTGAGCGGGTATATTTGTCCGAATAAGGATGGATTAAGAGGTGAAGGAGCTACGCATGCGTGGGTAGAGGTATATATACCCGGAACAGGATGGGCGGGGATTGATCCGACCAATAATGTATGGGTAACCAATAAGCATGTGAAATTAGCGGTGGGCAGGGATTTTAGAGATTGTACACCTGTAAAGGGAACTTTTAAAGGACCAGCTAAACAGCAGCTATCTGTATTTGTGGCTGTGGGGTATGAAGATGGGTATGTATTTGAGGAGTTGAATAATGTACATCTACAGGACCAACAGGAGCATACGCAGAAGGAAGAAAGCGAAGGCGCAGGCCAACAGTAGTTTTTCTTTGCATTACTCACGCTGCGAAATAAATTGCATTTACATTCGCCGGCCGCCAGCCAGCAATAAAAAAAATGGCGCTTGCTAAGCAAGCGCCATTTTTTTAGTTCCAAAAAGATAATACGCAGGAATCCCCAACAACACAATCAACAATCCCGGCCAGGTATTCTCCCACTTATACACCAGCAATGACAAACAAATAATCGTCGCTGCTATAATATACATCATAGGAATAAACGGATACCCAAACGCCTTATACGGCCTTTCCATTTCCGGCCTTGTACGCCTCAACCTGAATATCCCCGCTATCGTAAGAATATAAAAGATCAACACCACAAAGATCACATAATCCAGCAGCTGCCCATACCGCCCACTCAAACACAATAAGGAAGCCCATATACATTGACTCCACAACGCCTTCCCCGGCACCGCATTCTTATTCAACAACCCCATTTGCTTAAAAAACAACCCATCCTTTGCCATGGTAAAACACACCCTCGCTCCTGACAATATCAACCCATTCACACACCCAAACGTAGACACCATCAGCAACACAGCTATAATCACCGTACCATTATTTCCAAAGATGCGTACGGCCGCCGCCACCCCTACCCGATCATTCTCTGCAAATGCAATTTCGCGCAAAGGCAGTACTGCCAGGTAAATCAGGTTAGTGGCAATGTAAATCATCGTGACCAGCAATGTACCAAAGAACAAACTGCGCCCGATATTCTTCTCAGGTTTTTTAATCTCCCCAGCTATAAAGGTCACATTATTCCAGCTATCACTACTAAACAACCCGCCTACCATACTCGCCGCTATGGCTCCCAACACCGCAAATCCGGAATAAGACACCAGCTGCGCAGGCTCCAGCTTATTAAACCCAAACCCGCTCTGCCAGTTCGCATCCCACACCTGCTTATTCGCCGCAAAGCAGCCAAATACGATCAGTGCCAGCAATGCGACGATCTTTGTCAATGTAAAGATCGTTTGAATTAACTTCCCCTCTCTCACCCCCCGCGTATTCACAAAGGTGAGAAAGATGATCAGCAGAATAGACGTGACCTGTGCAGCCGAGATTTTTACAAACCCCAGATCTGCCAGTATATGCGTCTCACTCAATATGGGAAACCGAAAGGCTGTGAACCTTGCAAACGCTACACCTACTGCTGCAATCGTACCCGCCTGTATCACTGTAAAGAAACTCCATCCGAACAGGAACCCTGTCAGGTCATTGAAAGCTTCTTTCAGGTATACATACTGTCCGCCAGCATGAGGAAACATTGCACTGAGCTCACCATAACTCACAGCCGCCGTAATGGTGAGTACCGCTGTAATAACCCATATCAGTATCAGCCAGCCGGCCGAACCTACATTGCGGGTGATATCGGCACTCACGAGAAAGATCCCGGAGCCGATCATGGATCCTGCTACGATCATTGTAGCATCGAGCAGGCCAAATGAACGTTTAAATGATTTTGGTTGATCTGACATAGGTGTTTTTTATCTGGTAAATTCGTTATCGACCAGTCTCCATATTCCTAACGGGTTTGATTTTTTTAATGCATCGGGCAACATGCTATCTGAAAAGTTCTGAAAACATACAGGTCTTACCCAGCGGCGAATGGCACTGGTACCCACACTGGTAAAGCGACTATCTGTCGTAGCCGGATAAGGGCCCCCATGCACCATTGCAGCACATACTTCCACGCCGGTAGGGGCATTGTTCAATATTATCCTGCCTGCTAAAGTGGCCTGCAATGCAATCAGTGATTTGTAAATAGTCGTATCCTTATCTGTACCGACCACTGTAGTGGTGAGTTGTCCTTTCAGGCTTCTCAGTACTTTCCCCAGTTCTTCTTCATCGGCACAGGATACCAGTAATGAATACGGGCCAAAGAGTTCTTCTGCCAGGTGAGGGTTTTGTAAAAACTCAGCCCCCGTCGTGCGCGCTACGGCAGGCCAGGCTTCTGTTTCAGCAGGTTCGGCTGTTTGTCCGACCAGCGTAACCGCGTCCAGTGAGAGTACGCTGGCACGTCCTTTTACATAGGCCGCATGGATACCTGCGTGCAACATCTTTGCAGGTGAACTGGCAGCTATTGCACCGCCTAACATATGTGCGAAGTTGTCCAATGCATCGCTTTGTATACCGAGCAACAAACCGGGGTTGGTACAAAACTGTCCCATACCGAGGGTAATACTTGCAGCAAAGGTTTGTGCCAGTTGTGGTCCCTGTGTGAGCAATGCATCCTGGTAGAATACAACAGGGTTCACACTGCCCATTTCTGCAAAGACAGGGATGGGGGTTTCCCTTTGTGCAGCGTATTGTAATAACGCTTTACCTCCATTGAAAGAACCGGTGAATGCCACACCGGTGGTAGCAGGATCCATGACCAATGCCTTGCCTGTTTCATAGCCTTCGTCGGCTACATGCTGCACGGTATGCGCAGGGAGGTCTGTCTTTTCAATGGCACTGGCAATGGCCTGGTAGGCCAGTAAAGAAGTGCGTGGATGTGCAGGATGACCTTTCACAACCACGGTTGCACCGGCGGCGAGGGCACTGGCGGTATCACCACCGGCAGTAGAAAATGCAAAAGGGAAATTGCTGGCGCCGAATACGACTACAGGGCCTATAGGCAATAACATCCTGCGCAGATCGGGTCTGGCAGGGGTATTTTCTGGTCTGGCAGAATCGATGACAGCTTCTACCCAGCTACCTTCTTTGATCAGGTCAGCAAATAATTTTAACTGATTGGTGGTGCGGGTCAGTTCACCATTGAGACGGGCAGCAGGCAGATTGGTTTCTTCGCCGGCTGTCTCAACCATGATTGTTCTTTGCGCTTCCAGCTCAGTAGCGATGGTTTCCAGTAATGCAGCACGTACAGCAGGGGTCACCTGTCTGTACGTTTCAAAGGCCTGTGCGGACTGCTGCATGATCTTTTGTATCTGCATGCGATGTGATTATATTGAAATGTTAATATACGGGCAACTTCGGTTTGTTGGCCAGCGCGGTATTGATCACAGAGAGAATTTTTTCTCTTTCCGTTCCTTCCAATGGCAGGCGGGGTGCCCTGACTGTTTCGGAACCCAGACCTACCAGTTGCTCAGCCAGTTTAATATACTGCACTAATTTAGGGTGTAAATCCAATTCAAGCAAAGGCAGGAACCAGCGATAGATAGCGAGGGCTTCCTGTATCCTGCCAGCTTTGGTGAGGCGGTATATTGCCACCGTCTCTTCAGGGAAGGCACATACCAGTCCTCCTACCCAACCATCGGCACCCAGCATGATCTCTTCCATAGCTAACGTATCTACCCCACAGAGTATTTTGAAGCGATCGCCAAACCGATTGATCATACGGGTCACATTAGAGACGTCTCTGGTAGATTCTTTAACAGCCTGTACGTTCGGAAATGCGCTTAATTGTTCAAAAATATCAAGGGTTACTTCGATCTTATAATCAACGGGATTGTTATAGATCATGATCGGCAGGTCAGTGGATGCGGCTACGGTTTTGAAGTAAGTAGCGGTTTCTTTTTCATCGCTTTTATAACGCATGGGTGGCAGCAGCATCAGGCCTTTTGCACCCCATTTAGCAGCTGCTGCTGCCTGCTTTACGGCATCGGCGGTAGCGCCTTCTGCAATGTTGAGTACCACCGGGATCTTTCCCTGCACCTTTTCAACTGCATATTTTGTGAGGGTTTCTTTTTCAGCGATGCTGATGGTACTGGCCTCACCCAGTGAACCACCGAGGATCACGCCGTCAATTCCGGCTGCTACCTGTGCATCCAGATTTTTGCCAAACAGAGATAGGTCAAGTTCATCTGATGGTGTAAACTTGGTGGTAAATGCAGGAAATATTCCTTTCCATTCAATAGCCATAGACTGTTTATTTTTTTTTTCAAAAATATCTACTACAATGTAAGGGGGCCGCTCTGATAGTAATCAATTATTATTAAATTTTAACCTCTTTGACTGAGGGGTAGTTGCAATGCCTGTTATACGCACATCTCCGAATTATTGCGCGGGCGGCCGCCGGGCCTGCGGAGACGGAAACACGGTACTTTTAACGGGTGTAATTTAGGTTAATCCGGATTTTATCCATCATTGCCCGGATATTAACCTGTATAGGTTTAATATTATGAAATTTGGGTTAAAATCCGTAATATTGAGAGGACGAAATTTTAATTGTGTAATTAACACTCATTTCTACCCGATAGACGGGATCAACCAAAATATTTAGATTTTGCTACTGAAGAAGGGCCTTTTTACTTTTTACCTGTAAAACAATTTTTGCAAGTACCTGCTTGCGGTGACTTAAAATTACTTTACGATGAAAGTGTTACAGTTTACTATACCTGTTCCGCTGGACAAATCGATCATTGTTCAAAAAGACGTTTTGCCTTTTTTCTATCCACACTTACACAGACATCATGAGATCCAGATGAGCTGGATTCAACAGGGAGAAGGCACCCTGGTAGCGGATAATAATATGCATGCGTTCCGGCCGAATGATATATTCTGGCTGGGGGCAAATCAACCGCATATCTTTAAGAGTGAGGCGTCGTATTTTCAGCCTAAAAGCAGGAAGAAGATCGTGGCGCTGGCGATATTTTTTAATCCGAATGGAGATCTATCTTCGTTGTTTAATTTGCCGGAGACGAAGTTGCTGAAGAACTTTATTTCGCAGAGCCAGTCAGGGTTTAAGGTGCCAGATGCCCATAAGGCGGAGGTGAGTAGTAAGATGATGCAGATTACGAATAGTAGTGGCACGGATCAGTTGTTGCAGTTTGTAGATCTGTTAAAGCAATTATCCGGGTATGCGGATATGACGCCACTGGCTACGGCACAGAAGACGCAGCTGGTGAGTGAGCATGAGGGGATCAGGATCGGGAATATCTATAATTATATTATGCAGAATTATGATAAGCCGATCACGCTGGAAGATGCGGCGAAGCAGGCGCATATGACACCACAGGCTTTTTGCAGGTTCTTCAAGAAGCATACGCTGCATACGTTTGTTTCATTTTTGAATGAGGTGAGGATTAATGAGGCGTGTAAGAAGCTGACGGATGGAGCGTTTGATAATATTGCGACGGTGGCGTATACGTGTGGGTTCAATAGTATTACGAATTTCAACAGGGTGTTTAAGACGGTGACGACGCAGTCGCCGAGTGATTATATGACGAGTTATTTTCAGAGTGTATAAAAAACAAACCCGCCTAAAACGGCGGGTTTGTTTTTTATATTTCATTCTGCTCTCAGTTTAAAAAGAGTCATATTCCTCACACCTACATTTTTATATCCGGATTCACCCCCTGCTTCCTATGTGCCGCCCATTGCTCCAATGCCTTGTCAAAAAAAGACTGCACCGTCGCCCTACTCCCATCCACATACACCTTAATCAATTTATGATCATACGTCGTCACCAACAAGTGCGGCGTTCCTACCTGTGCCGAACGGTACAAAGTATCCATGGTCCGGATATTCTCATAGTATGCAAAAGCAATTTCATCTTTCGACTTGCTTCTATCATCTATATAGTAAGTAGCTACCCGCTTGCTGGAAACAAAATTGCCGGCTATTCGCTTTCTGTAGTTGGAGTAAAATTGGTAAATGGTCTCGTCCTCATCCAGTAAATGCAGATCCTTGAGGCGCTGTATCAACCGCTCGCTGATCATCTTGTCCCTTTGGCCGGGCTGACAGGCAAACAAACAACATAAAAAAATGCCCCAAACATAATATTTCATGGTAAAGGAAATTTACAGAAAAGCATGGAGGCCAGAACCGACCTCCATGCTTTTGCGCTACAATTTAATAAATTTCCTGTTTATCTTCTTTTCACCGTCTTTAAACTGTATGATATAAGTACCCGGCGTCAATCCGCTCACGTCGATCTTACCACCTTCAGAACGCAGGGAACTGGTTTGTCCGCTGGCTACGTTCACGATGGTAAAGAGACCGTCGCTGGTTATTCCACTGATATTAAGGTAATTATATGCTGGGTTGGGATAGATCTTAAACGACTTCTGAGGAGCAGCGTTGTAATTGGCTACCCTGGCAGCACTGTTGCCGTAGACTTCCAGTTCGAAAATTGAGTAACCATAGCCCGTAGTTCTGGCGGTACCGTAAATCTGCACGTAACGACCTGTAGCTGTCAAACCGGTGTGGTCATTTATGAGATCGTTATTGCCTGTAATGTTTTTTACGGTATGCCAGTTGCCAATGGTGTCCGCCACCTGTACGAGGTAGTCTTTGCCTTTGGCATTTTCCCAGGTGATCTTCACTTCGCTGATATTATACCTTGCTCCCAGGTCTACATAGATCGAGGAAGGATCTTCGAAGGCGCTGGACCAGCGGGTATTCAGGTCGCCATCCACTGCTGCGGAACCAGGCATGGTCACGGCGTTTTCATTGCCGGATACCACTACGTTTTTATTCAGTGCCAGGTTAGCGCTGCCACCATTGCTGACGGTGATACCCACCGGGATGGAAGTAGCCGTAAGACCCGCATTGTCAGTCGCTTTGGCGGTGAGAGAGTATGTACCGGCAGGCACACTGGTCCAGGTAAAGGTATAAGGCGCATCAGCATCCTCTCCTATTTTTGTACTACCCTGGTAGAATTCTACATTCATGACTGTGCCGGTAGAATCTGTGACTGCAGCTGCTATTTCAATGTTATCGCCTGCGGAGAAGGTGGTATTGTTTGCAGGCGCACTCAGGCTCACTACAGGACCTTCTACGCTACCTGCCAGTGCAAAGGTGAGGTAGTTCACATTGAAGTCTGTGGCATCCAGCGATACGCGCAGTACTTTCACACCTTTGGTCAGTACAGGTGTGGTGATGGATACCGTTTGCCATGCCTGAAAACCACCAGTAGCAGGTACGGTAATATTGCCGGAGATG
The DNA here is from genome assembly GCF_001975825.1 of [Flexibacter] sp. ATCC 35208. Lineage (GTDB taxonomy): Bacteria > Bacteroidota > Bacteroidia > Chitinophagales > Chitinophagaceae > Chitinophaga. Next base: position 124,731 of record NZ_MTKN01000007.1, read on the forward strand.
TTCTGGCCATCCAGTTCTACGTGCATCGTCTTGGCAGCGCCGGGATTGGCTACGCGAACAGACAATGTGTATTGCGCAGCAGTCGTCACATCTATCGTATATTCCAACCACTCTCCAGCTGCCACATAGCCAATGTTATAACCACCTTCGGAGCAGTTTTCAAGATCTACATCTTCAGTTGTGCGGTATTGATTACCTGCATTGCCGGTAGAGTTGTCATGGTAAGCAATGCCTTCGCCACCGAGGTCGAAGTTTTCAATTTCGATCTTGCCGGGAATAGCCGTAGGAGTCGCGAAATAAGGATTTTGCAGATTTGCACCAAGGGCATAGTTTGCTGTAAAGGTGCTATCCTTTGCAGGCACACGGATCGTCTGAGCCGCAGCACCCCCATTGCTCCAGGATGCGAATTCATAGTACTTGCCGTTTAATACCTGTGGCGTAACCGCTTCCAGGGAGATCGGTGTATTGACGACGAGTGTCTTTGTAAATGGCGCAGTGTTCTGTGCACCGAGAATGAGTTGTAATCCTGCGATGTTAGCAGCTGCGGTGATGTTTACTTTATTTGGAATGATATCTATTGAATCTACACCGGTACGACCTTGTGAATCACTCACGGTGAGCATGATGCGTAACCATACATTCGGAGAAGTTTCCCCACCATTGTCGGCCACAAAAGTACCGGCAGTTACACCATTTGGTACGGCGGGACCCGGGTGATAGTGCTGATTGTTCGCACCATCCTGGTGATAGAAACGTACTTCCCACTGGTATTTGCTGGCAGGTATAGTGCCATCTTCTGCATCGGTGGCAGTAGCTGCAAAGTGAACGGTATCGCCTACATTCCAGGTGAGTGTAGAGAGTGGTGCAGTAATGTGTGGCACCGGGCGTGCATTGAATGGCAGTATAGTGAGTTTTGCGTTATCACTGGTATCCCTGCCTGCACTGTTGCTTACAATACAACGATAATTGGCTGAATCGGAAGCGGCTACTGCTGCAATCACAAAAGTATCTGCCGTAGCACCGGAGATGTTCACACCATTCTTTTGCCATTGATAAGTTAATGGCAATGCACCCGAAGAGGTAACGGAGAATTCAACAGGATCGCCCGTTACAATAGCCTGGCTTTGCGGCTGATTCACGATCACTGGTAATTGTGTCGTATCATATTCCAACCGGTACAATGATCCGTTCGTGCCGTAGTATACAAAATAAATATTACCATCCAGACCTACGCTCGTGCCCAATACACTTCTGAAATTGGTAGTAGAGAAGGTCGTTGCGCCGGCCCCGGGATTGGTCGCATCTACACTCCTGAACCAATCAGCACACCAGTCGGAGAAATAAAAACGATTCTTGTATTCGGCAGGGTACCTGGTGTTAGTTGGGTTGAAGAATACACCAGAGGTAATGGCACAACCCCATCCATCATGCGGATAAGCGAATACAGGTGCGATGGTAGAATCAGGTTGTTCAGGACCTGACTGGCCTTTGCCATCCCATCCATAGTTATAATGTTTGGTAGAATCCGGTGCAGTGACATCGTCAATTTCTTCATAGTTACCGCCTACATTGACAACGAATATCTTGCCGGATACCGGGTCCAGTGCCATTTTCCATGGGTTGCGCATACCGATGGCCCAGATGCTTCTTTGCTGGCGCGAAGCATTGGGTGTGTTGTAATAAGGATTGCCGGGAGCAGGCTGACCATCGGCGGTGAGACGCAGGATCTTTCCACGATAGGTATCCAGTTTGGTTGCTTCCGCAGGAGAATTACTTTCTCCGATGGCGACATACAAATAGTTGTCTTTGAACAGGATGGCGCCACCATTGTGAAAACCATTGATGATAGGATCGAATTCCATGATGCGGGTCGTGTCAGTGATCTGGTTGGCGGCGTTGATCGTCACACGGTCCAGGTAGTGCACGGTGCTGGCAGCATTGGTGTAGAAGATGTAGAACTGGCCGTTGGTGGCAAACTGCGGATGCAGTGTGATGCCTAACAGCCCCTGTTCATTGGCAGTAGTCGTCGATACAAAATGTACGATGGAGACAGTACCGTTTTGATAGACTTTTACATTACCGCCACGTTCGGCGATAAAGATACGGCCATCAGGCGCATGGGCCAAAGCAGTGGCTTCATTGATGTTGTTGCCCGAGAGCTGTTTGAGTACAAATGCCGATGGCAGTTGAGCAAAGGCAGCACTGGCATAGAGAAACACCAATATAAAAATGGTGAGTAGGTTTTTCTTCATGTATAGGATTGTTGATGAATATAGGACGATATGTTTAAGGCATGGTATGTCTTTGTTAATGGCGATTGTAAAATAATAAAGATATCGGATAGAATGCGTAAATGCCGGCAATTACCGGCATTTACGCAGAAAAATAATGTAGATATATACTATACAATGCCGGTGGCATAAGGTACCAAAGGACCCAAAGGACGCTCCTCTTCGACGGGTAGTAATTGAGGACTAAAGGTCATTGGGGGTTGTAAATTGCTGGTAGCTACAATCATTTCAAAATTACACCCGTACATGATGAAAGGGAGTAAAGATTTGCCGGGCAATGGTGATCTTAATTTGAGATATAAAGTCAGATAGAATTTTATACAGCGAATGTTAATTTCTATCAGGTGGTGTCACCCCCAATAAATTCTTAACAAAGAAATCCCGCTTTTTCAGTCTGCCATACGGCCCGCCATCACTATGGCCCATACCGGGCACCACAAGCAGATCGAAGTCTTTATTCGCTTTGATAAGGGCATCTACAACACGGTAGGTAGATTCAGGTGGTACGTTGTTGTCTGCTTCGCCAACGATGAGAAGGAGTTTGCCTTTCAGTTTGCTCGCATTAATCACATTGGATTGCGCGGCGTAGTGTGGACCCACCGGGTACCCCATCCATTGTTCATTCCACCATTGCTTATCGACACGGTTGTCGTGACAACCACAGGCTGATACGGCGGCTTTGTAAAATTCAGGATGGAAGAGCAACGCGCCGGCTGCATTCTGGCCACCAGCGCTGGTGCCGTAGAGGCCTACGCGGGTAGTATCGACGTAAGGATATTTTGCAGCGAGGGCTTTGATCCATAAAATACGATCCGGCAAACCTGCATCAGCAAGATTTTGCCAGCATACATCATGAAAAGCTTTGGAGCGGTTGGCGGTACCCATACCATCGATCTGAACGACAATAAAGCCCAATTCTGCGAGGCTTTGCATTTCGCTGAACGTCATGAAGGTCTTGGGTACAAAAGCATCCTGTGGGCCTGCGTAAATGTTTTCTATGACAGGGTACCTGCGTGTACTATCGAAGTTACGCGGACGGCAGACTACCCCCCAAATGTCGGTCTGGCCATCGCGGGCTTTGGCGGTGAATACTTCAGGCAGGCGGATGCCGGTGGCGAAGTAATCGTGCAGGTCTGCTGTTTCTACTTCCATTATTTGCCTGCCATCGGTAGTGCGATGCAGGGTGATGACAGGTGGTAGATCCGGACGGGAATAGGTGTCGAGGTAGTATGTTCTGTCAGGTGAAAAAGAAAGATTATGCTGGGCATTTTCTTTTGTGAGTGATACGAGTTGCGTACCATCGAAATTAATACGATAGTAGTGAATATTGTAAGGGTCTTCGCCGGGGTTCATGCCACTGGCTTTGAACCAGATCTCTCTTTTCTTTTCATCTACACTGTCGATGTCGCGTACCACGTATGGCCCTTTGGTGATCTCGTTTTTGATCGTGCCTTTGATGGCGTCAATTAAGTATAAGTGATACCAGCCGTCCTTTTCGGAGGACCAGATAATTTCGTTAGTTGCTTCGAGATAGTGTGTGAAGATGCGGGATTCATAGATGAAGGTCTTTGTTTTTTCATCGACCAGATCGCGGGTGTTGCCATTGGCAGCATCGACTTCTATAATGCGGAAACGCTGGTGACCACGGTCTGCTTTTTCGTACGTAAAATAGCGGGAATCATCTTTGCGCCAGCGCAGGTATGGCTTGCCAAGGAAGTCGTAGAGCGGTGTGTTGACTTTAGTCGCCTTTTTATCTGAAGGATTAAAAATGAACATTTCGAAGGAGGTGAAAGGATCCCCGGGTTGTGCATATTCTTCGGTATCCAGGCGGGCACGGGTCTGTTCCGGGAGAGAAGAAAGTAAGTGATGGATGGATCCTATTTTTTCAGGACGAATGCGGTAGCCAACGAAGTACCTGCTGTCAGGCGACCATTGCAATGCGCCGTAAGGCTGATCGATATTGCCATCGGTGGTGAGTGGTACGGAGTCAGTGGCGCCGGTGGCTTTGAGGAAAACATTGCCGTTGTGTATGGAAGTCACCCATTCTTTGTTGGGCGATGATGTATCGGAGGCAGTGTTGTCATCGTGAAAAGACCAGCGGGAGATATTACGAAAAGCTGTTTGTGCCGTGCTGACCAGCGGTGTTTTTATCTGTGTACATTGGCCATTTTTGTATTCATACCATTGCTCTTTGACAGCAAATTTCAATGAAGATTTCTCTATCAGCAGATCTGTGATCGGCAGATGTTTGCTATCGGATAGCTTTAAAGCAGCAGCTATTTTTTCGTGGTCGAATGCAGGTGATTTTGTGCCTTTGGCAGCATCCACTAATATATATTCGACAGTGCTGTCTTTTAAATAGTTTTTGTACCAGAAAGATTTATTGTTTGCCTGCCAATGAGGTTTGACAGTGGTTTTGTAAGCTTTGCCACGAATGATGGAATCGAGTTGTGATGCTTGCTGGTAAGCAGTTTTTTCTTCAGCAGCAGAAGGCTGATAAGGAGGTAAGGATTGCGCCCATGCGAATGCCGGGAATAAGATGATCAGCAGGAAAATATTTTTCATAATGATAAATTTAAGGGATGCACGGTCATATGGGTTTGCAGATTTTAGCTTTTTCTGAGCGAAAGTTGCGAAAAATTTTCTTTGCTTTTAATAAATGTTTACGGCCAGCTGAAAGGATAACCGGCTTGAGAGATTGATTAATTAGCACTATCTTGGGCATTCTAAATTTTCACGAATATGAATGCTTATGTACCTGCTGGTGACCGGTATGATTCCATGCAATATAACCGTTGCGGGAAAAGCGGCATCAAACTCCCGGCGGTTTCGCTGGGCCTGTGGCACAACTTTGGTTCCATCGATACTTTTGAAAACGGCAGAAAGATTGTACGCCGAGCCTTTGACAAAGGCATTACCCATTTTGATCTGGCGAACAACTATGGTCCTGTGCCTGGTTCTGCAGAAGAGAATTTTGGGCATATCCTGAAAAAAGATTTTACTGGTCATTTGAGGGATGAGCTGATCATTTCTTCCAAGGCGGGTTATCATATGTGGCAGGGTCCTTATGGAGAATGGGGTTCAAGAAAATATATGTTGTCCAGCCTGGATCAGAGTTTGAAAAGATTGCAGCTGGATTATGTAGATATATTTTATTCGCACCGTCCGGATCCTGATACCCCGATCGAAGAGACCATGGGTGCACTGGATACGGCAGTCAGACAAGGAAAGGCGCTGTATGTAGGATTGTCTAATTATACAGCGGAGCAGACAGCGGCGGCGCTGGCGGTGTTAAAGTCACTCGGTACGCCTTGTTTAATACATCAGCCAAGGTATTCTATGTTTGAGAGATGGGTGGAGAATGGTTTGCTGGATGTGCTGGAAAGCAATGGTGTGGGATGTATTCCGTTTTCACCACTGGCACAGGGGTTATTGACGGACAGATACCTGCATGGTATTCCGGAGGGATCAAGGGCGAGTAAGCCAAGCGGGTTCCTGAAAGCGGAGCAGATCACGCAGGAGAAGCTGGATAAGATCACAAAGCTGAATGCGATAGCGCAGCGGAGAGGTCAGTCGCTGGCACAGATGGCGCTGTCATGGCTGCTGAAGGATAGGCGGATAACGACGGTGTTGATTGGAGCGAGTTCTGTGGAGCAGTTGGATAATAATCTGGGGGCGTTGGGGAATTTGAGGTATACGGTGGAGGAATTGGAGGAGATAGAAGGGATTTTAAAATAAAAGGAAATTTGAGGTTGGAATAGAGATAGAAGGTATACTGAAATAATAGGAAATGGAGGTTGCTGAGTGAAAGCAATTTCGAAATTACATAATAAAGGCTCCCTTGGTAACCCGGGGAGCCTTTAATTATTTACAGATAAAATAAGTCTACAAATAAAAATGGAAACTATCCCCTCTCAGCCCCACTCTCATCGCTTCAAGAGAAATGACTTCACTTGATGATATATTGCCGAGATTGGCATTACAACCTACCAAACGCAGGAAATACAATTGCTGATCCTTACGTGGCGCTTCCCAAATGATTTTCTCCCCGGGGATCTTTGTGAGGATCTCCTGCACCAATCCTTCTCTCACCTCACCTGAGTCACGATACAGACCCACCGTACCCTGCTCTCTTGCTTCTGCAATTACATAAGTAGCACCGGCTTCCATCTCAGCTTTCATCAACTCAATCCATTTATAAGGAGGCGTGATGTGCTCACGGTCTTTATCTTTGGAACCTACTTCACTTAATACAGTACCCAGTTTTGCCAGTTTTTCTATATACCCGCATTTTTCAGCGTGTGGGATACTGAGTGATCCGTCGGATACTTCAAAATATTTGATACCATATTCTTTGGCTACGTTCAGGTAGTCATCGAACTGGTTGCGGATGATAAATGCTTCGAGCAGTAAGCCACCAAAATAGACGGGTACATTGAAGGAATGGAACAGGTCTATTTTCTCCTTCAGGTTTGGCGTTACGTAGGCCGTACCGAAGGCGAGCTTTACCATGTCTACATGTGGTGATGCAACGGATAAGAAATCTTTTGTGTCTTGCAGGCTCAGTCCCTTGTCGGTTACCATTGTGATGCCGTTAGAACGGGGCCGTTGCGTACGTTCGGGCATCTTATCCAGGTTGAAGTTCATTTTCCTAATTTTTTATCTTCCGGGGCAAAGGTATTTAAAAAATCAGGACATGTGAGGGAAAGTTTTGATGGATGGGTATTGACGTTGGATCGCACCTTGTGTCAGGCGTTGTCTGGCTATTTCAGGTGCTGGGTGGCACCTTGCGTCAGGCGTTGTCTGGCTGTGTCTTGCTTTTGAAAGAGCCTGCGGCTATTTTTGGGTTATAGTGATTGTAGCTGTTTCTTTAATAATTCTATCTGGCCGGTATGGTACATGTCATGGAGGGCTACGCCATTGATCAGGTATTTGATATCGTAATCCCTGCCGCCTACCGGTGTGTCCAGGTCTTCGGGACTAAGGTCATCAAGCGCGTCCAGCAGGTCTTCGTGTACGTTTTCCTGTGCTTCGAGAAGTTGTTGCCAGCCTGCGGCCGGGTCTGCTGCGAGATCAGTGACATTAAGCGAATCTTCCTGATCGACGTCGTAATTGATATTGCCCTGTAATTTTTGTATGACGAATTGTTTCCAGTGGGTCATGTGCTTTACAATAGCGGCGATTGAATTACGGTGGCCAGGGGGTTGTTGGAACGCCAGTTCGGGGGTTACACCATCAATGGCACTGCAAAAACTGACCCCTACCCAATTGTCTCCATCATAGATCTCGGCATATTGCTGATGGATGTCGAGGTTGAGTGATTTCATAATTTGAGGTTGATATTGTAAAATACGGAGTATGAAGGGATTTCCCTAATAATGGTGTAACATTTAATATAAAAAATACGCTTTGCCTGTGGCAAAGCGTATTTCAAAAAAAAGGGTGGGGCTCATTATGACCCTGCCACCACCGCAGGCGCCTCCAACGGCAAGGCATCCCCTACCATAGGTCCGTTAGCCGCCAGTTCGCTTCCTTCTTTCTTAGATTTGAATATAGGCCACAGAAACTGGGCATACCACTCTTCCTGTTTATAATGTTTAATGCCATACCCGGAAGGATATTGCCGGGTTATAATCCCCGTACCAAATATCAGATCCCAGACAAAGAACATATTCCCAAAATTCCCTTTATAATACCCGACCCCATCATCTGACGTATCTGCATGATGCGCATGGTGGGTAGCAGGCGTGGAAATCACCCTCTCCATCACCCAACCTATTGGCTTCAACCATTTGATGGTATAAAACGGTTTGTCCCATTTTATACTGGAATGCGCGCCTGTTGTAATCAGCGCTTTCACCCCTGTTACAAACAATACTGGATATCCTAATCCCAGGTACACCAGCGTTGTTGTCAAATAGATCTGTGAAAAGAAAATGGTATAGATCACATTCTGCCTGCTCGCCATGGCCATCCCCATATAAGGCGCGGAATGGTGTGTACGATGAAACCGCCATAACCAGGGCAACTGGTGATGCAACCGGTGATACCAGTACTGTGTAAGATCATCTGCTATTGCTATGATGGCAAATCCCCACCAGAAAGGTACCCATGCAAATGCATTCTTCGCATCCGGCAGAAAACGGGGGAATAATAACAGACCTAAGTAAGCCACGAAAGGTCTTACAATGATCTTAGGTATGATAAAGCAGACAATGTCCAGCACCTTTTCATTCTTCGTCCAGTGATTTTCATAGAGTCCATAAGCAAATTCGATCACTCCAATGAGCAGCATGATGACAGGTAGTCCCCAGCCATTGAGATTGCGAAAAATGGTTTCGATATGTACAAGCATGTGAATGAGTTTTTATTATTTGTGAATAGTTATCGCCGGTTTATCTTTCCATGGCCGCTGACCTGAAATCATAAAAGACAATAACATCAGCACGATCGGCAATGCATAAATGAAGACGCTGATAATGACATCTCTCAATATGCGTTGCTGCGTTACTACTGGCGTTTTCATACCTTTTGTTTTTTTAGTTAGACAATAAATACCTGACCAACCATAATAACAGACCGATCACCCCCAATGGAATGAGGAAAATGATGATCCCCACTATGATCTTCCTAATGAGTAATAGTATGTCCTGCACTACCATGACTTATCGTTTTACTTTTTTTGCATTAATTAATTTTCCTGTAAAGACATCTTCCCAGTCTATGAGTGGATAGATGTTGTATTTCTTAGCATCTTCTTCAAACTGTTTCTTCAACTCCGCCAGTTTTTCAGGATACTTTTTAGCCAGGTTATTTTGCTCGTTGAAGTCTTCATCCAGGTTATAGAGTTCCCATTCATCTTTGGCAAAATCCTTCTGTACATCATGCTTTGTATCCGCATACTCATTCAGATCAATGTAATCAGGATGATGTGCTGCTGCGGCTTTCCAGCCATCTTTGTACACGGCACGGTTACCAAAGATGTAATAGTATTGTTCTGTATGACGGGATGGGGCCTTTGCATTGTCAAAGGAGTAAGCCAGTGATGCACCCTGTAATGTGTCCTGTTTGATCCCTTTGATCGCTGTAGGAAATGGCACGCCTGTCACCTCGAGTGTAGTAGGCAGAATGTCCGTTACGTAACCGTATTGGGTACGCAGTGCTCCTTTGTCTGTGATCTTTTTTGGATAGAACACGATGAGCGGGTTGCGGGTACCACCTTCTGCAAATGCATCCTGTTTCCAGAATTTGAAAGGTGTATTGGTCGCCTGTGCCCAGCCTAAAGGATAGTTGGCGTCTGACTCAGGCGTGCCAATGAGTGCGATATTCTCTTCGTTGTATTTAGTGAGTGCTGCACGGGTGAGGTTCTTATTACCTCGCGGTGTTTGTTTGTTGGAAACGACACCTTCGTCCGTACCTTCTTTGCTGGCGCCGTTATCACCTATTACCACATAGATGAGGGTATTGTCGAGCTGATTGATACTCTTTAAATAGTTGATCACACGACCTACCTGGTAATCGGTATAGGTAAGGTATGCAGCATAGACTTCGAAGAACCGTGCATAGAGCTTTTGTTCATCGGGTCTCAGGCTGTTCCATGCCTTGATGCGTGCATTGCGGGCAGGCAGGGTGGCATTTGCAGGAATGATACCCAGCTTCTTCTGGTTGGCAAATACCTTCTGACGGTATACATCCCAGCCTTCGTCAAACTGACCTTTGTACTTATCACGCCAGTCTGCAGGTACCTGATGTGGGGCGTGTGTTGCCGCAGGTGCATAGTAAAGAAAGAAGGGTTTACCCGGCGCCGCCTTTTGCTGACGTGCGATGTAGCTGATGGCTTTATCAGTAAGCTGTTCACTGAAGTGACGGCCATCGGGTTGGATGTTCACATTGTCTTCTGCCAGTGCAGGTTTATATTGATCTGTTTGTGAGCCAAGGAAACCAAAGAAATGTTCAAACCCTTTGCCGGAAGGCCAGTAGTCGAAAGGACCGGCATTGGAAGTATCTTCATCAGGTGTGACCCCATACTTACCAACCGCAAAGGTATTGTAACCTGCATTCTTCAACACTTCGGCAATGGTACCGGAAGAGCTGGGGATACGACCATCCCAGCCGGGGAAACCTGCTGATGAAAAGTAGTGTGCAAAACCACCCATGTGTACAAAGTGCTGGTTTCTGCCCGTGAGCAATGCTGCACGGGTAGGTGCGCAAATGGCGGCTGTATGAAAATTTGTATAGCGCAAACCATTAGCCGCCAGACTATCAAAAACCGGCGTGCTGATTAAACCACCAAAAGCACTGCTGGCACCAAATCCCACATCATCTAACAATACGAGCAATACGTTGGGTGCACCTTGTGGCGGACGCACAGGTTCAGGCCACCACTCTTTGGATTCGGCGAGGGTGCGGCCGACAGTGCCCTGATAAGTTTGAGCCGTCGCAGCGAGCGAAGAGAGAATAACAGCAGCTGCTAAAAATTGTTTTTTCATTGATAGCGTTTTGTGAGTTTTACCAACCGGGATTTTGTGTCAGTTCGTTATTAATATCTATTTCTGATTGTGGGATCGGGTAAAGTGTATCTTTCAAAGCAGCGCCTGTCTTGGCAGGATACACCCTGAGTGCATCGTACAAATAGGTGCCTCCCCTTCTCGACAAGTCGAACCAGCGATTGCCTTCCTGTATGAATTCCTTTCTTCTTTCATGGAATACAGAATCACGAAAAGCTGCCTGACTCAGGCCTGCTGTGAGGTTGCTGATCTTTGCCCTTGCCCTTACCTGATTAATAGCAGCATAGGCATCGGCTCCGGGACCATTGATCTCGTTCAGTACTTCTGCCTGCATGAGCAGTACATCTGCATAGCGGATCACAGGATAGTTGATACCACTGATGGACTGATTCGTCAATGGAGAAATGGAATAGTCGATGAACTTGGCGAAGCGTGCAGCGCCGAATTGTACATACTTGCCAGTGGCAGCATTATACATTTGTGTAAAGAACGTCACGTCACGACGGGTATCAAAGCTGGCGAACAATTGATACAAAGTACTGTCTGCAGGCTGATCGCCGGGATATACAGCAGGATTGAAAGAGCTAAAGTTACTACTGCTCAGAGAGTTGGTACTGTTCTTTGCTCCAAGGTTGGTACCAAATTGTACAGAAAAGATATGTTCTTTGCCATTCTTGGTTGACTGCTGGAATACATCGAGGAAGTTATCAAATAAGGCGTAGCCATAACCACCATTGATCACTGTGTTGAGTTCTGTTGCTGCTTTTGCCCATTCTCTTCTGGTCAGGTAAACCTTAGCGAGCAATGCATGCGCCGCGCCACTGGTTACACGGCCTACATCAGCACCGGTGTATGTTTTAGGCAACAGGGTCGCCTCATTCAGATCTGAAATGATCTGTGCATAGACACTATCCTTGGGACTACGTTTTATCTTTTGTGCATTCACATCGATGCTGGTAGGATCATGCAGTACCAAAGGCGCATCGCCCCAGAAACGTACGATATTAAAATACAATAAGCCCCTGATGAATTTGGCCTCGCGCACCAGTCTTGCCCGAAGGGTGGTATCGAAATCTATATTCGGAATATTGTCTATTGCCACATTTGCACGGCTGATACCAAAATAGTGTTGCTGCCAGTTCTTTTTGATACGGTCATTGGCAGGTACATAAGTCGCAGTACCTAATGCACGTACATCTGTATTGGTATTGGATGGACTAAAGATCTGGTCATCGCTACCGTTGCCGGTTAAGAGGTTCAGGTCACGGCCATAGATCACGAAGTCGCCGGCAGCATCGGTATTGAGTGTACTGTACACCGCTGCTACGGCGGAAACGGCGTCTGACTGCGTTTTGTAGAATTGCGATGCCGTGACGATGGAGTTCGGATCTTCTTCCAGCTTGTTGCAGGCAGCAGCGAAAAGTAAAGAAAATATGATGAGCGATTTGTTCATGGTTGTTAATTTTAGAATGTCAGATTCAGACCAGCGAGAAAACCTTTTGTGCTGGGATAGGCGCCGTAGTCAATACCCTGCTTGGTATTGTCACTATCAAAGAAATTGACTTCGGGATCGAGGCCGGTGTATTTGGTCCATGTCCAGATGTTCTGGGCAGAGACATACACCCTGAGCTGACTGATATGTAACTGGCGGATCACATCGCGGGGTATGGAATAGCCTAAAGAAAGTGTTTTGAGTTTTACGTAAGATCCATCTTCTACATACCTGTCAGTCACCTGTGCTACAGGCGCGTTGGTGGCTTTCGCAACTTTGCCGTTGGGATTGGTCGCACTGTATCTATCCAGCAAAGTGGCAGAGGCATTCAGCGAGAGCGTAGGTATTTCCAGTTTTTGCTGGAGGAAGTTGAAGATCTTATTACCATAAGAACCCTGGAAGAACAAGGACAGGTCAAACCCTTTGTAAGCAAGGGTATTGGAGAAGCCAAAAGTAAATTTAGGCTGTGCACTGCCCAAGTAATGTTTATCTGCAGTGGTGATCGCACCATCACCATTTGTATCTACATATTTGGTATCGCCTACCTGTTGAGATACACCGGTAAGGTAAGGTACACCTTTCGCTACGTCTGCAGCGGTAAGCAACCCTGCGGTATTATATCCCCAGAAACTGCCGACAGGCAACCCAACTTTTACAATCACCGGCGATACATATCCTGTTGGCGCCAAAGGGTAGTAGTAATCGGTTCCCTGGCCCAGGCTAAGGATCTTGTTTTTGTTCACTGCAAATACAGCAGTGGTCTTCCAGGTGAAGGAACTGCTTTTGATATTATCAGATGAAAGACTCAGCTCTATCCCTTTGTTCTCTACGCTACCTACATTCTGCAATACACTGGAATATCCTGAATAGAGCGGGAATGGTACATTCAGCAGCAGGTCTGTCGTCTTCTTATAATAGGCATCGAAGGTAAAGGTGAGGCGGTTGTTGAAGAAGCCTGCATCCAGTCCTACGTTGTATTGGGTAGTAGTCTCCCATTTCAGATTGGGATTGGCAATCTGTGTAGGAGCAATACCTGTAACCAGCGAACCATTGAAGTAGTAATTGCTCGGTGACAATGCTGCCAGTGAACTATAAGGTGGTACTTCGGAGTTGCCGGTACGACCTACAGATGCACGTAATTTCAGGTCATTCACGACTTCGCTGGCAGGACGAAAGAAGTTTTCCTTACCTGCATTCCACGAGACGCCAAGAGAAGGGAAGTAACCCCAGCGGTTATTTTTACCCAGTTTGGAAGAACCATCTGCACGCAGGGAGATCGTTACATTGTATATATGGTTATAAGAATAACTGGCTCTTGCGAGGTATGAATTCAGTGATGACTCATGTGCATCCGAAGTAGAGAGTACCGCAGTACCTGCATAGTTCAGGTTATTGAATGTAGTCAGGTCATTGGGGAATTTCTGTGCACTGGCTACGGCAGACTGGTCTTCCTGGTGCTGGGTAGTATAACCAGCCAATACATTCAGGAAGTGCTTATTGCTGAAAGTATGATCCCAGGTGAGGGTATTTTCATTGATCCAGGTCGATGCGGCAATATTACCCACAGATGCATAGCCCTGTGCAGAATACCCGGTACTGTTGCCAGCTGGCGAACCCGCGTAACTGGGAGAGTAATAATTTTGCTTGGTATTAATGAGGTCTGTACCGCCTGTAACTTTGAGGGTGAGGTCTTTGAGGATCTTGTATTCTGCGGAGGCGTTGCCGAGAATACGACGGATGTAAGTACGGTTAATGGTGGACTTAAAATCCTGAATAGGGTTGGTAGGAATTGAGGAATAAGGGCTGGCTGTATAATAGGTGCCGTTTGCATTGTAGACAGGCACTACGGGTGATACCTGTAATAAATTTGCGAAAGCGGTGCTCTGGAAGTTGATGCTGTTATAGCTATTTCCATAGAGTTTATCCTCGATGGATTGGCTACCGAATATATTGGTGGAGACTTTCAGTTTGTCGCCAATATTTCTTTCGTAATTGATCCTGCCGGAGTACCGTTTGAAACCGGTGTTGACAACGATACCGTCCTGGTTGAAGTAGTTGCCGGAGATGAGGTACCTCGATTTATCGTCGCCACCAGATACAGAGAGCTCGTGGTTTTGAATGGGCGCTTTGCGAAGTGCGGCAGATTGCCAGTCAGTACCGGCACCGAGGGCAGCGATGGCAGAGTCGCTGTAGGTTTTGGTGCTGCCGGTGCTTGTATTCACATCATTGATGAGAGAGGCCCATTGGGAGGCATTGAGGAGGTGCAGTTTTTTACGCACCTGTTGCTGGCCAAAGTAGGTGCTGTAACTAATTTCGTCGCGGCCGCGTTTCCCTCTTTTGGTCGTGATCACCACTACCCCATTCGCGCCACGGGAGCCATAGATGGCGGTGGCAGAAGCGTCTTTGAGGATTTCGATACTTTCTATATCGCTGGGATTGATGGTAGAGAGGGCGTTCACCCCTACCCCGTTGGACGCGCTGGTGTTTACATTATCATTGTTATTATAGATGATAAAGCCATCGATCACATAGAGGGGTGCGTTGCCAAAGCTGATGGAGTTCCCACCTCTTACACGGATAGTGGCGGTGGCACCGGGTGCCCCGGAGCTCTGGGTGACATTGATACCTGGTACGGAGCCTTGCAATAAATTGTCGAAAGAGGCAGCGGGTTGTGACAGCAATCCTTTGTTCACGCTGGCTACAGCGCCGGTGAGGTCACTTTTGCGTTGGGTGCCATAACCTACTACTACGACTTCGTTGAGCTGGCTTTCGTTTTCGACCAGCGAGATGGTGAGTGGTGAGTTGGAGGCTTCGATCTCCTGTTTTTTATACCCTATATAAACCGCTTCGAGTACGTAGGGAAGTTTTTGTCCTGTTTTGAAAAAGAACTTCCCTTTATTGTCAGTGAGCACCTGGTTGGTGGTACCTTTGATCCTTACCAAAGCCCCTATGAGCGGGGTTTGGGATTTGCTGTCTACGACAATGCCGGTGAGTGTGGAGTTGATGACTGGTTCATTCACTGTTTGAGCATACGACGTTACAGGTGCTAATCCCAGGGTGAGTGAGATGAGCAAGAGAACTTTTTTCATTAAATTTGTAGTTAGCGATTAAAAAATAAGGTGCCTGCCCAGCGATGTGAATCGTTGAGTAGAGCGATAACGAGCCTTGTTAAAATCCGGCCGGTGACTGTTCCCGCAGTTACCGGCTTTCTTTTTTTAGCACACGGATGGCGTGCCTTTGTTATGTAGATGTTTGTGCATATTGCAGTTTTGAGGCATTCTTATGTCGTGTGATTGACATAGGAAAGCACGTGTCAGGATTATTATGATGGAAAGGTGATTGAATGGAAGAAATATAATTAGCGGCAACAACAGCGGTCGGCTGAGTTAGGACATCCTGGTTGATAATAAATGGTTTGTACTGTATTTGCCATTGTACAAAATAAATTACAGTGATATTGGGACAAAAATAGTAAAAAATATTAGTCCACCAAATTAGTGTACTATTATTTTTTTAAGAGATAAGCCATTTCAGGGGCAATCGCTATGCGATAGATATAAATGGGCTTTAACGCTGCGTTGGGTTAATCCTTTAAAAAATAAGAAAACCGCCCCGAAGGGCGGTTATTAATGATGTTTAAAGTATTGTATAGCCTGTTCATGTTTCTTCGCATCTTCCAACGAATCAAACGTTCCCAGGTTTTTCCGTTTTTGTGTCTTCGGATCTACTTTACGTGAGTAAATCCGATACTTCCCTGATTTCAGTTTTCGTATCATGACAGTTCGTTTTTCTCATCATAATACCTGAAAATATCATACCATATTAAAAGAAATCCGCTGTCCAGCTTCTCTCAAATACCTGTTCAGCCCCCAGTTTATTGATCCCTTCCTTTTCTGTAAGTTCACCAGTAGCATCCACATTATCCGCTACACCACACCACGGTTCGATACAAACAAAGTCAGCATCTATCGCCGCCCAGATACCCATGAATGGAAATCCATCAAATTGCAAAGTAAGACCATGTGGTTTCTTATCGCTTTTAATGGAGATCGCATTGGAAGCAAGATCTTTAAATACCAGTGCATCCTTATAAAAGAGTGATTTTTTCAGGTCTAAGCGCTGTGTATGCTCCAGGAAAGGAACAGGTGTCTTTTCCACAAATCCTCCATCAGACAGGAGATATAAACGGGTATCTTCTACTTTATTAAACGCAAGGTAGTAATCCTCGTAAGTAACTCCTTCTTCCAAAGGCACTTTGAATGCAGGATGTGCGCCCACAGAGAAATACATGTCTGCCACACCTTTATTTTCCACCTGGTAAGTAACAGTGAGCTTTGCATCTTCAATTGCATAAATGACAGCAAAACGGAAATGAAAGGGGTATACTTTCAGGGTTTCTTCATTACTATTCAGTTCGAACGTAACCTGGGTATCGCTCTGCGAAGTAACAGCAAATACATTGTCCCTTGCAAAACCATGCCTGCTGAGTGTGTAATTTTTTCCTTCAAACGTGTAAGTATTATTCTTTACAGTACCCACTATAGGAAATAGTACAGGGCTGGTTTTGGCCCAGAAAGCAGGGTCTGCATTCCAGAGATACTCCTGCTGCAGGTCTGTACGGGTTACTTTGCGGAGCTCCGCTCCTTTTTCAGCGATGACTACGTGCAACTGTCCGTTCTTCAATTCAGGCATATATTCCTATTTTTATGCCTGTAAATGTAAGGATTATTTTTTCCTGGCACCCAATACCAAAACTACGCCTACAACAGAGACAATCGCGCCCGCATAGGTAGGCCATCCAATCCATTTGTTTTCTTTCTTATTGATTTCAACGGGGCCAAGGTCAACTACTTTCTTTTGGGTGGTTACAGAGAAGCCTCTGATGACAATCATGGCAATACCAGCGATAATGAGGACGAGACCTAATGTTTTCATGCTTATCAGTTTTAGATAAGTAAAGACAATCGGCATGCCAGCAAAATGCAGCAAACCACTTCTAACAAAAATGGAAGCCAACCTGAAAGATCATCCTCCGGCAGAAGGGTATCTTCTTAGTCAGCTTCCTTGCAGGTTTATTTGTATAGTCTATGAAGAACGTCAAAGTTGGGTTTGGGGGCACACATATTCAGTCAACTGAAGTCTGTTTGCTTCACGGATTGCCTTGAGCCCACCTCTAACATCTACCAGGTGGCTGAAGCCTCTGGCTTTTAGTATGGAGATAAACATCATGGAGCGATAACCGGCTGCACAATGTATGTAGTACAATTTCTCTTTATCCAGCAGTTGCATGCTGTCATTGATATAATCCAGCGGCGCATGGATAGCGTCCATAACGTGTTCGCTTTCAAACTCACTTCTGCGGCGTACATCCACAATATGCTCCCCACCGGTGAGGGAACTGGCTTCTACCGTAATGACCCTATCTATAGGCTTGCCGGCCTCCATCCAGGAGAGCATACCACCTTTCAGAAAACCCATAGTAAAATCATATCCCACTCTGGCGAGACGGACGATCACTTCCTCTTCCCTGCCGGTAGGTGCTACGATAAGAATGGGTTGTTGTATATCCGGAATGAGGGTGCCTGCCCATGGAGCAAAGCTGCCATCAATACCGATATTAATAGCACCGGGTATAAAACCGGTGGCAAATTCTTCAGGATCGCGGGCATCGAGAATGAGTGCACCCGTTTCGTCTGCGATAGCTTCGAAATCTTCTGGCAATAACGCCTGGAGACCTCTTGACAAAACGGTACCCATTTCAGTAGCACCTTCTTTGTTCAACCGCACATTTTCAGGAAAGTAAGCAGGTGGTGTAGTCAGACCGGTAGTTACTTCAATGATAAACTCATCGCGGGTCATATTTTTGCGCAAAGCATAGTTTGTCGCAAGCTGGTTAGCCAGGGTATCGGTGGTTTCGCGGCTCATATTTTTGCCACAGGCACTACCTGCACCATGACCGGGATATACAGTGATATCACCAGGTAATGTCATGATCTTGTTGCGCAGGGAATCGAACAGCACACCGGCCAATTCTTCCCTGGTCATGTTTGCGGCCTTTTGGGCCAGATCAGGACGTCCTACATCGCCAATAAAGAGGGTATCTCCTGAGAACAGGGCCACCGGTTTATTAAACTCGTCGTATAATAGATAAGATGTAGACTCTGGTGTGTGCCCAGGTGTATGTAACACCTGAATAGTACATTTGCCTAAGAACAGAAATTCATTGTCATTTGCTACATAGGCGGGGAAACCTGGTTGTGCCGTAGGGCCATAGACGATAGTGGCGCCGGTAATATTGGACAACTCCAGGTGGCCTGAAACAAAGTCAGCGTGGAAGTGTGTTTCCAGAACATATTTTATACTGGCGTCGGCAGTGGCGGCCTTTTGGATATAGGGGGCCACTTCGCGCAGCGGATCGATGATAGCTGCTACTCCATCACTTTCGATGTAGTAGGCCCCATGTGCGAGACATCCTGTATAAATTTGTTCTATTTTCATGGTGACTAAGCTTGTATTGCAAAGATGCAATACGCCATTTTTTTAACAGATGACCAGGGTCATGCATGAGAATGATATAAATTTTACGGGTAAAATAGTGTGGATCACGGGAGCTTCTTCAGGAATTGGAGAGGCGCTGGCCGTATTGCTGGCAGGAAAAAAGGCGAGGTTGATATTGACAGCCAGACGGGCATCGGCTTTAGAGACTTTGTCAGCGCGATTGGATACTGCAGTGAAAGTATTACCAGCAGATCTGTATACCGCAGATTTTGCCGCATTGTCCGCAGCAGCATTGGCCGCCTTTGGCGGGATTGATATGGTGATACATGCAGCGGGAATCGGGCAAAGATCGCTGGCGGTGGAAACGCCGGTCAAAGTTTACAGACAGTTGATGGAGATTAATTTCTTTGCGCCAGTTGCGATCACGGGATGTTTATTGCCTGTTAGTAATGCGCATATGGTGGTGATAGGGAGTATGTCGGGGTTGATGGGATTTCCGGGCAGGACAGGGTATGCAGCGAGTAAACATGCATTGAAGGGATATTTTGAAACATTGCAGGTGGAGCAGGATGTGCCGGTGACGATTGTGAGCCCGGGTAGGGTGCAGACAAATTTATCACTGTCGGCGATTACGGCGAGTGGGGAGGCGCATGGGGTGATGGATGAAGCACAAATAAAAGGGATCCCGGTCATGGAATGCGCTGCACGAATATTAGAAGGGGTCGCAAAGCGGAAAAAACATGTGATTATTGCGCGGAAGGAGAAGTATCTATATTGGTTGCATAAGTGGTGGCCATCCATCTATTATAAGATTGCAAAAAAATACTCATTTACCACAGGCAAATGAGTATTTTTTTGAGGCTGGGCCTGCGGCCTGCAGAGAAAAAGGAACTTTTAGTTTCGGCTTCAGGCTGGTAATAATTCTGTTAATATTTCTTTGATAATATTCTTTCCAATTGGTTTAACAAGGTATCCTGCCAGAGAAGGAAACTCCTTCGCTTTCTGCAAATCACTTTCATGTGTAGAACTGGTCAGTACATACACCTTAATCTGCTTGCCTGCCGGCAGCTTTAACTTAACGTATTCCCGCAGAAACTGCCACCCATCCATATAGGGCATATTTACATCCAGCAGGATCAGGTCAGGGAGATGATCCGCCTCATTCAGATTTTGTTTAATGTAGTTCAATGCCTGCTCTCCATCTGTAAACTTATGGATCTTTTCTACCAGTTCCAGTCTTTCAAAATGCTGCCGCATGACAAATTGAAATAATTCATCATCATCAACAACGCAAACATTTTTAATCTTATTCATCTTCCTTCTTTATGAGTACCCGGTTATTAAAATAAACAAAGAAACTACTTCCTTTCCCTACTTCACTCTTTACATCCAACCTACCACCAAAAGTCTGGATTTGATTCCGGACCATAAAAAGGCCTACTCCGTTACTTTCGTAACCGCGATGAAACTTCTTCTTATACCTGAATAACTGCTCTCTGTGCTTTTGGAGGTCAATCCCTATGCCATTATCCCTTACCATCAATACGACCTGGTCCTCTTCCTGCCAGGTACTAATGGTAATTTCAGGCGGAGCTTCCGGGCGGGTATAAGTTAATGCATTGTTTATCAAATGAAATAAAATATTTTCTAGATACGGGCGCGAATATAATAATACTGGAATTTGAAAATGCATTTTTAATTGTGCATTTTTTTCCACAACCTGTAGATTGAGCGAACTCCACAACTTACTGGTTATATCTTCCAGGTCACATTGGGTAAAGGGCAGATCTGTATTGGCATGCTGGGCCAACACTTCTTTCAGGTCATTGAGGGTATTGATGATTGAATTAGCTGAATTCTTCATATGATTAAGCAGGGTGTGCTGTTCCTGCATGTTATGCAGTTCAGGCAGGAGTTCTACTGAACTGATAAGGGCGGTAGCTGGGCCCCGTAAGTTATGGGCAATGATCTGGTTGAGTTCGAAGAGTTGTTTGATTTTTTGCTGGAGGTCAATGGAGGTGGCATGGAGTATGATATTTTTCTTTCTGGCTTCCGAATCCAGGTGTTTTAGTTCCGTCACGTCGATCATCTGAACGATCAGGTAACGGACGGTTCCATCCGGGTTCAGCATCGCCGTGCAGGCCAGGCACATATAGATATAATGCCCCTCACGATGCCGGTATCGTCGTTCTGCTCTGTAGCTATTGATCTTCCGGTCACTGATCTGCTGGATCTGGGCGATGGCCGTATCCAGGTCTTCGGGATGAATGAGGTCGCAGGCACCTATACCGGAAATTTCCTCGTGGGTATACCCCAGGGTATCCAGCAGTGAAGCATTGACATCCAGCCATTGGCCATCCAGCGATAACAACGCAATGCCGGTAGGCGAATAGTCAAAGACGCTCTTGAACACCTGCTGACTATCTTCCAGCTGTTTACGGGCCTCTCTGAGTTCCTGGTTCGCCTTGTTTTCTGCTGTGACATCGTGTATGCTGAGGATAATAGTATTATTGGCAGTGCCGGGCCTGAGCAGGCGGATGCGGTACCATACCTGTTGATCTCTATCCAAAGGATCCAGCATTACCCTCACAACCTCCTTGCCGGAGATAACCACTTCATGGATCAATTGCTGTATTTCCTTTTTTAAACGATCAGGCATATAATGATAGGCAGATTTGCCCTGCATCTCCATCCAGGGCAGGGTCAGGCGGGCGCTCCGGTTCATCCATACATGCAGGATGATGCCATCAATTGTCATTTCGAGGATGATATCATCCAGGGAAGAAATGATGGTATTGAGCGAACGGTAGATTTCAAGGTAACCGGTCACATCTCTGAAAGTGAGCATATAACCAGTCTCAGTAGATGTATGCAAAGCCTTGCCGGTGACATGCAGCCAGCAGTCCTTTTTGTGAGGTACATCCTGTTGGATCTTATGACCAACGAATTCTTTCTGCTCCTGCAACAGGCGCCCTAAAGCACCGGCAGACGGGCTTTTCCACCAGCCAGGATCTTCCATCTGAGCCTCAGAGATCTGCAGGATCTCCAATGCGGAGGGATTAAAGGCCACGATCTGACCTGCCTGGTTAATAGCGATATAGCCATCCTCAAATGCGGCGGCGATTGCACCCCACCAATTATTCGCCGGGTTAATGGTTTTAGCTTGCACCATAGTTAATTTGGAACCCCCCTTTAAGATTGAGTGAATTTATTGCTGACGGTCGGATCTGGATATGATTATAACAAAATATTAACAGCAATATTAAGCGAAAACTACAAGTTTGCCGCCAAAAACGAGTAATTCATCTCTATTTTCTGTTGCAATCCAGTTATTTTCTGTTTTTTTGAAGTGTTTTAATGGACGAATTAAAGTAATGACTGTTACAGAAAATGATATAAAACCCGCCTGGTATACGAAAAAATGGGCTCAAAGTTTACTCCACGCGGTGGCCTGGGTTACCTTATTCACCCTCCCATATTTATTACGCCCTTCGCCAGACAAAAATCATGGACACAAGGAAGAAGATCCTCTATGGCATATTCACTTTATCATAAATTGTGTGTTCCTGACTTGCTGGTTTTACCTGAACTCAAATGTGCTGATACCTAAACTGGTATATAAGAAGAAATGGTGGCAATATGGTGTTATATTGCTGCTAATGCTTTTTGTGCAGGTATTAGTGAGATGGATATTTGTGAATATATTTATTTCGCCGGAGGAGTTTGATTTACGCCCTACGATATTCTTTAGCTTTTTCACCCTGCTCTTTATCCTTGCATGTAGTACTACCTGGAGGATCGTTAAAGACAAGGTAGAAGCGGATCAACTGGCCAGTGACAGGGAAAATGAGAATCTGAAAACAGAGCTGAGCCTGTTGCGCTCCCAGGTAAGTCCACACTTTATGTTCAATGTATTGAATAATATGGTGGCCCTGGCCCGGAAGCGGTCCGACCAGCTGGAACCTTCTCTCATCAAACTCTCTTCCCTGATGCGGTATATGCTGTACGAAGCGGATGAGGACAAAGTAGCCCTGGACAAGGAGGTAGATTATCTGCAAAGTTATATTGACCTGCAGCAACAGCGATTCGGGGCGAAAGTACAGGTGAATGTGAACCTGCAACTACCCGAGAATGGATATGAAATAGAGCCAATGCTGCTCATTCCTTTTGTGGAGAACGCCTTTAAGCATGGCACAGGTATGATACCGGATGCCAGGATTGATATAGAACTGAGAGCGAAGCAGGGTTTATTACAGTTCTCTGTGATGAACAAATACAATGAAGAATATGAAGAGGTAAAAGATAATTCGTCCGGGATAGGTTTAACGAATGTGAAACGCAGACTGAACCTGTTGTATAGAGATAATTACCAGTTACTGATCAATAAAAAAGAGGGATGGTTCGTTGTATCCCTGCAATTACACTTGCATTAATAAAATACGAATATGGTATTACGTTGCATAGCAGTAGATGATGAGCCACTGGCGCTGGATTTATTGGAAGACAATATCAAACAGGTACCTTATCTGGAGCTGGTAGCAAAGTGTGCAGATGCTTTTGAAGCAATTAAGGTGCTGGAAGAAAATACCGTGGACCTGATCTTCCTGGATATCCAGATGCCGGGATTGACGGGATTGCAGTTTATACAGAGTTTACAGCACAAGCCGATGATCATCCTGATCACGGCTTATGAAAAATACGCATTGCAGGGGTTTGACCTGGAGGTAACGGATTACCTGGTGAAGCCAGTCGCGCTGCCCCGCTTTATCAAAGCCTGTAACAAAGCGAAAGAACTGTTCCAGCTCAGACAACAGCCAGCTAACCCCACAACGGCGGCCCCTTCTCCGGAGTTCTTTTTTGTGAATGCGGATTATAGTCTGCTGAAGATCAATATCGGAGATATCATCTGGATTGAAGCCCTAAAGGACTATATCCGGATACATATGACAGGTACGGCCAAGCCGGTGGTGACCAGGATGCCGCTAAAACAGGTGGAAGAGCAGCTGAACCCGGCAAAGTTCATCCGGATCCACAAGAGTTATATCATTGCGGTAGCGCATATCACTGCAATCAGGAAGAACAGTGTGTTTATCGGCACCATGGAGCTGCCTGTGGGGGATAACTACAGGGAGTCTGTGGCGGCGCTGACGGGTACTAAATAAGCTTATTCAGCTATATCAGAAAAGAGGGTTTTGCCGGCTGGCAAAACCCTCTTTTTGTGTCTGGCAGGCCGAACATGAAAAGAAGCTACCTTTTGTCGCTATATTTTTTCCTATTGTCTCATTTGGCTATGCATAATTAAATTCTACAATTAGTTTTGCCTTATCAGAAAAGAATTTTATGCAAAGAATTTTTTGGCTAATCGCCCTGTTGACCTTTACAGTAGCAGCACATGCACAAATGCCTCCGGGGGGCACACCTCCTCCGGGAGCTTTTCCAGGTGGTAAACCTGTAGCAAATGGTCACCTCTACGGAAAGGTATTGGATAGTGATGGTAAACCTCTACCCTACACTTCCGTTATCGTATTTCAAAACAGATATGACACCACTACCGGCACTAAAAAAGATGTGCTTGTAAAAGGAGCCATGACACAAAATAACGGGGATTTCAGCCTGGAAGGTGTGCCTACTTTCGGCCCCCTGATCCTGAAAATCTCAGCCACCGGTTATAAACAATATGTACAGACCGTGTCTTTCAAAAAAGCAGGTAGTGGCCCCCCTTCTACTGACAAAGACCTGGGGAACCTCAAACTGACGGCCGACATCAGCCAGCTGAACGAGGTGACAGTGACCGCTGCCAAACCACTCATGAAAGTGGATATGGACAAGAAGGTATTCGATGTGACCCAGAACATTTCCAGCGTAGGTGGTACTGCACAGGATGTGATGAAGAACGTACCTTCTGTGAACGTAGATGTAGATGGTAACATGACCATGCGCAATGCCACACCACAGTTGTACCTGGATGGCCGTCCTACTACCCTGACCCTGGATCAGATTCCAGCAGATGCGATCGAAACGGTGGAAGTAATGACTGCTCCAAGTGCTAAATACGATGCATCAGGTGGTGGCGCAGGTATCGTGAACATTGTGCTGAAGAAGAACCGTAAAACGGGTTACAATGGTAACATCAGAGCGGGTATTGCCAGCCGTGGCGCCCTGAATGGCGGCCTGGACTTCAATGCACGCCAGGGTAAATTTAACCTGAGTGCAAATGCAATGTATAACCAGAACAAAGATCGTACAACAGGTTACACTGACCGTACTGATTACTCTACAGACCCTAACCTCCATACACTGCAGAACAACGTACAGACTGGTGGCGGTGGATTTATGTTTGGCAGGGTAGGTCTGGATTATTTCATGAATAACAGAACGACTTTATCCCTCACAGGTACAAAAGTGCATGGTGAAATGTCACCAAAAAGTACGCTTGACATCTTTACAGACAGCCTGTACAACAGCGGTACTACCAGCTCTTATGGTCATCGTATTACAGATGGAAAAAGAGTCTTTAACGGGAATGGCCTGGAACTGGCAATGAAACACCTGTTCCCCCACGAAGGAGATGAACTGAGTGTCACGGCAAACTATTTCGGTGGTACCAACACAAATAATTCACTGTATACCACCAATTACTATACAGCTAAAGGTGGTACTTATACTAATGATGTAATTCAGAAGATCGATGGCGATGGTAAGATGCACCACATCACCGGACAGGCGGATTATACAAAAGCACTGAGTGCAAAATCAAAACTGGAAGCAGGTGTACGCGGACAGTTCAACTACACGCTGAACAAGAACGCTACTTACTATTACAATGACGAAACCGGTGAGTACGATCTGTCATCCAGCTCTACCAGCAACTACGAGAATCATGAGAGGATCCTGGCGGCCTATGGTTCATTCAGCAGCAGCATTAAGAATTTCAGCTATAAAGTAGGTGTACGTGCAGAAAGTTCCAACTACGATGGTAAACTGCTTAACAACGGTGAGAAGTTTAGCAACAGTTACCCGGTAAGCCTTTTCCCAACTATCTTCCTTAGCCAGAAAGTGGGCCACAACCAGGAATTGCAGCTGAGTGTAACAAGAAGGATCAACCGTCCGAGCTTTTTCCAGCTGATACCATTTGCGGATAGTACAGATAAGCTGAATATCACAAAGGGTAATCCTAACCTGGTACCTGAGTTCACACAATCATTCGAATTATCTTACATGAAGACGTTCAGTAATAACAGTACCTTTATGGCATCTGGTTATTACAAACGTACTACACATACTATTACCAGCTATACTGATTCAGAAACAGACGAAGCCACTGGTACCTCTGCACTGATAAACACATATATCAATGCAAAGAACAGCTATACCACAGGTGCGGAAGTAACACTGGTCAACTACTTCACCAAATGGTGGGATATGAATACAAACATCAATGCTTACAACTCAAAGGTAAATGCGGGTACTTCAGAGGTACAGAACAATGCCTTGTGGAGTGTCTTTGCAAAGGTGAACAGTAACTTCAAACTGCCGGCCAGCTTTGAATTGCAGCTGACAGGTACCTATCAGTCTAAAACCAACATGCCGGTGAACCAGCAGAAAGGTTTTGGAGACGGTCCTCCACAGATGCAGGCACAGAGTTCTTCCCAGGGTTATATCAAAGGTTTCTATGGTGTAGACCTGGCGTTGAAGAAGAGCTTCCTGAAGAGCAAGGCGCTGACAGCGACAGTCAGCGTGAACGACATCTTCCGCAGCAGAACTACGGATCAGGTATCTTACAGCACTTATTTTACACAGGAATATACACGTTTGCGTAACCCACAGTTCGTAAGACTGAACCTGGCATATCGCTTTGGTAAGATCGATGCTTCATTGTTTAAGCGTAAAGCGAACAGTACCATGGATAGCAATTCAGGAATGCAGATGTAATTTCTCAGAATAGACTCATGTATATTTCATTAAAAAACAGCAGCCGTTGATGGCTAAAGCCAACGGCCTGCTTTAAAGATCAAAATGAGTCACTGATAATTTTTTTATACGTAGGACAGGAGAAAATTAAAAAAGCAGCGGCAGGTCCGCTGCTTTTTTAATATCGGTCCAGCAGCGACATAAAGCCGAGCAGCAGGAGGAAAAGTACAGGTGCCAGTATGAGGAGGCCGGTGGCGAAAATGAGACCATCATGTATGGCTTGCTTACTTTGATGGGCAAATTCTTTATAAGTTCTGCGAATGACTGTTTTCCGGCTGAAATAGCATCTGTTTATCGTATAGATAAAGATGGTAAACCCTGCGGCGATAGCCGTCAGAAAGCCGTAAGACACCTGATCGAAGATCATAATAAAGCTGGCTATCACGAATGGTAATAGCACCATAAAACCCACCACAGTCAGATATAAAACGGCATTCTCTCTTGCATACCGTTTTGTAAATTTTTGTGCCAATAAGTAATAATGGTAATACAAATAGCGGTATACTAATGTCATATTCAGATCATCATATATGTTTTTGACATAACGTTGTTGTGCTGTGTGTGTATTTGGTTGGTAGGCTGAAGTAAAGTATTAATCCTGTCTTTTAAGGTTAATGAGCGGTTAACGCTATATATCCTCTGCATCGTAGACAATCACCTTTTGCCAGAGGGAAGAACAGTTTTTGATGAATGCCAGGTGTGCCGGATCGGTCTGATAGATGTCCTGATCTGCTTTGTTTTTGAAGAACAGCAGCCAGGATACCTGGTAAGAGCGATCAATCACTTCGCGGTTGGTGGTAGAAGGCAATCCAATATGATGTTGGCGAATGGTTTTGGCGGTTTTCGCCAGCCTTTGTAGTCCTTCAATCAGCTTTGCTTTATCTTCCTGGCTGTCCGGATTATTGAGCCAGAAGTAGACATGGTGTACAAAAACCTTTTCAGTTGGCTTAGCCATGAGCGCAGTGCCTGACAGGGAAGCAATACCGGTGAGAGCGGCTGTTTTCCCGGCGGTGGCTAAGAATTGGCGCCTTGTTTTTTTGAACATAGGGTCATGATTTTTAGTCCTTCAAAATAGGAAATATCTATGAGCCCAAAATTTATTTTTTGCAAAATGGTTTTAGCTCAGCGGATAAGCAGGATAGTGCCTTTTCTTACGACATCGCCACAGACAGTTCTGGCGCGAATCATGTAAATATAAGTACCCATAGGTAATGGTTCTCCTTTGGATGTGCCGTCCCAGCAAGCATCTGGCGAATCTGATACATATACGATCCGGCCTGCGCGATTGAAAATATTGAATTCAAACCAGGAGGTTTCCCCCCAACGTTTTAGTCCAAAGCAATCATTTTTACCATCTCCGTTAGGTGTGAATGCCGAAGGAATAGGATAACGGGTGAAGGCGAGAGCGACATCCACATTGACGGTTATACTTTCTACATTGGTACATCCGTGACCATCCATAATGGTGACTTCGTAAGTAGTCGTTTCCAGCGGGGATACGGCCGGACTGGCAGTTTGTGTATTGGTGATGCCGGGAGCTGTTTCCCAGGTGTAATAGATGCCTCCTGTTGCTTTTAAACTGATGCTGGCGTTGGCACAATCTATGTCACCCGATTTGGCAATGGTAGTGGTGGGCGTATCGTATACGATCACGGGTACCACGAGGGTATCAGCGAGCTTGCAGGCGTAGTCTTTGATGTAGACCTTGAAAGTAGTATCGTGCAGGGGTGAAATGTTTAAAGCTGTACCTGTGGTGAGCAGGGAATCATTTGATGTGAACCATGCGTATTCATCACCACCGGCGGCTGTCATGATCACAGACTGACCGATGCAGACAGCGGGTGAGTCGGGGGTGACCTTCAATACAGGTGTCGGAGTTACATTGATATATATGTTTTTGGAAGTACGGCAGCCGTAGATAGTAGATGCAGTAATGATGTAATTGGTAGTAGTGTCAGGACTGGCGGTTGGGTTTGTGATGGTTGTATTACTTAATCCTTTGGCTGGCGACCAGGTATAACTGGCAGGAATATCTGAAACGCCTGATAACTGGATAGTGGTACCGGTACACATGGAGGTATCCTTGCTGGTGGTGATAACGGGAGAAGGATTCACGTTGATCGTCAACGATGCTTCGCCTGTGCAGCCATAAGCGTCTGTGCCTGCTACGGTGTATTTTGTGGTGGTGGTTGGACTGGCCACTGGCTGAGCGATGGTATCTGCATTCAGGTAAGTGGCGGGTGTCCATTGATAGGTGGTGGCACCTGTAGCACTGAGCTGCGTGGACTTACCTGCACAGAGAATAACATCGGGGAGCGTGGTAACTTTTACATCGCAGGGTGCAGTGAGGGCAATGAAATAGTCTTCGACTTCGCCGTTGGGCGCATAGCCGGTAGGATTGATGATAAGGGTATCGGAGATGCGGAAGCGAAAGGCGGATGGAGACACTTTGCCGGCAGGGAGTCTTGCCGGGATGTCTGACCATTTTAAAATGGCGGTATTTGCTGTTATAGTATCGATCGCTATTTCGTTTGCATCGAAGATACCATTGCGGTTGAAGTCGAACCACGCGGAGACGTATGCAGTTGTAGTGGCGTATACCGGAATCGTGATTTCGTACTCCCCTCCTCCTGTATATGGAGGAAAAGTGGTGATCGCATCTTCGTCGGCACCGTCATCAGTGGCTTTTAGCGTATCGGCATCGGGGACGATGGCACCTAAGTAGAAATTTGATTGTTGTGTGAGTGTACAGGGGGTATAAGTGAGTTCGTGGGCGGCATAGCCGTAGGAAGCAGGGAGGTCTCCCCTGTCGAATGCTGCCAGGATACCGAAGATGACGGTGGAGGCGTTTCCCATGGTGACCTCGGTCGTATCAGTACTTAACGCCATAGAAGTGCTGCAGGCGCCTGTATAAGTAGTGCTGCCGGTACTGATGGCGACCATGGTAACGGGTGAGGGGGTATTATTCCGGGTGGCGGTAAATGCCACTTTGAAATGCGCGCTGCTGTTGGTATTTAAAGAGCTTTTGATGGCGGGGTTATTGAAGTCATAGCCGGCGTAAGACATATAGTTAGGTACGGGGGTGGTACCTGTAACGTCGGAAAACGTGGCGGTAACAGTGAGGCTATCACTGGTAATGAATGTTTTAGTGGCCCCTTCGGTGATGGTAAAACCGGCCCAGTTGCACCAGTAGATGTGCTCTTTGAGGGATCCTGTTCCGGTATCGGCATATTGTGCTTTTAGCTGTAATTGAGATAAAAGCAATGCCAGAGACAGGGAATAGATTTTTGGCATCAGGTATAGGATAATGTTTTCAATGCATACAGGCGCTGGTTCTGGTTAAAAAGGGTTCAATATCACGGTAGCTGTATGTGTCGATGATGGTTTATGAGATAAGTAAATTATGATATTTTTTTATATAATAAAATATATTTTCGGGCAGGTATATTCTTTATGTGAGTATAACGGAGAGAGATAGTTGAAATTGAGAGGATTGGTTATTGTGCAATATTTGGGAGGAAAAAAAGATTTGGAAAGAGCGGAAAAAGGTTGTTACATTTGCATACCAATATTTGAAGGGGAATAATACAAATTAGGTTTTCAAAGGACCAGATAATTTATTGAGGTAGCATCTCTGCTACCTCTTTTTCGTTTTAGGAGAATTGGAGGTATTTGTTTCGATATTGTTACTTTATTTGATTCAATTTTATTGCTCTTATTTTTCAAATAAAACATTCATGAAAGAGGGAATTCTCGAATGGGGAATGAAAACCATTTTCAGAGAAAAAAAGGCCCGCATCATACGATGCGGGCCTTTTTTATTTTTCAGCATATTGCTGATAGCAATTATTTCTTAACAGCCTTCACTTTGAAGCCGATTTCGATATCCTTGCTGATCACCCAGTTTTCAGGGCTACCTTCAGTTTTGTAGTGGATACCCCAAGCGGTTCTGTCAATCACGAATTTAGCAGTAGCAGTTACGTCGCCTTCAGACACAGTAACTACAGCAGGGAAAGTGATGTTCAGGGTGCTATCTTTCAGGGTCAGGTTACCGCTGATCAGATTAGTTGCACCTGCTTCCAGGCTCTTAGCTTTAGTGCTGTCGTAAGGAGCTACGGCAGTGATAACGAATTTTGCAGCAGGGAACTTCTCAACATTGAAGAAGTCTGCGCTTTTCAGGTGGCCATCCAGATCAGTGGATTTCTTATCCTTTTCAGTAACAGATGCAGGATCAGTGGTCAGGGAATTCATGTTTACTTCGAATTCACCACTGGTAATAGTGCCGTTTTCAACGTTCAGGGTACCGGAAGACACCTTGATAACACCCCAACGAGGAGCCATACCACCTTTGTGGGTAGCTTTCCAGTCAACGGTAGTAGCAGTAGTGTCGATGGTGTAAGCAGCACCGGTGGTAGCAGCAGCTTCCTGTGCTTCGGAGGTTTTAGCCTGTTCAGGTTTAGTACCACCGCCACAAGCGGCCAGTGCAAGCATTAAAGCAATAGCAGATACAGTTTGCTTCATGGTTTTCGATTTTTTTAATTAAAAGACAATGTATTATATCACCGAAATTAAATATTTGTGTTCTAACAACAATAGCAAATCCGGAAAAAAGATGGAATGTACAACGACTTTTTACCGGGGAATGGACAATTTTCTGAAAATGATGTGCTTTTTTTAAATTTTAATGATTGTACAGTGAAATGACTAATGATTAATGTGGGATTTAATAGAGGTGGATAAAACGTGTAAATTTGTATCTCAGATAAACAGCAGTGGGTATTCGTTTAGTATAGCCATACTAGTTTGTTTATTTTACAATTTTAATGGGAAGCCCCAGCTGGATTACCGGCTGGGGCAATTTATTAAAGTTACATTATTTTTTTTGATTTAGGCGGAAGATTGTGAATTGCATCTTTCTTAGTTTCAAGCTGCGCATGCAATTGTCTGGCTATTTCTAAGCAGCACATTGCAGGTACCTACTTCTTAGCTTTCTGCGTCATGATCGTCTCATCCCCCTTTGAAATTGTCAATGTAGGCGGCAACTTCTCCTTTCCTATAACAGTGATCTCTACCTTGTAAGTATACGCCCCATTCTCAAAAGAGAAATAATGATTCCCTCCTGAGCCTTCACGTATAAACTTCCCATCCTGTATCACCATCTCCGGCTGATCGATAGTTTTCACATTCACCGGCCAGCTGGTATACCGGAAATTATTACTCCCCATATCATCGATACGCACCTTGAATTTCTCCGTCTGAAACGCTAAAACCGGTTGCTTATAATCTCTCAAAGAAGGATTGATCTGGTTCTTATCCACTTCTATCAGCGTAGCTCTCTTAGCCGCTTCTATTTTCGTCTGGTAATTGATCCCTATCAGCTTTCCATTATCATCCAGCCATACCTGACCCCGATTCAGGGAGATTCCCCTCCACCCTCCTGAAGCCCAGTCTTTTGCCGGGTCAGAATGAGCGATTACATAAATCAGTGAATCATCAAACAGTTCATTGTAACGGGCAAGGAATTCCTGCTTATTATTGACAGCTGGCAACGGATATTGTCTTCTTAAAGGATATATGACTTTATCGGCAAGCGCCTGTTTATCCTGCTGTTTTACAAGCGTGATAAAGGCGGAAACGGCTTTGGGATTAGGATTGTCCTGTCCAAAAGTACTTACGCTGGCATAGAGCAAAACGGCTAATAGTAATCTTTTCATAGTATTTGTAGCGGGCAAAGATATTGCGCCTTGAGGGATAGAAGGCTAATTATATGCCAAATTTTTTCATAAATTTATTATGAAAGTAAATATCGGACGAAGCGCAGCCCCGTAGCGCGCTTTGTTCGGAACGAAGAGGCAGCTGGTTCGAATTCAGTCATTCCGACTAAACTGGACAGGGCAGCAGAAATGCTGCCTTGTTTGTTTTTATCATCTTCGGGAATGCAGTTCAGTCGCGGGATGGTTTCAAAAACCTCATTCACTTTTCCAGTTCGAAATGCCCCTTTTTCGTGAAAATAGCTTACTCCCTCCAGGAATACCATTTTCTGTATCTTTTCCTTCTCTGGCGTAGTGCCGGAAGTCCATGCTGTATTGAGTTTGGAGGAAAAACTGACAGCCCATTCATAGCTTCCTTTTAAGTTAGAACTGTCTGTGTTCAGATTATCCAGCGTTTCTATGATTTCTTTCTTTTCCTGGGCTAATTTTTTCCTTAGCCGGTCGTACACTTCTGATGGTACTGTCTTTCCGATATAATAGTCTTCTTCTAACTCTTCTATCTTTTTATCGGTTACAGCCAGGTTTTCTTTCAGGTTCTTTCTGGTTTGGTAGGCAGCGGCAAAATGATTGTCAAAGGCATGGTTCATGTGGTAAAGCAAGGGAGCTATCAGGTGTGGCTTTATTTGGTAATCACTCAGTAACTTTTCAAAGTCTTGATTTACCTGCTCTGTTCTTTTATTACAGTTACACCCTGCGGTACGGCACTTATAATAGTAATACTGTAAAGGTTTACCTGTAGCTTTTCCCTTTTTCTTAACCACATAGCCGGTATAACCAACCCCGCACTTATGACACTTCATAAAAAGCTTTAGAGGATATTGTTCATGTTCTTTTTTATGGGATACGCCATATTTTCCACCTGCTGCTGCCCTGATATTATGGATTTTCAGGAATAGCTCCTGTGATATGAGTTTTTCGTGAGTACCTTCTACCTGTTTGCCGTTAAGCATAGTATTGGCGATGATACCGCAATAAAAAGGATTGGATAGGATCATACTCAGCTTCTGCTTGTATATCTTTACGCCTAATGCTTTCAGTCTTGACAGGATTTCGTCGTTCTTTAACCCTTGTGCTTTCCATTCAAATGCCTTTTTTAGCTTTTTACCTGTTTCATTGACTACAATCATTCTTACTTTATCTTCTTTTACCACTGAGTAACCCATTGGAGGCTTCTTGCACCAGATACCTCTCTCCAGCTTCTCTTTAATACCCGCTATGGCTCTTTGCCTTCTTAACTGGTTGTCATATTCGCTAAACAGAAACTGCATATTTTGCTGAAACACGCCGCCGGGATTACTGGTATCTATGGGCTGCGTTACAGCAATAATAGTGACACCATACTTCTCCCGTAGTTCTTTGGCTAACCGCATGGCTCCGTCTCCTGTCCGGCTAAACCTGTCAAGCAGATATACCAATATATGTGTTACCCTTTCTTTATTCTTTTTTATGAAGTCCAGCATCCGCATTAATCTTCCTCCTCCTCATCATCATCATCTTCTTCTTCGTCTTCATGGTAGTCCGATATAATATCTTCGGCTTCATGGATGGCTTCCCGCTGTTCTTTCTCGTATTCCACTTCAATAGTGATGTGGCCCTCATCTTCATCTGTGCCTGTAATACTATTGGTGATATCGTTTTCCAGTAGTACATCGGCTACCCGGATCAGCACAGCTACAGGCACCTGTAATTCACGTTTTGTAATAACTGTTTGCATAAAATAGATAGATTTTAAGGTTATGAATAATTATTCTGAAAAGTTAAGTTCACGGAACTTTACCAGCGGCACCATAGCTGCCAGCGTAAAACGACAGGCAATGAGGGATGCTTTCCGGTTAAGCGTTAAACGAAAGCGGGTATCACCTTTCGGCTTAACGTTATAAACAATGCGGTCAAGGTTATGTATGATGTCTTTTACCAGCGCGGTGTAGGGATAATCAGCAGGCAGTTGCCGGTAAGGACGTGCCGCCACCATATCAGCAAACGAATCCCGCAAAAGAACTAATGTCTCGTTGGGTATAGAAGGCATATTGCTTAAACGAAGTATGTTTTCTAACAGGCAGCGCAGGCGAAGGCTTACCCACTTTACAGGCTGCATAACATAGGTTCCCCAATATTGCTCTGGGTTTTCAAATGCAAATGTGAAGTTATTACTATCCAGGCATTCCTGTACCGCCTCCAGCAGCCGGGAATGTACCCGCTTGTAGGACTGGTCTTGTTGCCTTATAATATAATCTGATTTATCTGCATCAGTTTTTGCTTCTTCCAGCAAAACTGCTGGTTCATTACCGGTTAAAGTATTAGTCTCCGCATCTGCTAATGCCAATCCGTTTCGTTTGTAAAAGGCTAACTGCTTGCAGGTATCACTACAATATTTACGGGTGCTTCGTAAGGCTTGCATCGGTGTGCCGCAGTATTGACACGTAGTTGTCATTGATGTCAGTTTAACGATAAACGATATTGTTAATAGTCGAGAGCTTCATCCTGTGGACTGCCTTTAACGTAATAACTATAATCACCCAATATGCCAATGATGTTTTGTAAGGCTTTCTGGTGTTTAGGGCTACCCTGCTGGTAGGTGATTTGCACCAGCAGGGTGCCTTCCTGCTCATTAATGCCTTCTACCTGCCAGTGCAGGCGGTTATTGAACAGGATGCGAATGATGTCCAGTAAAACATCAATAGGAATCGTGTGTGAACTGGTTGTAGCCGGTTTGTTTGCACTTTGCATGGTGATGTGTTTTAAGTTCTTAATCCATCAGCGAGATACCGGTTGCAGTATGATGGTTATCGCTAATAGCTTTGTGATGGTGTTGTTTGTACCGCTTCTTCCACTTCTTTACCTGTTTTTTCAGCCTTGTCTTTTCAGGGTCCTGGGCTGGCGGGTGCTTTTGTGTGTATAACCAATAAGCCAGCAGGCAGAGGCCCGCTACAATGATCAGCGGATGAGCCAATAACTTATACCATTGCTGTAATCCCTCCTTTTCTGTGGGTAACACACCAGATAGGCGGTTTAGCAGGTCCTGCGGAGCTGAAGGCGTTTTTGCTGTCTTCTCCCTTGCTGCTGGATCAGGTGGTGCTTGTTTTGATTCGGGGGTTATTGTTGACATACAGTTTGGGTTTACCGGTAAACGGAAGTGCCGTTTTACGTTTACCGTTCTGTATGCAAAGATGAGAATAGCAAGAGGGCTGGTATCCCCCTATAGGGATACCTATGTTTTAAAAATATTTAGTGGGGGCTTAAGTGAGGATACCGTTTAACGGTAAGCTGTTTGTATTAACGGTAAACAGTAGCTGTTATTTCCTGATCCGTTGGGTATGCTGCCGGATATCTTCATCAATAAGGGCAACAGCACTGTCAAGGTGAAGATTCGTAAAATAAGGACGAATGTATTGGAGGTCTGCCAGCAATTGCACTCCGGCCTTGTGATCGGGTATTTTAACGTATTTCTTATAGATGTCTGAATTTTGCAGGGTGGTAAACTTTACCCCTGTCAGCAGGTGAGCCAGTCTTAATACATCGCTGATATTACCATTATCCCGGTGTTCTGTCTGGAAGCCTGCTTTTAGCAGGTAGTATAAGGTGAGCAATTGCCGGTAGCGGGTTGCTTCTTTGTCCGGTTCTTCTACAGCAGATGCCGCTGTCCTCCCGATTACAATAGGAGTTTTGGGCGATTGGGGAAGTGGTAAATCCAGCATATTACAAATAGTAAAGGAGGAATTCGATAAGGATGAGGACAAAGATTCCCTTTGCATATATTTTAATGGATGGAGCTTCGAGGGATACGATGATGCAAAAGCTGCATTGCTCAATTCAATTCTCAAAGAATTAGAAGACAACAAAAAGATTTCGGAAGAGATAAAAGATACAATTAAAAAAAAGGCAAAAAAACTATGGAAGTCTATTGATTGGATACGCGGCGCGGGTATGGTTATGAAAAATGTTGCGTTACCTGCGGTTTCTGCATATTTTGCCGGAGGTTTAAGTTTGGTTCCTTTTGCTATTCAAAAATTAGCTGAATGTGGAGACAATCCAGAAAAAATAATAGAAAAACTTCAATCGGAAGAAGGTAAGGAGTTATTTAAGTCATTTGTTAAAGAAGGGAAAGAGGAAGATAAAAAATCGATAAATGCTGTCGCTGAATTTAGAAATGATTTTTCAGACTTGTTGGCAGCGACCAAGTTTAAAAGATTAGTTGTTATAATAGACGATTTAGACAGATGTAGCCCAGAACGAATTATTGAAAATCTTGAAGCAATCAAGCTATTCCTGAATGTTCCCCAAACTGCTTTTATAATTGGAGCTGACCCTCGAATTGTAAAATATGCTATTGAACACAAGTATAAGAACAATAAAGAGATTGAGGAAGATAACAATAGGATCGTTATAGACTACCTGGAGAAATTAATCCAACTACCATATTCGCTACCCAGACTTTCCGAATCAGAGGTCGAAACTTATATATCCATGTTAATCTGTAAAAAAGAGATAGGGGATGCAAAGTTTGTAAATATAATTGAGGAATTTAAGAAGTATAGAATGGCTAATAGGTATTCTGCATTTGGATTATCGAACTTTGAAAAGATTTTAGATGCTGAAGAGTTCGGAAAGGTTAAAGACAGCGTAATTACAATTCCATCGTTAGTGCCACTAATTACCAATAGTTTGTATGGTAATCCCCGACAAATTAAGCGTTTTTTAAATACCTATACAATAAGGAAGCGACTTGCAGAAGTTGCAACCTTACATGGATTTAATGATGCCGTTCTTGCAAAGATGATGATACTTGAATATTCTGAACCCAAATTCAGGCAATGCCACATCAATTGATGATACTGCAGCAAAAGAGGCGACAAGATTATTATTAGAAGAATTAATCGGGCAAGCTGAATCGATTGATGAAGTGCAAGCTCAATTGCAAGAAACCTTTACTGCGAATACTTTGGAAGATATAATTATAAAATACTTCGGGTATTATATTAATGAACTCTTATCAAAATGGTTTTATGAAAATTTAATAAAAAACAAGAGCGAAGGCGACTGTGATAATTTTTTAATCAAATTAAAAATTTTATAGTCGAGAGGGTTAGTGATATGCATAAAAGAAACCCACTTCAAAATATTGATTGGAGTTCAGATGAAGCAGACAGGCTTGTAAAAAATATTCAGCAAGACATATTAACCGTATTTGAATAGTTATGAAAGTAGACGTAATTATTGATAATGCAGACTATGGCAAGTTTTCAAATTTTCAACTTTGCTATGTAAATAATGGGATGGACAAAAAGGTTACATTGTCTTTATTAGGTTATGAGAAAGTTTTTGACTTTACAAGAGATTTTGTTTCCGTAAAATTCGATTTACAGCTGTTTATAAAAAAACAATATAGTACAAATGATATCCTGCTCAGAAAATTGACTTTTGAGTTTATCATTTTAGCAGCCATAATAGTCTTGTAAAAAATATAATAATATAGGATACACCATGATGATTCCTATGATATACAAGAGCACTAAAATTGTTTGTTTTACTGAAGGGGCCATATATAAAGGTATTAAACGAACTCAACATTCGCATTCATACTTTCATTGTACTATAACATTTTAAACAAAGTAAATCTGACACGCTGAGCTTTAAAGTATAGCCTTCTCTATTAAAAAACAATTACTTAAATATCGTGTTTTGTTTGACAAATTCCACATTATCAATATCGGAACTCATCCGAACATCCGTAACTGCAACAAATTTCTTATTATCATAAATATTCATGATTCTTTTATCGGAATCCAATATAACGGTATTGCCAACTTTAATAGATGCAGGAACATATCCGTAAAATTCCGCGTCCGCTCCTTTTATTTTATAGGGAATGATCCCATAATTTGAACTGTCAGCGAATTCTTTTGTATTTGTATCCGTTATTTTAATCACAATAATACCATATGCATGGTTATGTGATCTGTTGTATGAAATTATTGTTCCGGAAAACCTTACATGATTTGTCAAAACCTGATCCTCTTTGGCATACTCTTTTGAGCTAATCCTAAACCAGATAAAAACAACTATACCAACAATTAAACATGTTATTATAAAGACCTTTGTTTGCATAACTATTCTTTTTATAGCCTACTTATATTATTATAACCATATTGCAAGATAGATGATTGAACTGGCGATATTGCGTTAGTTAACCTGTCCAGCCATCCTCTTTCAGAAGTTGGTTTCACATTATTCAGTAAGGTGGTCGTAGATTTTTGAAGCCCAATTGATAAGTAATTAGCCGCTCCACCAACTCCAACATTCACACCAATTGATAACCCTTTCCATCCTTCATGACGAGGATTCTTAGTAGAAGAAAATCCGGAGACTGACCCCCCCCCACCAACTATTGCCTTAATATCAGCTGACACAGAGACTGCATAGCTTTTGTCAGCAAAAGAAGCAGGATCTGTTTCTTTATGTGTATCATAAGCTACAAACAGGCTAATACCAGCATTTCCGCCAAAAGAAATCTGACCTCCTACGGATCCCCCCCTATGCCCACCAGCATACACGTAATTGTAATCAGAATACCTATTATCTGTAAAATTAACGACTGAAAGCTCCAGGCCATAGTTTACACCACCACCTACGGCATATCCAACATCAACATTTGATGTATATCCATAGGCAAAGTTATTAGGATTAACACTTTGTAATCCTAAATCCAAAGACCTGTTAGTAATGAGCGGAACAGGAACATTGATCACCTTGTCTTCCCCTGCAGTAAGTATCCGAATCTCCTTATTATCCAATCCTCTGAATACAATATCGTCCGGTTTCATTCCATCAGGATCAGAAAATCTAATGGGATTGTTGTAAGAATAACTATATGGACTCCATCTTCTCATTGAATCAGCTAATGGATCTAATCGCATCCATCGTCCTAACTGAGGATCCAGCATCCTTGCCCCATAGTTATACCAATCTAATCCACTTCCATCTCCGAACTCCTTATTCTGTAATTCCTTCCCATTATATTTCATCCTGTTCTCCGGATAATCAAGCCCTTTCAAGGCATTCGAACTTATCCCTGCCATCGTCAAACCAAACGGATAATAATGCGTTTCCTCCAACAATTGCCCTCCATTATGCACTATAGTCAGGTTATCAAAATAAACATCCTCCCCACTCTCATTACTGGTATAAATATACATAAACCCAGTCTTTTTGATCACCATCCTCGAAGTACCCAGCGTTTGTAACACATCCGGACTACCCTGCACCTGCTTCATACCACTATTATCATCTACCAGCGTAAAACCATCGTCAAATAAAACATAGTTCAGATAGGCTTTGGGCTTATCACTCAGGTTCTGGCTTGCATCCTTTTGCTTTAACTGATCATAATTGGTGCTAGTAAAATTCGTTACTATCGGTGATCCGGAACCAGTAGCGCCATGCACGCCATCTACGACCCCTGTACCACTAAATGCCTGCAATATAGCCGTCAACATAGCTGATGATGTTGAAGCCGATGTACTTGCGGCTGTAGTTTTATAAAATGCTTTTGCGCCCAGTTGAAGAGTATCCCCCGCCATCACCCTCAATACAATGGAAGGTCCTATCTTCTTGCCATTATTCGCATTTAGCAGTGCAAGGTAATCATTCGGACTAGTGGTGGCATCCGCAGGATAACCAGCAGGCTTCTGTGTCCGGGTATTATCAATATTGCTGAATAAGGCATTCTCCTTTGCAGCCGCTGCTGATTCCATTGTAGCCGCGTAGACACTGGTATCAGTTTTTGTACCTAAAACAATTCTTACGTTACCTAAATGATCCTTCTCAAAATAATCTATACCATAAGTAATTGCCTGCCCTTCTTTGTATACCGGCCGGATTCTTCCTTCTTCATGACTGCAGAACTGTAAGGTGTCATTATCATACACAAACGGACCTATATAATCGGTAAACCTGGTAATGGCCGGTGTCACTGAAATATCTGTTATTCCCTTTCTTATCCTGTTGCCTGCCGCATCATACTGATAGGTAATAGTGCCCTTATTCGTTACCTGGATCGTATCTGGAAGATTGAGATAATTATAATGAATGCTTGCTATGC
This sequence comes from [Flexibacter] sp. ATCC 35208, assembly GCF_001975825.1. Classification (GTDB taxonomy): domain Bacteria; phylum Bacteroidota; class Bacteroidia; order Chitinophagales; family Chitinophagaceae; genus Chitinophaga. Next base: position 165,359 of record NZ_MTKN01000007.1, read on the forward strand.
TTTTATTCAGGTCCTGTGTAAGATTACCAATGGTATCATATTGATAATCCAGGCCTGCATTAGCATTCACAAAATCGCCCAGTTTTAATGTTGCAGTTACAGCCGGATCTGTTACTGCCAGCAGTTTATTACTGGTATCCCTGTATGTATAGGTTAGTTGATCAATCGGCTGGATCTTTGTTCCATTCATCCCTTTCTGCGTCATTGTTGCGATATTGCCATTTTCATCATAGGCCAGGTCACTGACTGAAAAATCTATCTTATCTTTTGACCATGCAGCACCATTGGTATTTTGCTGATTGAATTCAGCCCCTGTTAAGCGGCTTAATGGATCATATGTGTAACCATATGCACGGGCGATACCATCACCACCACTTTTCCACTTGTTGCCTGCTATATTGCCATTGTACTGACTGGCGCTGAATCCGTAATCGTAATTCAACTCCTGGCCAAACCAATTGCTGGTACTAGCTCCCGTATTTACATATACCTTATTAATACCTTGCATCCAACCCCGCAGGTGATATTCGTACTCCATATTATCCAGCTGAGTACTAGTACCCGTAACGCCTAAACGTCTTTTCTTCAAACGGCCCAACTCATCGTATGAATATTCTGCAATGGTCGTTTCCAGGCTGGCATTGTCATTCAGCCGCTTCCTGATACTGAGCAATCTTCCCCCATTGTCATACAGGTTCATGGTCAGTACCTTTGTTGCAGGCGTAGCGCCACTCCGCAGGTTGGTATGATTCAGATAAGTACTTAAGACCTTTCCTGTAAAATCATACAGGGAGGTAATGATGTCCTTTCCCCCTGCTACATTCTCTGTGATAGTTTGAATCAGCTTCCCTTTATCATCATAATAATTACTTGTTGTCAACCACTGTCCGGTTTCAATCACCTTTACTTTTGTACCCGTTAACAATCCGCCGGTATTAGTAGTTGGTGTTGATGGCAATGTTTCCGCATAGGGATTGTTCCCAGCCTGCGGTTTGCTGATATCTGCACTGACATAATCCAGTTTGCCTGCATACGTGTAATTATCATAATACATGTATTCCAATGGGGTCAATGCGCTTTGCGGTATATTAGGCAAAGGATTCACAACTGTTAATACCTCTGTACCTTTATTGGCAGTACCGGTGATTTCAGCTAAGAATTCTGTATTTGCGGTTGATTCAAATCCTGGTTGGAAAGTAATGGTATTAGAAGCCTGATAAAGGTTGCGTCCATCGTAATTGGCAACTACCAGATCGGCATCTCCTGGAAATGTATAGGTAAGCGTAGCTGTGTTTGCTGTAGCTGTATTCATCAGATCCTGCAAATCAGAACGGGAATTAGCAGCGCTGTACAATGCTTTCATAATCGCATGATTAAAACCATCATAGAACATTACCAGCCACTGACCATTGGATTTCTGATTCCCGTCTCTGGAAAACACCAATCTGTCACGTACGTCAAACACCATTTCTGTAGAATCGGCACCAGGGATCTTTTTAACAATCATTCTGTTTCGCTCGTCATAACGATAGATATAGCAAAGTTCTTTCACCACGTTGTTGGTTAAACTCCACTTACCTTTTATCGCCTCTACTCCTTTGGGAGAGATTACACAACGAAGATTTCCTATATCATCATACACATAATAGGTACATAACCACCCCACATGCGCCGTACCTGGCGTTGCCGCCAGCTGTACTTTTTTTAGTATCACCTGGCCTGCCATGTCTTTGAATTCAATGACCTTATTGCCCACCTCGTCAATTGTTAAATTTTTGGACAAGGTACCGGTAGCATACCAGCTGGTGCTTTTTACAGGTACTACGGTATTAGCTTCCATAGACCAGACACGGACGGAATCCGCCTCCGTATTTATCTGGTACTGGGTTTCAATAGGATGACTGCCTCCCTCTCTGGCCCAGCTATTACCTGCTGCATAAGATTTTAATGCTCTGTTCAAAGGAGATGCTTCATATTCTATACGGGAGTAGAAAATGCTCTCGCCTGCTGCTCCGGGATTCAATGAACTATTTTTATAAAATGTGGCCTGGCTATTGAATGGGTCCGTTTTAAATGTGCCACTGCCCTGCTGTGTATAGGGCAGGTAGCTGATCTGTTCTCTTCCATAAGCATCATATACAATCGGTGCAACCACATCATTACCTGCGGCACTACTCCCTCTGGATACTGTTTGTAGAGGTCGACCCAAACCATCAAAATATTGTGTCTTCCATTTTACTTCAGCAGTTGTACGGGCTGCAGCATTTACAACAGCAGTATCTGCCGTCGGCATATTAGGTTCCCTGGTCCTGACATAATTTATAGTCGACGTTGTATATGCCGCAGGAACTGCAGCCGGTGTTACTGTAGGACGACTGGTAGCTACTGGTGTCTGCGCCAGTGCCGGAAGGGAAATACCAGCTATGATCAGGGAAAATATCTTTCGCATGGGATGCAATTTATTTAGTGATAGGTTGCTGATATCCGTACTCAAATACCTTCAGTACATTACGATCTTTATCCCTGATGGTTTTTAATCGCATCAGGCCATCATATTCGTAATAATTGATCACGTTCCGGATATCGCATTGATTGATCAACCCTATCAGCGGGTCATAGGTAAAGGTGGTCATCTGTGCATTTACAGGGTACAGCCGCAGTTCATCGATCGTACCTGCTCCGCTCACAGTAATAGTACCACCGGATGGATTGGCAATTGTATGCTGATAATAGGTCCAGCCATTGGTAGAAGTGCCTGCTGTACCTGCGGCACCATTAACGGTAACGGACCCACTCTTCTTCCAGTAAGAAACGATATAGGTAGTAGTGGCGCTCAGACCAGTGCGGGAAATAGCTGTACCCAGTGTATAACATTTGCTGCCTGTAGGTGCAGTGGCATCTGCAACAGGGATACCTGTAAAGGTCCAGTTACCTTTGCCATCTGCTTCGAAAGAGGTGTAGGCAATGTCAGTTTGTGCACTGTTCATGACTTCTGCTACCGGGCGGGTGCCGCTGTAATCCCATATATAACTGAGCAACATATCGCCTTCTTTGCCTTGTTCTAATAGGTGACCGGTGGCATCGTACCCAGAGAAACGAATACGGCTTTTATATGCGCTGTTCTTTGTCATATTGCCAGCACCCAAAGCAGAAGGAGAAAATGCAGTAACAGGTACTGCTGTTTCGAGTGAATAAATTTGTTTGAATGTAGGTAGTGAGGTGTTAAATACATTATACTGTCCATCGAAATATTTCTTCGTGCCTGTACCAGTATATAATTCTTTATAGGATTCTACCGGTACTATTACATGTTTTGTCTGCAATAGTTTCAGACCCTGAGCGTCTGTATCTAAGTGGGTTTCTGAAGAAAGATCGCCATAGTCTCCGGGATATTTATAATATGTATTCAGGGTATCACCCTTTGATGTTGTGGTGCTTTTCTTTGTCATCTGATAATGCCCGTTTACATTATCATAGTAATAATTTTCGGTTTGTGTCAAACCGATGGTACCCGTCGCATCATAAGAGACCGTTGATTTATAATACAGCATATTGCGGGGAATATAAATCGGATACTGGTGGGCAAAAATCCTGAAATCCTGCTCACCACTATAACCCGGACTTAAGAGGTCACTCAGCCCGGATTGCGTCATCATTTGCCAAAATACACCGCCATTATCTCTCGTATACCGATATATTGAAGATGATACAGGAACAGTTACTCCATTCACTATTTTATAATAATTCTCAGCGCTTAGCTTTCCCCGGTCATCACCAGCTATCGCCGGCACTGGTGGCAAAACCGGGTTAACAAGATGTGGTCGATCCAGGGTCGAATTTGTACTTGCCATTGTTCCAACATTAATGCTACCGCCGGTAACATAGTTGTATTCACTGATGCCGTTTACATTGTTATTAGCATCAGTTTCACGAATTTCAACTTTTGAATATCCCGCATACGGTCCATACCTTGCATCTGAAAACGGGTAGATAGACTGACTGTGCAAATACCTGAACGCATTATAAATACCAATCCCCAATGGATCATAACCTTCTGCTGAAACATAGGTAGGTAAATCATCCATTGATACATCAGAATAAGTGTATGTTTTAGTATTAATATTGCCTGCTACCGGATCAGTATTTACAATTTTACTCACCCTCAGACCTGAGCCATATACAGGTGCGGTGACCTCTTCGCTCGTAGAGTAAGATTTCAGCACATACACTAAGCGCCTTATCTCGCAGGCATTAAAAAAGTCAGTAGTAGCCGCATCAAATGAGATATTATAAGTGCCCGCCTCCAATACAATCGTAGAATCGAAAACCTGGCTGGTACCAATAGATGTTGCTATTGGAATCCTTTTCAGGAATGAATTGTTTTTCTTCACTATAATATCCAGCGTATAAGGACTGAGCGGGTACGAAGATGGCCTGCTTACAATCGCCATGATCGACATTTTCTTACCTACCCAATTATTCCCTACGGTAAAGTTTCCGCTTGCATCCACAAATCCACCGGTGTTAACGGTAGAAGAGCCTCCGGATTTATACAACTCGCTACTTTCGGTATGCCAGGTGACGACGGTCTGCGTTTTCACATATTGGTTCGTCTCATAAGTAAAGTCAGTCGTACCACCTGTTGGATACTTAATCGTCTTTAGTATATTGGCCTGGGTAAAGTTCGGATTCGCGTTCCTGTTTCCTCCAGGCACTTCTATTGGATATGGATAGGTAGTAAGATACACAGTAGCCGGCGGTATAAGCGTTGTATTAGAGGCTCCGTTAAAATACCCCCAGTGATCCACTGCTAATGATAATTTGTGCGGCAGATTCTGCGATTCATTATAAGTAAATGTAAACTTCTTATTGTTACTGGTATCTTTTACGTCTACCTCTGTTATGGATTGTAATTTCAGTCGTTTATTCTGTTGATCTGTTGTAAATCCGCTTGTGTACAAGCCAGAATATGTACCTGAGTAAGCGACATCTGCATTAAAATACGCATTGTTTTCAAGCGTCATTTTCTTCACCAGCCTGTTATTGAGGTCGCGTACCTCCATTGCGTAAAGCCGGCGACTATTTATCAGGTCCAATCGCACACTATCATAAAGGAAATTTACATAACCTGTACTGAATTTAATCGTGTCAATATTTACCCTTTCATACTGTGAATAATAAGCATCTATTTTCAGTGTTTCCTGTTGTGTATGGGCGGACATATTACCCACCCGGTAAATTTCAGAAACATTCGGTAATTCGCTGATAAGCTTTTTGTTATCAAACAAGTATTTGAAATCTATCTGACCATAGGTAGGAGAAATTATCTGGGTCAACATCCAGGTATTTGTATTGGGAACAATACCTACTGTAGAAGCTGCACCTTTACTGGAATAACTCATCTGACGCTGTCTGAAATAATATTGTACGCCATTTTCATCCGTCACCTTCCAGTTGGGTGTCGTACCTTCCGGCAGCACTTCAATCTTCAACGCACCATCACCCAGTACAACCGGCTGGAAGTTATTATCAAAAACAAACTTGTAGGATTTGGTGCCCAGGTTGATCATATACAGGTCGGATGAATAATCAGGTCCATCCCCTATATAACCAAGAGTAAACCGATTATAATAATTGGTAATTACACCTTTTTTAGGCAGGGCTAAACCAGTATATATTGCATTTGCACCTAAAAATGTAATCACGTTAAATTCACTACCCCACATGTAATACCAACCATTCAAACTGTAATACGGTGATTTGGTTTTTAAAATGCTATCAGGCGGATCTGGCAAATCTGAATAGTTCAATTGAAAGCCTCCCGGGAAATCAGGTTTTCCCCTCACCATACTTACAATAGAACCTGTTGCATTTAATGCCCATCCTAATCCTACCTCACTGGCATCCTCCTTCACCTTGATACCACCAGCATGGTACTGCAAACTAATAGGAAAATCCAGGGTACCTTCCTGAATAGTGTAAAAGGGTATGGATATAGACGGAATACCTGTAAAATTGTCTACAGGCGTCAACCCAAACTTTCCTATTGCCGCCACCTCTGGTGCAGGAGGAGTCAGTACCTGCAAATCTATTCCTTGCTGCGCACAGACATAGTGTCCAAATGACAATAATAAGCTGAAACATAGTATTTTCTTCATACGTGTATAGGAATTTCGTTCCTTACCCAAAAAGACTTTACGGTAAACAATGACTATTTAATATTGTGAATTGACGAGGTACAGCGTCCAGGAATTTATAGTGTATGTATTCGGGTTAATTCTCAATATTATCATAAAAGTACTAAACGAACTCAAGATAAGCATTAACACCTTCGTTGTATAGCATACCTGATCCTCGTAATGCCTACCTGTCCGTGGTCATGCACCTGACTTTAGGCCGGCTTCGAAAGTTTTACGAACAACAGCCTCCTGTCAGGATCACTTCCGCCTGGCCGGCCACTTGAAAAATCCAGCTGCCTCACCAGCAGCAGCCTTTCCAGTTAGGTTAGAAGAGGATTTATCAAGACTAACCTTTAATTATTTGCACAAGATTGGTACGATGGAAAATAGCGCCGACTCAGTTATTGGATTATTTACTATTTCTCTATCAAAAGGGAATATTAACCAATTAAACTCAATATTTAAAACTGAATATAGTTTGCCAGGTAATAATAAGAATATATTGAAGCCACAAATTGGCAACATAGAAATATTTCCAAAATCCTTCAATATTTCCAATAGTCCATTTATACAGCTTTTGAAATTTATGGAAAATGTTATCTACCTGGATTTTATTAAAAATTAAGTGGTGAAATGTGAAAATTTATCTACATGATTTGGTATTTTACAGTAAATTTTCACTTACATCCAATTAAATGAGTTGAAAGCAATTTACCGCACAACTATTAGAATTCAGCAAGTAAGAAGCATTTTCGTCCTCCGGTCGTCCCGACTAAAATTTATGAGGGCCTTCAAGTCATTGTATTTGAAGGCCCTTTTTAGTTCGCAGTATTCTTGTTGTTTTGACTTAATTAAGGAAGCTTTTTCCTTATTCCTGTGGTTTGGTTATGATTGATTAAATGGAATAATATTATTGTCAATTAATCTTTGTCTTGATGTATCGGCATATTTGTGTGCAAATGTTTCTTTTTCAATTTGTGAGATTTTGAAATAGTGGCTATCTCTTAATTCCCAATTTTCTATTGGTTCGTCTTCAATCGTTGGGTGTTCTACCGTTTGTAAATAATGCACATAATGTCCAAATTCGTGAAGAAGTGTTCTATAGAGTTGCGTGTTTCGGACATTTTCAAGTTTGTAGTCCGCTGTAAAAAATCTTTCTGCTTTTTTTATAGGATGGCCGTCAGCTATTAATCTTTCAAGTTCTCTTTGGGAGTCAATCGAAAGTTTTTTTACCCACTTGAATTTTTTGCTGTAGTCAACAGCTTCTAAAATGATTGCTGGGAAATAATCATTTTCAAATTCGTATGAATAAACAAGTCTTCCCCACACAGGTGATAGGATTTCTTCTTTTCTTTTAGGTTGACGAAGGATGATGAGTTTTAAGTTTCCATAGTCAGAAGGTGCAATTTGCTCAATAATCTTTTCAATATCATTAATAGAGCAAGCGTGTTTGGATGATTCCCTTGTTTGCTCAATTACAAAAATAAAATCATGTCCATTAATTGTTCTTTCTAACTTTTCGTAGTTGCCAAGTCGTTCAAAAAAAGTTTTGGAAATTGCACATATCTTTGGAATTGTCAATTTATTATTCTGCCCATGTCCCTGTTTAGGAGTTCCTATATTTCTATTTCGTCTTGTAGCGTTATACATGGGTAATTATATTTTTTCATTGAGTATGCCATTAAACCGTTCTTTGCTGGTAGACGTTACTGTTACTAATTCAAAATTCTCATTGTTATGGATCTTGATTCCTGTTATCGACTCATATTCTTCAATTGCCCGGTCTTTTATCTGTATTTTGCTGCGACCAAATATGTGCCTATTGTTACCGTCTTTCTTAATTCCTGTTATCCAATAAATATCCCCGGTTTCAATATCATGGCAACCTCCATGCACATTTCCATTAAATGCATGATCATTATGTAAGTGGTTCTTCCGGATTTGGAAAACTCAACATATCCAATCCAGGCCGGACCGTCATCGTTGTAACCTGATTTAAGTTCTATATATCTTGATTCTTGTTTCATGGTTTAGGGTTAAAATCTTTAGCTTGGCAAATTAGAAAATAATACTCGTTCAATCAAGTTTTGAATTTTATTTTATGTGTTATTTGTTGAATTTCCAATAAACCTTTTATGAGGTGGTTAGACATTTGTCCATCCTTCCCGACTGAAAAAAGAGAACCCGCTCTGAGAGCGGGTTCTCTTTTTTATTTTTAATCTATGTTGTTTGTAAGTAACTCATTATCAAATATTATAAGTTCGAATCCCATTTAATTAAATTGTACGCTTATTGACTTAAAGGGTGTAAAGGCTAAATGAAGATGAGGATTTATATTGGGCGAGTGGACGACTTTGGTGTTCAGCTTATCGTAAGAAGTCTGAGGAACTTTAAGCTATTCTTTTTTTAACCAGCAGTAAAAATCACTAACAGATATAAAGACATCCCAGACCCACAAAACAACTGAACAATAATCCCTAAATTCATCAACCAGGAAGTCAATAGGCATCATAAAATCCTGGCAGAAATTTGTGGAATAAAAAAGATGCTTACTTTTCATTTGGACAGACACACCTTTGCAACTACGGTTTGTTTAAAGAAAGGTGTTCTACCCGAAGCCGTTCAAAAGCTTCTAGGGCATAAATACGAATCCCAGACAGTTAGATCTTTTCTTCGTGTGCAGTATACATTACAGAATGCGCAGCGGAAGACGCAGCGGGTTTAAATAATATTCTTATTGATAATGCCCTTTTTTAAATGATTTGACGTCATTATTTAAAATTATTCTAATTATTAAATTTAGCTTTTCTTACTTTTGTTTAGTGATTAGTTATATGTTGCCCTATAATTATAAGCCTATATCTTAATTACCCAGATAAGTTTATATAGTATTTGCAACAAGCCTGCTATGCAGCCCATTATAATTAGCAACATTGTTCAGGTGACGTTGAAATTGACATTGTAGTAAACTTTCCACAAGACGATATATATATGAGTAGAATTACCCATTTAGCTCTCGTAAAGTTAAAAATAAAGGAGCAGCAGCAACCATCCTGGATAAAAGTTTGTGCATTATACTGCCCAAATGATTTCTTATGTTAAATCGGAAATGAAATTCATTTAAGTATGCCTGCATATGATTTTCAGAAACACGATGATGAATGCCTCTTAACCAACCTTTAAAATTCATGATATGAGTATGTAAATGAGGAAAATTTTTGCCATTACCAGATTCTACTTGCTCCAATCGTGAAAATATATTCTTTAGTGGAGCATAACCAAGAGCGGGTTGACAGCGGCACAGACCTATATTGTTTCTTATTGGAGTAAAACGGGTTCAGCTACTGTTAATGGAGCAACAGCTTCTTCTTCTTTCAGCAAAAAAGGATGGAATTATTTTGAGCATAAAGTAACAGGTGTGGCATCTGTAACTGTTACTGGTAGCCTTACTATTGATGAGTTGAGGCTTTATCCTGCTGATGCGAAGATGACCACGAATACTTATGATCCACTGGTGGGGATCACAAGTCAGTGTGATCCAGCTAATCGGGTAGCTTATTATGAATATGATGGAATTGGTCGGTTGAAAGTTCTGAGAGATATGGATGGTAATGTGCTAAGAGTGCATGATTACCAGTATAAAAACTAGTTTTAAATCATCTCTAAAACAAACGTCTTCGGATTTTTTGGAGGCGTTTGTTTATAGCAATTTTATGCTAACAAATTTTCTACCGGTTTCCTCAAAGAATACTTCAACTCATAAATTTGTGAAGATATTAATTGTGATTTCAGTAACTTAAAGTTTTAATGGAAATTGTATGATAAAATATTTCGTTCTTTTAGCATTGGTTCCATATTTTCAAGTAAGTATAGTAGGAACTTATATCCAACAAAAAGGGGAAAGTGGTATGGATGGCGATAGCGAGGACTGGACGTTGACAATAACCGGGTATGGAAAATTTAAATATCATTATCACAGCTTCTCTGGTCTGGTTAATTATAACTATAATACAGATGGTCACTGGACTTTGAGAAACGATACGTTAATGCTGGCAGCATCAAAGGATGCGTTTTTTGTGAAATTTGTTACGAAAAATGATAAGTTGGTACCTATTCAAAGTATTGTTTTTCAGAATAAAAATTTGCATAATTTGGATTCACTGAGAAGGACAAAAGAATAGAGTCGTCGTACAGTATATTAGTCCGCAGCAATCCACAAACAGAGGAAATTATAAAGAGGACCCACCTAAAGAAAATACAACTTCTCATAAAAGCAACAGTAATGAATTGTATATTCTGAAAAAATGTAAGAGTATGTTTAAAGAATCAGATTTTGACAAAGGAAACCGGATGCCCTGCCTTCAATGGATATTGTATATTCTGCCCTTACAAAGCGGGAGGCACCGTTTGCACAGGATGTGTATGATCTTGCTACGTGGTATGCGATTACTCCATTGAGCGAGCAATCGGTAGCAGAAGGGGGTGTGCAGTATATTCCTGATTTTACAAGGGGCGCATGGATAAACCGGAAAGCTAATTTTGCATTGGATAGGGAATGGTGAGTTGGACGTTTAATTGTAAGGAGATTATTGGGAAACTCATTCGGATAGCGTAATCGCCAGGTGATAAAACAGAATAGGCCGTTTCATAAATAAATGGGGCGGCTTTTCATTTTCTATATTTATATCGCCCTTTTAGGTGCATGTCAGAATATCAGAATAAATACCTATTAGCTTTCCGGATAAAGATTATTTTATTGATAAAAAGGGCCAGGTACCCGTTTTTTTAGACAATTTCCTTTCTAAATTTTATAGATTAAACACAATCACCATTTTGAACAAATTCTCGGAATTAGCTTTAAATTTCTACAAATTCCGCTTCGAAAGTCGCCGTAATTACACTATAATCACCATTGAATATACTTTCTTACCAAAAGCACCTTAATTACCCTCTTCATTTCATTCCTGCCATTCCAATTATTATCTTTCCGCCATTACAGGTCTTAAAATTGAATATAAAATGAAAACGTTATTCACTTGTTTAACTGTGGGGATGTTAGGTTGCAGCACTCTTGTTGCGCAAACAGTTCAACCGAATAACCAGGTACCTGCACGACCTGCTACGTTGCCGGCCATTTATCCGGCCCCCGTATCTATCGCGCTGGGAAAGGGATCTATCATGCTGGGTAAATCAGTTACCCTGGTTGCACCTCCGGGTATTGATACGGAAACTACAGCCCTGGTACGTAGCATACTTACGCAGGCGGGCGTTGAAACCATCACAACGGCAAAACAGCTGCCACAGGCATTCGAAGGTACACACATCGTACTCGGTACCGGCGATGCGGCGATCGTGCGCACAGCACTCACGAAATGCGGTGCTGTAGCAGACAGTAATACCGAAGGCTATACAATCGCCAGTGTAGCGATAGCCAACGGTGCACTCATTACGCTTGCCGGCCACGATGCGGATGGTTTGTACCATGCAGCACAGACTTTCCGGCAACTGGCACAACGCACTGCCATTCCGGCACTCGTGATTAAGGACCATCCTTCTATGCCTATCCGCGGCACCATCGAAGGCTTTTATGGTAAACCATGGTCAATGACAGATCGGGAGAAACACCTCGAATTCCTCGCTACTGTCAAAGCAAATACCTATGTATACAGTCCAAAAGACGATCCATATGCAAGGGATCGCTGGCGCGATGCTTATCCTGCAGCGACTTTAGCTGAATTGGGTAAACTGGTAGCGGTAGCCAGCAAGAACCATGTCAACTTTGTGTATGCCATTTCTCCGGGTCCCACTGTGTGTTTCTCTGATTCAAGCGATCTACATCAGTTGGAGCGCAAGTTCAGTGCCCTTCGTTCAATTGGTGTTCACAGCTTCTATGTGGCCCTCGATGATATTGAATATACCAAATGGAATTGTGACCTGGACAAAACCACTTTTGGCCCTTCAGGACCAGAGGCGGCGGGTATTGCGCAGTCTCGTTTGCTGAACGCATTGCAGGCCAATCTTAAAAAAATCGATCCGACAGCACCTCCGCTCATTATGGTGCCAACAGAATATTATGATGCGAAAGAAAGTCCGTACAAAGCTGCATTAAGGAAAAATCTTGACTCGCAGGTGGTCGTACAATGGACTGGCACCGATGTCGTACCACCAGCCATCTCCACTGGGGATGCACGTGCAGCGACAAAGGCATTTGGACGCAAGACACTGTTATGGGACAACTACCCGGTAAATGATTACGGGGAATCTACTGGCCGGTTGTTGCTTGCTCCTTATGTACGACGCGAAGCCGGCTTATCAACAGAACTGGCGGGTATCCTCTCTAATCCAATGAATCAGGAAGCACCGAGCCGTGTTGCTGTAACCGGAGTAGCTGCTTTTGCGTGGAATGACAAAGGGTATGATGCAGAACGTATCTGGCTGGCTGCGGCACGCGAGCTGGCAGGTGGTGATGAGCAGGCCACAGCTGCGTTGCTGACCTTCTTTGATACCCAACATCTGGCGCCAACTTTTGGTAGTCAGCCATGGCAGGTACAGGCGCCCAAACTGAAGGCGATGCTCGATGGTGTACGTGACGCCATTGCAAATGGAGACATTGCCACCCGTCATCAGGCCATTGCCGACCTGGTACAGCGTGCTGCAGCGTTCGCAGGGGCGCCGGATATTATCAGGTCAGGAACTGTCGATACCTCTTTTGCGCAGGATGCACGTCCGTGGCTGGATGCGATGCAGTTATGGGGAAGAGCACTACAGCTGACTGCCGCAGGATTGGATGCTGCTGATCATGGAAGTGCCTCAGCGGGTCGTTATTTTGCCAATGCTAAGAAATTAGCAGCTGAAGCTGCTGCTTTGCAGACGATCCCTGGCGCTACCCGTTTTGGTGGTCCGATTAAGATTGCGGATGGTGTGCTGGATGTGTTTGTGGCGGATGCTCCGAAGCTGATTGCGTATTAATTTAGTTGCAGAAAATAGGTACCGGGCAAATCAATGCATGTATTGGTTTGCCCGGTTTTTATTCAGGCTGCTTGCAAGTTAGTAAACTTGTTAGCAATTATTAAGGCTTATTAGAATAGAAGGACTGCATACTGCAAAAGCGAGTTTTCTAAACGGAACCATTCTTTTATAGTTAAAAATATTATTCATTTCGCGTCATCAATTTCGCAATTTCCTCACTCTCTCCCACTCCCATTTTCTCGAGAGCTTGTTGTATTCGCTTTTCAAAATTCTCCTGCTCTAATCTGATTTTCTTTAATTCTCTTTGCAAATCTGATTTGGAAATAGTGATCAACAACGAAATCTTTTCCATACTCTCAGTGTAATCGGAAATTTCAATCACCTGAGAAGCTGGTCTGTAATAAACCCATGGATGTCCTATCCATAATTGCTTCCACTCCCCTTCAGGCGCTTCCAGCATATCTTCCCAATCTGTCAAATTCCCAATATCACCACAACAGTTAGGCTTTATGTAAAACTGATCATTCTCTATTAATGCAATTCCTCCACATAATTTTCCCACCTGATCTTCATACGTTTCCATTTCCACCTCTTCAAGATGTTTTTTTATGATTTCTATCAATTCATCATCATTAATACTTGTGATATCCACTAAATAACTGTCTTTCTGAATGGCTTGTAATCTTCCCAGGTTTCGGTTTGAGAGGCATTCAGTCCAAAACCGGATACGATCTTCGGGTACTTCCTGAATATCGGTCTCTAAAAAGTCAAAAGGGTTTATTTCAATTGTATTTATTAGTCGCACTTGTTTTTGAATGAATGAAGTTTGATTATTATTACTTTGATGTCATTCTATGTTTATTAAAATAGGTATTCCAAAAACTAATCCCCGGAAGTAACTCATTATATTCTTTAAATAGAATAACCCTAATATACACTTTTAAATAGGAAAACCCGCTCATTTAGCGGGTTTTCCATTATACTACCTGCATATCTTATGCGTACTCTTCAACCACACTCACCAAATCATTATCCAATGAATTTACATTTCTACCTTCTAATCTTTCTGTATATTACAAAAACCGTTCTATAGCTTCCTGAATACCTTCTTCTGTTTCCGGCACCAACCAGTTCAACCCACGGGTAATCCCTGCCTGCACACCTTCTACAAAAGGCCGGTAACTGTCATTGTATTTCGCAAATGCACTATTGTAATCCTCATTTGCATGCAATGCATGCGCAATAATACTAGCCCCCAACATCGCCAGACTCGTTCCCATGCCTGTTGGAAAACCCGTTGTATACGCAGCATCACCCACCAATGCCACACGACCATTTGTCCACGCTGGCATATGGATCTGACACACTTCGTCAAAATATAAATTGTCCGAATTTATCATCGCATCCAATATCTCCGGTATTTTCCAGGAACTATCTTTGAATTTATCTTTCAGGATCTGCTTATGCTGCGCATCATTCTTATAATCATACGGCAACTTTGGCGACCTGAAAACTACAAACGCATTCACTATATTCTTAAATGGATACAGCGCCGCCAATTTGCCTGGTTCACGGTATATCAACGCTCCGGTTCCAGCTTTCAAAAGAGGTGCTTCTACTATTGCAAAATAAGCACCGAAGAATTTTGAATACTTTTCCTCTTCCCCAAATACAAGTTTCCTTACAGATGAATGCGTACCATCCGCCCCAAATACAAAATCAAATTCCCTGGGCGCTCCTCTTTGAAAAGTAACTTCAATGCAATCTTTGTGCTGCGTGATTGTCTCAATTTTATTATCAAAAATCAGCTGAACATCCCCAACAGGAATATTCTCATACAATATATCCACCAGGTCATCCCTGGTAATCTCAATATCCCCACTATATTCCGCCTGTGCATTGATCGAAAAACTAACAATAGTTTCATTATCAGCATTCACAATTTCATCTGTATGCACCAGCTCTTTTGCCTTGATCTTATCCAATATACCCATCTCTTCCGCCACCCGCAATGCATCACCCCGCACATCAATAGGAGAACCGCCTCTCCTTAACCCTTTTGATATCTCAATCACCGTCACTGCATATCCAAAATGATTTAGCCAATAGGCTAATGAGAGGCCTGCTATGCTCGCTCCCGATATTAATACCTGCTTTTTCATGTCACAAAAATGGATGTATCTTTATAAATAAAATAGCACGATAACTACTAAAAATAGTCGTAAAAATTATGTCAACTCAACAAGACTTCCTTCAATTGTTTGATAAAATAGGCTATAACGTAGGTACTAATTACATCCAGAATGTAGACATTCACAACTATAAAAGCTTTGACTTTTTCCCCGACCTGGTCATGTTCTTTGCCGCTTATACAGTAAAGAAAACCTTCTCCCGCCCCACAACTGCACCAAAATTCATTAAAAACAGTATCTGCTTTTTCTTTAATAATCCATTTGACAACGATCACTCAAACAAAGATGAAAAGCCGTTCATACGCGTATTCCCATCTACCTGGACCTATACCAGCACTTTCAAAAAAGATTCCCGCGTAAAGACCGTCTCCGTGCTGATCAGTGCGGAGTATTTAAAAGGATTCCTGAACAAAGATGCAGACCAGTTCCAATATCTCTTCGACACCAGCAATGACTTCTTAATAGAAGAGATCATGACGGATGATATTGTCCGCACGATTAACGACATTGTAAAAAAAGACCCCCCTGGCATCTTATCCGACTACCACTACAAACTAAAAGCGATGGAACTGATCTTCCATCTGTTTAAAAGCCTGAGCAAACGCGAACAATCCGTTCACCAAAAATTGAGCGACAAAGACGTTAAATCCATTTACAAGGTCCGCGATAAGATTATTGCCTCTTTAGACAAACCCACTGCTATTACCGAGCTGAAACAAATTGCTGAAATGAATGAACTGAAAATGCGCAGGATCTTCACCCAGGTTTTCGGCATGGGGATTTATGATTATTATCAGCATTTCAGAATGCAGGAAGCGGCAAGACTAATCCGCGAAGAGAAACTATCCGTGTCTGAAGCCGGTTACCAGATAGGCTTTGAAAACCTCAGCCATTTTTCCAGAACATTCGAAAAGTACATCGGCCAAAAACCTAAAAAATACGCTCAAAAAATTAGTTAAACCGGTTTAGCAAAATATTTTATACCTTTCGCCCCACTTATACCACACGAAAAAATGAAAAACAAGATGCTATTGCTGCTCCTTGCAATGCAGGCAGCAGTTTTTACCACGAATGCTCAGGTCAGAAAGGCCCCCAACGGGATCATTGTGAATGCAGGCGGCCATCAGGTGGGACTATTTACCACTAACAATGCAGCCTTTTGTCTCAGCTTAAACGGAGAAATTATTAAGAGCACTTTTATCGAATCCAGTAACAGTGCATCCTCGCCGTACACCGTAGTTTCGACCCCTCCGTTATATGGGATCAAAACTGCCTATGGCCAGTTAACGATCAATACCACGACCGGTGCCTGGTCATTGTATGATGCAAAAGGTCAGCCGCTGATAGAGAACGGTACCTACCGCTTTACCGATACTTCGGTTGAGATTGATCATACTACGCAAGGCCTGCTGTATGGCGCCGGCAATATCTCTTCCAAAGACCTTACAAAAAGCCAGTCCGGTTCTGCTGTAGGCAATGGCGTAGCTGGCATTCCTTATCTTTGGAATACGACAGGCTACAGCGCATTTGGTGTTGCTGCCAATGATAATCAACCAGCTAGCTGGACCAAAGATCACCACCTCCTGGCATGGAAATTCCCATCTAAAATCGCCAACCTATACCTCTGGCCTGCCAGCACCATTTACGATGGTGCCAAAAGTTATATAAAACTTACCGGACAGCCCAAACTTCCGCCCAGATGGGCTTTTGGCTACCTGCAAAGTCAGTGGGGATGGGAAGACAGCACCTATATATCCAATGTGCTCACTAAATTCCGGGCACATCATCTACCTGTAGACGCCTTTATTTTTGACTTTGAATGGTACACCACTACACCTGACTATACTGTACCTAAAGAGGGGCAGAAAGGTTATAGTGATTTCACTTTCAATCCAAAACTGTTCCCCCATCCGGCCAAACAGATAGCAGATATGAAAGCGCAGGGCGTGAAGTTTATCGGTATCCGCAAACCAAGACTGGGCAATGATCAACGACTGGATACTGCCAGAAAAAACGGTTGGCTTATGAACCCACATACGGATAGCCGCGACCTGAACTTTAGCAATGCAGAGCTGCGGAAATGGTTTGAAGACAGAACAAAACCTATGCTACAGGCAGGTGTAGATGCATGGTGGGATGATGAAGGCGAATCTTACTATACCTGTTATTATTGGTGGAATACCGCCCAATACAACTTACTGTCAACCGTACGGCCTAACTACCGCCACTTCACGATTAACAGGGCATTTAGCCCCGGCAATCAACGCTTTGGCTATTGTACCTGGGATGGCGATATACAGTCTTCCTGGTCCTCACTGGCCGATGTACCCAAAGACCTGTTGAACTTCAGTCTTGCCGGCATGTACTACGGCGCCTGCGACATTGGTGGTTTCCACGGCACGCCGGAAAAAGAGACTTTGGTACGCTGGTTTCAGGCAGGGGTTTTCTTCCCTATCATGCGTTCTCATTCAGATATCGGTACTACTGCCCGCTTCCCGTTTTTGTGGGGGGATGATGGCGAAGCGGCCATACGCAAAGCGCTGGAACTGAGATACCAGCTGCTACCTTATACTTACAGTCTCGGGCACGAAGCATACAACAATGGCGCTCCTATTATGCGGCCACTGGTGATGGAGTTTCCGACCGATACGACTGTTGTGAATATGACGGATGAATGGTTGTTTGGTAAAAGTTTATTAGCGGCACCTGTATTAAATGCAGGTGGTAAACGGAGTGTGTATTTACCTGCTGATACGTGGTATGATTATTTTAGTGGAGAAAAAATTACAGGGCCAAAGAAAATTGCAGTGGATAAGCAACTGGATGAGATCCCCGTATATGTGCGGGCGGGCACGATATTGCCCCTGAGTCCTGTTGTGCAATATTCAGAACAGGCTACTGCTGCACCGCTTGAAATACATGTTTATCCGGGTAAAAACGGGAATTTTAATATGGTGGAGGATGATGGGACTTCTTACAATTATACCAAAGGGGCTACCAGAACAACGGCGTTTTTATGGGATGATGCGACGAAGACTCTTAGCTGGAAAGTAAGTGGGGGGTATGCAGGTAAGTATGCTTACAAAATGATAAAGGCTGTTGTAGGGAAAGAAGAGAAAAGTGGGATGATAGGGAAAGCGGGCAAATTGAGTTTTTAAATAAAGATTTTACCAATTGGGATGAAACCCATTTTGAGAAAAACATAGAGCGTGTATTCTATGTTG
>NZ_MTKN01000071.1 GCF_001975825.1 [Flexibacter] sp. ATCC 35208
CAAAAGTAAGATACACGCTCATTTCATTCGGATACCTGATGGAGCCAGGTTTCCATTTATGCAGTTCTAAGGAGATTCATTTATTTTTGATACATCCTGGGTTTGAATGGTGCTTAATGATTAATAAGCAATTATCCTTTTTAGCTATTCCTTCTTACCTTTACATAAGTAATTCGTTGACCCTCTTTATCATTATTTGTTCACCCTATTTTTTCAGTATTTTTTATGAAGAGAATCCTTTTAATTCTATTATGTATGTGCGCATACATAATTCCAAAATCCTATGCACAAACTGCATCCATTGTTTACTCGACAGGTGGGCTTCCCACTACAACCTGTAATTTTACACAGAGACAGTGACCCACACTTACGATGCAGACAGGGTAGAAGTCAAATATGTAAGAAAGGCTTCGGCATTACAACCTGTATTAGCTGCCAGTAGCCATTGGCGTAGACTATCATTCGGTCTTGAGGCAGGGTATATGATACAGGTAAAGCAAAAGAGTATCCTGACCTTCGATCAGATAAATGATTATTTCAAAGAGAGAAATGAGGCAGGAACAATGCAGATGCGCAGAAATGGTGTGTTGAGTGGGCCGAAAGTATCATTGATGGTAGGACTGTTATTGTAAAAAAATAAATATTCCTTATAATGGAAATTTTAATCATAACCGGACCTCCCTACAGTGGAAGAGGTACCCAATGCGCCATACTTGAAACCACCTTAGGGTTTATTCATATTTCTACAGGAGACAGAATACGACTAGAAAAATCTGAAAATACCCCCTTTGGGAAAATAGCAAAAAGCTATGAAGAGAATGGGAATCTTGTACCTGATGATATCATGCTCGGTTTAATCAGTCAGATCATCGATGAAAACCTACACCAAAAAGGAATTATCCTCGATGGATATCCAAGAACAGGGCCCCAGGTTGACACCATTTTAGATCTCTTCACCCAAAAACAACTAACGGTAAATAAAGTTATCAATATCGAAGTACCCAAAGAAGAATTATTGGTAAGAGCACTCAAAAGAGCAAAGGAATCAGATAGAAAAGACGATCAGGATCCGGCCACTCATTTGAAACGGATTGAAATATTCGAAACACAAACAAGACCGGCAATTAAATATATGCAGGAGAAATTAGAGGTGGTGAATATTGATGGACTTGGATCAATTGAAGAGATTACAAAGAGTATAAAAGAAACAATTTAAAGAGAAGCGCCTCCTCAAAAAAATGTGCCCCCAAAAAGTTAGATACTTTTGGGAGCACTACAAAAAGGAGGCACTTCCTGCACTGATTTATTTAAAAGTATTACTTTTGCACCTAAACCTATCTTTTTAGTACGTAAACAAGAACCCATGCTAACAACCTTGAAATCGGTATTTCTATTTCTATTGCCATTGGCCGTCTTTAGTCAGAAAACTGTTTTACCCGGTAACCCGGACGTGAATACGTCCTACTTAAAATCCGGCAGATCTTTGTACACGATATATTATGTAAAAGGGGATACCTGGACAAAAAAAGGAACCTATACAAATGATATCACCATCCTGGGGAATGAGATAAAATTTGTAGCTAACTACAAAGATGAAAATGATAAATGGTATAGAAAAAGAACTTCAGTAGCCGATGCAAAAACATTCAGCCCGCTTACCTTCAAGTCCGAAGGGATCAAGAACTCAATAGACCTGAATTTCGGAAACACCATTACAGGTAAATATCACTACGTAAATGGTGATAAGGATAAGCAGATAGCTATTAAACCTGCCAGTAAATTTGTGGATTTTAACCTGGCAGATCTGTTCTTCACAACATTACCGCTGGATGTCGGTTATAAGGCGGTGATCCCGGAATTCTATTATACAGAAAACCCTGACAGTGTATTGTCCAACTACATTATAAAAGATGTAAAAAGCTATATACAACGCTCTCCTAAAACCGGTAATCACGAAAGCTGGCTGGTGAATATACTGGAAGAATCCACCGGTGCGGTATACACTTATATCATTGATAAAAAAAGTCACAGAATATGGCAAAGAGAAATGCCTGCGGGTGGCGGTATCACCGAAATATGCATAGATGAAGAACTGGATTACCAGCCGATCGCCAATAAATTTAACAAAGAAGAAGCTTTGCAGAAATTAGAGAAGGGAAACAGTGTGATCGTAGGTACTGCTTTTGCAAGAGATCATAGTAGTGTAAAAAGAATTGCAGCCGTGAATATTAACAAAGCACAATATGCACCTAAAGGAACGGTGGTGTCTATTCTGCCTAATTCTGCCTATCTCGAAGAATGGAAAGAGGTGAATAAAAAGATAGCGAAAGGTAAAAAGCTGCCACCGGTACCTATCGATCCTAATGTGGAGGCATGTATAAAAAAGACGACCGTGTATGATGACAAAGGTCATTTTGAATTTACAAACCTGATGCCCGGAGAGTATATCCTGCTTACCAGTTTTGGATATACTCACACATATTCATACAGTTATTATGCCGGAACAAGCTATTTAATGCATCCAAGTGGAGCTGTATTATCTTCAAGTGATGTCTATAAATCAGCCAATGCTACTACCGGCGCAACGGCCGAAATAGAGATGAAAGTGAATGTCAGAAAGGATGGAGACAAGGTCGATGTGAATCTAAAGGATGTGAGATAATTAAAAAATGGCTGTATCTAAGATTGAGGTACAGCCATTTTTCTATCATTGAGAAAATATTTTATACTTACATTTGGAAATCACGTTTTATTATATACTTTTGTCCTGATAAGTACGTTGTTGACTATACCGACCCACCGTACTGTACCCATACCATTTAACCGACTGTATACGTTGCCGATTAAGGACAATAATTTAAAAAACAAAACCAAGCAACAAATTAACCCTTATTGTAGTATTTAAAGATATCTACAGAAGTACGATTTTACCCGGTTGTTAAATAAGTGATGTTTTTCTCCTTAACAGGAGGAGGTGCTGTGTCATGTATAATTGTTTAAGGGACAAAACATACCAATAAATATCCCTATCCACCAAATAGATATTCTTCTATAACCCATTCAAGAAGCGATACCTACCAGATGGAATGAGATGCTATATACCTATACCAAAAAATTCTAAATGAGACGCTTAGCCCTGATAGCACTAATACTGCTATTTCTTAATTCTGTTGCCCAGGTAAGCATGACGGTTCAATTGCCACCTACAGGAGTAGTGCAAAAAGCACATCTCTGGAACATGCTGTTAGTGAGTACATCGTCTTCACCTATCCTCGTAAAGATAGAGGTGATAATGACTGATGTCACAACCAATCAGCCTATACAGACAGCGTTGTCCAGAACGATCACCTTAACCAGTTAAAGATCGTACTGAAAGCTCTTACCAATGACCAACATTATCTATTCCGTCTGCAAAATGGCAGGAAGGAATACTTGAATGCAAAATTTATCTACAACAATAAATAAAGCGTAAATGATATTAAAACATGTCGCAGGAAGCAAGCGTTTGATTGCTTCTCTGATGCTTGTTGTGATGTATCTCGAAACGGTGTTGCCGAATTATGCATTTGGCGCTCCTGTGGTATTTCCTGTCAGCGTAACAACTACAAGAACCCCATTGCCGGTAAGGGAAAATGCAGCAGTACTACCCGCTGAAAAAAACACCCCAGCTGGTCGTACCATGACATCCAAAGCATTTATCGGTGGCCCTACACAACCCGAAAGCCAGGACTTCCACTCGGTGAACAGTGATAACATGGTCGACCTGTTCTCCGGAGATTTTTCCTATTCTATTCCATTGCTGGATGTAGGCGGTTATCCGCTGGCACTGGGTTATAACAGTGGCGTAGGCATGGATCAGGATGCAAGCTGGGTAGGTCTTGGCTGGAACCTGAACCCGGGCTCCATCACAAGAAACCTGAGAGGCTTACCCGATGATTTCAATGGTACAGATACCATACAGCAGGTTTCTGCTATGAAACCCAATGTAAGTGCAGGTGTTTCTGTAGCGTTGTCTGAAGAGCTGCTGGGTCTTCCGCTGAATAAGCTCACCGGTAGTGATTCTGCCAGTCTTTCTTTATCCCTTACTGCGAGTGTCGGCATTAATTATAATAATTACAAAGGCTGGGGTATGGAAACCGGTCTTAGTCCCAGTATCAATGTAGGCTCTGCCTCCATGGGTAAATTAACCGCAGGATTGTCTCTTACAAATAGCTCTACAGATGGCTTTACAGTGGGTGCCAGCCTGGATTACAAAAAGAATTGGGAAAGGACAAAGGAAACCGGAACCATGGGTGGCAGTGTTGGTCTTAGCACAGGATTTAATTCCAGAAGTGGTATGAAAGCACTGACGTTGGGATTGGGTACGAGCATGACCAGTAGTTCAACTAAAAATCAAACCGGAAGTGACGGTAAGACAGTGACCACTACCACCAATCAATGGGGCAGCTCCACAGGTGCAGGTCGTACGATCATGTCTTTTGCATATCCTTCTTATTCTCCTGCAGTCACTCTTCCTTATACAAATACCAACCTGACATTTACCTTGAAAGTAGGGACCGATGCTTCGGTAAGCTCTTCTACGCTTGCATTTGAAGGTTACTATGCAAAACAGGAAATAAAGGAAGCTGATCAGCATAGATCACTGCCTGCTTATGGTTATCTGAACTACCAGGGTGCCGGTAATAATACGAGTGTATTGATGGATTATAACCGTGAAAAGGATATTCCTTACCGTGAGAAACCCGCCGTGCCTAATATTGGTATTCCATCCTATACCTACGATGTGTTTGCGATGTCAGGTGAAGGTACAGGGGGTAGTTTCAGGGCTTACCGCAGCGATATCGGTCATGTATTTGATCACTACAACAAAACTAAATTTGTATCAGGTACCGCAGGTGCTGACCTTTCTGCCGGAGGCCTGGTACATGCCGGTGCTACAATAGGTCTTACTTATGCTTATACTGAAAATGGTGCGTGGCTGAAGGATAATATATTTTATACCCAAACTCCATTTACCAGTTCTCTGGGTACCTACGAAGGATCATACTTCAGGAACCCCGGTGAGATGACTGTGAATGATAAGGAATATTATACAAAACTGGGTGGTGATGATGTCGTGACCGTGAAATTAAACCAGTCCAGTACCAGCAGCTCAACCCTGCAGGCAACCAAATACCTGAGCATATACCAGCATAAAAAATGGGTGGCTGATGAGGCAATGGATACCCTTAGTTCTATGAGAACAAGGCGTGAGAAAAGAAACCAGGTCATCTCTTACCTTACGGCTGAAGAAGCCGGTGTGGCTGGGTTTCCTCGATTTATTGAGAACTATTCAGAGAATTATTATAGCCTGACCCCTTGTCCAGCTGTTATTTCAGATGATGTAGATGGAGACGGCGTGGGATTGCAGGGACAGTATTTTATTCATAGAAATTTTGAAAAGAAACTGTATGAAAAAGTAGATACAGTAATTTATATGCCAAATCAGACGGTCTTTAACTATGACCGTGCTGCCGATGTGACGCCATTAAATACCAGGTGGTCCGCCAGATGGACAGGCCGTATCAAAGCACCCGTTACCGGTGATTACACTTTTTATTTAAATCATGACGATGGTGCCCGGTTGTTCCTGAATGATACCAGCCTGATCGACAACTTTGGAATAGTAGCAACGCTGGACTCTGCCAAAGTAAACCTTGTGGCAGGCCAGTATTATAAGGTGCGCGTGGATTATAATAATAATAAAGGTTCCATGCGTGCGATGTTGGAATGGAAATACCCTTCCCAGGATCGCATCCGTGTCCCGACAGAAAACCTTTATCTGACATCTACAAAAGATACATTGATGGTAGATAGTGTTTCCATAGAGAAACGCGTAAATTCTTTCCGCCAGAAGAATCACATTTCTGAAATTGATGTGACCAATGCAGATGGTAAGCGATACATCTATGGTCTGCCTATCTATAACCTGCAACAAAAAGAAGCCACTTTCTCTGTAGATGCTTCCAAAGGAAATGCAGACAGTGGCCTTGTAAAATATACACCTGGTGCTGAGAACTCAACGGGTAATAGCAGTGGTAATGACCATTATTATTCCAGTGAACTCATGCCAGCCTATGCGCATACCTTCCTGTTGACTGCCCTGTTGTCTCCCGACTACCAGGATTTAACAGGAAATGGTATTACTGCAGATGATAAAGGTGACGCAATCAAATTTAACTATACCAAGATAGCAGGTATCAATAATCCGTACAACTGGCGTTCACCTGCACCTGCTATCCCGAATCAGGCATCCCTGAACCAGGGCCAGCGTACAGATAACCGCGATGATAAAGGTAGTTATGTGTACGGTCAGAAAGAACTGTGGTACCTGCACTCTATTGAGTCCAAGAACATGGTGGCCATCTTTAAACTGGCCAGTCGTGATGACCTGCCTGCCATAGATGAGAATGGTGTAAGACAAAAAGGTAATTATGGCCGTAAGCTGGAAGAGATCAATTTGTATACAAAGTCAGAACTGATGAAGGCAAATCCAAAGCCTGTTAAAACGGTTCACTTTGAATACAGCTATGATCTGTGTAAAGGAGCCAACGGTAGGATCAATGCCGAAGGTAAACTGACCCTGAAGAAAGTTTGGTTCACTTATAATAATAACCAGAAGGGTAAGCGTCATCCTTATGTATTCTTTTATAATGGCGTGAATCCTGATTATAACAGTAAGGAGGTGGATCGCTGGGGTACCTACAAACCATCTGGTCAGAACCCATCTCAGGTCAATAACAATGATTATCCATATTCATTACAGGATAGTACACTGGCTGCACAAAACGTGGGTGCCTGGACGCTGGATTCTATCCAGCTGCCAGCAGGTGGTCGTATCAAAGTGGATTATGAAAGTGATGATTACGCTTATGTACAAAATAAGAGAGCTGCACAGATGTATACCATTGCTGGTTTCTCTTTAGGTGCGCCCAACTCAACGGACGACCTGCAAAGTAATCTCTACAATGGTCAGTATGATAATCAATACGTATCGATCAATGTACCGAAAGCGGTAAGCAGCAATGCAGAAGTGTATACCCGTTACCTGGAAGGAATGGAAAAAGTCTATTTCAGGTTGTATGTGAAAATGCCTGCTGATAAATATGGTAGTGGCAGCGAGTATGTACCTGTCTACGCTACGCTGGATCAAAGCAAATATGGTTTCTTTAACGGAGGTAAAACCATCTATATCCGTGTGAAAGCTATCAGCACAAATGGTGAAATAGACATGGCTACAAGTCTCTATAGCCCGTTGACGAAGGCTGCCTTCTCTTACCTGAGAATGAACCTGCCATCCAAAGCATATCCGGGTTCTGAAACAGGGGATGATGTATCGGCAGTAGATGTGATCAAGATATTGGCTAGTCAGGCAAGTAATATCGTACAGATGTTAGCTACGTTCGACAAAGCTGCCAGGACCAAGAACTGGGCGAGGTCAGTAGACCTGAGCCGCAGTTATGTTCGCCTCAATAACCCTTACTATAAAAAGTATGGTGGTGGTATTCGTGTAAAACGCATCCGGATATTTGACAACTGGAATGAGATGACCAAACAGAAAGAATCTGTATACGGTCAGGAATATATTTATACCACTACCAAAGATATCAATGGTAAAACAGATACTATCAGCAGTGGGGTGGCTACTTATGAGCCAATGATCGGTGCAGATGAAAACCCATGGAGAACACCATTGGAATATAACCAGCAGGTAGCTGCACTGGCACCTATTGTAAATGGTTATACAGAGCTGCCATTGGGAGAATCGTTCTTTCCATCTCCAGGTGTAGGTTATAGTAAAGTGCGTGTGAGAACCATCCATGCAAATAAAACCCGTTCTGCAAATGGGTATGGTGAGAACTGCTACTATACCAGTTATGACTTCCCTACATTAACTGATATGACCTTGTTGGCAGATAACAAGAAACGTTATAAACCGGCACTGAGCAACCTGCTGCGTATCAATTCAAAACATTATATCGCTGTCAGTCAGGGTTTCAAAGTGGAGTTGAATGATATGAATGGTCGATTGAAATCACAGGCTTCTTATAGTGAAACAAATGCGACTACTCCCGTTGCCTCTACTACTAATTATTATCGTGTAGATGATCAGCAGGCAACGACTAAGCATCTTAATAATACAGTGATGGCCATGACACCTAAAGGGGTGATTGACACTACTGCTGTAATTGGTAAGGACATGGAGCTGATGACGGATATGCGGGAAGAACGCTCTGTATCTACCGCTGTGACCGTACAGGTGAATGGAGATATGTTCACCTTCCCATGGCCTCCGATCATGTTTATACCTGTAGCGTTGAGTGTATATAATAAAGAAGAGACCATGTATCATTCAGCGGCAGTATCCAAAGTGATCTACCGTCATGGTATACTGGATAGTGTGGTGGTAACGGATAAGGATAGTAAGATCAGTACCCGCAATTTGCTGTACGACAGCGAAACGGGGAATGTACTCCTGACCAGCACGCAAAATGAGTTCAACGATCCTATATATAATTTCACCATGCCGGCCGGCTGGGCCTACGATGGGATGAGTGGGGCCTATAAGAATACCGGGGTGATCCTGAAAAATATCTATATCAGGCAGGGTCGTATTACAAGTGGTCTGCCTGCAACAGCTAAAGTAACAGATTACTTTGCAGGGGGTGATAAGATATTGATCTACAGTAAGCCTAAAACAGGTGGAGAAGATTGTGCGCCTCATGTGGCCACCTTCCCTGCTACAGGGCTGATGTATACAGTGGATGCCAATGAGCAGAACGGTGGTAGTCCTGATATCTATTTTGTAGATGAGAATGGACAACCTTTTACAGGGAATGATATTACCCTGAAGGTGGTGAAGTCAGGGAGAAAGAATATAGGTGCAGCCATCAGTAATGTATCATTATTGAAAAACCCGCTTGTACAAACCAGTACTGGTTACAAGCTGGTGATAGATAGTACGTCAAAAGTAATTGCTGCCGCAGCAGTACAATATAAATCAACCTGGAAAGTACCTGATAGCAGGAAGTCCGGTACAGTGACCACTTGTGTACCTGAAGCATATGCAAAGTATGCAGGGGGGGATGCCGCGGATTGTGGGGTGACACAGACAACTTATGGTAACCATCTGCTGAGCAGGTCTTACATTGTTAGTAATTGTTCCAGCGGATATATAGGCAGGTATGCCGTTTCTTATGTGGTGCCTGCCAATAAATTCTATTCAACGGTAAGCCAGGCCGCTGCAGACTCCATGGCGCAGAAGCTGATGAGTGATAGCGGACAGTTGTACGCCAATGCACATGGCGTATGTATCGCTTATTATGCAAGTACAGCACAAACTGCTACAACAAGTAAGAACAATTGTGCTGCGGGGTCGAAGGGTGCTACTGCTTCTTATACAGTAGGAGCAGGTTTCTCTCATTCTTATGTAAGCCAGGCTGCAGCTGATTCAACCGCTTATGCATGGGCACTTTCTGAGGCACAATCGCAGGCAAATAATTCCACCTGTTATTATTATAGCGTTGCACAGAGTGGTAGCTACACAAAGAACAACTGTGCTTCAGGTGGTACAGGAGGATCAGTCACCTACAACCTTGCAGCAGGTACAGATTCTTCATCAGTCAGTCAGACAGCTGCAGATTCACTGGCGAAGATCAGACTGGCGTCACTGGGACAGGCTTATGCGAATGCAAATGGCACCTGTACCTTCTATAATACATTGGTGAGTGTTACTAAAACCCGTAACAACTGTGCATCTGGTGGCACCGGTTCTTCAGTGACCTACACGGTAGCAGCAGGTAAATGGAGCAGTACAGTGAGTCAGGCGATTGCCGATAGTTTGGCGAATGCGGACCTCACGAATAATGCACAGGCTTATGCAAATACAAATGGAACCTGCACTTACTACAATACAGCGGTAAGTGTGACCAAGACCAAAAGTAACTGTGCAACCGGTGGTACGGGTTCTTCCGTGACTTACACCGTAGCTGCGAATAAATACAGTAGTACAGTGAGTCAGGCGAGTGCAGATAGTTTGGCGAATGCGGATCTGACAGCGAATGCACAGACCTACGCGAATACAAACGGTTACTGTACCTTCTACAATACAGCGGTAAGCGTTACGAAAACCCGTAACAACTGTGCAACCGGTGGTACGGGTTCTTCAGTGACCTACACCGTAGCTGCGAATAAATACAGCAGTACAGTGAGTCAGGCGAGTGCAGATAGTTTGGCGAATGCGGATCTGACTGCGAATGCACAAACTTATGCTAATACAAACGGTTATTGTACCTTCTATAACACAGCAGTAAGCGTTACGAAAACCCGTAACAACTGTGCAACCGGTGGTACGGGTTCTTCAGTGACCTACACCGTAGCTGCGAATAAATACAGTAGTACAGTCAGTCAGGCGAGTGCAGATAGTTTGGCGAATGCGGATCTGACAGCCAATGCCCAGACCTATGCAAATACAAATGGTACCTGTACCTTCTATAATACAGCCGTAACATCTACCAAGACACGGAACAACTGTGGCACAAATGGAACTGGTTCTTCTGTGACCTACACCGTAGCCGCCAGCAAGTATAGCAGTACGGTCAGCCAGGCGAGTGCAGATAGTTTGGCAAGTGCGGATCTGACAGCCAACGCCCAAACCTATGCAAATACGAATGGTACCTGTACCTATACGAACGATGCGATGAGCCGCACCTATACGAGGAACAATTGTGGAACGGGATATACAGGCAGTTCAGTTACTTACAGCGTAGCTGCCGGTAAATATACCTCTACCGTGAGCTATGCCGATGCAAATTCAAAAGCAGCAGCCGATACATTAGCAAATGGTCAGACCTATGCCAATACGAATGGGACATGTACAGCGCAAACAGTCACTGTCAATATTAATCCGTCTCCATCAGGACATACTGCCAATACGGCCCATGGTACTATTTCTATAAAGACGTCTTCCGGAACAACGATTATGAGTGGTACTTATGATGGAACAGACCTGCTGGCCACCAATGGCACTTCAAAAACGTACAGTACTACTGCAACTACATTTGTTGTTACCATCGCTGCTATGACGGCGGGTTATGCTTCTGTAAATGGTACTGCTAAGAATGTTTATTCCGGTACACAAACATGGACCGTCACCGGAAGTACGATCAACATTTTACTGTATTTACAATAATCTTATATATGCGGAAATATTTTTTTCTGACACTCATAATAATTATAACAGGACTTAGGGTCTCCGGACAGGGGGCGACAGCCACCTGTGCCTGTACCTGCCTGAAGCCGTTGTTCGATTACCTGATCGCGTCCAACCGGCTTTACATTAAGGAGTCAGATCATATCCTGCTATCCACGCTGATAAAAGATGCAAATGCTGCTGGTTATTCAGTGTCCTATTCAGGCTGTTCGATCCTGACGAATAATATCAATAACTATTTCTATGCCGTTACTACAGCTACTTCCGGCAGTCAGTACAAGGCGCGGTTAGGAGATTGTGCCGTCGTATTGAATGCTGTCAACAATGGCACCGTGAATTTCACAAAACTGGCCAGCACAGACTGTGATAACTCTGGTAAAGTATCTTTCAACTATGGGAAGCCCGTACATAAAAAGTACCTGGTGACCCGTTCCGTGAATACCTACATGATATCAGCCACCAGTGATATCTTCCCCACGGTGACCAGCTTTGCAAAGTATGGAATGGATACAGCAGCGACTAACATGCGGGTAGGATTTTCAGCAAACAGTACGGGTACTTATCAGCTGACATCC
Source organism: [Flexibacter] sp. ATCC 35208 (assembly GCF_001975825.1). Taxonomy (GTDB): domain Bacteria; phylum Bacteroidota; class Bacteroidia; order Chitinophagales; family Chitinophagaceae; genus Chitinophaga. The sequence continues at coordinate 11,827 of NZ_MTKN01000071.1, forward strand.
GTGATGGCGATTGACAGTGCTGTAAATATTCCGGATGATGCGATTATTCTTTCAGCTACCTTAAACCTGTTTGCTGATCCTACGGGGTTTTATCCGTCTACATATACAAACGCCCATGTGATCAGGTCAGAAACAGATTACCAGTCCATCGGTACCCTGTATTTTTCTTCCGATCCCTGGACGTACAAAATGGACCCTGTACTCATTCATGTACTTGGAGGATCGTCTGTAGGTGATGTAGTGGCAGCGGATAATCATTTTCAGGATTTCTCCTTTGATCTGGTCTCTGGTTTAACTGGTTCAAAACGTATATTGGACAATGGCATTATCCTGAAGAACGATAAGACACTTCCGTCTCAGTTTACAGATCCTTATTCCTTGTATGCTACGTTTTGTTCACAAAGAAATGCTGATACAACAAAACGCCCGTACCTGGATATCACCTGGACATTTGCAACAGATACGGGTGTAGTTGCCCAGTTATATATTGATAGCTGCTATACCTGTAAAGATGTGGCATCCGGTATTTGCTACAGTGCCGTCACAGATACCAGCGTGAACCCATATACCTATGGCTTGACGGGCAACTGGCAACCATACAGATCTTTTGCCTACTATGGGCCCAGAAAAGAATCAGACCCGACAGACAGTACCCATATTCGTACAGATGGAACATTCCTGAATTATGCTGGTTTCTGGAAGATGACGACAGATAGTACCTGGCAAGCACAGGATACCGCAGTCTCCAGATGGGTATGGAATAGTGAGAGCACCTTATTTAACCGGAAAGGCGCAGAGATGGAGAACAAAGATCCCTTAGGAAGGTATAACGCCGCTATATATGGTTACCAGGATGCATTGGCAACAGCCGTGGTACAGAATGCCCGTTTCCGTGAGATCGGTTATGAAGGGTTTGAAGATTATGACTATATAGGTAGTACCTGCGACAGTGTCTGTTCCGTACCAAGAAACTTTGATTTCTCTGCGTACAAGAGCGCATTTGATACGACCGAAGCACATACAGGCCGTTACAGTCTCCGTGTCAATGCAGGCAGTAGTGCGGGCATTACAGCGACAGTCGCAGCTGCTGACGATAATACATTCGAATTAGGGTATACTACAACGGCGAATACCTGTAGTACCAATGGTAGTACCGTATTGAAGAGAATCGTAGCTGGATCGGATGCCTTAATACCTTCATTCTCTCCGATAGCAGGAAAACGTATGGTGGTAAGTGTATGGGTGAAAGAATCCGGACAGTGTGATGGTACATCTTACACCGGTAATCAGGTAAGCATAGTAGTTGGTCGTGCAGCAGGTAATATCAGTACGGTGGCAACGCCATCCGGAAATATCATTGAAGGCTGGGAACGTTATGAAGTGGTCGTGGATGTGGCAACAGATGCCACTGCGCTGGCAGTGAATATGCAGAATACGGGGAGTAATACTGTCTACTTCGATGACCTGCGCATTCATCCTTACAATGCGAACATGAAGTCTTATGTATACGATGCAGAAACACTCCGACTGATGGCGGAACTGGATGAGAATAACTATGCGGCGTTTTATGAGTATGATGATGATGGTAGTTTGATCCGTTTGAAGAAGGAGACGGAGAGAGGGGTGATGACTATCACAGAGTCAAGGAGTGCGTTGTTGAATGATTATTAAAAGATATTAAATAGATGAAGCGTCTCTTATTAATATTCACACTCGCTATGTTGGTTGCAGGAGATTACAAAATATTATTGGGTACCCCTAACCTGAAATGATTATGAAAGAATTTTATAAATGGCTGATTTTATCCCTATGCCTTTTTGTGGCGATAAGTAGTCATGCCCAAAGGATCACCGTCCTGAAAAAAAGCCTGGATGGTAGTAAGGGCGAATTGGTTGTCAATGCGAGTATTGAAGTGAAAGATTCGGTGTTTTTCTCAGGCAATACAAAACTGGATACACCTTATTCTGCAAAGAATATTATCGTTTTCCATATCAATGAATATTCAGGCAGGCTATTGCCCGATACGTTCAACGCAGTGGCTACGGTGCGTGTTATTTATAAACGTCCGGACAGTGTGATTGATTCAGTAGACCAATCACTCCAAATCAATTATTCTAAGAATGTTGCTTATACAAGCCGCAGTAGTTTTGTGTTTAACAATACACATCAGGTGACCTTGAAGTTACTGAGTCTGAATATTTCCAATGATAATGATAAAGTGATAAATTCATTGTTGTTGGAAAATGAGATGGATGTACAGGTGACGTATGCATTGAATTGTACGGATGATGCTGTAAAGTCAATTTCATATACTGCCACTGCAAATACTGATTCTACCGATGAACTGACCGTTACCTGGCCAGCACTAACCGGTGCAGATGAATATGACCTGGAATGGACCTATGTAGATTCCAGTGCACTGGCAGCTAATAAATATGGTAATCCTATTAACCCGGTATTGTTATTCAGGAACAATGCTTCCCGTGTAACGATCACGGGTACTACATACAGTATTCCATTATTGTATGATGGGAAAGGTACTTTGTTTTTCCGGGCCCGTGCCGTGCAGGATAAAGGTAGTTATGCCAGGATAGAAACGCCCTGGAGTTCTGCATTCAGCGGTGGCCTGGGCAGTTTTGATTTTGTAGGACACCAGCGTTCCCTGAACTGGAATTCAAAGGTGAGTTTTGCAGAAGAAGGTAAGCGAAATGTGGTTGTAGCTTATTATGATGGTTCACTCAGGAACCGGCAGACTGTCACAAAAGATAATACAACAAATACGACAATTGTTGGAGAGAAACTATATGACTATCAGGGCCGAGAAACGATCCAGGTCATGCCTTCTCCTACATTGAGTTCAGTAATAAAATATTCCCGCAATTTCAACCGGGGTCTGAATGGAGAATACGATAAGAGTAATTATGATACCTTGCCTACTCCGGAGGCATTCCTGACAGCAAGTGCTGCAAAGATGTCCACAGAGAGCGGTGCCAACCAGTATTATTCTTCCAATAATCCACAGAAGGATGAAGGCATGAACCGCTATATACCAGATGCAGGGGGGTATGCGTTTACAGAAACAGTATATACCCAGGATAATACTAACAGGATCAGCAGGCAGGGGGGGCTGGGTGAGACCTTTAGGTTGGGAGGCAACCATGAGACCAAATATTATTATGATGCACCTAATGATAATGATCTGGATGTATTGTTTGGCACAGAAGCCGGTGACAAGTCTCATTATTTTAAGAACACAGTGCAGGATGCCAATGGGCAGATGTCCGTCTCTTATGTAGATATGCATGGCCGTACAGTGGCGACAGCACTGGCTGGCGTGGCAGACAGTGCTGACCTGGAGAATCTTTCTTCCAATATAGGATTTACAGTCACAGATACTTTATCCAGGGCTGGTAGTAACACGATCAAAGATTTGACCCTTGAAAGTACACATAGCCAACTGGTGACGCAGAAAGGGGATTACCATTTCCACTATACCTTAACGCCTCCGGTACTTCGTAAACCAGATTGTAATGGAGATACGGTATGTTATAATGGCTTATATGATCTTGAGATCACCATCACAGACGACGTGTACAACCAACACCTGGGTGGCAGCCCATACCAGGTCACTTACCATAATTTCAAAGCAGATTCGATCATTGCCAATTGTGGAACGCCTGAATCATTCGTAGCAGATTTCACCCTTCAAAACCTGGAGAAAGGTAGCTACATGATCACGAAGCGTTTGACAGTGAATCGTGAAGCAATGGCCTATTATCGTGACAGCATCTTTATGTTGCGCAACCTGTGTACCACCCTGTCTCAAATCATCCAGGAGCAGCGTGATCTGCAGGTAAATACAACATGTGTACCCGATTGTCAATCCTGCCGCGACAGTGTAGGTGACTGGAATGCTTTCCGTACCCAATATCTGACGAAGGCAGGTATCTCGACCCAGGACAGTGCAGGATATCGTGCGGAGGCACTCACCGCCTATAATGAGGCCGTAGACGCCTGTAATGCGCTTTGTAACACCACCTCACCAGTCGATGAGATGAGAACAGCCATGCTGGAAGATATGTCACCATCCTCAGGTCAGTATGCCAATGTAGAAGATTCAAGTGATATTTATTCCATCTTCTACTCTGACGATAATGATTCGGAGCCACTTTATAGCCTGAAGACCCTTAGTTACAAGAGTTCCACAGGCACTGTAGATAGTGTGTATGACGAAAGTGTGGGTGGGTTTGTATTACCACAGTCACTCAGTGCAGAAGACTTTTCTGCGAAGTTCAAACCATCCTGGGCAAATTCATTATTGCAATACCATCCGGAGTATTGCAAATTCCTGGTTTACCAGTCTTACGAGAGCAGCCTCCTGTGGGACAGGCGATTTGAGGCAGTAAATACTTACGCTGCTGCGCGGGATTCCGGTTTCCTGAACCCTACAGGCAATAATAATATCCCATTTAAATCAGTCACAGCTAATATAGACCCTATGGCAGCCACGCAGTCTACCATGCTGAATAAGAAACTGAAGTTCTATTCAGATGTTGCTGATACTACTAAGGGAATCTCTATGTACAGTGTATCGACCATCGGTGTAAAATGTGATGGAATGGGCAGTGATTGCGTAGCCAGCTACAAAACGATGGCGAGTGCATTTAACGAAAGTACCATGTGTGACGGTGACCTGGATATGGCATGGCGTACATTCAGGGAATTGTATTTAGCCACAAAAACACGTATGCTGGATAGTTTAATCCAGCTGACCAAATGTACCGCTACCACCAATGAGCTGATCGCCGCCGGGAAGTCAGTTCATTTTACAGATTATTCAAAGGCTTTAACATCTTCAGGCATCAGTTATATCGCCAGCGGTGATTCAACAAAAGCAAAAGATTCAGTAGCTGCGAATTTAGCAGCGACATACGCATCCAATTGTCAGAGCTATGTAAGTACCTGGCTCAGCCAGTTGCAAACCTGTGCTTATTATGATACCGCAGTCATCAATCAGATATTTATTCCAAAGATGCTGGCTGTCTGTAAAGCAGGAGCAGATGCGACCCATGTAATGGGATCCAGTACTGTGGCACCTGGTAGTACAAATGAATACAGCAGTTTTCAGGCTATAATAGATGAATACAACAACGCACATAATATTACGGATACATTAAACTGTAATTACCTGCTGGTAACAGCGCCGCTTCCATATGATGCACAGGCAGTATATGCAGAAAGTACGACTTATACCAAGCCAACAGCATGTGAATGTAATACGCTTAATACGCTGAAAATAGAATACAACGCTTTTAAGAAAAACACAGACAGTACTTTCTCCGCTTATTTGAATCGGACGCGCAGTACGGCTTTAACAGAAAGTCAGTTAGATGCATTATTGTCTGCCTGTGATCCTGACAACGCAGCTTGTACCTATGTGACACCCGCGATCACCATCCCGGCGCTGATACAATGTAATACAGCGGCAGCATGTGTTTCGTGTACAACTATCAATGATCTTTATACTAGTTTTAAATCAACCTATCCTTCACTAAAACCAACAAAAGAGGATGGGGATAGCACAAAGCAGCAGCAGGTAAATTCCCTGTTTGCCGCTTATATGAACTCTCATACCGGCTTCTCCAAACAGGCCTGGGAATACCTGGCGTTTATTGAGGATACCTGTACCTTATACAGTTCAAAAGACAGCATAGTCTGTAAGAAAATAGGAGATCCTACCGGAGGGTTACATGTCTATGCGAGTGACAGTATATCGATGTTTAGTGACGTGATCAGCACAGTGGATGGGGGGTATTTGTTAGCGGGCCGTATAAAGACAGTCGCAGATTCTACGGACCAGGACTCTGATACGGATGCTTACCTGGTAAAGACAGACTCACTGGGGAATATATTGTGGGCGAAACGTTATGGGGGATCACTGGATGATTACTTTTTGAAGGTAAGAAAGACGTCAGATGGGGGATTTATAGCTATAGGGAGAACGAGTGGCGCCTCTTATGTACAGGGTGCATATATAGTCAAGCTGGATAGTGGAGGGATCGTCTCCTGGAGCAGATCCGTGCAATATTCGACGACGTATGGGGAGGTCGGCACAGATATCATCCAGACGACAGGTGGCGGTTATGCATTTACCGGCAAGTACAACATTGCCAATACGGTAGCAGACTTTATAGTAGGTTTGCTTGATAGCACAGGCAATGCATTATGGGTAAAACAAATAGGTAACAGCAGTGGTGAGGAAGGCTACAGTCTGTTACAGAACAATGATACACTTGTAGTACTGGGAAGCACGTATGCCGTTCCATATTTTGAGACGTTCGTTCTTAAAATGGATTTGTCCACCGGGTCACAGATATCAACAAAGCGTTATTACCGGAACCATACTAATGGCTGGGTCTCCAGTTTTGGAGGGGAGATCTATAAGAAGCCGTATGGTTATATGTTCAATATAACGGGGTATGGAATATCCACGACGGAGAACCATCATCTTGTGATGGGGATTGATGAAGTGGGGAATGTGCTTTATTATAAAGAGTTTGGGAAGATATCAGGAGATAACCTGGTACAGTCTATGCCGCTGTACCCGACAGGGGATAGTGGATATGTAGCAGTAGAGAGCGTATCCTCAGGTATAGAAAGCGTGATATGGCGGGAAGTAGATAAGGATAATAATCTGGAATGGTCAGAGTTGATAAGGTTGGATACTGCCGTGGAATTGAGTTCAGTAATACAGCGTCCTGACGGCAATTATGCATCAGCGGGGAATATAGGGAATAATGGGGTGTTAATGATAAGCCACTATACGGGGAAGATAGGCTGTAGTGATAGTCTCTTTGTAAATGCAGATGACAGCGTAGTGATCAATACAAATACAAAAGCGACGTGGGATACCTATAGGAGCAAATCGGTCAGCAATGTAACGGACTTTAATACGAGTACCAGTGATGCAGGTACGGTTCATTATACGAGCGGTTGTATTGTAGGTGATTCGTGTTATACACTCAATGGTGGACCGTTATTATGTGGCAATTCGACACCGGTGTTTGGAACAGTGGCTGTGAATAGTGTCACAAATTGTACGGATAATGAGTTCTTTGCAGTCAGTAAGGGAACTGAGATCTATAATTCCTACAAGGATTCCCTGAATGGGAGCTTTGATGCCGATTACCTGGCGATGGCAATTGCGGGTGGTCAGCAGGAGGTTTTTACCGTGACGTATAGTACGAGTGAGTATCATTATACGCTTTACTATTATGATCAGGCGGGGAATCTTATAAAGACGATTCCACCGGCAGGAGTGGTGATAGATCGTTCAACTGACTGGGTGAACAGGGTAAGGGCGGCCAGGGCAGCGGGAATACCATTGGTGCCAGCACATACGATGGCAACGCAGTACCGTTATAATACGCTTAACCAGGTAGTATCGCAGGTATCACCTGATGGAGGTGAGAGCCATTTCTGGTACGACAGATTGGGCCGTCTTTCATTATCGCAGCATGCAAAGCAGCGCACCGATAATAAGTACAGTTATACGACCTACGATGCACTGGGTAGGATCAATGAAGTCGGAGAGCTGACGAGTGCTGCAGTAATGAATGATTTCATCAGCCGGGATACTACTTTGTTATCAGACTGGTTGGCCGCAGCGAATAATTCGCGTAAACAGATTACGAAAACGACATATGATGTAGCGTATAGCTCGTTATCTCAGTTATACCTAACCCCAGGGAATCTTCGCAACAGGGTATCCTGGACGGCATTATTCAATGATGCTGCAGCTCAGGATACGATGGGTTTTGCAACAGCCACATTTTATAGCTATGATGTGCATGGGAATGTTGATACTTTATTGCAGGATTATAAGCAGGGAGGTATGCAGGAGAGTGATAACCGGTTTAAGAAGATGGTATATGGCTATGATCTGATCAGTGGAAAGGTGAATGCAGCAGGCTATCAACCGGGTCGGCAGGATGCTTTCTATCACCGTTACAGCTATGATGCGCAGAACCGTTTAACGAATGTAGAGACGAGTCATGATAGTATTAATTGGGATAATGATGCATATTACCAGTATTATAAGCATGGGCCTTTAGGTAGGATGGTTTTAGGTCAGGAACAGGTACAGGGAGTAGATTATGCATATACAGTTCAGGGCTGGTTAAAAGGGGTAAATAGTACTGCGGTGACCCCTGGTTATGATCCGGGAGGCGATGGCGGTAGTGGAACGCAGGTAGCAAAGGATGTATTTGGATTTGCATTACATTATTATGGTGGAAGGGACTATTCGCCCATAGGCACAGTCAATCCCTTTGCATCCGGTACTAACCTGAAGCCTTTATTTAATGGCAATATCTCCGCCATTAGCCAAAATCTTCCGTCAGTAGGTACACCGTTACAATCCAATTATAGCTATGATGTACTGAACCGGCTCACGGGGATGCAGGTATCAAGAGGATTGAATACCAGTACGAATATATGGGAACCGGAGGTATTGGACGACTTTAAGGAACGGGTGAGTTATGATGCGAATGGTAATATTCTTAGCTACCGGCGGAATGGTAATCATAGTTTTGCGGGCACGCCGTTAGGGATGGATTCCTTAAGATATACCTACCGGACGGGAACCAATCAGCTGGACTTCGTATATGACACTGTGAGCGCCACCAATTATGAAAATGATATAGATGGTCAGACAGCAGGGAATTATCAATATGATGCAATTGGCAATCTGATATCAGATCAGGGAGCTGGAATTGATAGTATAGAATGGACATTGTATGGGAAGATAAGCAGGATAAAGAAATCGAATGGAAGTGAGATCAATTATACGTATGATGTTGGAGGGAACAGGATCAGTAAGCGGGTGAATGGGGTAGAGACGTGGTATGTACGTGATGCTACGGGTAATGTGATGAGTATCTATACGAAAGGTGATAGTACGGTTAACAATGGGTCCCTGAGTCAGACAGAAGCACATTTGTACGGAACCAATCGATTGGGGATTAACTCAGTGGTAGTCAATGTTGAAAACAAAGGTACTTTGCCTTCAACAAATATGTCAGGGTTAGGGATTGGTATAAATATTAATTTTACCAGAGGTAAAAGATTCTATGAACTGAGTAATCATCTTGGAAATGTATTAGTTACAGTATCTGACCATAAAATAGGTGCGTCCCTGGAAGAAAATAATATAGATCATTATGAACCATATCTTCTATCTTCACAAGAGTATTATCCATTTGGTATGTTCATGCCAGGTAGAGGTATTGGAGGAGGAATGAGTAGTGCCGGGGACTATCGTTATGGGTTCAATGGACAGGAAAAAAGTGATGAGGTTTTTAGTAATGCTAATAGTTATACAGCAGAGTTCTGGGAGTATGATGCAAGGATAGGAAGAAGGTGGAATAAGGACCCTAAACCAGAAACGGACCTAAGTTTATATGCAACATTTACTAATAATCCAATAGCGAATTTCGATCAGTTGGGAGATACTGCTATATTCAATTCAAAAGGTATTGTGACTAAAACTAATAAAAAAGAGGATGGTGTTGTTTTATATAATCATACAGAGGTGATAAATGGTAAAAGCCAGAATATAACTGAAAGGGTGTTTCTTAATGGTGGGAAAGATGATTATTTTCAGGTTAGTAGTTTCAATGTTGGCGATCAAATGGTAAGGATCTTATCACCAGAAAATGTAAATTATATAATTAATAAGGCATGGTTTAGTCACGTACGAATACCCATTATAAGCCACATTTTAGCAGGAATTGGAGGTGCATTTGGCCCATTGGATTTTGGACAAAATTATCTGGTTCATAACCTGGCAGATAGGGAAGGGGATAATTTTGATCCCAATAAAAAAAGTGCTGGAGGAACTATAGATGATAATTATAGCATATGGGATTTTAATGGAGGATTCTTTTATTTTAATGGAAGTAAGGATTACCATTTGAACTATATATATAACCTGCCAGATGCTGGTAATTTTCTTTTCGGAGTTGCTGCTGCTCGAATGAACATGTGTCATGATCTTGTGATGTGGGGCGATGACCGGCACGAAATGATAAGAAATCATGCACCAGATTCTGAGGCAGATATTCGTGCAATAAATGCAGGATTTTTTTATCAGGAGCGATTCCTGAGGCCACAAGCTAAAGGGAATTTTATATGGAGATCTTATAATACTAACAGGCCTACTTGGTTCAGGAATAATTGATGCTTAATGTATATATTATGAAATCTAGAATTCGTTATCGGGTAATTATTTTTTTTGTATTGCTAATTTTAGTTTTTCTGATATTTATTTTTTTTAAAAGGGGAAAAATAGAATATCGAAAATGGAATAAGCCAAAGGAAGAGCTTTGTAATTATCTGCTTAAAGAAATAAATGACGATGACTTGTCATTTTATTGCCCCTATGGGGCTAATGGTCCAAGTCTATTCTGGGTTGTGGTTTATAAAAAAACATATAAGTTTCATATGTATAGAAATATGTTATGGGATTATAATGATCTTACCACAAGAAAATTGGATACACTTAGTCAAAGCTATTCTATCAGTAAATTCAAAAATGAAATTTTAAAGCGGATTTATTTCCTAAGGAGTATCGGTATATATTCAATTATTCGGGGAGGAAATATAAGTCGAATTACAACTACCTATTATGATAGTACATATGAGGACATTAAACGAAATAATCCTTTTTATTCTGAGGAGATAATTAGTCATGCAAAAAAAGAATATCATGGACAGCCATTCGTATTCACATTTGTAATAACTGACTTTATACCTAATATGACTTTTAAAGAAGACTTTAGTCATGCTCATTATTTATGGCCTATAACATCTACAAAGTATTACTATCGACGATACTTATAATGAATATGATGATTAAAGTTTGGTGATATATTGTCGTTCGAAAAATAAGGATTTCATTAATACCATGTGATACTAACAATAGTTTGGTAAGTTTTTCCACAGCGAAGCTGTGGGGGAAAATGTGGATAAATAACAGGGATTTCTGCTGATACCAAAATGAAAAAAAAGGCAATGAGGAAGTTACAGATGATACCCAAATAGTGGCGTCTGATTTGACGAAAGAAGTTTTTGAATTTATAAAGGTTGTTTACGGAAAATCAAAATGGATAGACATGGGTGTTGTAGGGAAAAACCTCCGGATGATTATAAATTATTAGATAAAGCCTTGAATAAGATTAGGGAGCCCAAATAGCTGAAGGGCTGACCAGAAAGTCAACAAAACTATTAGACGGACCCNNGGGTCCGTCTAATAGTTTTGAGAGTTTAATTCGTTATAGCTAGCTGCGGGTGTTTTATATCCGGTTCAAGATATTGTAACACAATTTAGTAGACGTAAATAATGAAAGATTATCATTATTGTCCTACTGGTCAGAATGCAATCTCAGCGTTATTTTATCGAGAGATCCTTCCAGGAAACAGCTATGAGTGAATATCAGGTTAGAGGATGGAGGGCGTGGCATCATCATATGGTATTGGTAATGATGGCACTACATTTTATACTAAGCGAAAAAATCTTGTATAATAATGAATATCCATTACTGAGTTCATTATGATATAAGAGATATCATAATAAGAGTCTATTCTAAGAAAAGTTTTTCTTCTGATGAAGTGATGGACCAAATCAGAAAAAGGCAAGATCAGAGAGGATTAGAAAAGATTGAAAAAGACTCATCCTAGGTTGTCAAAGTAGAAGTAGATACTGTTTAATATTTGGTGGCTTTAATACATGAAATATAAAATGATAGGATTATATTATAGGATTTGGGTGGATTGTATAGAACGTGCAAAATCACAACCCAATACCAGACGTGATTGGGCATTAGGTAGCATGATATTCATGTCTATTGCGATGACCTCCAATTTCGCTTTGTTTATGGCAATTTTGCAGCGGCATGTAATTAAGAGATACTTTTATAAAGTCCATTTTTCATTTTTATCCGGGACTTTAAATACGCTATTCACTTATTTTTTTTATTTATCGTGCCTTGTGTTCTTTTGAACTACTTGTTGATATTAAGAAATAAACGGTATGAGCGATTGTTGAAAAAGTATCCTTATTATGATGGAAAACTATTTGTTAGTTATTTTTTAATTTCCCTGCTTCTACCAGTTGTTTTACTATGGATCGCCATTTTCTTTTTTTAGCAATTAAAGAAGTCGTGAAATGAAATATCCTATTCACATTTAAGGGTATAGCCAACTGATTTTATGCAGTTGGCTATACCGTTTAAGTAGCTTTGACTTGGATACTGAAGTCGAGATTAGTTGCTATGTATTGCCTCTGATGCCAGCAAATAGGCATTGAATTCAGTTTCAAAAGTGCAATTGAAAATCAATGCAGGTATTCGGTTATTGGGTTAGGATTTAGCCAGGAACCAAATCTGCCTTGCACTAAAGCAGGAATCAGATTTTGATACATTTATGGAAAAATCCAACTCATTGATTAATTATTCGATTCAGTACAAGAAACTCAATTATTATGAGAAATCAATTATTACATAGATTGAAAAAAATGTCCTGTCTGCTCTTGCTGACATATTCTTTATTGGTTATTGCCTTTTATATTTGTAGCATAGTTAGGACGCATTTTTCCCATGTTTACAGCATCTATGTTCATACATTACAAACATCATTGCTGCAATTGTGTTTGCATGCCTTGTATGCGATCGGCGCAATGAACATACTATTGAGATTTAAACATCGGGGTGAAATTATTATTCTGACAGGTGGCATCGGCTTTTTAGTAGCTACATTATTGGATTTATTATTGTTGCAATCATTCCCGAATTGGTTTTACCTTCTATATGCCTCTTTTCATATTATAATACTGATGATTTTTTCACGGGGTTGGTTTAGAAAAATTGCCCCTATGCCAATCCTGATAGGTGGTTGGATAGTATTAATATCGGGAGCGTATTATATTGGTAAGTGCGATTTAATCCTCTATTGATCCGCAAAATATGCTTTGATAAAGACTCATTTGCAAATGTAGTATGGGCAAAGAAATATAAGGCCAATGGCAACGAGTACTTTAACCGGATGAAACCCACCTTCGATGGAGGTCATATTGCTGTAGGTACGGTTACCAATACGGGAACTGCAGCAAGAGATCTCTGGCTGGTGAAGACCAATGACACGGGAAAGGTTGTATGGAGTAAGCGTTTAGGATTTAACACAGCAAATGGAGAAATAGGACAGGATGTGATCCAGCAAACGGATAGTTCTTATGCCTTTATAGGTAAAACTAATTTTTATGGTAGTCTTACTGATGGCATGATCGGTGTTGTTTCAGCTAATGGTACCGCTCAATGGATCAGGCAGTTTAGTTATAATAGTGGAGACGAAGGTTATTCCCTCGTCCAGAGTGGAGAAACATTGGTGGCTGCAAAGAATAGTCTTCTAAATGTGTATAAAATAAATGGATCCAGGTTGACTGTACAACCAGGGCGGTTTATCCAACACCAGCTAGTCGTAATGTAAATGTGCAGATTACAGGGTTGAAACTTTAAAATGAAATCAGTGAGTAAAAGTTTAATGATTTTTTTTACTATCCTTTTGGGTGCATTTAATGGGTATAGTCAAAGGGTTTACCTAAAGTATGCACTATTTTTAGATATCAACAGACAATATATTCAGATCTTTAATAAACAAGACTCGTCTGTTATAACAGATCGATCCACAGATAGCAGTAGGTTGATTAAAGTATTTGATATGAGTGAAAAAGGGCAGTTGAAATTTTTGTTATGGGACAATTCTTTCAAAAAAAAGATGGAAGGCGAATATCTGGAATCCTCTAAATTGTATACGGATACTGTTTTCTATAGAAAAGCAGGAAGAGATGGGAATGGCGTAAGGTATAGAAAGTTTTATAGACCACTTCGGAATGGAGATTGGAAATATTATGATGAGCAGGGTAATATTTACTTAAGAGAAAAGTATAGTAAAGGTTCTTTGATTGAGACTATTATCAGTTGCGATAAGTAATTAACCGGGCGTCTAAATTATATTTTAGATGCCCAAACATATTTTCGGATGCTCGAACTGGTAAGTTATCATTAGAGTTCATTTCATAACACCCTTGTCGAAGCTACCATCGATCAAACCTACACGGTGGGACAACCCGGAAGACTTATCGGGGATCGTGCTTATGACGGTGATCCGCCCGATCAAAGGCTCGCATTGAAAAGTGTTGAACTGATTGCTCCTCATAAAAATAATAGAATTAAGCCTTCTACTCAAGATGGGCACTAGCTTAGAAGATATAAGCGAAGATGGAAGATAGAACGTTTTTTTTCCTGGCTGAATGCATTCAAACGGGTAATAACAAGGTATGACAGATGCATTGAGAGTTATCAGGCTTTTGTTCATCTCGCTTTTGCTTATATCCTATTAAGAAGGAATATATTTCTGTTGAGGTTAACGATTGGTGGCCAAGAAAGTCTTGGATGAANNTTCATCCAAGACTTTCTTGGGCACCAATCTGTTCTGGCCACTGAAATATATGCAAGAGTAGGTTCTAAGCAAAAAAGAGCGACTCTTGAAAAGGTATATGTAGATGTTATTAATAAAGAGGCCCCGAGTTGGGATAATAATACCGATCTGCTGACATGGCTCAAAGAGTTTAAATAATATTGATTGAACACAGCAATATGACATATTTTACAATATTTAACTTGTTTACATTTTTTACAGCTGCGATTCTTGTTTTTATTAATGGATTTTTTTTTGTTAAAAAGCACAAATTATTGAAGAAGTATGGCTTCCCTCTTTTTGTGCCAATGAATAAGTTATCAAAACATGATAGGGCTAAATACAAGTTCTATAATAGATTAAACCTTGGAATGGTAATTTGCTTGTTTTTGCTATATGCTCTTTTGGGGATATTATTTTTCAAATAATTGAGTTACATGAAATTTATTTATAGAATTACCCATTTTAGAGGTCGTTACTTAAATATTACGTAAATATGATGCGTAGTGTTTCAATAGCTCTAAAAAGTGCATGTTTAAAGGGGTGAAAGTAGATAGTTTTCATAACCACTTTCCAAGCGAAGAAGCCTCTCTTCAATACCTCTCAGACTTTAAGTGGCAGCAAGGTTACAGGTGTAAAAAGTGTGGCGGTCAACTGTGGTGGAAAGGTAAAAGAATGTTTGACGGGCGATGCCAGGAATGTAATTATAATGAATCCCAACAGCAGGCAGCTTGTTCCACAAATTGAAATTCAATTTGCTGATAGCTTTTCAGATTTGTTTCCGGTTAAGTGTAAAAAAGGAATGTCCAGTTGCTAACTAAGCATGGAATATGGGATTGATCAAACAAGCGCTTGGTATTTATCCATTGCTTTTCAGTTTTACTTTAGGAATAAGTGGAACGCTAGGTAGAAACGGAATATTTTTTGTTGGGGGAGGACGAGCCGTGGATGGTCCTACCGGAGGATCTTTTAGTTTTACGATTAACTGGTTAAATCATCGTGATGAAACAAAAGATCAATTGGATAATTTCCTAACAGGACAGGAACAGTCTGAGAGTTGAGGGTATTGGGGGGCAATATTCCTAGCCCTCAGATCCTACGAACCAATTGAGTGGGGAGTTGGCGTTGTTAAGCCTGGTGCAGGTGTTGGCGAGAGTTATAATAAGTTTAAATTTAACACATATTTAACTTGGTAAGTTTATGAAACAATGGTCAGAATTGCCCTTAAAAGCTGATGATATTATATTTTTCTTATTGGGAATACTTTGTTTATTATTTGGATGGATCTGTATAATGATCCACATTTTTAAATTACAGCCTGAGAAAGTCTGGTTTTATAGAAAGAGTTTGTTGGCAAGGTGGTTTATTAATTCAGAAATTAGGCATGTGGCTGAAAATGAAAATTATAGATTTTGGGCAAGAGGAGCAGGAATAATAGCTTTATTAATAGGTACAGCTATAATGATTGGTTCTATTACTAATTTGATTAACTATATTATGGGTAGCGGTCCAAATCATCCCCATTAATTATAGATATGCTAATGAAAATTAGGGCATTTTTAGTAAGGGGGGCTTAATTTATTTTGGATGTAATGAATAAGATCAGAGGTGTCTCAAAAGTAAAAGGGGCCTCATTTACTTTTGAGACACCTTCTTCCCATTTACTACGTTTTATTCTTATTATAATACGAGTAAGTATCATTACACACTTTACTACTACGATCAGGCGGGCAATCTTGTAGAGGAGATTCCACTAGCAGGTGTAGTTATAGATCCTTCAACTGACCAGGTGAACAATGTAAGGGCTGCCAGGGCAGAGGGGATAACATTGGTGCCAACTTACATGATGGCTACGCAGTACCGTCATAATACGCTTAACCAGGTAGTATCGCAGGTATCACCGGATGGAGGTGAGAGCCATTTCTGGTACGACCGTTTGGGCCATCTTTCATTATCGCAGCATGCAAAGCAGCGCCCTGATAATAAGTACATTTATAGGACCTGTGATGCACTGGGTATGATCAATGAAGTCGGAGAGCTGATGAGTGTTGCAGTAATGAATGATTTCATCGTATTAAAAATGGAAGGGTTATTAATAGAGTTCCATTTGCTTTTCCTCAGTCTCATCTACGCCAGGAGGAAGTTGATCACCGGAAGGCGGATGAACAGAAGAAAACCCAAGTGCCCAAATGACATAAAATTAGATATTCAAAAATGAATTTTGTATGAAAAATAAATGGTGGCTTCTTTTGTTAATTATTGCTTGCAGCGCTGGTAGTAGTTCTAAAGATAATAGTACTCAAAGTGGAGAGGGGATAATTGTTGATAGCATTTATGGTTGGCAACATAATGTTTTGGCAGATGGTGATTCCATATCTTATGGAAAGCTTGCGCTTGAGCTTTCTTTTAAACGCATGGACCGTTGGGCTTTGCTTTACTACGCTCAAGTTATGTGCAATAAATACAAGAATGCAAGTGCATGCCTTGATTGTTACGAAATTAATAATGAGGTGGGATGCCCAGAACATCTAAAAACTTATGATTCTTCGACATATGTTCTGGGAACGTATTATTTACTGAGGGCATATGAACTTGGCAATTCAGAAGCAGAAGGGTATGTTAAAGATCGTTTTGGAAATAATGTTCCTCATTCGATAGATTTGAAGGATGGGGCACTGTGGGTCAAATGAAGCTTTTCATTGGGGGAAATCTGTAAGTATCGATAAGATCGAATATCATGTTTTAAAGAGCAGCAATGATAAGCATAGTATTATGGCCTCTTCAACGTTAAAGCTTAGCCCATTGGGCTAAGCTGTTGATTTGCTATACGCAGTTTTATTTTAAAAATCCCTGATCAACACTGAGAAAAATTATTAAATGAGAAAGAATCTATCTTTTATAATTTCGTTTTTTGTTGTACTGTTAATTGTTGTTTTTAATATAAAGTATGATCATATAAAGTTAGATACAGATAGTAATAGAACATCGTTCTATTACTATCTTACCCGAGAGAAGTATTCTCCGGAATTTTACGTGGCAATACTGAGCCTTTATCCTTTACTAATCTTAACAATTATAATGTTGTTTGGTAAATCACATCGGCTTGTATTTTTATTCTTAGGAATATTTGGAATATTTTCCACCATCTCATTATGGCTATTAATGCATTTACATTTTGATGCTATAATTATTTCGCATAAAGATAGCTATTATTCAACATTGATTATGGGGATTTTAAGTGTTGCGGGATGTGCAGTTGTTTTATTTATTAAAAGAAAACAATAGTGCCGTTAATCTCAGTGATAATTTGTAGTTGAAATAGACGTTGAGCTATTAATAAATTGAGTTAAACAGCAGGATGAACAACATCCGGCTGTTTTTAATTCTGCATTGACAAGTTAGAATTATGAAAAACCGTTAAAAAAATAAGAACTTAGTTGAGTGTAAAACAGACGTATAAATATAAGATATGGCCACCACCCAACAGAACCAGCCGAAGGCAATCGGCTTGGAAAAATATATGCGTCAGCGAGGTCATGTCTTTAAAACCCTTGCGCACAATAAAATGCCCTTTTCAATTCAATATGTAAAAGGCATATTCCCGAGCCGCAAAGGAAATTTTAGACCTTGTCTCACTCGTTGCTTTCGAACAAACTTTCTCATAACTTCTTTAAATAATCCATTCTTCTTCCACTTATTAAAATAATAGTAAACTATCTGCCAGTAAAGAAATTCACTACTTAGGTTGCGCCATTGAGTACCCGTTCTGCAAATCCATAAATCACCGTTACAGCTATGATGCGCAGAACCGTTTAACGAATGTAGAGACGAGTCATGATAGTATTAATTGGGATAATGATGCATATTACCAGTATTATAAGCATGGTCCTTTAGGTAGGATGGTTTTAGGTCAGGAACAGGTACAGGGAGTAGATTATGCATATACAGTTCAGGGCTGGTTAAAAGGGGTAAATAGTACTGCGGTGACCCCTGGTTATGATCCGGGAGGCGATGGCGGTAGTGGAACGCAGGTAGCAAAGGATGTATTTGGATTTGCATTACATTATTATGGTGGAAGGGACTATTCGCCCATAGGCACAGTCAATCCCTTTGCATCCGGTACTAACCTGAAGCCTTTATTTAATGGCAATATCTCCGCCATTAGCCAAAATCTTCCGTCAGTAGGTACACCGTTACAATCCAATTATAGCTATGATGTACTGAACCGGCTCACGGGGATGCAGGTATCGAGAGGATTGAATACTAGTACGAATATATGGGAACCGGAGGTATTTGAAGACTTTAAGGAACGTGTGAGTTATGATGCGAATGGTAATATTCTTAGCTACCGGCGGAATGGTAATCATAGTTTTGCGGGCACGCCGTTAGGGATGGATTCCTTAAGATATACATACAAGACAGGGACAAATCAGCTGGACTTTGTGTACGACTCTGTGGGAGCATCTAATTATGCAAATGATATAGATGGTCAGACAGCAGGGAATTATAAATATGATGCAATTGGCAATCTGATATCGGATCAGGGAGCTGGAATTGATAGTATAGAATGGACAGTTTATGGAAAGATAAGGAGGATTAAGAAATCAGATGGAAGTGAGATTACCTATAATTATGATGTAGGAGGGAACAGGATCAGTAAGCGGGTGAATGGGATAGAGACGTGGTATGTACGTGATGCTGCAGGTAATGTGATGAGTATCTATACGAAAGGCGACAGTACGGTTAACAATGGGTCCCTGAGTCAGACAGCGGCAAATTTGTACGGAAGCAGGCGATTGGGTGTTAACGCAGTGAAAGTCAATGTAGAAGATGGGAGTGTGTTACCGGGAGTAAATATAACAGGATTAGGATCAGGAATAAATATTAATTTTACGCGTGGAGAGAAGTTCTTTGAGTTAAGTAACCATTTGGGTAATGTGTTAGCTACGGTGTCAGACCGTAGGGTAGGTATCTCAACGGATGGGATTTTGGTAGATCATTATGAGCCAACTATGAGTTCCAGCCAGGAATATTATCCGTTTGGTATGTTAATGCCGGGGAGGAGTTCTGTAGTTACCGGTGGTTCTTACCGTTATGGGTTTAATGGGAAGGAGAATGATAATGAGGTGAAGGGAGAAGGAAATCAGATAACGTTTGAAGCAAGGATTTATGACCCAAGGGTCGGGATATTCTTAAGTATTGATCCTCGTAGTTCTTCATATCCTTATTATTCTCCTTATTTGTTTGCGGGGGATAATCCAATAAGGCTCATTGATGTAAATGGGGAAGGCCCTGGGGATCCAAAGCCAAGTCAAGCCAACCTCGAGAATACTATTCTTGCAATTAGACATTACGGTAGTGGGTTTTTTAGTCCAGGTACTGGTGGAATGATTGCAAAAGCAGTAAATAGCTCAGGATCGAATTTTGGTCCAGGCGCATATTGGAGACTTGCTCATGGGCTTTATCCTAGTAGCTTTGTTGGTGCATTGGGAGTGACTGGCGAAGGTATAGCTGGACATTATGAGTATAGCTATTTTGCTTCTAATTATGATGTATCATATGCGCGTATTCAATTTCACTATGCTTTTCAGTCAGGAACTCAGGATTTCACTATCACTTCGTATTTTCGAAAAGGTATGAATCCAATGAGTCTTATTATCAACAATAACAATCCAGATGGCTCGCCTAGTTCTTCCAGTATTAATATTAATCCAGGTGATAAATTAAGTATACAGTATGAGGTTAAAACTCTTAGTGCGAATAGTGATGTTGGTACATTGAGGAGCCAAATTGATCGTGGTTTTCAACAGGCATACAATAACGCTTCTGCCAATCCTTCAAAGGATGGACATCCGCAATTTAGTATCTTGGAAGTGGACAAGGATGCTTATTTAAAAGCAGTTCAGGGAGATCCAGCTTATTTTACCAAGCAATATGAAAAATTGGTAAAACAGGGAGGAGCGCTACTTTTGAAACAAGGATTATTTAAGGAGGCACATCAAACAACAATAAATTTAATGACTGAAATAAAAACGAGTACAACAAATGAGAAGAAGACTAATTAATTGGTTAAGCAGCAATTTGGCTATTTTCTTACTTTTGTTTATTTTTTCCTGTAATAATAGGACTATGAATAATAATACAGATAAGGAATTGGTAGATTTAAGACTTTCTTTTTCTATTTTGAATAAACAGTGTTTTGAAGAATTTGATAAGATGCAAAGTCTGCAGCGAGATTCTATAATTATTTTAGTAAGGGGAATGCAAGAGGATTTAGATGGGTATGTGATAGATTCTTCCTCGTCTTTTGCTACTTATTACAATTCTTATCGACAATCATTTTCTTATATGGAATATATTGAAGAGTCAATAAGGAGAATGAAAGTAGAATTGTCCAATATTCAGAAAGACATTGATTCTGGTCGGACTGCGACGGATTATTCTGTTTTTGATAATGCTCATATGTATTATCGTTGTTCTGACTTTGGCAAAAGTGAATGGTTTACTTCCCCACAGATAAGTTTTTCAACGGAGTTTTATTCTTATTTTTTTTCGGATTATCTTGAACTTCTTTTTAATCACTACCAATATGATAAGCAGTTCGAAAGTGCCAATCACTTGCCTCTAATGGGAGAACACACGGATGAATTTACTATCCCCCCTCATATTATTGATGTTAAACATGCAAGGGTATTACTTGGTTTGTTAAAAAAGAAAACAGAGAATGTGCTCTTGAAAAAAGAGCGGGATGTATTTGCAGATTTTTTACAGAGGGTTATAGAGAGTAGATCAATTTTGATTATTCATAATTACTCCATTTAAAAGGTTAATAAGAGCGAATGTTTGTTTTTACTGTAGAATATAAAAATAAATTTATTATCAAACTTCGACTATAACTGATTTTTACTGCCCTGTAGAGGTCTTGAGTACACAGGATTATTCCATTTGGAATGTTGGAACCTGATAGGCATTATTCACTCGGTAGTTATCGTTATGGTTTTAATGGGCAGGAAAAAGTTGACGAAATCGCCGGTGCTGGCAATCATACGACTGCGGAGTTCTGGGAGTATGATCCGAGGATTGGAAGGCGATGGAATATAGATCCAAAACCTAATGTAAGTTTTAGCCCTTATTCGGTATTTGAGGAAAATCCAATTTGGAATACCGATATCAAGGGCGATTCTGCCAGACCTGCACCTGCTCCAGTCAAGGTAGTGTCAATGGATTATTATGTTCAACGAGCACAGGATTTCATGAAAAGAAATCCAGGCAAGTCAGTACCAACTTACTACTTAGGATACGGTAATGTTTACATTAATAAATTCAAGAAGGAAACTAATCAAAAGCTATCTCCACAAGGGATAGAATGGCTTGATAAGGCTTTAGTCAACTTGCAGCAGGCAATTGAAAATAAACTGGTAATTTCTAACAAAGCAGAAGACAAAGTACTTGAGAATGATAATAGCAAGTTTACAGACTTCGCATTTGATACACATGTGAAAGCATATGAGGATGCAGGTGTGCTTTCCCTACCTGTTATGGATAAGGTCAACATATTGCTGACTCCCAAACCAGAAGACTTATTTAGTGATAGAGGTTTAAAACAGGCAGAGCAGATAGGGGCCGACCAGTTTGTATATTATTTAGTTCATCCAGTTTTTGCAGTTCAGCAGGCAAAAGAAGCAACGGTAAACATGGAGAAGATTACAAGCCTGGTTCATGGGTATTATCTTCAAAATCAAAAGTTCTTTGATGATGCAGCCAAAACGAATCCGCAAGGCTGGGCAGACCCTGAACATAAAATTATGGGTGTAGTAAGAGATATGTTTTTTCCAACATTCCGGTTTTAAAAGTGCAACACACAATAAAATGAAGGCAAGTTTAATAATAATAGCAGCGATACTTTTTAATATGTTGTCTTGCGGCAGGAGTATTAATAAGTTTGATATGATTGAGTCCAAAGGATTAGAGACAGAAAATTTAGGGCTTAACGCACTAATGTTCTACAATAAGGATGTCGGCTTTATTGCGGGTAGTTCAGATATTGTAACACATAATCCTGATTTTCCGGAAAAAGATAGCAATCAGTTTGCATTTGTAGCCAAAACAGCGTTGTTATATAAAACGACCGATGCGGGTAGGATATGGGGAAAGAAGGATTTTGGAGAAGGTAGTTTTACGGATATTATACAGGCTGGGAGTAAAATTTTTGCCATAAAGTCTAGTAAAGAAAGTAAGCATTCCTTTACTTATTCTTCCGATGATTTAGGGGCGAATTGGAAAGAGGAAAAATCATTTCCTCAAAAAATTGGGCGACTGTTTTCCATAGATAGCGGTTATTTAGCAGTCACATCAGATAGTAGTTTGATCAAGACATATATACAGGTGTCAAGAAACTTTGGGCGGTCATGGAGCATTAGCGAATCTAATTTGCTCATATTTGATGCTGTTATGCGTGGGCGTAAATTATTCTACCTGTCTTCAAATCAATATAAGGATTACCGGAAGAACTTACTTGTTGAATATAGTTTAGGTGATAGTACGAAGAAGGTCATTAAACTGCCAAATGAGTTTGATTGTTATTTTCTAACGA
Organism: [Flexibacter] sp. ATCC 35208; assembly: GCF_001975825.1. GTDB lineage: Bacteria > Bacteroidota > Bacteroidia > Chitinophagales > Chitinophagaceae > Chitinophaga. The sequence continues at coordinate 34,952 of NZ_MTKN01000071.1, forward strand.
ATTACAATAATGAAATAAAATTATCAGGTCTCAAAGATGGGCATCTTGCTGTTTACTCTTTGGATAAGGATAATCAAGTTAAATATGAATATTCCTATTTAAAAGAGAATACGTACTTTCCCCAGGGGTATTATAATAACAAGGAGGAAGAGTGGATTATTGCAGGGAAGCGAGGTGATGCAGATGTATCAAATAAAATATTAAAGACACGGGATAATGGCAAGAGTTGGGAGGTTGTCAGTTTTGAAAAAGAGAAGTATATTAAGCCATTTTATTTTTTAAATGCCAATGATAAGGTAAAAGCCTGGTTTTATGCAGGCTCTGGAAAGTTCCAAATTATGGAATAAGTTATAGTTATTTTTTAATTTCCCTGCTTCTACCAGTTGTTTTACTATGGATCGCCATTTTCTTTTTTTAGCAATTAAAGAAGTGATGAAATAAAATATCCTATTCACATTTAAGGGTATAGCCAACTGATTTTATGCAGTTGGCTATACCGTTTAAGTAGCTTTGACTTGGATACTGAAGTCGAGATTAGTTGCTATGTATTGCCTCTGATGCCAGCAAATAGACATTGAATTCAGTTTCAAAAGTGCAATTGAAAATCAATGCAGGTATGCGGTTATTGGGTTGGGATTTAGCCAGGAACCAAATCTGCCTTGCACTAAAGCAGGAATCAGATGTTGATACATTTATGGAAAAATCCAACTCATTGATTAATTATTCGATTCAGTAAAAGAAACTCAATTATTATGAGGAATCAATTATTACATAGATTGAAAAAAATGTCCAGTCTGCTCTTGCTGACATATTCTTTATCGGTTATTGCCTTTTATATTTGTAGCATAGTCAGGACGCATTTTTCCCATGTTTACAGCATCTATGTTCATACATTACAAAAATCATTGCTGCAATTATGTTTGCATGCCTTGTATGCGATCGGCGCAATGAACATACTATTGAGATTTAAACATCGGGGTGAAATTATTATTCTGACAGGTGGCATTGGCTTTTTAGTAGCTACATTATTGGATTTATTATTGTTGCAATCATTCCCGAATTGGTTTTACCTTCTATATGCCTCTTTTCATATTATAATACTGATGATTTTTTCACGGGGTTGGTTTAGAAAAATTGCCCCTATGACAATCCTGATAGGTGGTTGGATAATATTAATATTGGGAGCGTATTATATTGGTAAGTGCGATTTAACCCTCTATTGATCCGCAAAGTATGCTTTGATAAAGACTCATTTGCAAATGTAGTATGGGCAAAGAAATATAAGGCCAATGGCAACGAGTACTTTAACCGGATGAAACCCACCTTCGATGGAGGTTATATTGCTGTAGGTACGGTTACCAATACGGGAACTGCAGAAAGAGATCTCTGGCTGGTGAAGACCAATGACACGGGAAAGGTTGTATGGAGTAAGCGTTTAGGATTTAACACAGCAAATGGAGAAATAGGACAGGATGTGATCCAGCAAACGGATAGTTCTTATGCCTTTATAGGTAAAACTAATTTTTATGGTAGTCTTACTGATGGCATGATCGGTGTTGTTTCAGCTGATGGTACCGCTCAATGGATCAGGCAGTTTGGTTATAATAGTGGAGACGAAGGTTATTCGCATGTCCAGAATGGAGACACATTGGTGGCTTTTGGGTGTGCGATTTATTCATCTTATTACCGTCCGATATTGGCCATGTTCAACCGGTATAATGGTACGGTAAAAAAATTGAACAGGTGCTATCACACGCTGGATGGCTACACCCCAATAGGTAACTATTCAGATTATATCAATAAAACCTCTGATGGTTATGCATTAAACATCGCCAATACTACTTCCGCCGGAAAAACGAACAATAGCTTCTTAGGCATATCAAATAGCGGAGGGGTGCTGTACAACAAATGTATGTCTGTCCCCTTAGATTCAGTATCAACGCAGATTATGCCGACGTTTGTGACACTGGATGGCGGATTGATAGCTGCAGAGAACTTTACTTATGGCGGTAAGACGCAGGTGGTGTTTAGGAAGTTCAATGCTGATAAAACCATCGGGTTATCCAACTGGACGAGGATGGGCAGTAGTATGATTATGTACTGTGTTTTACAGCAGGGAGACAGTAGTTATGTAGGCAGTGGCGGTTATAATAATGGTGCTTTCCTGATGTTCACCCAGCCATCAGGTCTGAGAGGTTGTTCAGATAGCACGGTGAAAGTAACCCTGAATACGCTGAGTACAGATTATTCAACTACCGATAAATTTGCGATCAATTACAAGTGGGAAAGCAGTTATATGGTTGATTATAGTGTAACAGCCATTGTCGTACATCCGATCCATAAAAAGACAGGTTGTAACGGCAGGCTGCAGGGTTGTTATACCTTACATAAGGGGCTATTGTTATGTGGCAATTCGACACCGGTATTTGGAACAGTGGCTGTGAATAGTGTCACAAATTGTACGGATAATGAGTTCTTTGCGGTCAGTAAGGGAACCGAGATCTATAATTCCTACAAGGATTCCCTGAATGGCAGCTTTGATGTCGATTACCTGGCGATGGCAATTGCGGGTGGTCAGCAGGAGGTGTTTACCGTGACTTATAGTACGAGTGAGTATCATTATACACTGAGTTATTATGACCAGGCAGGGAACCTTGTTAAGATCATCCCTCCTGCAGGTGTAGTCATCGATCGTTCAACTGACTGGGTGAATAGGGTAAGGGCTGCCAGAGCTGCAGGTACAACACTTGTTCCTCCACATACAATGGCTACGCAGTTCCGCTATAATACATTAAATATTAAGGTCGCTCAGATATCACCTGATGGAGGTATCACTCATTTCTGGTATGATAGGCTGGGACGAATAATATTATCTCAGGATGGCAATCAATTGAAAGAAAATAGATACAGATATATTAATTATGATGAGATTGGAAGAATAAATGAAGTCGGAGAGCTGACGAGTGCTGCAGTAATGAATGATTTCATCAGCAGGGATACTACTTTGTTATCCAATTGGTTGGCGGCGGCATCTACATCCAGGAAAGAGATCGCAAGAACTAATTATGATAATGCTTATAGTTCTTTGTCCCAATTACAGCTTACGCCAAGAAACCTGCGGAATAGAATTTCCTGGACAGCATTATTTAATGATGTAGTAGCATTAGATACCATGGGGTTTGCATCTGCATCCTTCTATAGTTATGATATAGGAGGAAGTGTTGATACAGTTTTACATGACTATAAGCAAGGTATTTTGCAGCAGCAAAATAACCGGTTTAAAAAATTAGTATATCATTATGACCTGATCAGTGGTAAAACAAATCAGTTAGACTATCAACCGGGGCAGAAGGATGCTTTTTATCACAGGTACACCTATGATGCGATAAACAGGGTTACTAATGTAGAAACCAGTCATGATGGTATTCAAATAAGAAATATAATTATTAATATGAAGAATTTATTATTACATAGAGTTAAAAGATTGCCGTGTCTGCTCTTGCTGACATACTCGGTATTAGTTATTGCCTTTTATGTTTTGAGCATCATCCAGTCGAATGATCCTCATACTTACAGAATCTATGTGCATACATTTCAAACATCTTTGTTGCAATTATGTTTGCATATATTGTATGCAGTTGGTGCAGTTTATATACTGTTAGGATTTAAGGTTCGAGGTGGATATATTATTTTGACAGGTGGTATTGGTTTTTTGGTTGCTATAATATTTGACTTAATTCTATTACAATCCTTCCCGAATTGGTTTTACCTACTTTATGGTTCTTTTCATTTAATAATACTGATGATTTTTTCACGGAACTGCTTTAGAAGAATTGTCTTTATTACAATTCTTGTAGGTGGTTGGATAGCATTGGTGTATTTGGCATATTCTATTGGTAAGTGTGATTTAATTTTGTATTAATAACAGATATAGTAATGAAGAATTTTCAAAGTGCATTCATTATCAATATGACGCAATCGGCGATCTGATATCGGATCAGGGAGCTGGAATTGATAGTATAGCATGGACATTGTATGGGAAGATAAGCAGGATAAAGAAATCGAATGGAAGTGAGATCAATTATACGTATGATGTAGGAGGGAACAGGATCAGTAAGCGGGTGAATGGGGTAGAGACGTGGTATGTAAGAGATGCTACGGGTAATGTGATGAGTATCTATACGAAAGGTGATAGTACGGTTAACAATGGGTCCCTGAGTCAGACAGCGGCAAATTTATACGGAAGCAGCCGATTGGGAATTAACGCAATGAAAGTCAATGTAGAAGATGGGAATGTGCTACCCGGAGTAAATATAACAGGATTAGGATCAGGAATAAATATTAATTTTAGCCGTGGAGAGAAGTTCTTTGAGTTAAGTAATCATTTGGGTAATGTGTTATCTACGGTGTCAGATCGTAGGGTAGGTATTTCAACGGATGGGACTTTGGTAGATCATTATGAGCCAACTATGAGTTCCAGCCAGGAATATTATCCGTTTGGTATGTTAATGCCGGGGAGGCAATCGGGAGGTGTGTATAGGTATGGGTTTAATGGGCAGGAGAATGATAATGAAGTCAAGGGTGAAGGGAATCAAGTAGATTTTGGTGAAAGAATGTACGACTCCAGAATAGGACGATTTTTGTCGATTGATCCACTAGTTAAGCAGTATCCTGATAATTCACCATACCTTTTTGCGTTAAATTCTCCGTTAATTTATATAGATAATCAAGGTGAGGATGCTAGAGTAAGTATTATTCGCAACAAAGATGGTAGCGGGGTTATTAAAATTCAAACAGTCGTTCACATCGATGGGCGTAACTTAAATAGGAATGCCAACTTACCGTATTATTATAATGAAAGAGGCAAAGAATCTTTTAAATCGGGAAAGTATAGCGACGGAAATGGTAAGGTTTGGCGTATAGAATTTGATGTGAAATATGTTTATTCAGGTATCCAACAGTTTGGAAAAGGAGATAATTATGCGTTGGTGGACAATAAAAACACTAACATAGACAAAGATGGAAGATCAATAACCTTAGGTAATACTGTTTATATGAACTCGCGAGGACAATATGCAGATATGACACATGAAACAGGTCATCTATTAGGACTTACGGATAGATATTCTTCTTTCTATTACATGTATTCAGAAACAGGTAATGAAAGGTTTACAGGATTTTTACCTCATGATGGATTTGAGAATAACTTGATGGGAGGCAGAGGAAAAGAGTTAAACCAAGCCCAGTATGATAATTGGGGTTCTCAATTGCTCGAAATGGCAGAAACAAATGGAGATAACTTTATACTGTCGGGGAAAATTGAGTACCGGAAAGTTCCAGGAGGTTTAAGACTGGTGCCGGATTCAGATGTTAGTGATAAAAGAAAAGAACAGTATAAGGCAGATAAGAAAGAATATCATTTAAAACAATATGCTGAAAAAAATAAAAAAAATGAAGGGTAATAAAATCTCATATCTCGGTTTGTTTTTCATATTGCTGCAATCATCATGTGGGATTTCTTTCTTTGTTCCGGCTAATAAGGTTGTCAAAAGTGAAACCGGTCTAATCTTGTTTTATAATATGACCAAACTTAATATTGACACAATGGATTTCGAATCACGTAAATACTTTCAAATGAATGATAGTAATTTGATTGGGAGTCTATTTTTTTCTGGAAAGCTAAAAGATAGTATAATTTTAAAGCAGCGCATTTTGAACCCAGGAGCTAATTTGGAGGCGGTAGAATTAGGACGATTTTGTGACATGGAGATGAACTTTGCATATTGTGATACTTTGGGAATTGATTCTCTGGGAGTATATCTTACAATGCCAGCGGTAGTATATTATGTGAAAGGGAAAGATTTTTTGCCGGCCTCACGCGTAACTCTCACGATTAACAGTCAACCAGTTGCTATTATAAAGAAAATGGTAAATATACATATTGTAAGAGTTGATCCTGTGACCACGAATGTATTTCGGAATACTGGATTTATACTATATTAATAGCAGAGGTCAGCGGGAGAGGACGGTGACCTATGATACTAGTGAGTATCATAGGTCACTTTACTATTGTATATCAGGAAGGAAATATGAATGAACAGGGTGTTGTTACTGATAAAAAGGGTAACATCTTTTATTGAAAAATAGCCTACCTATTGGGGGGTGAAGTAAAGCTTTCCGAAGCATTCACTACTTCAATTATAGATAATAGTAATAATAATAAATAGTATGTTTAAAATTTTAGGGGTTACTATAATACTAATTTCCATTTTATTTATTGAAGTTGTTTAAACTTTT
>NZ_MTKN01000072.1 GCF_001975825.1 [Flexibacter] sp. ATCC 35208
TTTGTAATTGCCGATTACAAACATCTATATCGAAAAGATTATGCGAACAGGAATTATACTTTTATTTATACTGCTGTTCTCCTCTTGCTTCCGCAAGCCTATACCAGTCAGTTTCTTTCATACAGGAGAATTTACACTTGAAGATACTTCCCATAGTGCCAATGAGTATTTACAATCTTTTGAGGATGACGGATTTCCAATCTATTACCTTGGGCCTTCGAAAGATACTATCAATATTGGAACGCGTTATTGGCGGCGCGGGGAATGCAGGTTCAAAGAGTCCCCAGCATATTGCATTTTCAGATATTCAACATCTAATGTATCCGTACAAGTTGATACTTCATTTCCTGCATGCGAATCGTTGGAATATCTTAATAAAGAAAGATTCATTGACCATTATTGTGACTCAAATCATTACTATCATGCTTCAACGATCATTATACGTAATCTGTGCGATACAGCAGTGTCATTGGGGATTACCTTCAGTGTGAGCCAAATGCACAGAGAGATGCTGAATAGCCGTGGACAATGGGTAAAGGTGAATAAGAAATTGTGTGAAGAGTGGCTCTGTGGTACAGGACAGCCTAATATATATTTAATACCGGGAGAGTTGATTATCTCTAAAGTTGGCCATTTTAATGGCAAACATGCTATACCTTGTCGGTTGGCCTTGGGGCGTAGCAATGCTTTTGCTCAGGTATACTCTAATACTTTTACGGAGTGTATAAATGATAGTTTATTACACGTCGTTGAAGGGACGCGAATGTAGTCAAATAAAAAAGCCTTCAAATCATTCGACTTGAAGGCTTTAAAGCTTGCGGGCTACCGGGGACAATATTCAAACCTGTTTATGGCAGATTTATCTAAAATCCATGCTTTTATTAGCTAAATTTATTCAGAGCCAATTCCAGTTCCGCCGCAGCAGTAATAGAATCTTTGAAAAATGCTGGCGAATGGATTTATCTACGTTTTTTGGGTTCCCTGAAGGCATCAGAAAGATCATATATACAACTACCCTGATTAAAAATGTCAACCGGGGTATTCGGAAGTATACCAAAGCGAGATCCATTTTACCAAACGACCAGGCTGTAGAAAAAGTGGTGTATTTAAGTCTGATGCAGGCACAAAAAAATGGGCCATGCCCCAAAGGGAATGGCCCAATATGTTATTACAATTTATTAACAGTTTTGGTCAGGAAAGATGCAATCTTCAAATCTAAGAACGATAGTTTACACAGTTAATTTAACACTCTCTAATGGGACACCTTCTACTTTACGAAATCTTATTCTATTACTGTTGTGCCATAAAAAACATAACGCTTGTCATTGATGAAAAGGCATTCCCTTTTTCCAAATCAAGTAGATATTTATTGTTTTCCATATCTGTCAGTATAAACTGACTTCTACGGGCTTCAGGACTATCCCAGCAAAAATGTCCGTCATCGAAATCTGCAACCATAATCTCATGGCCTTCTCCATTTCGGGCAAACCTGATTCTCCTCTTAGTAATTAATACCCAATTATCTTCATCTTTTTTGTAAATAACCAGGCCTTTTTCATCCTCGGGAAGTCCTTTAAGCTGTAACGCATAGTTGCTTTCATTTTCTTCCGTTATTATTTTTGTCAACTCACCTTCGCCACCACTATTATTAAATTTTTTTAGAATAAGATGAGGTTTTTGTTCTGTTCTTTTCATTACATAAAGTTAAAAAATTAAAATCTTTGTCATCTTAATTCCTTCAGTTATGGCTTCCTGGATTACTCCAAATTTTGCCCATTTTGACGCCATTTGCTCGCTATACCTAAATGCGGGCGCGTATACAGAATAGCCATATATTTCCAGCCTTGAAGCGTGAGCGGCTCTCGCTTCCTGTTCTAGAAATTCCATAACTTGTCTCAAGCCACCAAGCTTTCCCCTTGCATCTAGGGGAAGCTCTATGGAAAAAATATGCCTTACAAAAGCACCTTCTTTCATTCCTTTTACACCCCAAATTTTAGCATTCCCTACCATTTCAATCATTCCCTTATTTTCCATGCGTATTGATATACCCAACATAATATCTTCCATTTTGAGCCCTCTCCTTGCAGTTCGAGTTGCTGCTGCAAAATTCTCCGCTTGCTGGCACTTTAACTGGCTGACTAATCTTCAGCGGTTGCAACATGTTGATCTGAGGAATTCCTTCATGACGAGCCACCACTTGCACCACCAATTGCTCATATCCCTCAGTTACAAAGTGTACGTTACTATAATCCGATGTATAAGAGATAGAATTGACAGACGCTTTCTTTGCAGAGACTTCAACCGGATTTAACCAGCTACCCCCTTTCTGACTAGCAATGCTTTGTTCATCCAGCGTATTCATCAACATCTTCAACCACCATGGTGGATCATCTCCGTGTGTATCATCACCCATTGGATCACTAAGATTCACCGGATTATCCATCATACCATTATACCCTGACATTGCAGCATACTTGGCGGCTACCGGATCAATCTGTAACCAGCGGCCCAACTGAGGGTCAAAAGTCCGATAAAAGGCATCATAAAGATCAAGCTCAAAATCTGTTATTTGTTCGATTCCGTTATACAGGAAATTATGCTGCATCCTGCCCAGCGCTTTGCTGCTCAGGCCTGTAACCTGCATACCGTAAGGATAGTATGCTTCCTCCTGTAATAAAGGACCTGTTTTATGTTGAATAACCAGATCATCGAAATAAATATCTGTATTGCTTTCATTGCTGATATATACATATAGATACCCGTTTTTACTGGCAGTAATCTGCCCGGTCAGGGCCGCCACTGCTCCAGGAGTACTAACTCTGACACTGCCACCTAATTAAGAAATTTCGACATAATTTGGGGAAATTCGACATAAAACTACACAAAACGACATAACCTGGACATTGCCTTTTTCGACGGTGGTAGATTTGTAGAAAAAAAACTATGACTAAACTCACAAGACAGGTATTTGACATACCGGCCAATATTGTGCTGGAAGTATGCAGTTTAATTTGCGAACACGAACTTGAGCATACTATCATGGAAGTAGATAACGATGAAGATACAATCAGTCTTGAATTACAGTATAGTAAACAAGACAGGAAAGTTATTCATAAGATAGAGGATATGATAGCTGATAACAGTGATGAAGATGAAGATGATGACGAGGATGAATATTAATATCCGCAATAGGGAGTGTAACTAAGTTTATACTCCCTATTACATTATGAGTATTATTTTTTCATTTCAATTTCTTCCTATGTGCAACACTGAGTTTACTGAACCATCAGAAAATACTGAAAGCCTTAATATATCAGATCCTGAGATTTTAAATATACTTAAAATATTTGCGAGGATTCTACTATCTGTTAACCACTCAAAACCCATTGAGACACCAGTTGTAGATCTTAATCCAACACCTGAAAAATTAGCCGCATGAGTATTATTAACGCTTTAAACAATTTGGGAACTATTCCAAAAAAAAACCTGTTAAAGTAGCCGTACAGGCAGCAGTGGTATATACCAGGGTATCCAGTAAGGAACAGGCAGACCATAATCTAAGCCTGGATGTTCAGCGTAAATCAATCGAAGAATCTGCCCGCAAGAACAATCTGGGTATTATTGGTTACTTCGGAGGTACTTATGAAAGCGCAAAAACCGATGGTCGTAAAGAGTTTAATCGGATGTTGGATTTTATTAAAACTCGCAAGGGGAAAGTGAGCCATATATTGGTTTATACACTTGATCGTTTCTCCCGAACGGGAGGTGCTGCTATTAAATTAGCCGAGGAATTAAGGGAGAATTATGGTGTTACCATATTTGCAATAACTCAGCCCACAGATACATCTAATCCTAGTGGTGTATTGCATCAGAATATCACCTTTTTTTTAGTCAGTACGATAATCAGCTGCGTAAGCAAAAAGCAGTTGCCGGGATGATTGAAAAGTTTGACAAAGGCATTTGGGTAACTAAGCCGCCACAGGGATATGATATTGTGAAGATCAACGACCAGCGTAAAATTGTTGTGAACGAAGTAGGTAAAAAGATAAAGAAGGCATTTATCTGGAAGTCTTAGGGAATGAAGAATGAGGAAATTATTTCCAGACTGAATGCTATGGGAGTAAAAATGTATAAGCAGCAGTTGACTAAGATATTTAAACGGCCTTTCTATTGCGGTATGATTAACCACGGGCTATTGGAGGGTAAAATAGTCGAAGGTGACCATGAGAAGATGATAAGCCCTGAAATCTTTTTAAAGGTCAATAACATTCATCAGGGTTCGGGTGGATACGGAGTACCACACAAAAAAGAACAAGATGCTGTACCCCTTAAAATCTTCATTAAATGCGATACCTGTAATCAGCCATTTACAGGATATGTAGTCAAAGCAAAATCCCTATGGTATTACAAGTGCCGAAAGGATGGTTGTAAATGCAATAAAAGCGCTAAAAGAATGCACGAACTATTTGAGCAGTTGTTAAGTCTATTTTGTTTGGATGATAGTCAGATAGAACCCCTAAGAAATGTACTTATTGAGGAGTATTATGAAATGAACAGGGAAAACATTGAACAACAGAAAATATTAACCGCCCAATTAAAGGAGGTCGATAACAAGATCGACGGCTTGGAGGAAAGTAGGTATGTATTAAAAGAAATAGGGCAGGAAACATTTGATAAGTTTTATTCCCGGTATAGTAAGGAGCGGAATCTCATTTCCACCAAACTGGAAAAATGTTCAGGAAGTATTTCGAACCCTGAAAAAGTAATAAACCAAGCCATATCACTTTCTGCCAATCTCGCTATGGTATGGAGTTCCAGTAACACAGGTGCAAAAGAAAAACTCCAAACTCTCATCTTCCCCGACGGAATCATCTACGACCGCCAAAATGAGTCATTTCGAACTCCTAAAGTCAATTACATTTTCTCACGGATTGCCCACCTGTTGGGCAATCCACCCCAAAACGAAAAAGGGACCGATCATCATTTAGATAATCAGTCCCTCTTAGCGGACCAGACGGGACTCGAACCCGCGACCTCCGCCGTGACAGGGCGGCATTCTAACCAACTGAACTACTGATCCTTACACCCCGTTTTCTCTGTGTCGGGGGTGCAAATATATGCACTTTTATTTCAAATGTGCAAATAATTTATATAAAAATCTTTCCCTACCCGCAATCCCATCTTTTCTTTAGCTTTACACCCTCCGGGGGCAGGAGCCAAAACGATTTGATTTTTAACTATGGATCGTATGCCATCAGAAGAAGAAGTACTGATCAAAATGAAGCAGGGAGATGAAGCTGCATTCTCAACTATCTACCGTCATTATCACGCTTCTCTTTACATATACCTCTTACGGTTTTGCAAAATACCTTCCCTGGCAGAAGACCTCGTCCATGACGTATTTCTGAAAATCTGGGAAATCAGGGACCGTATAAATCCTCAATTGTCTTTTTCAGGATACCTGTATCGTATTGCCCGTAACCACGTCATTAAAACAATTGACAAACTGGCCACCGACCAGGCTATGCGGGAACAACTGTTCGCTCAGCTTAATGAACCCGTTTCCTCCACACCAGAACAAATGGTCAGAGCCAAAGAATATGACAGGCTTTTTCAGGAAGCATTGGCCCAAATGCCACCACAACGGTTACGGGTATTCCAACTCTGCCGGCAGGAAGGAAAAAGCTATGACGAAACTGCTGAACTACTCGGCATCTCCCGCAATGCTGTAAAAAAACACATGGTGCTGGGTATGCGCTTTATTTATGAATATGTTCATCGCTATGGCGATATCATGGTCGCTATTTACGTAGCCCAAAACCTCCTCTCCTAAAAAAGCACTCCTAAAAACAGCTCCCCCAAACACCTCCCCAAAAATGCTCTCTTAAAATACACTCTTAAAATACTCCTCTAAAAAGCAGCCCCCTAAATCCTCTCCTAAAAAGACTATCAACCCCATCCTGAAAAATCCCCCACTAACCCCTCCAAAATCTCCTTCCTAAAATCCCCTCTCACCCTCCCTCCAAAAATCTTAAAAAATATTTTCCCCCCGAGGTACCCTAAACTATCATTTCCGGATAATATATATAGACACCTATATAAACTTATGTCAACAACCACGGAACATTACGAAAAACTGTTAGCAAAATACCTTGACGGTCAATGTAATGCAGCTGAAACTGCCGAGCTTTACTCCTGGCTACAAGCCTCCGGCTCACACCGTGCGCTGTTGAAAACCATGCAACAGGAATTTCAAAAAGCCCTCGACACTCAGCCGGAAATCCCCGCTGAAATCTCCGATCGCATTGAAACCAAACTGCTGCAATCCATTACTACAAAGAAAGTCCGCACCCTCTGGTATTACGTTGCAGGCGCTGCCTCCATCGCCGCCGCCGTACTCCTCTTAATAATATTTAAACAACCTGCCACCCAACCCGCGAACACTCAAATCGCAACAACCTCCGTCGCCCCCGGCACCAACAAAGCCATCCTCACCCTCTCCAATGGCTCCACCGTCATCCTCGACTCTGCCGGTAACCAAACCATCCTTCAGGGCGCTACCACCGTACTCCAAAAAAATGGTCAGTTGCAATACGCTGCTAAAGCTACCGACGATGCCATCGTATACAACACCCTGACCGTTCCCCGTGGCGGTCAGTTCAACATAATTCTGCCCGACGGCAGCCATGTATGGCTCAATGCCGCCAGCAGCCTCCGCTATCCTACCTCCTTCAATGGAAAAGAAAGAAGAGTGGACATCTCCGGCCAGGGATACTTCGAAGTCAGTCCCAACGCCAAACAACCCTTCATCGTCCAGGTCAATAACATGGAAGTACAGGTACTCGGTACCGCCTTCGACATCATGGCCTATTCAGATGAAAAAAGCGTAAACACAACGCTTGTACAGGGAGCCGTAAAAGTGAACGACAAACGCCTCTTCCCCGGTCAGCAAGCCGTAATGGACCCATCCACGGGCCAGATCACCATCCGCGAAGCAGACGTAGAACAAGTTATCGCATGGAAAACCGGCTTCTTTGAATTCGACAACGCCCGCCTGTCAGACATCTTAAGACAGCTCTCCAGGTGGTACGACATAGATATTAATTACGATCAGAAAGGAAACGAAAAGCTTCTCGGCGGCCGTATCAGCCGAAGCCTTCCCCTCACTGACATCCTCCATATGCTGGAAGCAAATGGACCCGTATTCGAACTTGTTGGAAGAAAATTAACTGTCAAATAAGGCTGGTATTCCACGTAAAATACGCCAGTCATTCATAAACCTAAAACAACGTTATGGAAGTAGCAGAAACAAATTAATCATGTGTGGCCGTACATAAAAAAACCGGAAGCGCTTGCAACACTCCCGGTAAATAATGTCTGGGCCCAAAAAGAAAACAACATCCCGTTACGAATTATTGATTTCAAATTTCCCAAACACTACAAAAGTATGGATTTAAACTTATGTGGTAGGGTTTCCTATTCCCGGAAGCTCTCATCAACCAAAAATTATTTCGGAATCCACGTTTTCCGAAGTCAAATTTTACTCGTTATGAAACTGACTACCTTTTTGTTGCTAGTGGCCTGCCTGCAGATCAGCGCAAAAGGATTATCTCAGCAAATATCCCTGTCTGAAACTAAAGCACCCCTCAAAAAGGTGTTAAAATCAGTAGCACGTCAGGCGGGTATTTCCATCATTTATGATGAAGATTTGCTGGCTTCCGCTCATCCTGTTACTATAGAGGTTAAAAACGTACCAGTACGACAAGTCCTGGATATGGCACTCGCAGATCAGCCCTTCTCCTATGTGGTGGATGGCTCCCGCATCATTGTCAAAAGTCTGCCCGAAACAAAACCTGCTGATGTTGATACTATTATCACCGTTACCGGCCGTATCACGGATGAAAAAGGTGACCCTTTACCCGGCACCAGCATCCGTATAAAAGATAGCAAAAGTGGTGCTGTGACAGATGGTACAGGTTCCTATTCTATCAAGGTACCTCCCGGCTCTACCCTGATCGTAAGCGCTGTGGGCTTTGAACCTGTCAACTGGGCAGTGACTAAGTCATCTATGAACTTTATCCTGAAAATATCACAGACTGCCCTCACCGAAACTGTGGTAGTTGGTTATGGTGTACAAAAGAAAAGTGTTGTCACCGGCGCCATCTCCAGTGTAAGAGCTGCTGACCTGGAAAGCCAGCCTGTTACCCGCCTCGAAGGTGCCCTCCAGGGCCGTACTTCAGGTGTTACCATCGCTGCCGGTTCTGGTCAGCCAGGTTCCAGCGCTACTGTACGTGTGAGAGGTCTCACTACTTTTAATAACAACGATCCTCTCTGGGTGATTGATGGAGTGGTGGTCGATAATGGCGGTATCGGTTACTTAAACCAATACGATATCGAATCTATCGAAGTATTGAAAGATGCTGCTTCCCAGGCTATTTATGGTGCACGTGCTGCTGCGGGTGTAATCCTCGTGACTACCAAAAAAGGTAAAGCCGGTACCCTGCAGGTCAACTACAATGGTTACTATGGTAACTCTGAACCTGCCCGCAAACTGAAGCTCCTCAATGCTACGCAATATGCTACCCTGCGTAATGAAGCTTCTGTAGCTGCCGGCAATGGCATCGTCTACGCTGATCCTGCTTCTTTAGGTAAAGGCACCGACTGGCAATCCCTCATCTTCAACAACAGCGCTGCGCGCCAAAACCATGAAGTGAGTGTAAGCGGCGGTAATGATAAGTCTACTTTCTATTCCTCTTTCGGTTACCTGAAACAGGATGGTATCGTTGCTACTGACATCTCTAAATACGAACGCATCAACCTGCGTCTGAACTCTACACACAAACTGTCCAAATACGTAACCCTCGGCGAAAACGTTGGCTATGCTTACGACAAAGCCCTGGGTGTAGGTAATACCAACAGCGAATTCGGTGGCCCGCTCAGTTCCGCTATCAACCTGGATCCAATTACGCCTGCCGTAATTACGGATCCTGCTGTAGCCGCTGCCGCACCTTATACCAATACCGGTATTCGCCGCGATAAGAATGGTAATCCTTATGGTATTTCCAGCGCTGTAGGACAGGAGATCACGAACCCACTCGCCTATATTTCCACACGTCTGGGTAACTATAACTGGTCACACAACATCGTAGGTAATACCTACCTGGAAATAGTGCCTGTTAAAGGTTTGAAACTCCGCTCTACCCTCGGTACTAAAATCGCCTTCTGGGGATCTGAGACTTTCACACCCATCTCTTACCTGAACTCATCTACCATCTCTTCCCGTACTTCTTTTTCACGTAATCAGAATTCAGGATTTGCATGGAATATAGAAAATACCGCTTCTTATACTAAAGATATCCGTAAGAACTCCTTCACCATCCTCTTAGGTCAGGGCGCTTATATGGACAACCGTACAAGAGCGACCACCGTTACTTTCTACGACGTGCCTGCTAACACTTTTGAAGAAGCAAGCATGAACTTCAAAGTAGCTTCCGACAACCGTACTTCTGACGGTAGTGAAGGCGCTGACCACAGGATCTCTTCCCTCTTTGCCCGTGTCAATTACGCTTACGATGAAAAGTACCTCATTGAAGGTATCGTACGTCGTGATGGTTCTTCCCGCTTCGGTGCCAATAACAAGTATGGTACTTTCCCATCCTTCTCACTGGGTTGGAATATCTCTAAAGAAGGCTTCTGGCCCCAACAGAACCTCGTAAACTTCCTCAAACTGAGAGGTGGCTATGGTGTGGTGGGTAATGATAACATCGGTGACTTTGCCTACCTGTCTACCATCGGTAGCGGCAGAAACTATGCCTTCGGTAATTCCGGTAGCTACCAGATCGGTTACAGTCCGAATGCCCCTTCTAACCCTGACCTGAAATGGGAATCTACCAGTCAGACAAACGTTGGTTTTGAAGCCACTGTTTACAACGACTTCAGAGTCGCTTTCGACTGGTATAAAAAGGTGACTAAAGACATCTTGCAGAACCCACGCATTCCTTCATACGTTGGTGCAATCTCTAACCCTGCTGCGAACGTAGCTGATATGGAGAACACCGGTGTGGAACTGGAACTGGGGTATCATAAAAAGGTAGGCGAAGTAGACCTGAATGTAAATGCGAACGTTTCTTATACAACTAACAAAGTAACCAACCTGGGTACTGGTATCAAATACCTCTCCGGTGGTCAGACGTTCCAGTCTTCCAGCTATCCTATCACCCGTACCGCCCTTGGTCAGCCACTGAATAGCTTCTATGGTTTCAAGACAAATGGCATCTTCCAGAACCAGTCCGAAGTTGATAATTACACCAGCAAAGCAGGTGGTAAAATTCAACCTGATGCAAAACCCGGTGATTTCCGTTGGGTAGATACTGATGGTGATGGTACGATCACAGAAGCTGACCGTCAGTTCCTCGGTAATCCTACACCTACCTGGACTTACGGTGGTACCATCAATGCTGCTTACAAAGGCATCGACATCGTAGTATTCATTCAGGGTTCCGCTGGCAACAAGATCTTCCAGGGCCTTCGTCGCCTGGATATCCTGAATGCAAACTGGCAGACAAAAGCCCTGGGTCGCTGGACTGGCGAAGGTTCTACAAACGATTATCCAAGGCTGATATCTACTGATCCTAACAGAAACTTTACCAATCCTTCCGATTTCTATCTGGAAAATGGTAGCTATTGCAGAATCAAATCTTTACAACTGGGTTACTCCATTCCTAACACGATCACCAAAAGAGTGGGCATCGAGAAATTCAGAATTTATGTAATGAGCGAAAACCTGCTCACATTCACTAAGTACACCGGTTATGATCCTGAAATCGGAGGTGGCGTATTCAGCATCGACAGAGGTATCTACCCTCAGGCAAGATCCTTCATGCTGGGTGTTAACGCTACTTTCTGATAAACTGATAAAAGCAAATTACAATGAAGAAAAAATACATTCCACATATATTGACATTCGCTATAGGCCTGCAAATAATGAGCGGCTGTAGCAATAGTTTCCTTGAAGTAAAACCAAAAGGCACTGACCTCGAAGCGAACTATTACAAAGATCAGACTGAGGCCTTCAACGGGCTGGTAGCTTGTTATGATGTAGTAGGCTGGCAGGGTGGTAACTATGTAACCAAAGTTGGTGCCATGAACGCCGGTTCTGACGACCACTATGCAGGTGGTGGTGGTGCCAATGACGTAACCGCTTTCCAGGTATTCGCCAACTATACTCTCACACCTGATCAGGGACCACAGGATGAACTCTGGAAGAAAGGTTTCTCTGGTATCTTCCGTGCAAACACACTGCTGGAAAAGCTCCCTGGTGTACCCATGGACGAAGCGACCAAAGCCCGTTATACTGCGGAAGCAAAATACCTCCGTGCATTTTTCTACTTCGACCTGGTACGTTTATTCAAAAATATACCACTCTTCACCAAACCTGTTTCTACCAGCGACATGTACAACGTGTTGCAGGCGACTCCTGAAGATGTGTACAAACAAATTGAAACAGACCTGCAGGATGCCATTGCAGAAACCAATCTGCCTGATCAGGTACCTATTGCTACCGAAGGTGGTCGTGCTACCAAAGGTGCTGCACACGCGCTGTTAGGTAAAGTATATCTCTATGAACAAAAATATAGCGCTGCTGCAACAGAACTGGCCGAAGTAAATGGTACAGTGCCAGGTAGCACCAATTCAAAATATGGTTATAACCTGCTGGCTAACTTTGCCGATCTCTGGAAGTCAGACAATGGTTCCAAGTATAACAGCGAGTCTATTTTCGAAGTAGCATTTACAGCTAGTTCCGCAGGCTCATGGGATTGCGTGTCTTGTACAGAAGGTAATGTGCTGAACATTATGGTGGGCCCAAGAGGTTACAAAGCATTGAAAGCAGGTGCCCCTGATTACGTATCAGGATGGAGTTTCCTCGTAGTGACCAAAGAACTGTTTGATGCCATTCACTACGATCCCCGTTATAATGCAACCGTTGCCAACCTGGATAGCTTACAGGCCAATGGCATTGCCAGCTATGAACCTGGTTATAAAAATACCGGTTACTTCCTGCAAAAGCTCATTGGTTTTAACTACAATAAAACTACCGGTGGTGGTAATATTGAGTTGAACTTTCCACAGGATCTGTACGAAATCCGCTTAGCTGATACGTACCTCATGGAAGCAGAAGCACTCGTGAAAGCAGGACAAGGTGGTGGCGCCGGTACCCGTGCTTATCAGTTGCTGAATGCAGTACGCGCCCGCGTAGGTCTTACTGCTATCGAAGCGACAGATGACAACATCTTCAATGAAAGAAGACTGGAACTGGCTGGCGAAGGCCATCGCTGGTTCGACCTGGTACGTACTGGCAGAGCACCTTCCGTACTCGGTAGCCGTGGCTTTATTGCTGGTAAGCATGAGATATTGCCAATTCCACTGTTAGAGTTGGAAAATACAAAGCTGGAACAAAGCAAAGAATGGGGAGGAACTAAATAACACATCAAACCGATTTACATGAAACGCTATATAGGTACTTTGGCAGTGGCAGCGATGTTGTCCTGCGCTATGCCGGCTTGTACGCCGGAATCATCCACAAAGGAGCTGGGCGCTTTGCCTACTGCCTCTTTCACCGCTACACCCATATCGTCCAATCCGAATAGGGTAGTGGTCACTTCTACTACCAAAGGAGGCTTTATCTGGAACTGGACGATCAGCGATGGTACGACTGCCACAGGGGAATTTGACACACTGCATTTCTCTAAAGCAGGAGAGTATACGGTTCAACTCACCGTATTCACAAATGGTGGTTATGCCACTACTGCACAGAAACTCACGATTGCCAATGATGCACCCACAAAAGATTTGCTGAATGCAACAGACTGGACGATCCTGAATACAGGGGGTACACAAACTACTATCACCAATACAAATGGTACATTGAATTTCTCTAACACCGGCAATACCAATGGTGCAATCTACCAGATGGTAATGGTAAAAGCACACACTCCTTATACCGTTGCTGCTAATATCAAAGGTGCCGGTGCTACCAACAGCTGGTTGGAAGTATATTGTGACACCATCGCGCCAGTTCAGGGCAAAGATTATGGTGGAACAAAATACATAGCCATGAATACATGGTCCGGTTGCGGTTCCATTCCATTCGATGGTAACATCGCTGAAATAGGCTGTGATGGCGGTGGAAAAGGAAAGAATGGCTATATGGAATTTTCCAAAGCTGATACAGCCTGGGTAGTGATAAAAGGCGGTAGCTCCGGTGGTACATTGGGTACTGGCGGGATGACGCTTTCTAATATTCAATTCCTCGAAGAACAATAATTTTAACTCTTATCAGCTGTTTTTTGGAGCTGCCGAAAACAGCTCCAAAAAAACAGCCAAACCCGATTTTGATTGCTGCCGAAGGTGGCAATCAAAATCGGGAAATTCAATCCACGCTTATGCTCGCAAGATATCTCCCTCTTCTCCTTCTCTTCTTCACCTCCTGCTCCGGCAAAGGAAGTACCGATACTACCTCCACCGGGCCTGTCACCCCCACATCCCCCGTCGATAGTGGCTGGACCTTCGAATCCACTCCCACCTGGGCAGATGAATTCGACTACTCCGGCGCTCCCGACCCCAACAAATGGGGCTACGACCTGGGTGGCAGTGGCTGGGGTAACAACGAGCTGGAATATTACACCAACTCCACCGACAATGCCAGCGTGGCAAACGGTGTACTGAGCATCACTGCCAGAAAAGAAACAAAAGAAAACAGAAATTACACATCTTCCAGGATGGTCACCACCAACAAAGGAGACTGGCTCTACGGCCGTTTTGAAATCAAAGCAAAACTCCCCGCCGGCAAAGGCACCTGGCCTGCCATCTGGATGCTACCTACGGACTGGGCATATGGCGACTGGCCTAAATCAGGCGAAATCGACATCATGGAACATGTAGGTTACGACCCCGGAAATGTCCATATCAGTGCCCACACAGAAGCTTATTATTTCAAACTAAACACCCAGAAAACAAGTACGAAAAAGGTAGACAACGTCACCTCCGCCTTCCACCTCTACCGATTAGACTGGACACCATATGCCCTTAGGGGGTATATCGATGACATGCTGGTATTCCAATTTGTAAATGAAGGGAAAGGGTACACTGTATGGCCATTCGACAAACGCTTCCACATCCTCCTGAACCTCGCTGTAGGCGGTGACTGGGGTGGGATTCAGGGCGTAGATGACAGCATCTTTCCCGTAGCGATGGAAGTCGATTATGTAAGGGTATATAAAATGAAAAGTAAATGAGACTAAACCATATATTTTGCTCCCTGCTCTTCTGCTTTGCCAGTTGTAAGGGAGGTAGCAATGATACGACTACCATCATAGTCCCACCTCCCGTAGGTGAATTAACTACTGACGTCACTTTCTGGCTCACCAAAGCAGATAAAAGTGTACTGCTGTCAAAGCAAAACGTCAGTCTGCTATTTAAAGATACCGTCAATGTGTATCCTACTATTAAGGTAGAAGACGGCACCACTTATCAATCTATCGATGGTTTCGGTTATTGCCTCACCGGTGGTAGCGCTACACTCATTAATAAGTTGCCATCTACCACCCAGGATGCCCTGCTCAAAGAATTATTCGCTACCGACAGTGGATGCATCGGCGTTAGTTATCTCCGCATCAGCATCGGTGCCTCTGACCTGAGTGCAGCACCTTTTACATACGATGACATGCCTACCGGTCAGACGGATGTAAACCTTGCCCAGTTCAGCATCAGCAAAGAACAAACCGACCTGATACCAGTACTGAAAAAGATCATCGCCATCGCACCGAATATCAAAATACTCGGCTCTCCATGGTCTGCACCAGTATGGATGAAAGATAACGGTGGCTTTGTAGGTGGTAGTCTCAAACCTGAATACTACGACACCTATGCGCAATACTTTGTAAAATACATCCAGGCTATGAAAGCGGAAGGCATCACTATCGACGCGATCACTCCGCAAAATGAACCTTTGCATGGGGGCAACAACCCCAGTATGGTCATGCAGGCTACTGAACAGGCAACATTTATTAAGTCTGCTTTAGGCCCCGCATTTAAATCAGCAGGTATCACGACGAAGATCATCGCCTACGATCACAACGCTGACAGACCTGATTATCCTGCCACAGTACTACAGGATGCAGATGCCAAACAATATGTAGATGGCTCCGCATTTCACTTGTATGGCGGTGATATCAGTGCATTGACACAGGTCCATAATGCATTTCCAGATAAAAATGTCTACTTTACAGAGCAATGGGTAGGTGCCCCTGGTGATTTTGCTTCTAATCTGCAATGGCATATAACAAATCTCATCGTCGGTGCCACCCGCAACTGGAGCCGGAATGTGCTGGAATGGAATCTGGCTTCCGACCCTAACTATAATCCACATACTGATGGAGGCTGCAGTACCTGTATGGGTGCACTCACTATCAGTGCCGACGTTACGAGGAATGTATCTTATTATATTATAGCACATGCATCAAAGTTCGTAAGGCCCGGTTCCACGAGGATTGCTACCAATGTCACCAGCCAGCTGGACAATGTGGCGTTCAAAACGCCTGATGGGAAAAGAGTATTAATTGTGATCAATAATGCCAACGCTCCCCAATCATTCAACATCCAGTTCAATGGCAAAGTCGTTACGTCCACGTTGACAAATGGTGCCGTAGGTACTTATATCTGGTAAGATGAACACGTTTAAACTGGTAATAATTAAAACAATGAAGAGAGCAATTTTGGCTGGGCTGTTGCTGGCGACTTACGCCGGTTACGCAAAAGGTCCTCAACCGGGAGATACCCTTTCCCGCAAAACAGTGACCGTTTACACTACAGCCGCGAGTACACAGTTAAGAATGTCAGCAACGGATAAGTTATCATTTACCTCGGCAAAGCAACCGTTTGAAACGGATGCCTGTATTTTCGTAGATCCTGCAAAGACCTTTCAGACCATGACCGGTATTGGTGGTGCACTGACAGATGCTTCTGCAGAAGTGTTTGCAAAACTCCCGAAGGACAAGCAGGCAGAACTCCTGAAAGCTTATTTTGATCCCGTAAATGGCATTGGCTATACATTGGCCCGTACCAATATTCATAGCTGCGATTTTTCCAGCGATAGCTATACATATATTGAGGAAGGGGATAGTACGTTGAAGACATTCAATGTAAAGCATGATATGACTTACCGCGTTCCGTTTATCAAAGCTGCCATTGCAGCTGCAGGCGGTAAGCTCACTCTCTTTGCAAGTCCATGGAGCCCTCCGGCATTTATGAAAGATAATGGTAGTATGCTGCATGGTGGTAAACTCCTGCCTCGTTACTATCAGGCATGGGCAAATTACTATGTGAAGTTCATTAAGGCATACGAATCTCTCGGTATTCCGGTATGGGGTTTAAGTGTGCAGAATGAGCCGATGGCAAAACAGATATGGGAATCCTGCAACTTTACTGCTGAAGAAGAAAGAGATTTCATCAGGTATTATTTAGGTCCCACCTTACAACGTGCCGGTATGAGCACGAAGAAACTCATCGCATGGGATCATAACCGTGACCTGATCTATCACCGTGCCAGCACAATTCTCGAAGACCCTGCAGCTGCAAAGTTTGTTTGGGGTATTGGTTACCACTGGTATGAAACATGGACTGGTAGCACCATGGAATTCGATAATGTACGCAAAGTAAAAGAAGCATTTCCTGATAAGAACCTCATCTTCACAGAAGGTTGTGTAGAAGCGTTCAAACTGGATAAAGTCAATGATTGGGCACTGGGTGAGCGTTATGGCACCTCTTTATTGAATGATTTCAATAGTGGTACAGTCGCCTGGACTGACTGGAATATCCTACTGGATGAGAAAGGTGGTCCTAATCACGTAGGTAATTTCTGTTTTGCACCTGTGCATGCAGATACAAAGACGGGTGATCTGATTTATACGAATGCTTATTACTACATGGGGCATTTTTCTAAATTCATTCGTCCTGGTGCAAAGCGTATCGTCGCATCTTCAAACAGGAGTGATCTCCAAACGACTGCTTTTGTAAATAAAGATGGTAAGACGGTAGTAGTGGTACTGAATACAAGTGATAAAGAATTCGCTTATAAGCTGTGGATAAAAGGGAATAGTACAGATGTAAAGAGTTTACCACACTCAATTGAAACCTTAGTGATCAACTAGTAATTTATACTTCGCTAATTAATACTTCGTGCTTTATGGTGCTTGCCTGAGGGCAAGCACCATAAAGCACGCGAGCCGATCGAACTGTTCGCGAAGCGAACGGTTCGATCGGCTCAACAAAATCAAACGGCTAAAAACTAAAAGCCCCGCCTCAACCGAGGCGGGGCTTTTAGTTTTATACACCACACGACTTAATTCTTATCCCACCACATATGCGTAGCCGCATTATCAGCCCCACCTAACAATGAAATCCCCTTATTCAACTCCGTCGCATTCGTATTATACTCCTGCTGTGGATAAGGTAACCTTCTCACACCTTCCGCATCACTCACCACACCTGAACTCTGGTTATGCGCCACAGGGAACAATTTAGGATACCCTGTTCTCCTATGCTCTGTCCACGCTTCCTGACCCTCAGGGAACATCGCAATCCATTTCTGTGTAATAATCCTTTCCATTTTCACATCCGTACTTGCAGCATCATCCCACTGAATAGTAATAGTAGACTGTGCCTCCTTATCATTAGCACTATTCTTCGGATCAACATAAGCCGCAGGCGTACTTGTAGCATCACTCAGATAACTACCAATCGTTGCACTCCACTGGTTCATAGAAGTAGTAATACCTTCATTGTACAGCTCCTGTGCACTCCCACCTGCATTCGCCCAACCACGTACCGCAGCTTCTGCTCTCAGAAAGTATACTTCCGCAGCCGTCATAATCTGCACAGGTGTAGCCAGTGAAAATGAAGAACCCAGTGCAGAATACCCGAGATAATCATCTTTGGTATTAGAACTGGTCACCGCACCCAAACGGATACCAATATATTGTGAAGTAATTTTGGAATCTGTAGACATACCCAGGTACTTGCTGATCCTTGGGTCATTGTACCCATTCAGATAACAGGCAATATCAGCACCTATACGGGTATCGCCCCAGTTCCTGTCGATATACACCAGCGGGTTCGTAAAGCTGCCACCCAATTGTACATTCATGTTACCACTGTTAGCAGTGATCACACCACCATTGGAAGGATTCAGTGCTTTCTCTGCCTGCGCCTGTGCAGTAGTTGCATCCGCTTTCACAATGTGCATTGCTAAGCGCAGACGAAGAGAGTTGGCAAACTGTAACCACTTCGTGAAGTTACCGCTATACACCAGGTCGAAGTTCGCAAAGGTGAAAGGCAGTGAATCAGCATTGTTGATATAGCTCTGCAGGTTGGCAGTAGCAGTATCCAGCTCCAGGAAAAAACGTTTGTAAATATCTTCCTGGCTGTCATAAGGCAGATCCGTCTTTGAACTTCCCGCCTGGCTGTACGGAATAGGACCATAGATGTCAGTCACACGGCTCATACCTGCTACCCGTATAATCTGTGCTACCGCCCATACTGCAGGATATGCAGTATCGATACGGTTAGTACGTAGTTTGGAGATAGGAGACATGATGTTCAGATAACCTACTTTAAATGCCTCACCATTCCATCCTGTCATCATAAAGTAGTTGGTATTATTCAGACCACCATTGAACGGGTTGGGAGACATAAAGTAACCTGAAAACATATCCGCATTCAGGTTCTGCTGCACCTGGTAGGAGTTAGGGTCGCCACCACCGGAAAAGTTGATGATGGAACGCTCTGCCTGCAACAGGTAAATACCCACATCATTAAAGTCAGGTTTCAGCTGACCAGTGGAAACACCTGTATTATCCGTATTATAATCCTCAAAGTTCTTCGTACATGCAGTAGCACCCAGGAGTAGTACTGCAATAATTATATAGTAGCGTTTCATTTTTTCGATCAGTTTTACAGTTAGAAAGTAGCATTCAGACTCAGACCATAACTGCGTAATGCAGGCTGCATGAAAATATCTACACCAGACAAACCATTTGCAGTAGACATCGTCAACTCAGGATCAAACGGTGCTTTCTTATAGAAATAGAGCAGGTTACGTCCGGTCAGAGAGAATTTCAGCGCCTTGATAAATACATCTTTCAGTGGAACGGTATAACCCAGTGCCATTTCACGCAGACGAACAGTCGTCGCATTGTACATGTACTCGCCAGACACCGCTTCACGACCACCTACAGTAGAATACCAGGTATGTGCATCGACAGAAGTTACAGCATTACCACTTGGATCAACACCGTTTATTTTTACGCCGCCTGCATCTCTTGCATCACCAGATGCTTTAGACACACCGTACAGGTCCATCATAGACTGAGTTACAGACATTACCTTACCTCCGAACTTACCATCAATCAGCATAGACAGGGTGAAGTTCTTATAACCGAAGTTGTTGTTCCATCCCAGTTGGAATTTGGTGTTGGAGTTACCGATATACACCATATCGCCAGTCTGTTTGATAGGCGTACCATTTGCATCTACCATAATCCTGCCTTGTTCATCTTTCTTCAGTACAGTACCATAGATGTCACCAAAAGAACCACCTACTTTGAATTTAGACGCATAGTTGGAACCAGAAGCACCGGTCAGAGTGAAGTAATCTACACCATCAGCCAGTTCTATGATCTTGTTTTTGTTGGTAGCGAAGTTCACACCGGTGTTCCATGTAAATTTGGAATCACGGAATACGTCGTAACGCACCACTGCTTCCACACCCTGGTTCTGGATGTTCCCGGCATTGATATAATAAGAATCATAGTAAGAAGCCTGGCTGGCAGATATCTGCAAAGTCTGGTTCCTGGTATTCGTTTTATAATAAGTCGCATCCACACTCAGCCTGTTTTTGAAGAAGCGCCACTCAGTACCAAATTCCAGTGAATTTGTTTTCTCTGGTTTCAGATCCGTGAAAGGAGCGACCGTATTACCAACGATGGAACCACCTGCACCAAGGGTATTCAGGGCAGGATAGGATTGGTAGGCTAAAGGAGCGTTACCCACCTGGGCGTAGGAACCACGCACTTTGGCGAAGCTCACCCACTCAGGTAACCTGGTTACAGAACTCAGGATGACATTAAGCCCGACTGAAGGATAGAAATAAGAATAAGTAGAAGTAAAGGCCAGGTTGGATGACCAGTCGTTACGAGCAGTCAGATCCAGGTAGAACCAGTCTTTGAAAGAGATGTTTGCACTTCCGAATACAGACTGGAACTGGCTATGGTTGTTAGGCAATGTACCGGAGTTCGCTCCGTTCATTGTTACAAAGTTCTGCAGGGTGAAAATGTTCGGAATATGCAGACCATCTTTACCGGAGTTGAATTTCTCACCGGTAGTCTTCACATCGCGCAGCGCACCACCTACGACACCTGTTACACGCCAATCTTTTCCGATAGGAACATTGAAGTTCAGCAACAGGTCGCCATACTGCTGATTGGTAGTCAGGTTCTGGTACACATATACACCACTGGAATCAGATACATAAGTAGCATTGTCAGCATATACTTTCTGATCGTATATGTCATTGATCCTGTCAATACTTCCTCTTGCCTGTACGCTCAGGTATTTGTTGATTTCATATTTCAGGCTGGCATTCAGCAGAATACGGTTTCTGTCCAGCTGGTTAGGATCGCGGTACAGGATCCACCATGGATTTTGCTGTACATCTTCATTGAAAGCCCAGTTCTGCACCATCAGACCGTTTCTGGCCGGATCGGCTACTTCAAAATTATTTTTGTACTGAGACAGGTTGCTGCCACGTGGGTAGAGGTATAAACCTGTCAGCGGATTGAAATAAAAACCGGAGAGCGGTGTATTGTCAATCTTCTGGGTGACGTAGTTTACATCCGCTTCAGCAGTCAGCTTATCATTCAGGAATTTACCTGTTTCTTTAAAGCTGATGTTGTTACGACCCAGTTTATTGGTAGGCTGAATACCTTTTGCGCTGGTATTAGCATAAGAGAAATAAGTCTGTGTCTTATCAGTACCACCTGCAAGGCTGATCGCGTTGGTGACATTGTTACCAGTCTGGAAAAAGTCACTTACATTATCATGCGCTTTGGTAGTCAGTTTACTGCCCCAGCTCTGGGTACTCCCATCTGTAGTCTGGCCATAAGTATTCTGGAATTCTGGTTTGTAAGCAGCCTGACTCAGGGTAAGACCTGAAGAGTAGTTGATGGTAGTACGACCTGCTTTACCACTTTTGGTCGTGATCAGTACCACACCGTTTGCACCCTGGCTACCATACAGCGCAGCTGCAGAAGCACCTTTCAGAATAGAGATGCTCTCGATATCTTCAGGGTTCATGTTGGAGATAGGGTCACCACCATCATAAGCGGTGCTACCACCATACGCACTGTTTGGCTGGTTGGTGAGGGTGTTGTTCATAGGCACACCATCAATTACATAGAGTGCCTGGTTATTACCCAGACCAGATTTGCTACCACGCAGTATTACTTTTGCAGAACCACCCACACCTGAAGCGCTGCTGGAAATAGTCAGACCAGCTACTTTACCATTCAGGGTGTTCATCAGGTTGGGATCTTTTGCCTTGGTCAGTTCCACACCGCTCACCTGTTGGGTGGCATAAGTGATGGATTTCTCAGAGCGTTTGATACCCAGTGCCGTAACGACTACAGTACCCAGCTGTTTATTGGTTTCAGCGAGTTTGATCGTCAGGGAGGTGTTGCTACCTACAATAATTTCCTGCTTGTCAAATCCGATGTAGCTGATAACCAGTACGTCTGTAGGTTGTGCCTCCAGGGTAAAGTGACCGCCTGCATCCGTCATCGCACCTCTGGTTGTACCTTTTACCTGGATACTTACATTCTGAAGCGGATGGCCAGCAGAGTCAGTAACAGTACCAGTGACAGCAGCTGTAGGAATGGGAGCGGGAGCGACTTCCCGGGGAGCTTTTTTAGGACTGATCACGATGATCTTGTCCACAATAGAATAAGTCAATGCTTTGTCGTTCAGACAGTTGTTCAGTACAGCGGTAAGGGCTTGTCCCTGAGCATTGATATTAATGGCGCCTTTGCCTTCCAGCAATTTGGCGTCGTACACAAATTCATAACCCGTCTGCTTGCTGATGGAATTGAACACCTCATACAGTGAAAGGTGCTTTCCGGAGATGCTAACGGTTTGGGAATAGGTTTTAGCAGATAGCTGGAGTGTAAATACCAGCGTTAAAATGGCAGTTAATTTCATAACTAACAACAATTTTCTGTGCAAAAGACTTACTCCACCATGTGAAGTAGTTTTGCATGAAGCGCATAGTTCCATACTTTTGTTTCCTGGCTTTTTTAGTAAATCAAATTTTTCTTGAGTCAAAGAGAAATTGGTAGCCATGTTGCCGGGTTCCGATGGCAGTCGGGCCCGGTTTTTTTATGTTCAGACGTGGCAGCGTCATTTACAAGTGTGGGTACCTTTCTTTATTGTTCACATACAACAATAGTCTCTACGTGGTCATAACGGAATTGTTTTTAAAAATTACAAAATATATATCCCCCCTTTAGCCGGGATTGATTAGTGCAACGTGGCAGGTGAAACGGTCACATTGTGGCCATTCACCTCAAAATGAACCCTTTGGGTAGCCTCCAGGGCCTTGAACAGGTTATTGGCATCTTCCCTGCGGGAGATCACACCTGTCAGGTCAATGTCCGATACATCACCATTGTAAGCCACATCCATATCATACCACCTGGATAGCTGGCGCATGATGGTTTTGATATTGGTGCTCCTGAACCGGAACTTGCCGTCTTTCCAGGCAAGGGTTTGTTCCAGATCTGCGGGAGCAATGGCAAAGGTGTTGTCTGTCAGACTAGCTTCCAATCCGGGTTTCAGTACATTCTTCTGGTTGCCGTACACTACTTGTACAGCGCCGTCTACCAGGGCGGTTTTTACAGCTTTTTCATCGGCATAGGCCATGATATTGAAACTGGTGCCCAGTACTTTTACGGTCATATCCTTATCAGCAGCCTTTACCTGTACAGAAAACGGATGGTTAGACTGCTGGGCGATTTCGAAATATGCTTCTCCTGTAATGCTGACCAACCTTTCCTTTCCGACAAAGGCAGTTGGGAAACGGATACTGCTGGCGGCATTGAGCCATACCTTGCTGCCATCGGCCAGCGTAAGCTGGTATTGGCCTCCATGAGGAGTGGTGACGGTGTTGTACATCACCTCATTGCCTCCGTTTGCCTGATAACTCAGGTTACCGTTGGTATTTTTGATCTGGGTGTTACCTTGTTGGGCCAGGGCGCCATTGGCTGCACTGTCAAGTGGAATCTGAGTACCATCAGCGAGGGTCAGCATGGCTTTGTTAGAGCCGGGGGCCAACACCTGAGTTTTTGCAAGGGTAGGGGCCTTTTCAATGTCTTTCTTGTGTAAAAGACTCGTGGTCAATATAATACCAGCAGTTACAGCGGCTGCGGCATACAGGTAGAAACGGCGTTTGTTTTTGACAACAGTCAGATTCTCAGGCTGATCCGCCTGAAAAATGGCATGAAGTATAGCAGAATGATCTTCTTCTTCCCATCCGGCAGAAGGAACGATCCCCTGTAATGAGTGAAGAATATCTTCCCGGAGCAAATCATCCTGCTCCCCGTTGTTAATAGCGTCCATAAGGCGCGCTTTCTCATCGGGAGAGATGTTGTTTTGCTTATACTTATCAAGCAAGAGTTTTAATTCCTGTGCTGTCATAATTGTAAAGACGATGGTGGAGAATAAAAGGAGTATCCGAAATAAAAAAAAGTTAAAAAAAACAAAAAGCCGGCTGCAGGCCCTTTCCGGAAAGAAAAAAGCGCTTCCGGCCTTAGGCGGAAGCGCTTTTTCTTATAAATCCTACATACTTTTCTTAACAAAATTCCTCACCGTCTGCACCGCAATCTGCATCTGTTTCTTCACGGTATGGATTGATATATTGAACTTATTAGATATTTCTTCGTTACTAAATCCTTCTTTTCTAGCGATATACACTTTCTTCCGCTCCGGCGGCAACGCTGCAATCGCCCTTTCCACAATCCCCGCATACTCCCTGTCCTTCACCCTGTAATCCGTATCATTCACCACCTCCACCTGCTGGCGATACAATTGCTCATATGCCTTCTCCCTCACTGCCTGCTTCTTAAACCCATCAAATACATGATTCCGGGTCAGGATAAATAAATAGTCAGAAAAGTCTTGTACCTCTGGCAATACCTCCCTCTTCAGCCAGATTTTCAAAAAAACCTCCTGCACAATTTCCCGTGCCGCCAGGTTGTCTTTAAGATAAAGCATGGCCACATCAAACACCTGTTTACTGTACTTATTAAAGACAAGTGTATAAGCAGACTGGCTTCCTTCTCCTATCTGCTGCAATAGTTCCTGTTCTTCCTGTATGAATGAACCTTGCAAAAGTCAATCGTTTGAATGCTGAAATTCCTCGCTAAAATTAGGAACTTACCCCGGATATGCCCAAATATTTATTTTTTAAGTATTAATTAAAACACTAATTGGGAATGAGCTTTCACTGATGCCTTTCAATCTTCAGGGAAAGATAAAACTACTATCTTGTGTTATCTATTAAACAGGAATCAACTCACTATGAGAAAGGCTATCACGTTATTACTCGGGGCTATTGCTCTAACAAACCCGCTTTCTGCTCAAAAGAAAAAGCAAACCTCCGGCAACCCAATCATTCAGGGTTGGTACGCCGATCCGGAAGCCGCCGTATTCGGAAAAGAATACTGGATCTTCCCCACCTATTCTGACAAATACGAAAAGCAGGTTTTCTTCGACGCTTATTCCTCCACTGACCTCGTCACCTGGAAGAAACACCCGAAAGTCCTCGACTCGTCGAATGTAAAATGGGCTAACCGTGCCATGTGGGCGCCCGCTATCATCCGGAAAGACGGAAAATATTTCTTCTTTTTCGGTGCCAACGACATCCAGAACGACAAAGAGAAAGGTGGTATCGGCATAGCCGTCGCCGATAAACCAGGCGGTCCTTACAAAGACTACCTTGGCAAACCGCTCATTGATAAGTTCTACAATGGCGCACAACCTATCGATCAGTTCGTATTTCACGACAAAGATGGTCAGTATTACATTATCTATGGCGGCTGGCAACACTGCAATATTGCCCGCTTAAAATCCGATTTCACAGGTATCGAACCTTTTGCCGATGGTCAGACCTTCAAAGAGATCACACCAAAAGGCTACGTAGAAGGTCCATTCATGTTTATCCGCAATGGTAAGTACTATTTTATGTGGTCTGAAGGTGGCTGGACCGGCCCCGACTATAGTGTGGCATATGCTATCGCCGATAGTCCAATGGGACCATGGCAGCGCATTGGCAAGATCTTACAACAGGACACAGCTATAGCAACCGGTGCCGGTCATCACTCTGTAATCAACGTACCTGGTACAGATAGATGGTACATCGTATACCACCGGCGCCCCCTTACAGAAACTGCTGCCAATAACCGCGTAACCTGCATCGACGAAATGCATTTTGATTCAGATGGGAAAATTCTTCCTGTAAAAATGACGAAAGAAGGTGTAAGGTCCGATAAGTTAAAATAAAACAATCCGAAAGGAACTGCAATACTCAGTAAACATTGCCCATGTTTTATTGTTATAAAATTAAGGTAAACGTTTACAAAGAGTTACGCTTATAAAAAGGGGGTACTTTTTGTATCCCCTTTTCGTTACCCGGCATTCCATTTTTTGGAATAAAACAGGGGTTTTCAAGCGTTCGAAATACCTTTATACCCCCTGTTTTGCTAAAACGGTTTACATAAAACCAATACTTGTTAAAATAGTATTTGTTTAACCGCGTAAATGGTAATAATTATGTACAACTTCTTGGTGATGTACGAAATGTTAAAATTTATGTACTTTAGACCTTGAAATCAGCGTCGTAAGTAAATGAAATCTACAACGTGAAAATGAAAAACTACCGTTTCAAAAAGCAATAACTATTTGAATAGTGAAAAAACGGTAATCATATAATAATGGTAAGTAAAAAATCAGTGTTGTCATTTTAAGACTTGTCATTTTAGAATGTAGAACAATACAATAACAGTGAAACTTAAAATTTCGGGAAAAACGTAACAACAACCAAAAATTGTCCTCTTTAACTATTGACTGTATAAGACTATTGAACGAGGGCCAATTACATGAAGTATTCAATGGGGTGAACTTGTAGCTGAACCGATCTGGCATCGTAACAATGAACAATCATTCTTAATCAAAAATTTCTTCTGTGGTTTTAAACTACCAGCTCTGCTGTGCACGTGCGTGTAGCAAAATGTACTGTTATGCACATTAACGGGTAGTTACAACTATACATACTGTCATCTTCAATTTCCATCCACATGTGGTTGATGTATTTCTCTTGCCTTGAAAGAAGGCGAGCCTACCACTTATTTTCTAAAACGAAAATTTTATACAGAAACAGAACCAAATGAAATGTAGAATCAAAGCGGATTTATCCCGCCGTCAATTTGAGAAAGGAGTGCACATCACTCATTTATTACCTAACCAAAAACTAAATCGATAATGAGACAACTTCGTTTGCTGGTCATCGCGATGCTGCTTTCAACGGTAGCATTTGCACAAACAAGGCAGTTGAAAGGGACTGTAAAAGATTCCAAGTCCGGCGCGCCGCTTGGATCTGTTAGCGTTAAGGTTCAGGGTAAAAATGTTTTTGCTGTAACTGGAGCTGATGGCGCCTTTGTACTGAAAAATGCTCCTGATGGGGAACTACTGCTCGAAATATCCCTCATCGGTTATACTTCTAAAGGTGTGAAAGTAACTGCAGGTCAAACTTCAGTAGATTTCACGCTCGAAGAATCTTCATCACAACTCGGTGAAGTAACGGTAACAGCTTTGGGTATCTCCAAAGAATCAAAGAAAATAGGTTATGCTGTAACTAAAGTAGATGGTAACGTTATGACCCAGGCAAGGGAAACAAACGTTGCTTATTCATTAGGTGGCCGCGTAGCAGGTCTGAGTGTAAGTGGTACAAGTGGTGGCCCTGGTTCTTCTGCCCGCGTATTGTTGCGCGGTATGGCCAGCTTTGGTGCCGCCAGCCCACTGTATGTAATCAATGGTGTACCAATGGATAACTCCCAGAGAGGTAGCGCCGGTGAGTGGGGCGGTTCTGATAACGGTGATGGTATCCAGAACATCAACCCTGATGATATCGAAACAATGACTGTACTGAAAGGCGCTTCTGCTGCTGCTCTGTACGGTTCCCGCGCTTCTAACGGCGTAATCCTGATCACTACCAAAACTGGTAAGAAAGGTAACATGCAGGTGGAATACAATGGTAACTTCACTGTGGATAAAGCGATCGACTTCACTGACTTCCAGTATACTTATGGTCAGGGTCAGTTAGGCGCAAGACCTACTACTGCAAACGCTGCACTGAACAGCACCCGCCTCAGCTGGGGTGAAAAACTGGATGGTGCTTCTACTATCCAATATGATGGTAATTCTTACGCTTATTCTGCTGTTAAAAATAACCTGACTAACTTCTACAGAACGGGTCCTACCTGGACAAACACTGTATCTGTTTCTGGTGGTGGCGACAGAGGTACTTTCCGCCTGTCTGCATCTGCCCTGGATAATAAATCAATCGTCGAAAACAGCGGTCTGAAACGTAAAACTTTCAACCTGAATATCGATCAGAAAGTGACAGATAAACTGAAAATATCTGCCATGGTAGATTACATTGATGACTATCAGAGAAACAAACCTTACCTGAGTGATGGTCCGCTGAACCCTAACAACGGTCTGTTCCTCGCTACTAACATCGACGAGAAAATCCTCGCTCCTGGTTACGACGTTAACAACAACGGTAAAGAAGTAACCTTCACCGATGATATCTATGTAACCAACCCATATTTCGTAACCAGCCAGATGCAAAACAATATTGGTAGAAAACGTATGATTTCTTCCGTTACTGCGCGCTATGATCTGACTGAATACCTGTATGGCCAGGCTCGTGTGGGTTATGACCTGATCAACGACAGACGTTTCAATATCACTCCCTGGGGTACTGCTTATTCCTTCACTTCTCAGGATGGTACTATCGTGAGTGGTAATATGACACTGAGCAATGAACAGATCAGCGAAATGAACGCAGATGGTCTCCTCGGTTTCAAGAAAGATATCGCTAAAGATTTCAACGTCGACATCGCTGTAGGTGCGAACGTAAGAAAGAGAAACGATGAGCTGATACAGATTACCGGTAGCAACTTCATCCTGCCTTATGTATATAGCTACAACAACGTTAAAACTTATAACAGGCAGAATACAGTGTACCGCAAGCAGGCAAACTCCGCTTACTACACTGCTGACTTCTCTTATAAAGGTTTCCTGACTGTCGGTACTACCGGTCGTTATGATACTTACTCTACACTGCCAGCAAGTAACAGAGGTATCTTTGTTCCATCTGTAAACGCCAGCTTCATCTTCTCTGAACTGTGGGATATTCCATCTCTGACTTATGGTAAGTTCCGTGCTTCTTATGCAAAAGCCAGCGGTGAGCCGGATGATTATTATATCACCCAGTCTTATTACACGATTGATGGTGCACTCAACAGCAAGAGCGTAGGTAGCTTCCCATCTTCTCTTCCAAACCTGAATCTGAAACCATTCACATTGAATGAAGCAGAGGTTGGTCTGGAACTGAAATTCCTGAATAATCGTTTAGGTGTTGACCTGGCTTACTTCCAGCGTAAAACACAAAATGAAATCATCAAAGGTACCATCTCTCCTGCAACTGGTTATACCAACGCTTACTTCGGTACTGGTTCTACCCAGAACAAAGGTCTGGAAATGCAGATTTCAGGTAC
This sequence comes from [Flexibacter] sp. ATCC 35208, assembly GCF_001975825.1. Taxonomy (GTDB): domain Bacteria; phylum Bacteroidota; class Bacteroidia; order Chitinophagales; family Chitinophagaceae; genus Chitinophaga. The sequence continues at coordinate 28,947 of NZ_MTKN01000072.1, forward strand.
ACCGGTATCTAATGGTACATTCACCTGGAACGTTAGTGTGAATGCAACCAACATCAACAACAAGATTCTGGATATCTACGGTAGCAACAGCTCCAGCACTACCCTGACCTTAGGTACATATCGTCCGCTGAATGCGAACACCGCACTGGTAAAAGGTATGTCAGGTCCACAGGTAATGGCGTACGACTGGAAACGTAACGCTAAAGGTGAAGTCCTGCTGACTGACGACGGATTGCCACAGCGTGGTAACCTGTTACCAAAAGGTAGCGTACTGCCTAAATGGTTCGGTGGTATCAATAACGACTTCTCTTATAAATCCTTCACACTCTCCTTCCTGGTAGATGGTAAATTTGGAAACAAAATGCTGTCTGCTACTAACTACTACTCAATATACCGCGGTCTGAACAAAATGACCCTCGAAGGTAGAGATGGTGTGGTGGCAAAAGGTGTTAAATCTGATGGTACTACAAACACTACTTCTGTAGCAGCGCAGACTTACTACCAGACACTGGCTAACCAGGTTTCTACCATCGATGTACTGGATGCAAGCTTCATCAAACTGCGCCAGATCACTTTTGGCTATATATTCGATAGCAAAATACTGGGTAAATCACCATTCTCTTCAATCGGTGTGTCTCTGGTTGCGCGTAACCTCCTGACATTAATGAAACATACTGATAACGTGGATCCTGAAGCAGGTTTCTCTTCTCTGATTAACTACGCAGGTATTGAAGGTACAAGTTTACCAAGTACCCGTTCTTATGGTGTGAACGTAAACTTCAAATTTAAAAAATGATGATTATGAAAAAAGGATTGCTCTGCTTAGGTCTGGCTTCAACACTGTTCGCTACGAGTTGTACCAGAAACTTTGACGATATAAATAGTAACCCTACCGCGGTATCCGGTTCTCAATATGATCCTAACTACCTGCTGTCAAGGGCACAATATTCTTATGCAAACACTGGTTATAGCCAGTTGTTATTCCAGAGTATGTGGGTACAGTTGTTGTCTTCTACCTTCAACTACTACAGCAATGGTGATAAATATGTAGCTTCTTCCGGTCAGATCGGTTACCAGGACAGGATCTGGAACGAAGACTACCAGGCTGCCAGCTATGCATACGAAATGGATACATTGGCGCAGCAGAAAAGTCTGCCAAACCTTTCGAATATCGGTAAAATCATGAATGTGCTGATTATGCAACACATTACTGATTGCTATGGTGATGTACCTTACTCCGAAGCTCTAAAAGGTAAATCAGGTACTTTTACCCCTGCTTACGATTCACAGGAATCTATCTATACTTCCATGCTGACAGAATTGCAAACTGCCATCTCTGCACTGGATGTAAGCGGTACCAAACCTACTGCAGACCTGTTCTATAGTGGTGATATCGCTAAATGGAAGAAATTCGGCTACTCCCTGATGCTGCGTACAGCTATGCGCCTTTCGAAAGTAAATCCAACCCTGGCACAGACATGGGCTGAGAAAGCTGTTGCGGGTGGCGTGTTTACCAGTACAGCTGACGATGCTGTGGTAATTTGTGACAACTCTGGTGGTTTTAGCAATGCTACTACCAACGCGCTGATGGTACAGGATGACTACAGGGAAGTAAAATGGTCTAAAACCTTCATCGATTACATGAGGAAAATGAACGACCCCCGCCTGGAATACATCGCTGAAATTGCACCAAACGGTCTGGCTGCAAATAACAATACCGCACTGGCTGGTTCTACTGATTCCAGCATTCAGTTAGGTATGCCAAACGGTTATGACCTGAATGGTGGTACTACCGATATCACTACTAGAAGTGATTATCCAGGTGCTACCGCTGCTGCAACTACCGATGACTCTCCGGCTCCTTTGGGTAAATATTCCCGTCCTACCAATTCGCTGTACAGAAACTACAGCGGTCCTGAGTTCGTTTTAACTTATGCTGAAACAGAACTGCTGCTGGCCGAAGCCGCTGCTCGTGGATGGAGTGTAGGTGGAACTGCTACTTCTCACTACGCTGCTGGTGTAACTGCTTCTATGCAATCGCTGGCTACCTTCTCTTCAGATGCTTCTATCTCTACTGCAACTGCAACGCTCTTCATAGCTGCCAATCCGCTGGATGTTACTTCAGCTACCGCTTCTATCAAGCAGATCAACGAGCAGTTATGGGTGACAGAAGGTACCCTTATGAACTTCATCGAGGCATGGAACAACTGGAGAAGATCTGGTTATCCTGTACTGACGCCTGTAGTCTATACCGGCAACTTCACAGGTGGCACTATTCCAAGAAGAATTCCTTATCAGTCTACTGAGAATTCTACAAACCCTTCAGGTTATGCTTCTGGTGTGAGCAGTCTCTCTAATGGAGATACTTATACCTCACGCATCTGGTGGGATGTAGCTCAATAATGACTTTTTGTTCATGACTAGCTAAATAAAGAAAAGTTAATGCGGTACATTGCCGCATTAACTTTTTATCTTTAAGAATGGGAACACTGAAAAACTATTTATCCATGCGTTATTCCACCTTCTTGCTGGTCCTCGTGATAGCATCCTCCATCCCTTTCGCTATCCAGGCACAACAGAAACTTTTCCAACAGCTACCTTCCAAAACAACCGGCATTAAGTTCTCAAATCCTTTGAACGAAACAGAAGGATTGAACGTACTGCAATACGAATACTTCTATAACGGTGCCGGTGTGGCCGTTGGAGATCTGAACAACGATGGATTACAGGACCTGTACTTCACTGCGAACATGCAGCCGGGTGCACTCTACCAGAACATGGGCAACATGCAGTTCAAAGAAATTACTAAAGATGCCGGCAAAGGCATCGGCGGGAAATCAGATAGCTGGAAAACAGGCGTAACCATGGCTGACGTAAACGGTGACGGACTCCTCGATATCTACATATGTTACTCCGGTAAACGCGATGATGCTACCCGCCGCAATCAGCTATTTATCAACCAGGGTAATATGAAATTTGTGGAAAAGGCAAAGGAATATGGTCTCGACGATCCGGGATATAGCACAAATGCTGTCTTCTTCGATTTCGACAACGACGGCGACCTCGATATGTTCCTCCTCAACCACAGCACAAACAAGATTGACAACATGGAGTTTGCCAGATACAAAACCCTGACCGACTCTCTGGCGGGTAACAAACTCTATCGTAATGATAACAACCACTTCACTGATATCACCCTCAATTCCGGCATTATTCAGAACCCGCTTACCTTTGGGCTGGGTGTAGCCGTAGCAGACATCAACAAAGATGGCTGGGAAGATATCTATGTGACCAACGACTACAACGAACCTGATTATCTATACATCAACAATCACAACGGTACTTTCAGTGAACGTACTAAAGAAACTTTTAAACATCTGTCTCACTTCTCTATGGGTGTAGATATTGCTGACTACAACAACGATGGATTACCGGATGTGCTCACACTCGATATGCTCCCTGAAGATAACAAGCGTCAGAAACTGCTGCAGATGGAAGAGAGCTACGAAATGCATGACCTCATGAAGTCACAGGACCTGTATGAGCAGTATATGCGCAATATGCTGCAACTGAACAATGGCGATGGCACCTTCAGTGAAATCGGTCAGCTGGCCGGTGTATCAAATACTGACTGGAGCTGGTGCCCACTCTTTGCTGACTTTGACAACGATGGCTATAAAGACCTCTTTGTTACAAATGGTTACCTGCGCGATTATACCAACAAAGACTTCCTGCGCTATTGGGGCGATTACAAAATAAAGAAGGCTATGGAGCGCGAACCCATCAAGTTTATGGATCTCGTTACCGCTATGCCTGTCACACCGTTAAAGAATTATATCTTCCGCAATAATCATGACCTCACCTTTGCCAATAAGCAACTGGAATGGGGCGTAGATCAACCCGGCGTATCCAGTGGAGCAGTGTATGCAGACCTGGATAATGACGGCGACCTCGATCTGGTCATCAACCGTATCAATGATCCGGCGGGTGTTTACCAGAACATGACGAGAGAACAGAGCAAAACGGCGTATCTCTCCTTTAAATTGAAAGGAGAAGGTAAGAATACACAGGCCATCGGTGCCAAAGTATATGTGTATACAAATGGCATGCAGCAATACCAGGAAGTAAATCCCGGCAAAGGCTATCTGGGTGCAGTATCTACCCAGTTGTTATTTGGCCTGGGTAATGCTGCCAAAGCCGATTCCGTATTGATCGTATGGCCCGGTAATAAAGAACAACGCATGACGGATGTAGCCGCCAATCAGTTACTGAAAATAGACTTCGCACCAAATGCACCTTTACCACCTGCTACCCTCACCAAACCCGTCTTTACAAAAGCAGATGGCCTCATTGATTACAAACATGAAGAAACGCCGGCGAATGATTTCAAACGTCAGTTGCTCATGTTGTTTATGTATTCCAAAACAGGCCCTGTCATTGCAAAAGCAGATGTGAATAAAGATGGGAAAGAAGACCTGTATGTAAGTGGTAATAAGGAATTGCCCGGTCGTATCTATACACAATCAGGGAGTGGTAGCTTTGAAATGAATAAGAGCATGAAGCTGGAAGACCCCACCGAAAACTGTGTATCCGATGCCATCTTCTTTGATGCTAACGGAGATGGTTATCCTGATCTGTACCTGGCAATGGGCGGTTACTTTAATTGCGATCCAAATACACCCATGTTGCAGGATGAACTGTTTATCAATAATGGAAAGGGCATACTTGTAAAAGCCAGTGAGAACTTGCCTGATGTGAGTGCCAACAGTAAATCCTGTGTACGCCCATGTGATTTTGATAATGATGGAGATATGGACCTCTTTGTAGGGGGGCGTGTTGTTCCCGGTCAGTACCCTGTATCACCAATATCTTACCTGTTAATAAATAATGGTAAGGGAAAATTCACAGTAGCAGATGTACCTTTTGCAAAAACAGGTATGATCACAGATGCACAGTGGATAGACCTGGATAAAGATGGTCGGAAGGATCTGGTAGTATGTGGAGAGATGATGCCACTGTCTGTATATATTAACAAAGCGGATGGCTTTAAAGATAGGACAGCGGACTACTTTGATCAGCCACAAAATGGTTTTTGGTTTAGTCTGGCAGTGAAAGATGTAGATGGTGATGGCAATGATGATCTCATAGCTGGTAACCTGGGTCTGAATACACAGATCAAAGCTTCTGCCAAAGAACCTGTTGAATTGTATTATGCTGACTTTGATAAAAATGGTAACATCGATCCATTCCTGAACTTCTATATACAGGGTGTAAGTTATCCATACGTGAGCAGGGATGAGCTGAATGACCAGATTTATCCGATGCGAAAGAAGTTCACATCCTATAAAAATTATTCAGATGCAACCATGAAAGATATTGTGTCGCCTGATGATCTGGCGAAGGCTGGCAAACTCACGGTGACTGAAACCCGCAGCTTATGTCTGCTGAATAAGAATGGCAAATTTGTTGTATCACCATTACCTGTAGAAGCACAATTCTCCGTAGTCACCAAAATCCTGACTGGTGATTTCAATGAAGATGGTAAACCAGATTTATTGTTGCTTGGTAACCATTGTGACAATCGCCTGAAGCTGGGTAGTTTTGACGCTGGCTATGGTTGTCTGCTCAAAGGTGATGGCAAAGGAGGGTTTACCTATGTAGATCAGTCAGCAGCAGGTATCTGTATCAAAGGTGATGTAAAGTCTGCCGGCGAAATCGCTATCAATGGTAAAAACTTTGTGGTAGTTGGTGTGAACAATGAAGGTGTCTCACTGTATAAGGAACAATGAGGAAATACCATTCTATAAGGAACAATGAGGGTGTCTCACTCTATAAGGAACAATGAGGAAATACCATTCTATAAGGAACAATGAAGGGTGTCTCACTCTATAAAGAACTAATAAGGAATCTCACTCTATAAAGAACAATAAGTATGAAGCAACTCATCTTTGGATTGTTACTCGTTAGTCAGCTTGGGCATGCACAACAGCAGTATGACAAGTCTCCCTTTACTGATTATATACAGCCGGCAGTGTTTTCTCTTTCTATGGTAATGATGCACGATGTAGTAAATCCGCCTGCGGCGACTCGTTTTTATAGTTATGCAACACTGGCAGCTTACCAGATTGTGGCAAAGCATGATCCATCCATTCCCGGTGCAGCAACTTTTATAAGATCTTATCCGGCAGTCACCGTACCCGATAGTGGCAGAACGTACGATTATAAAGTAGCGGCTGTGTATGCGATCTTAGAAGCAGGCAAGCAGTTATTACCTTCCGGATTTATGCTGGCAGATGATGAGGAGAAGCTGATAGACCTGTTTAAGAAAGACCAGGTACCTGATAGTATTATAAAGAATTCTGTAATGGTCGCAGAGGGTGTGGTAAAGCAGATAGTGGCATGGTCTAAAACAGATGGGTATGGCAAGCTCAGCACCTTACGCAGGTATACACCACTGAAAGGGGAGGGGTATTGGTATCCTACACCGCCTGCATACATGGATGCGGTAGAACCCAACTGGCGTACCATTCGTCCGATGGTGATCGATAGCTGTACACAATTCAAATCTAAACCGATGACAGCCTTTAGTAAAGACACTGCCAGCGACTTTTACAAGCTGAATATGGAGGTGTATAACTACGGAGTGCATCCAACTAAGGAAGAGATGACGATCGCGGGATTCTGGGATTGTAATCCATTTGCGGTAAGCACTTATGGACACATGGCCATTGGTTTTAAGAAAATCACTCCTGGTGGCCACTGGATGAATATCACAGGTATTGCCAGCCGCAAAGCAAAACTGGATTTTGATCATACCTTACAGGTACACATGCTGGCTGCCAATGTGATGATGGATGCGTTTATCAGTTGTTGGGATGCGAAATACAGCACTAACCGTATCCGTCCGGAAGCATTTATTAATAAATATATAGATGTAAAATGGAAGCCGAATTTACAAACCCCGCCATTTCCTGAATATACCAGCGGACATAGTGTGGTATCATCTGCCGTTGCTACCATGCTGACTTATCTGTTTGGAGATAACTTTGAATACACAGATAATTCAGAAGAGTTCTGGGAATTGACACCACGGCATTTTACCTCCTTCTGGAATGCAGCAAAGGAAGCAGCGGTGTCCCGCATTTATGGTGGAATCCATTACCGCGATTCAGTGGACAATGGAGTGGATCAGGGAACACGGGTAGGTACATTTGTAGTGGAGAAAATTAAGAAAGCAGGTATCAACCCGGTAACAAAGAATTAATATTTTTTGAAGGCAGGCCGAAGGCCTGCCCTCAAAAAAAAATATATATTTGCCTTCATGATGACAGCCATCGCATTAGATGACGAGCCACCTGCCTTAGCCGTAATTGACACTTTCTGTCAAAAAATCGACTACATCCGCCTGGAGAAAACCTTCACCGGCACTACCGAAGCTATGTCCTTCCTCCGCCAATACCCCATCGACCTCCTCTTCCTCGACATCAATATGCCCTCCGTCTCGGGAATCGACTTTTACAAATCTATCCCCCAACCCTCCCTCGTCATCTTCACCACTTCCTACCGCGACTACGCCGTAGAAAGTTACGAAGTCAACGCCGTTGACTACCTCCTCAAACCCTTCACCTTCACCCGTTTCCAGCAAGCCGTCGAAAAAGCCGTTTGCCGCCGCCAGGAAGCCGCTCAGGTCCCTCAACTCGTACTCAGAGTAGACTACGGATTAGTCAAAGTCTTCATCTCTGATATCCAGTACATCGAAGGCTGGGACAACTACCTCAAGATCTACCTCAAATCCCAAAAACCACTCCTGGTCCGCATGACCATGAAAGCCATCATGGAAAAGCTCCCTCAGAAAGACTTCATTCGCGTACACCGCTCTTACATCGTCGCCCTCTCCGCCATTGAAAATGTACGTAACAAACAAATCCTCATCGCAGGATCCGACATCCCTTTAGGCAACAGCTACGAATCGGCTTTTTTTGAAGTTTTCAAATCCTGAATTACTCCGTAGCTCCAAAGCCATTCTCAAATCCTGACTTTTACTACACCACCAAACCCATATCCTTCTTCATTTCTAAATCCAGCCCCACACCATTCAACTCACATTCTTCCCATTTCTAAATCCTGACTTTCACCACAACAAATCCTCCATTGACCCCAATCCCTCCCTGAATAGCTAAACCTTGTCTTTAATAGCAAGTCTTATATACAAACCAGTGTGGACCTTTTCCCTTTCACCAAAAACTAGAACATGAAAATGCGCACAATCTATTTCAGTTTACTTGCCATCATTCCGGCTATGCTGATACTTTCCTGTAGTAAGAAGGATGCGACAACCACTTCTACCACTACAGACACTACCACGACAACTGATACTACTACCTCTACTGCGACATCAGATTGTAGTTCCGCCGCCAATACTACTGCCAAGGTAGTTTGTCTGGCCGAAGCTTTTGAAGCTACGCTAACCAGCACACAGCTTTCATCACTCATCACCACTTATTCCAGTACGTATGCCATCAAGTGGTCCAACCTCCCATGTGGTAGTAGTTGCCGCAATGGTCTGCAGTACTCTTCCCTGAGCAGCACCCAGCTGGCCGCTGCTAAGGCAATTGTAGTGGCTGCTTCCGGCACTGCCGCCAACGAAGGGTATGACGAAATCACCCAGATCATAGCTGCAGATGATGTATTGAATACCACTAGCGGTAGCAGTAGCTATGGCTCCGGTATCTACTTCATTGCCTTCGTAGGTACGCCTTCTACTACAGGTACCTGGCAATTGCAATTCGGTGGTCACCACCTGGCTGTAAACATTACTTTCAGTGGTGGCGCTGTAACCGGTGCTACGCCAAGGTTTGAAGGTATCGAGCCCAAGAGCTGGACATCCAGTGGTACTACGTATGCTCCACTGGCACAGGAACAGGCTGCTATGTTAGCAATGCTGTCTTCACTTAGCACATCAGAACTGGCAAGCGCCAAACTGACCGCCAAGTTCAGCGATGTACTCTTAGGCCCTAACGAAGACGGACAGTTCCCCTCCTCCAAATCAGGCATCGCCGTTAGTTCACTCACAAGTGCACAACAGGCATTGGTATTAGCTGCTATGAAACCATGGGTAAATGATGCAGACAGTGCCACCGCTGCAGCGCTGCTCACTATCTATAGTAATGAGTTGAGCAGCACTTACATTGCTTATTCTGGCAACGCCACACTGGATACGAATGCTGACTATGTACGTATCGATGGACCAAGTGTATGGATTGAATTCGTTTGTCAGACAGGGGTGGTATATCCTTCCCAGATACACTACCATAGTGTATACAGGGATCATACCCGGGATTACGGCAATAGCTTTACTTTCTAATCTTATTGTATGCGATATTACTTTTTGCTGCTGATTTGTTGTGTATGCGCGCTGGGTGCAAAGGCACATCCCATGCCGAACTCAGTGATACTACTGGATATTAAATCCAAAGGTGTTGCTGCAGAAGTGCAGTTGCCACTAAGCGAACTTGAACTGGCCTTAGGGCACAAAGTAGAATTAGGCCCGGCGCTGCGTGCATACCTTTTGGCACATGTACGCCCACAAAGCCTGGAAGGCCAACCATGGACGGTGCAGGTAAAAGACCTGCATATAAAACCTGCGGAGCAAACGGCAACAGGTCCTTATAATGAAGTCACCGCTACGTTATGGATGGAACCTGTGAATGGTACGGCTGTGCGTAATTTCAGTCTGCATTACGATGCGATCATTGCAGAAGTCAGTTCTCACAAAGCACTCGTCTCCGTTCGTCAGGACTGGGAGAGAGGTAAATATGGAGAACACACTTCAGAAGTCGGCGTAATCAAACTGGATGTAAAGAGTGGCACCATAGAACCGTTGATTGTAAGCCAGGAACAAGGTAGTTTGTGGAAAGGATTCCAGAGCATGGTGTCATTGGGTATGCAGCATATCGCAGAAGGTACGGACCACCTGTTGTTTCTCTTAGTGTTGTTATTACCTGCACCACTGTTGGTCAGACAACAACGCTGGGATGGTTATGGTGGTACAAAGTACTCCCTCAGGCGCTTACTACAGATCGTGACAGCTTTTACGATTGGTCATTCCATTACATTGCTGGCTGGTGCATTGGGATGGTTACGGTTACCATCACAACCAGTAGAAGTACTGATTGCAGTGTCAATCCTGGTATCGGCAGTACATGCATTACGTCCCATCTTCCCCGGTAGAGAAGCCTTGGTGGCAGCAGGTTTCGGCTTGATACACGGATTGGCATTTGCCAGTACATTGGCCAATTTACAACTGGATGCCACGAGAATGGGATTGAGCATATTAGGGTTTAATGTGGGCATAGAACTGATGCAGCTGATAGTAATACTCTTCGTGATGCCCTGGTTGATATGGCTGAGCCGGATACCCGCGTATAAATATGTACGTGTAGCTGGTGCCGTACTGGCAGGAATAGCAGCAACCGTGTGGATCACAGAACGCATATAAAGTAATATAATTTTTGGCGGCCGCCCGCCAATCTCTTTTTCACAAACGAAGAGCGTGTATTCTATGTT
>NZ_MTKN01000073.1 GCF_001975825.1 [Flexibacter] sp. ATCC 35208
CTATCCTGGCCTTAAAGCCTCTTTTGCCTTTGCTTAAATGTGGTAAAATCCAATCTCGTATCTTATCTTCGTCTATGAGTCCCAGAATTATTCGTTTTTATTTGCTAAAACAAAAATCCTTAATTCCTGGGACTTCCTTTTTTTCCTTCAAAAAGTGTAAACAACTTCATGAAAAAAACATGTAATCTGGATGGGTAGAAAGCATAAAAAAAGGGCCTCTCCAAATGGAAGGCCCCTTTTTTTATATCAATTTTCTTATTTTCCTTTTCTGCCTTGCTGCTGCTTCTGCATATCCTCCAGCCGCTCCTGCCACTTACTCTTCGAAGCCGGCTTCTTCTTATTCTCCTGGATCTGTGCGTGAATCTTATCATGATTGATGATAAACTTCTGTATCACCCACTGCAGGAGGATACTGATCACGTTTGACAGGAAATAATAGAATGTCAGTGCGGATGCCAGTTTGTTAAAAATGCCCAACAGCATGATCGGGAAGATGTATGGCATATACTTCATCACCGGATTGCTTTGATCAGCCATACCACGGTTATTGAACGCCAGCATCAAACTCGTAGCCGTCATCAGCAGGGTGAACAAGCTGATATGGTTACCATAGAACGGAACATTGAACGGCAGATTCAGAATAGAATCGTAGGTTGACAAGTCTTTCGCCCACAGGAAACTCTCCTGTCTCAATTCGATGGAAGACGGGAAGAAGCTATACATCGCAACCAGGATCGGCAACTGCATCACTGCTGGTAAACAACCTCCTAAAGGATTCACACCTGCACTCTTGAACAGTTTCATCTGATCCATACCGAATGCCTGCTGGTCGTCGCCATGCTTTTTACGCAGTTCGTCGATCTCAGGCTTCAGCACCTTCATCTTCGCCGAAGATACATAGCTCTGGTAAGTAAACGGTGCTATCAGCAAACGAATGAAGAGGGTGAGCAGAATGATGATCACACCATAGTTATGAATAAATCCGCTCAGGAAGTTGAACACAGGGATGATCACCCACTTGTTCACATATTTTACGAAAGCGAAGATACCTGTACCCAATGGGATGATATTTTCCAGGCCGATATCATACGATTTTAAGGTCTTATAATGGTTAGGACCGTAATAGATTTCAATCGGGAAGCTAAAGTCATGTGCTCTGTCGTAAGGGATCTGCAAAGTAGCGAAAGTCTGGCCTACGATATTGCCGCTTTCAGGTACTTTGGTATTTACATCCACATTCTCGAAGCTCTTATCCTTCTTAGCAATGAAAGTCGTGTTGAAGAACTGTTGCTTTACGCTCAACCACTGGATTTTGCTTTCCAGGTCTTTATGAGCAGTACGCTGCAGGGTAAAGTAATCATGCTTACCATCAGCCGTTTTGTAGTGTACCTGGTTGTTCATACGCTCGTTCGTCATATCCTGCTCCTGCTTGTCATTTTCATTATCCCACTGGAGGGCCAATGTTTTCTGACCAGCTGGAATCACACTTTCCAGGCCTACTGCGTGAATATCGAAATCTACTGCGTAGCTATCATGCTTCAGGGTGTACACAAACTCCAGGTACTGACCAGGGTTGCTGGTCGCCAGGCGGTATACCACTGACTGGCTACCATCTGCCAGCTGCTGTACATTGCCACCGGTGAAGAAAAGGTCCGCAGTATTCAATAATGTATTGTTATTAGCCGGCACCTGCATTGAGATGCGGTTAAAAGAACTGTTTGCCAGTAATAAAGGAGTGCCCTCAAATGTTTTGAAAGCTTTCAGTTCTACAGTTTCAGGTTGTCCCCCCTGACTGGAGAATGTGATTTTCAGCACTTTGTTTTCCAGAACGGCTTTCTGTGCAGTACCGGTAGCAGCACCTGCAAAGGCGCCGTATTGGCCTGCCAGCCTGGTGGAATCAGGCGCACCTGCGTTGGTGGCATAGGAGGCAGTGGTATCTGTGTTTACCTTAGGTTTGTTCGCTTCAGCGATAGAATCCTGACGAGCTTTCTCTAACTCTGCTGCATGCTGTTGTCTGGTATTGAAAAAGATGTACCCTACCAGCAACAAACCCAGTAAGCTAAAACCAATGACCGAATTTCTGTCCATTGAAATTACAATTAAAATTTAGGCAGCGAAGGTAAGCAAAATAAG
>NZ_MTKN01000074.1 GCF_001975825.1 [Flexibacter] sp. ATCC 35208
TGGTGGGCCTTTGCCCTTAATATTATTATTGTGCTACTTCTTCAGCCACCTTTGTTTTGTTTGTCTTATCTTCTGCATACTGCTTGGCAGCGCCGATGAAGTGAACAAACAGCGGTGCCGGTCTTTCCACTGTGCTTTTCAGCTCAGGGTGGAACTGACAGCCCACAAAGAACGGATGGTTTGGCAATTCTACCATTTCCACCAGTCCGCTTTCAGGATTACGGCCGGAAGCAATCATACCCGCTTTTTCGAAATCGCCCATGTACTGACTATTGAACTCGTAACGGTGACGGTGACGTTCGCTGATCTTGATGCTGTCATAGATGCTGGCAGCCCTGGAACCTGGAAGCAGGTCACAGGTATAAGCCCCCAGACGCATTGTACCACCTTTCGCCGTGATTTTCTTCTGCTCTTCCATGAGACCGATCACCGGGTGACCAGTTTCAGGGTCCATTTCGGTAGAGTGTGCATCTTTCCAGCCGATTACGTTACGGGCATATTCCACAACGCTCATCTGCATACCCAGGCAAATACCAAAGAATGGCAGGTTGTTTTCACGGGCATACTGAATAGCGGTGATCTTACCTTCGATACCACGGTGGCCAAAACCTGGTGCTACCAGCAGACCATCCAGGTTACGCAGTTTTTCAGCTACGTTCTCAGATGTAAGGAATTCAGAATGAATATTTTGAACGACTACTTTACACTCGTTCATCGCGCCTGCGTGGATGAAGGATTCCAGGATGGATTTGTAAGCATCCTGCAATTCTACATATTTACCAATCAGACCGATGGTTACTTTTGATTTAGGATATTTCAGTTTGTCGAGGAAACCACGCCATTTGGTCATGTCTGGTTCTTTCTCGATAGGAATACCCAGTTTCTTCATACAGATGATGTCCAGTTTCTCCTTCAGCATTTCCAGCGGCACTTCGTAGATGGTGCTCATGTCGGTTGCTTCGATCACGGCGTCTACGGTTACGTTACAGAACAGGGCGATCTTCTTTTTCAGATCGTTGTACATCGGCTCTTCGGTACGGCACACGATCACGTCAGGATGTACACCGTTCTCGCTCATCATCTTCACAGAGTGCTGAGTTGGCTTGGTTTTCAACTCTTTAGCAGCACGCAGGTAAGGAATGAGGGTCAGGTGAACCACCAGACAATCCTGTTCGTCCAGTTCCCACTGTAACTGACGAACCGCCTCTATATAAGGAAGAGATTCGATGTCGCCAACGGTACCACCCAACTCAGTGATCACGATATCATATTTACCGTCTTTGCCTAGCAGGAGAATACGACGTTTGATTTCGTCGGTGATGTGCGGAACTACCTGAACGGTTTTACCCAGGTAGGCGCCTTCACGTTCTTTATTAATAACGGTTTGATAAATGCGGCCTGTGGTCACATTGTTGGCCTGAGATGTTGGAGTGTTCAGAAAACGCTCGTAGTGTCCCAGATCCAGATCTGTTTCTGCGCCATCTTCAGTTACAAAACATTCCCCATGCTCATATGGGTTTAATGTTCCCGGATCCACATTGATATATGGATCGAACTTTTGAATAGTCACTCTAAAGCCGCGTGCCTGCAATAATTTTGCAAGTGAAGCTGCTATAATTCCTTTACCCAATGAGGATGTAACACCTCCCGTAACGAAGATATATTTTGCCATAAAATCTAAAAATTCTGTAGAAATACTTGACCTAAAAGGGAAGTGCCGGACGACGTATGGTGTAACCAGTCAAGTAAATGTAACTTCCGAAGGTCATGCAAAGTTACACAAATTTAATGCGCACCCAAAACGGATTTTCACATTTTACTGAGCGTATACATGTAATACTATGTTTATAAATCAATTAAGCCATATAAAAGGCTTATAAATTTAATCGCTGCGGCAGGCCACTGATTTATTTGTAAATTTGCGATCCGAAATAATTATCAAACATGACTCTAACGCCAAAGCGCGCACAGGAATCCCTGATCCAGATGACTGAACTGGTATTGCCCAATGATACCAACGTATATACCAACCTTATGGGAGGTCGCCTGATGTACTGGATGGATATCGCTGCTGCCCTTGCCAGCATGAAGCATTGCGCTGCCCCCACTGTTACAGCCTCGGTAGACAACATTTCATTTGAAAATCCCATCCGTCTTGGCAATGCTGTTCACATCGAAGCAAAGGTAAGCCGCGCATTCAACTCCAGTATGGAAGTGCACCTGAAAGTATGGGGTGAAGACCCTGTACAGCAGTACCGTTACAAATCCAACGAAGCTTTTATGACATTCGTTGCCCTGGATCCAAACGGTAATCCCCGCCCGGTGCCTCCTATTATTGCTGAAACTGAAGAGGAAAAAACTTTGTACGAGGGTGCATTGCGCCGCAGACAGCTCCGTCTGATCCTGGGTGGAAAAATGAAGCCACAGGATGCTGAAGAGCTGAAAGCGTTATTCGTTTAATGCCATTCTTTATAGAATTGTTCGAGGAAAGTCTCCATAAAAGCATGCCGTTCGGCTGCCAGTTCCCTTCCGGTAGTGGTGTTCATCTTATCCTTTAATAAGAGCAGTTTTTCATAAAAATGATTGATAGTAGGGGCAGTGCTGTTCTTGTACTGTTCCCTGCTCATTTGCAGGTCCGGTGGTATAGCCGGATCGTATAACGGCCTGTTTTTAAATCCACCATAGTTAAAGGCGCGGGCTATGCCAATGGCCCCGATAGCGTCCAGTCTGTCTGCATCCTGTACCACTGCCAGCTCCGGCGAGGTGAATTTTCCTTCGTTATGCCCTCCTTTGAAAGAAATATTATCGATAATGGCGATCACATGTGTGATCACGTCCTCCCCCACTCCCTGAGATTCCAGGAACTGACGGGCTTTGGCCGGTCCAATCGTCTCATCGCCGCCATGGAACTTGGCGTCGGCAATATCGTGGAGCAAGGCTCCCAGTGATACGATTAATGAATTGACAGGTTCTTTGGCAGCAATTTCGCCGGCAGTATGCCAAACCCGGTGAATATGCCACCAGTCATGGCCTCCTTCAGCATGGGTTAATTCCTGTTTTACATAAGTAACGGTATTGGCCATCAGTTGATCTTGCGTCATAAGATCAAATATAAGCAGGGGAATGGGGCTAAAAAAATAGGAAAAACGAAGAAAAAGAGAAACGGAAAAGGCATCTCAAAAGTGTAAAATGGGTTTAGAGAAGAATGCTTGTGTAACCTTCTTTCCATTTTCCATCTCTCCTCCCTGGTATTCAGGCATGCAATTAGAATAGTCAACAGGGATCTTGCTTCACTAAGATATTCTTCGTTTTTCCTTTTTCCTTTTAATGTTTGAATCTTCGACAGACTAGTTGGTGTTCCGGCCTTAGGTGTTGTGTCTAATGGTTAAATGCAGGTATGCCGGCCGGGCGATCTTAATTTTGGTTGATAAAATGTACATCTCTTAGCTACATCCGGATTGATACCTTAGTGAGGCCCCTTTTGGGCCTCTCTGATAAGGTATATACTTCAGGGAAGCGGGAAAATATCTTCAAAAAATTGGCGCGGCTGAAGGCGGGAAAACCTTGATACCGGACTTCGAGGTCAATAGCTTTGCTGACCTTTGCTGACCCTAGCCTCGGCAGCCCCCCCGCCTTTTACCGCTACTGATTTTTAGGTGGCAAACATGCCCTTTCGGCATATTGGCAATATCTTACAACGCAGAACCGGCTACTATTTTTCTGTCATAGACAGATACGGTTCCTTTGGTTGGTGTTTGATTTTTTGACTGGTCTATTCTTGAAGTGGAAGTGTCTATCTTTAATATGGTACCCAGGTTAGCAAAAGGCGCCTTCCTGATGATAACTCTACTAAATCTGTTCTTTGACGTGATTCTCATACTTAGGGAATGATCACATTATAAATAACTGCATTTTCACAAACCATCTGTCTAACTGACTATATCTCCTTATCAATTTCGATTTCCGACATAAAAATAATAATCATTATCTAATTTTCAGCTACTATTCATTCCAAACACACATATATTTATATTCACAATATAACATAGAAAGTAGACAAGTATAATGATATCTAATTAGTTAGATAAAAATTACCATCTAAAAGGACGAATTGCCCTCTTAAATAAGATCATATATAAAAAATATTAATTAGTCTTTTTTAACCAAAACATCTGTTATCTCGTTAAGTTGTTTTACTTTTTCCGAGAAATCACCCTTGATCCTTTCACGGATCAACTGGAGTTTATCTAAAATTTCATTCAACGACCCCGGTAATGCTTCCTGCAATACCTCTTTGAGTCTTTTGGCAATGGTGGGAGATTTGCCGTTGGTGGAGATGGCTATCTTGAGGTTGCCTTTCTGAACTACTGAACCCAGGTAAAAATCACACAGTGCCGGGGTATCAGCCACATTAATTAATATTTTGCTGCACTTTGCCTTTTCCCAGACAAAATAATTCAACTCATGGTCGCTCGTAGCGGCTATGGCCAGGTCTTTTCCAAACATATCGCCACAGGAAAATTCCTTTTGCACCAACGTTACATTGGGCGCTTTTTTGACTAACGCTTCCAGCTCCGGTAAAAACCAGGTGGCTACTACAGTCAGATTAGCCTCCGGACAATTATCCAGGAGGGCACTTACCTTTTCAAGTCCGATACCGCCACCGCCTACCACTAAAATCTGGAGACGATGCACTTTGAAGAATACGGGAAACAAATGATTCTCTTCCATACGAACCGCTTTAATATAAATTTACACAGCTATTTTCAATTCTTCTGCTATTCTGTCCTGCACTGCTATGAACGTTTCATGGAAGCGTACTACCTCCCCCACTATTATGATGGCCGGGTTTTTCAGCTCCTCCCGACGAGCAATGTTTACAAGATCGGAAACAGTGCCAATTCCTACCTTCTGTGAGGGCAATGTACCATTTTGAATGATAGCCGCGGGTACATTTCCTTTCCCCTGAGCAACATAGGCTGCAGATATTTCTTCTAATTTACTCATTCCCATCAGAATTACCACTGTTGTATCTGCATGAATGGCATGTACCAGGTCGCGTGACAGATCACCATCCTGTGTGGTACCCGCTACTACCCAAAAGCCTTCGCTTACATTGCGTGCTGTAACCGGAATATTGTTGAAACCAGGTACGGAGATGGCACTGGTCACTCCAGGTACTACTTCTGTATCGATATTAAACTGACGGGCAAAAGTCAATTCCTCCTGCCCACGGCCGAATACAAATGAATCGCCGCCCTTCAGTCTTACCACACTGCCATAAGTAAGAGCATACTTCACGATCATGCGATTGATCTCATCCTGTGAGTACACGTGCATACCCGCTCTCTTGCCTACGAAACGTTTCAGGCAGTTGCAGGGTGCATGTTCTAGCAGTTCATTGTTTGACAATGCATCGTAGAGGATGACCCTTGCCTGCTGTATGGCCTTCAGACCTTTTACAGTAATCAGCTCAGGATCTCCGGGGCCGGCGCCCACCAGGGTTAATTTTGGAGTAATCTGCTGCATAGTGTACTAATTTAAAATGTGATCGTTGTCGCACAACCGTAATATCAACAGGTCCCTTTTGCACAGGGACCTGTCGATATCCTTTACTCAGCAGCGATAGCTCCAGCTTCTTGTTGCCTTAAAGCCTGTGCCTGCTGATAGAATTCAGTTGCCTGTTTATAATATGCTTTTGCAAATGCTTCAGATGGCTCGTTCTTGTTGATCTGTAATACCAGCTCATTGAAAGTGCCTTCCAGCGCCCATTTACCTGTTTGTACGAAATGTTTGTCGAAGTCGTTGATCACCCCTGTCTGTGTGTTACAAGCCACACCCTCTCCCAGCAGCAACGCTTTGGCTGTCTGCACAAAAGTGGAATAAGAATGGTAAATGCTGTCAGCATACTGGTTTGCATCCAGTGCTACTTTACCCCATTCCAGTTTCTCTTCACCTTCGAACAGCAGGGTTTGTACCAGGTCAATCACTACGCTCGCACACTCACCTACACCGATGGCAGTTGCGAACTTGTCGCCCTGTCCCCAGTCAATGAAGTCTTCATCAACCAGAGAAGCCAGGTCTGTCAATGGTTTCAGCAGGTCGTAGAAGTAACGTTCTCCCTGACGATCGTAATAATCATTGAACTTTTCGTTCTCCTGTGCATTCTCTGCATAGTTCTGGAGCAGGGTACGCAGTACTTCAGGACCACGCTTACTTGGCACCTTGATCACCTTGTCTGCCACCCGACCTACACCATTACCTACAATACCACCACCCAACAATACCTGGAGGGCAGGGAGTACTTTACCACCGTTCTTCATAGAACTACCATGGAAACCAATACTCGCAATACCGTGCTGACCACAGCTGTTCATACAACCGCTGATCTTGATCTTGATATCTTTATTATATACCAGCGCAGGAAATTCTTCCTGGATCACCAGTTCCAGTGCGGTAGAGATACCGGTGCTGCTGGAGATCGCCAGGTTACAGGTATCTGTACCAGGGCAGGCAGTGATATCTGCGATGCTGTTGAAACCTGGTTCTGCAAATCCTGCTGCTTCCAGTGCACTGAATACATATGGCAAATGAGCCGGCTGAATATATTTGAGCAGTAAACCCTGGTTCGCCGTCACACGTACATCGTTGGCTATTACCGGGCGCAGTGCTTCCACCAGCTGGCGGGAGATCACTGAACTGATATTACCCAATGGTACACGTACATAAGCACCATAGTAACCAGCCTGCTTCTGTTCGAAGGTGTTAGTTGCTTTCCAGGCTTCGTATTTCTGAGGATCTTTGATGGTGAAAGCAGGTACGACTGCATCGGCAGGAGCCGGTGCTGTTTCAGGCCATACTGCTGCATCCACTTCATAGACCTTGTTCCCGATCGCTGTAAATTCTTCTGTGACCAGGCGGGTGAATTCTTCAAAACCAAGCTTGGCAATGAGGAACTTCATACGTGCCTTATGACGGCTGGATCTTTCACCATGCCGGTCAAATACGCGCAGTACCGCTTCTATATATGGTATAAGCTTTTCAGCTTCCAGGAATTCATATGCTACCTGTGCAAGGATGGGCTGTGCACCAAGGCCACCACCTACCAGCACCTTAAAACCACGCACTTCTTTGCCATCTACAATACGCACTTTAGGAATTGCCCCCATATCGTGCATGAAAGACCAGGCAGTGTCTTTGTCGCTGCTGGAAAAAGACATTTTGATCTTACGACCCATATCCTGACAGATAGGATTACGCAGGAAGTAGCGGAAAGCTGCATCTGCATAAGGCGTTACATCAAATGGTTCATCCGGATCAATACCCGCTATATCAGAAGCGGTGATATTTCTTACCGTATTACCACAGGCTTCACGAATGGTGATGTCATCAGCATCCAGTTTGGCCCACAGTTCAGGGGTTTTTTCAAGACTTACAAAGTGGATCTGAACATCCTGGCGGGTAGTCAGGTGCAGGTTACCAGTAGAATACTCGTCTGAAACATCGGAAATTCTCTTCCATTGTTCCAGCGTCATTTTACCATAAGGCAATTTGATACGAATCATCTGTACACCAGCCTGACGTTGTCCGTAAATGCCCCTTGCCAGACGGAGACTACGGAATTTCTCTTCCGGAATCTGTCCTTCGCGGAACAGACGGATCTTTTTCTCCAGTTCTATTATATCCTTCTCTACGACGGGATTTTCAAGTTCTGTTCTAAATCCTTGCATATAATGAATTTTCTTGGTGGTAAATTATTAAGTGAATATTTCCTTATCAGATCAGCGTTAAAAAGGCGAGCTCCATTAATTGGCGCAATATTTAGCTTCTTTCTCTATATTTCCTACAACCTTAGTAGACTATTACAAAGTTATCCATTCACAGCAGAAAACCAAAAGATTTTGGCATAAAATAAAGTTATGGGTCATAATGAAAAGTTATAATGAAGGGTGTTTTGCACAGAGAAATTAGAAAAGAACTCACTCCCTGTATTATCTTTGCGGCGGCAATCTGACAAAAATAAGGATATGATCGATACGGTAATATTTGACATGGATGGGTTATTAATTGACTCAGAGCCACTATGGGGACAGGCAATGCGAGAGGTATTTGCAAGTGTCGGAGTGGAATTGTCTATGGAATTAGCCAGCCACACTACAGGGCTGCGTACGGCAGAGGTGGTTGATTACTGGCATAACTACTTCAAATGGAAGGGAAAATCGACCGAACAGGTAACGAACGAGATTATTGATTCGGTGACTGAAAAGATTATTAAAAGAGGTAAGCCCATGAAAGGGCTGGAATATATTCTGGATTTCTTTGAAAAGCGGAAATTCAAGATGGGGCTGGCATCATCTTCCCCCTTACGGTTGATTGACGCAGCTACTACCCATTTTGGGATCAAAAATCGTTTCCTGGCGATCTCTTCTGCAGAGTTTGAATCACATGGCAAACCGCACCCGGCTGTATACCTGGCCTGCGCCAAAGCACTGGGTAGTAATGCATTGGACTGTATTGCATTTGAAGACTCTGTAACGGGTATGACTGCGGCAAAAGCAGCCAGAATGAAGGTGGTAGCAGTACCTGAAGGGCATAACAGGCATAACAAGCGTTATGCACTGGCAGATGTAACGCTGAACAGCCTGAAGGATTTCAACGATGATATCTTAGGAAAGTTATAATAAAAACTGCGACAGCAAGACAAAACCCGGTTTGCCCTGATGGCAAAACCGGGTTTTCCTGTTTTACTTTTCTTTTACCTGTTCCAGCTTTGCCTGGACCAATAAAGCATGTAGTACTTCTGTCGAAAACCCATGTAGCAATAACCTGAAGGCAGCCCCCGCCATAGGCAAGGGTATCATGGGGTGCTTATTGTTCAATGCTGTCAGCTTCTCCGGACAATCCATAATGGTAGCTGCATAAATCCCGATCACCTCATCCAGCTGTAATGAATTTGTAGCCCGCCAGAAATCTGCATCTGTCAGGAAAAACTGATAGACCGGCGTAAATATTTCTATCGCCGTACCCAGGTCTATAAAATTCGTCCACTTGTCCCTGAAGGTGGCAAACGGAATCGGATTGGCTGAAATTGCACTGAAGTCGGGTTGCTCCTGCTTCACAACCCTCACTCCTTTTTCATCGATCGCCTTGTTCAGGTTAATGATAAAGTTGTACAGGTTCAGGTCATGCTCCAGGAACAGGTTATCCCTCACATCACTTACTGACAGCGGCTTCAGCGGATTCATCGGAATATTCTCTGCTCCCCTCACATTGTCTTTGATAAAGCGTAATACTTCTGATCCCAGGTAAAAATGCCGGAGTATCAGGAAGTTCGCCTCTGGTGTAATCCAATATTTCATTCCCCAGAAGAGGCTCTTGTGCAGCATCTTCGGAGCATTGATCAGGTTGGGTATAAAGATCTTGAACACCTGCATCAGTACGATACTCAACCTGGCAAAGGCTTTTATCACGGGGTAAAGAAATTGCCTGCTCTTCGTAGAAGAGTCGTACAAAGATGCACATACGCTTTGGTGAGAGGCGATAGTGCAGGCCCCGATACCACTTTCGCCCTGTACCATACTGGCGAAGCCGGGGATGGGCATATCGCTTTGGGTAGTGGCGGTACTAAGGAAATCAATATCCTGTTTGCCAGCAGGGGCGCCGTCGAGGCAATTGTCAATGGCTTTGGCGGCCATTTCCCAGGCCTGGTGGGTGGTTTGTTGTAGGGTGTTGAGCGCGTAGTAGCGGGATTTGATTCCATTTTTGCGGAGAAAAATGTCTTTCATCCGGGATGGGGTGTTGTTGATGCTACCGAGGTACAATTCCATTTCATCGTTGGCTACCGGGGTGTTGGGAAGGTATTGTCCCGTGGCAGTGATATAAACTTTATTCATAGGTGAAAAATAAAAAAAAAGAGGCTGTTTCCTTCGAAACAGCCTCCTATTATTTCAACAACCTAAAAAATGATTATTCACCATCTTTCTTGTCGCCTTCGTCTTTCTTCAGCTTCTCACGCAGTTCAGCCAGTGCACCCAGATCACCAAGTGTAGCTTTTTCTACCTTGCTCTGGATATTTTTCACAGCCTTGCGGGTTTTGTCAGCATCAGCTCTCTTCTCTTTAGCGACAGCTTCTTTCTCTTCGTTCTTAGCTTGTTCCCAAACTCTGGTGTGAGATACCAGGATACGTTTTTCGCTACGATCGAATTCAATAATCATGAATTCTTTCACATCTTCAACGCTGATTGGTTTCTCATCTTCAGTGCGCAGGTGACGGGCAGGAGCGTAAGCTTCCAGACCGTATTGCAGCTGAACGGTAGCACCTTTGTCATCTTTCTTCACTACAGTACCTTCGTGTACGGAACCGATTGGGAAGATAGTTTCGAAAGTATTCCAAGGATCTTCTTCGATCTGTTTGTGGCCAAGGCTCAGTTTACGGTTTTCTTTATCGATACCCAGTATAACTACCTCGATTTCGCTACCTACCTTAGTGTACTCACTTGGGTGGTTGAAACGTTTGATCCAGGACAGGTCGGAGATGTGGATCATACCACCGATACCAGTTTCCAGCTCAACGAATACGCCATAAGGAGTGATGTTCTTCACGATACCTTTGTGACGGCTGTCCAGCGGGAATTTAGTTTCGATAGTAGCCCAAGGATCTTCAGTCAGTTGCTTGATAGACAGAGACATTTTACGCTCATCCTTGCTCAGGGTAACTACCACTGCTTCGTATTCTTCACCTAATTTGAAGAATTCCTTAGCGTTGATTGGAGTAGAAGCCCATGAGATTTCAGATACGTGTACCAGACCTTCTACACCAGGCAGAATTTCCAGGAATGCACCGTAATCTTCAATGTTCACTACTTTACCTTTCACGCGCGCACCTTCAGTGATGTGAGCTGGTAAGGTATCCCATGGATGGGGAGTGAGTTGTTTGTAACCGAGGCTGATACGTTTTTTCTCGTCGTCGAAGTCCAGTACAACCACATTGATCTTCTGATCCATCTGGAGTACTTCGCTTGGATGAGAGATACGGCCCCAGCTGATGTCGGTGATGTACAGCAGACCATCCAGACCACCCAGGTCGATGAATGCGCCGAAATCGGTGATATTTTTGATGGTACCTTCCAGCACCTGGCCTTTTTCCAGTTTGCTGATGATATCCACTCTCTGCTGCTCGATATCGCTTTCGATAAGTGCTTTGTGAGAAACAACTGCGTTTCTGATGGCTTCGTTAACCTTAACCACTTTGAACTCCATTGTTTTGCTAACAAACTGATCGTAATCGGTAACTGGTTTCACATCGATCTGTGAACCTGGCAGGAACGTTTCCATACCATATACGTCTACGATCAAGCCGCCTTTGGTCTTGCTGGTAACAGTACCAGTAACAACTTCGCCGGTTTTGTACACTTCCACGATCTTTTCCCATGCACGTTGTTGACGAGCTTGTTTACGGCTCAGGTGCAGGTTACCATCGCGGTCTTCTTTTTCTACTACTAATACTTCAACATCATCACCCACTTTCAGACCCTGAATATCACGGAATTCGTTCAGAGAAATCAGACCGTCAGATTTGAAGCCAATGTTGATCACAACATCGGTCTTGGTTAAACCAACCACAGTACCAGTGAGCAGACCATTTTCTTCGATCACCTTGAAGGTGTTTTCGTAAGTCTGGTCGTACTTAGCTTTTTCTTCTTTGCTGTAAGAAGAAACGTTACGTTTGTCTACGCTCCAGTCAAAATCGTCGTGAGCGGTTTCTACAACAGGTGCATTTGGTGTCGCTGTTACTTCTACAGCCTGTGCTGCCGGAGCCTGTTGTTCAGCGTTTTGTTCGTTAGGAATGTTGTTTTCTGTCAAAACTTTAATTCCACCTAAGTTTTTTGCCCGGAATTCCACACCCCGAGGTTTAAGTGGACGGCAAAGATACTACAATCTTCAAAAAAAAAGCGTTAAAATTCAATTCTTAGCAGCCTGGAGCATATTTTATGGTGCACCTACCTACGGAAACTATGACAGTACACGCTTATAACCCCACAGACTGCTAATTCCAGCACAATTTTTTGGAGCAAAATTTGTAACTAACGAATGAGGATTTTGTACTAATTTTCATGTATGAACGGAACTTCTTTCAGATCAGATATACGATATTGGCTTAGACAGGGAAACACGATTAACCATTTACTTTTCTGGAACATTGTTGTTTTCCTTGTACTGAATATACCCCGGTTGATTGCTAACTTTTCACCCGCTGCAGCCGGCGTCTACAATATGATATGTGACGAAGCATCTCTACACTCCTTTCTCCCTGTGTTCATTACCAAACCGTGGGGCCTGGTGACCTATATGTTTTCACATGTTGAAATATTCCATATATTCTTCAACATGCTGAACCTGTATTACTTTGGCAACTTATTCCGCTCCTTCATGGGCAATCACCGGGTTTTTCCACTTTATCTGCTGGGGGGCCTGATGGGTGGTCTTGCTTACCTGCTGGTATTCAATATTATTAAGACAACTGACTATCCCCTGATGGGTGCCTCCGCCTCTGTCATGGCCTTACTGATCGCCTGTGCTACCAAGATACCCAACTATGAGGTAGGCCTCATGTTCCTCGGCGCCGTTCGCCTTAAATGGCTGGCACTTGCCGTACTCGTACTGGATATTCTCGCTATCGGCCAGGGTAATACCGGCGGCATCGTAGCTCACCTGGGTGGTGCGCTCATTGGATTCCTCTATATCAAACTGCTGGATAACGGAACTGACCTTTGCCAGCCACTCATCTGGATGTTTAACCGCCGGGTCAGGGTCGAAGCCATGCAAAGCCGCAACCGCCGCTCCTTCAAACCGAAGAAGTCTCCACTCAAGGTAGTAAAGAATTACCCGGAGGAAAATAAACAGCTCAGACTCGACCAACTCCTTGACAAAATCAATGACAATGGCCTTGAAAGCCTGAGTCCTGAAGAGAAAGCCTGGCTGAAAAAAATGAGTCAGGAATAAAATGGAAACTACCCGCATGTAAACACATTTTGGCCGCTCCACATCAAAATGTGTAACTTTGTCGACAACATGAAAACGTTCAACGTACCTATCATCTACCGGAGTCCACTCATTACAGCTATTAAAAACAGCCGTAAGAAACAGGATCGCATGAAAAAAGATTTCACGCCTACTGTTCTTGACTTTGGTCCATTAAAGATATTACTGGCCCGTCACTTTGGCTTTTGCTACGGTGTGGAAAATGCTATTGAGATAGCATTCAAAACTGTGGAAGAAAATCCAGGTAAACGGATTTTCCTGCTCAGTGAAATGATCCATAACCCACATGTTAACAACGATCTGCTGGCCAAAGGCGTACAGTTCATGATGGATACCGCCGGCCGTCAGCTGGTGCCATGGGAAACGCTCACTCCCGAAGACATTGTTATCATTCCTGCCTTTGGTACTACGCTTGAAATTGAAGCAAAACTGAGTTCCCTGGGTATTGCACCTTTACAATATAATACCACCTGCCCGTTTGTGGAAAGGGTGTGGAACAAAGCCGAGCAGATTGGCCAACAATCATATACCGTGATCGTACATGGTAAACCAGGTCATGAAGAAACCCGTGCCACCTTCTCCCACAGCCGGAGCAATACCCCGACTGTAGTGGTAAAAGATATGCAGGAAGCCCAGGTACTCGCTACCTTCATTACCAGCGAACGACCTGCTGCTGAATTCTATGAGCGATTCAAAGGACAATACTCTGAAGGATTTGATGTGGTAAAAGACCTGCAGCGCGTAGGCGTGGTCAACCAAACGACCATGCTGGCTACAGAAACCCAGGGAATCGCCGATTATATTAAGAACGTGATCATGGACAGGTACGCCCTGACACCTGAAACTGTAGGAGAACGCTTTGCTGATACAAGAGATACCCTCTGCTATGCAACCAACGATAACCAGAGTGCCGTAACCGGGTTACTGGAAGAACAGGCAGACCTGGCAATCGTAGTAGGTGGCTATAACAGTTCAAATACCTCTCACCTGGTAGAATTGTGCGAGGAAAAACTGCCAACTTACTTCATAGCTGCTGACGATCAGATGATTTCGAGGAATAAAATCAGGCATTATGACTTCCATCATAAACAGGAATTAAACAGTGATGTATTTTTGCCTGAGAAAGATGTGGTGACAGTGATGATGACAAGTGGAGCAAGCTGTCCCGATGCCCTGGTCGAAGCGGTAATAAGGAGGTTGTTATCGTTTTACGGACTGGAGCAGCAAATAGAACAAGTCATTGAAAATTACAAATAATAAAAAAGACACCTGATGGTGTCTTTTTTCTTTGGGGCTAATAAATGCTAGTAATGCAGAGAAAAAAAGTTTTATATCGTAATTAGTTTAAACCTGAATCAAAAGTAATCTCTTCCCCCCCTGCTGACAAATCACATTTATTATCCGGTATGCTATTCAGGGTAAATGGCGTAAAACGCATTAAATCTGGTTTAGAATTGCATCGCTTTTTTCAAAAAATCTGCTTTTCGCCTTCTTGAAACTTCCACTTGTGTACCGTCACTCATCAACGCAAAACCGCCTTCACCCTGTATATAAGATTGCATCTGTTGCAAATTGATCAGGTGAGAATTATGTACCCTGAAAAAGTCCACATCCGTCAGTAATTCTTCAAACTCCTTCAGCGGTCTGGACACCATCAGGTTCTTTTTGTCTGTAAAAAAGATCCTTGTATAATTTCCGGTAGACTCACACCGTACGATGTTTTGCACCGGCATAAAAACCAATCCGTTAATAGTGGGAAGAGCGATTTTTTTATGCGTCTGGTGTAAAGTTTTCATGTTCTGCAGGAACACATCCAGCGGGGAATTGCCGGGTTCCGGTTGCTGCACGCCTCTCCTGCTTATACATTTCTGAACGGCGTCCTGCAGCTCCTTCACACTAAATGGTTTGAGCAGGTAATCGAGTGCATTGAACTTGATCGCCTTCAGGGCATACTGCTCGTAAGCGGTGGTGAATATGATGTCGAAATTGATTCTGTCAAAGAGTTTTAGTAGTTCAAACCCGTTCTGGTGAGGCATCTCTACATCCAGGAACACAACATCGGGATGTACTTCGTCAATCAGTTCCTTCGCCGCTTTTACGCTATTCACACCACCCAGCACTGTTACTTCCGGGCATTTTTTGGCCAGCATAGTATGCAGGGCATCTATACAATGCTGTTCATCGTCTACGATAATCGCTTTAATTTCGCTCATGCTTTAAAAATCCAGGGTTTAAAATATAAATTCTACAGGCAGCACAAGTGTGACCATTGTTCCTGTTGCTTTGCCTTCGTGGTCTGCAAGGTCTGTAACCCTTACAGTGGCTTCTTTGGTATTATTGATTTTACGGATCAGGTCTATCCTGCCGGCTGTTACTTTCATTCCCATACTACGGTGTGTCTGTCCTTTCTTTTCCTTGATCTCCATTGCTTTTTTACGGCCTATCCCATTGTCGGTGACCAGGCAGGTCAGGGTACGTTCATTTACGGATACAGCTATTTCAAGTAAGCCTTTCCCGGATTTATGCACCAATCCATGCCAGATCGCATTTTCGACATAAGGCTGAATGATCATAGGAGGAATCATTACCTCTTCTTCATTAATGTCGTCTGACACTGTGATTCTGTACTCAAAGATATTATTACAACGTAATTGTTCAAGGTCCAGGTATAACCGCAGTGACTCCAGTTCCTTGTTGAGTGAAATAAAGGTGTACTGCGTATTGTCAAGGATCATGCGCATCAACCTGGAGAACTTGGTCAGGTAGTCGGATGCCTCTTCCTGGTTATTGCTCCAGATGAAACGGTGAATGGAACTGAGGGAGTTAAAGATAAAGTGAGGGTTCATCTGGGCACGCAGGGAACGGAGTTCCAGTTGTAAGGTCTGTTTCTTTGTTTCCAGGTTGCGGTGCCGGATATAAAAGAATCCACCAATGGCCAGCATAATCAGGAAACCGCCTATGGACAACATGTACACGACATTGCGACGGGTACGGAGTTCATTCAGTTGCTTATCATGTTCCAGCATTTTGATCTGGTTATCCTTGCGGTCTACTTCGTAGATAGCCTGCATCTGGGCAAGTTGCAGGGCTGCCTTTTCGTCCAGGATACTGTCTTTGTATACCAGTGATTTATCAGCGCATTCAAGAGAGCGACGAAAATCGCCACTGGCTTTATAGTCTGCCGCCAGGGCTTTGTAAGCTTCCTGCAGCATGTAATTGAAGCGCCAGTGCTGGCTCAGGTCTATACATTCCTGGAAGTATTTGCGGGCATCGTCATGTTTGCCCATGAGGCTAAAACACTTACCAATATGTAAGTAACTCTCAGCAATATGTATTTTATCGTCCACCCCCACTTCTACTTCCAGGGCTTTGTTCAGGGCTTCGAGCGCCTGTGCGTATTCTTTCTTTTCCTTGTAGGCATCCCCCAGGGCATTGTAGCAAATGGCTTTGCCCATAGCATTGTCCAGCTGCATGTTCACCGCGAGCGACTTTTTATAATAGTCGATGGCGAGGTCCAGTTTACCAAGGTATTGGTAAGCGTATCCCAGGTTGCCCAGGTTAATGGCGACCCCGAGGTCATTTTTGTTTTCCTTTTCCAGTACGAGGGCTTTATCAAAATGACTGATGGCATCTTCGTATTTGCCGGTGGAGAGGTTGATATTACCGATACTATTAATTGCAACACAAATGTTACGTACATCATTCACTTTTTCAGCCAGTTGGAGAGCCTTAAAGTGATATTCAAATGCTTTCAGGGGTTTTTCCATGCGCCGGTAATCCACGCCGGTATTGTTGCGGGCGATGGCGCGCAGATGATCATCTTTGGTATCATCTGCATATTTGATAGCCTTCTCGTGGTAATCCGCAGCCAGGATATATTCAGAGATATTCCTCTTTGCGGTACCAATTTCATTATAGACATTAAATAGTGCCCTTGCAAATTTCAGGTGTTGAGCAAGGGTAACAGCTTCCTGGAAAAAGGGGTTTTCGATTTTGCGTTTGTCAAAAAAACGACTGAAGGTTTTCCCTTTATCTAACAGCCAGTTGACCTTAGTGGTATCTCCTCGGAGATTCCGGGCAGAATCAAGTGTTCTGTAAATGAGGGAAGAATCCTGTGCAAATGAAATGTCCACTTTAAACCCCAGGAACAAAAAGAGTAAAACGTAAGGTATTTGTTTCGCCATGCGACAGCCAGGGTAATAGGCACAAGTTAAATACAAAAAGCGAAAGGGCGAAAGAATTCGCCCCTTCTTCCTATTAACCGAATACACCTACTGAAAACATGGGACCTGACAGGCAATGCTGCCCGTCCCACATTAAGTTTTTAATAATACCGGTGCACCAAAAAAATGCCCGGGGGTATTAATATATATAGTATTGAGTGTTCTATACGGCTAATAGTAACAGGTCCCTGGATATAGTTATAGAAAGATCGTCCAAAAGATCTCTTATGACTTCTCTTGACCATGTATGGAAATATCGTTCGACGGCATATGTTTAAATAACCGGTTACAACATTATAACAACAATAAAATGCAGGAAATTCTAAAGGATGTGGAAAAACTATTGAAGGATTAACCGGAATTACTCACCGGAGTAGGACAAATTTAACAAAGGTTTTTCTAATATTAAAATAAATTCAGGAAGAATATTCTATTTGGCAGTGGGGCCTCTCTGGCAGCAGGTATCAGGATGATCACCTGCTGTCAGGACGCATGGTACTCATTATTTTTCGCTTAGAACGTTGCTGTTAAAGCATTTGAGGCTTTTTGCTCAGGACTTCACCATCACGGCATCGTCTACCCATTGTAATACCAACTTCAGTTGCTCGTTTGGCGATAACTGACTGTTATCCAATATAATAGCATCTTCTGCTTTACGGAGTGGGCTGATTTCGCGGTTGGTGTCGATGTAATCGCGCAGTTCCAGGTTCTCTTTTACTTCGTGGAGGGTGATGCCTTTGTTTTTAGCATAGAGTTCCTTAAAGCGGCGTTCTACCCGGATAGCCGCTTCAGCAGTCATAAAGATCTTGAGTTCTGCATGGGGAAATACGGTGGTACCGATGTCGCGACCATCCATGACGATGCCTTTCTGCTTACCCATTTCCTGTTGCTGAGCAACGGCGAACTCCCTGACAGCACCTACGGCGGCGACTTCACTTACTTTTTCAGCTACCAGCATTTCGCGGATCAGTTGTTCTACATTCTCACCGTTCAGGTTCATTTCAGAGAACCCGGTAAGTGGGTTGTAGACGAATTCCAGCTGGATGTTTTTCAATGCCTGGACTACCTCTTCAGGGTTGTTCCAGTCTATACGGTTCTGAATAAAATACAACGTGATAGCACGATACATGGCGCCGCTGTCGATGTATACATAATCCAGCTCCGCAGCTAACTGTTTGGCTAGCGTACTCTTCCCGCAGGAAGAATATCCATCTAAGGTGATGATAATCTTTTTCAAAACTGTATGAATTAAACGGTGTAAAGGTAAGTTTGAATTCAGTGCAAAAAAAAACATTTCCTTTTGGGGAAATGTTTTTACGATCTGATGAATTATATATTGTTACAACCCTCCTATTATGTACCAGTTCGATCCGTCTGACTGGAAGGTATAAGCCATCTTTGCAGTAGTAGGTATTGTTACAGTAGTAGCTCCATCTATCTGGTAACTTCCGGTCGTTTTCACTGTAAAAGTACCTGTGGTGGTAGCTCTTTTTAATACATATATTCTGCCCTCACAGGTGGTTGGATCAGGTAAAGTAACAGTATATGCACCGGTTCCTGATTTAATATAAGTATAGTCATCCGCAGTCATCGTGTAAGTCTGCGTACCTGTTAAAGAATTATTAGTGATAGGCAATGCCATACTACCATTTACTTCCAGTCTTGATGCAGGAGTACTTGTATTAATCCCTACATTACCACCTTTCATCAAAAAGAGCCTGTAATCTGCCACACCGGATTCTACGAAGTTCAGACCTGTTCCTAACATATTCCAGTGCCAGGTAATTACACCGGTAGAATCTTCAAATGCCAATACATCCGCACCGTTAGCTTTGATTACCAACGGGTGCGCATTGTAGGCGGTTGCTCCATTGAACAGGGATACTACTTTGCTTGCGTAGGTACCTGTACCCTTTGTACCACGGAACAACTCTTTGCTGTTATATTTTAACACCATCGGCTGATCAGCTGTGGTACCCAGAAAACTGTTGGCATCCGTATTACTGTTACCTGTAAATAACCAGTTGGATGCAGCCGTTTCTGCTTCAGGTCCCCAGCTGGTAGTGGCAGCATCATATTTCAAAATATAATTGTCAGTAGGCGCTGTTGCAGCCACTCTTACACCTTGTAGTTTGCTGGCATTCCATACTGCCAGCGAACTATCAGCATACAATGTACCGGCAGTCGTCAGCTTGATGGTATTATCCAAAGTTACTTCCTGTGCTGCACCTGTACCGGTTGAATAACGGCCTAACAATTTTTGTGTTGTTACAGTCTGAATATCTGCTGGTATCAGTGTACGGAAAGAAGGCGTTCCATTAGCTGTGGTTGGCGCAGCCAAAACAGTGTACTGAGTTTGAGACGCCAGTGTAGCAGTAATGGTTCCATTTGCAGTAAGCGGAGAATTCGTCACTGTAAAAATGGAAGGTAATGAAAGGCCTACAGATGTTAAACCTGTAGATGTGGGTGTAGCCCATGACAACGTCGTACCATTAGATGTCAATACCT
Organism: [Flexibacter] sp. ATCC 35208; assembly: GCF_001975825.1. Taxonomy (GTDB): domain Bacteria; phylum Bacteroidota; class Bacteroidia; order Chitinophagales; family Chitinophagaceae; genus Chitinophaga. The sequence goes on from NZ_MTKN01000074.1 coordinate 19,773, forward strand.
GTCCGGATGTACCTACCGTTGTCAATCCTGTACCACCCTGAGATACAGGCACTGTACCTGTAATCTGGGAGAATGGTAAAGAAGGAATATCTGCTGCTACCAGTGTACGGAACGAGGGCGTACCTGCAGCTCCGTTGGGTGCGCCTAAAAATGTATTTGCTGTCTGTGAGCTCAGTGAACCTGTCAATGTACCATTCGCTGTCAGCGGGGAATTCGAAAATGTATACAGTGGTAATGTTATTCCGACTGAAGTCAGACCCGCATTATCATCAGCAGCCGGTGTCCAGCTTGTACCATTATATTTTAATACCTGTCCGGTAGTGGGTGCTGTAAGTGATACTGCTATACTCTGGATTTTGCTCGCATTGTAAACCGCCAGCGTAGTATCTACGTATATATAACCACCGGTAGTCATTTTCAATGTTCTGTCCATTGACACAGACTGCCCAGTACCTGTACCATTGGAATAACGGCCTACAAGGCGCTGTGTACCCAATGTCATATCAGTAGGAACCAGTGAGCGGAATGTAGGTGTACCTGCACTTGCATCAGGCGCAGCAAACACCGTATTCGCAGTCTGACTGCTTGTACCGATTGTAAATGTTCCATTAGCAGTTAAAGTGGCCGGAGATACTGTCAGGAAAGAAGGCACTACTAAACCAATAGAGGAAATAGAACCACTGTTATCATCAGCAGCCGGTGCCCAGGTGGTACCATTCCATTTCAGTACCTGGCCGGAAGTCGCCCCTGCCTGTGCAATCTTGGTACCTGTTACAGCGCCGGCAGCAATAGTAGGATTAGGATATGTACCTGTGAGGTCACCACCCGCTGTACCTACCGGAGGTAATCCGGTCAGTTGTTTCTTCAGCAGTTTGCCTCCATCGATCAGGAGCACACTATCCTTGGTATTATCTATACTGATACCCGTCAGGAACACATCCTGATTAGCAGTCAATGTATTTGTAAATGTCTTGGCGCCTGCCAGTGTTTGTGCATTGGTATTCAAAAAACCACTATTGGTAGCTGTCGCATCCGGTATATTTAAAGTATGCGCTCCTGCCACTGACGTAAAGCCAAATGTACCGGCTGTATTTGTAGTAGCCAGTGACTGCACGGCAATTGTCTGTCCATTCAGGCTGGTAATCGCATACCCTTCAGGCAGCAATGGATGCCAATGCCCATTACTGCGAATACACAGACTATTGTTGAGCGTGAGGTAAATGATCATACCATCAGGAGCAGTAGCGATAGCACCAGATGTAGTATCAGCAATCCGGGGCAGTAGTAGCCCCTGAGATTTACTTTCAAGTTCCAGTAACGCTGACTTTTGCAGGGAACTGGGATTATCACCCAGTTTTAACTGTTGAGCAAATGTCAATGTGGACCAAAACAGGAACACTGGAAATAGTTGAATGGCTCGGACAAGGAATTTAGTCTTCATAAAAATTACCCGGATTTAAACAAAAACTTATAAATATGACTAAGAAAGCAGGCAGGGTCTTATTCGCCCACTTGCTTTCTTCGCCATTCAATTATGTGTCCTTGTTTAGTTTCAATTCATTTTCGGTTATCTTATCAATGATCTATCACTATTACTTTGCAGGTATACACTTCTTTCATTGTGTCTTTTTGTTTCAGCACGAGGAAGTAAGTACCAGCTGGCAAGTTGTGTACTTCCACATCTCCGGTTCCTGTAATCTCCTGCCTACGCATCACCTGACCCCATACATCGTACAATTGCATTATCAACGTAGTCTTGATACCTCTTACTTTGATCTTGAAATCGCCCCAGTTCGGGTTCGGGTAAACGGTTACATCCACCAGCGGTCCGACTTCTCTTACATCAGAGTAGACGTACTTGCCGGTTTTTGATACTGCCTTAATGCGATAATAGCTCCATCCATCATAGTCATTTGTATCCTGGTAATAGTAACTCAATTTAGTTGTGCTGTTTCCATTAGGCGCTTTCGTGGCGACGGTGCCTACCTTAGTAAAGGTTTCTTCGTTATCCAGTCTGCGCTCTACTTCAAACACATTCATGTTAGTCTCTCTGCTGGTGATCCAAACCAGATCTACCAATGAGATACTTACACGGTAAGCGTTGAAGTCAATAATTGTAGCTGGTGAATAGCTATTGGAAAAGTTGGTCTTTTTAGCAAAATAAGCATTCAGGCCAATGCCCCCGAAACCGCGGGAATGCATGGTAGCTGATGATACCATGGCCTGAGAAGTCAACGTACCAGTGCTCATGTTGTCATTCACACTGTAACGATGTTCCCACTCACTGTCCTTGAATAAAGAGATATAACTCTCAGCCCTGTTTAAATTATATTCATCGCCCTCATTACTATCCATATGCTGCAGGGTTACAGCTGTTTTGCCGGTACCTCCCAACTCCTCTCCTATGTTCCATGTTTTGTACACAACAGTGTCATAGATAGAAGTTCCGGAACTGGCATATTGATATACACTGTCAAATACACGTGCATGAAAATCTTCTGCATCTCCTTCATACTGCACAGCAGCTGGTGCATAATTGCTGGCAGAGCTACCTATCGGGAATACCACCTGTCCGGCACTGCTGGCTAGTTTGGAACGATACAGGAATCCACCGCTGGAGGAAGTACCTGTTACCACAAAACGCCGGTCTGAATAACCAGTGATAGATCCCGCAGAGGTATCGCCGACCATGAGGTTCTGTCCGTTCAGGAATACGAGCCCGTTAGATAAGCTAAGGGTATTTCTGATCTTCAGGTCATTGAGGGTATAAAAGATAACACCATCCGGGTTATTGATATCTACGTTGGGAAAACTCGCACCAATCTTTGCAGCCACATTGAATCCGCCGGAAATAGTCTGCTGTCCGCTACTACCTGCAAAACTAAAAATGCCCCCGGTGCCTTTGAGGCCGGAGGTACTTTCGTCTTTGAGAGAAGCGTTAAAGCCATTCGTCCATACTTTACCATAAAAATAAAGGTTAGCATTGGGGCTCGATCCTAATGACCCCTCATTCGTTATGTTACCAAATACCCCGACGTTACCAAAATTCCATACCTGCGCACCGGTAGAGATGTAAGTCTCCTGCCCATAGCTGAGATGGAACGTAACGCAAAAAAGTATTATGGAGAATAAGAACTTCATTATTAACTTTTGTTTGTTAGTAGCCTTGGTTTGAACCTTTATACAACACTACCCAATAAGAACCTGTACTTTGTATCGCGGCTGAAATACGTTCGTCCAGTGTCATCGTTGTATTATTGCCCAAACTGCCAATAAATTCACTGCTGCTTGGTTTTACATATAACTTACCGGAACCGGAACTGGTGACAGTATTGGAAAATACATATATTCTGCCCGGGCAGGTAGCTGCTGATGGCAGGTTGGCTGTTACCGAAGCTATATTCCCATAATTGGAGCTTAACCTTGCTACCATATAATAAGTCTCATCCAGGTTCACCGTAACTGCTGTAGAAGGGTTATCATAACTGGCAACGGCTGTAGCAAAAGAACCATTCACGTGCAGTGTACTGGTAGGTGTAGTTGTTTTGATCCCCACATGGCTACTGGCATCCACACGCATTACTTCGGTACTATTCGTCTTTACCACCAGTGCTTTACTATCAGTAGTACCAATGAAGTTAGTCCCTGCTGTAGTACCGCTGTTACCAGTCGTAGACCAGGTACCGCTACCACCTGGACTTCCGGAAACTGTCGTAGGCGTCCAACTGGTACCATCATATACAAGGTACTGTCCGGAAGTAGGTGCAGTAGCTGCTACTGCTGTACTTTGCAATTGGTTTGCATTCCAGATAGAAGAAGTATTATTTGCTTTGATAGCTCCGCTGGTGAGACTGAGTGTAGTTGCGTCATAACCCAGGGTAGCAATGTCACCGCTGGTGCTGTTACGCCCTAATATATTATCAGGAGTACCGGTGCTACCAGTCAGGCGCATCGTTCCTCTTACATCCAAAGTTTGTGCAGGAGTTACACCAGCCATGTTGATACCTACTTTCTTTGACTGCATGCGCATCATCTCAGTATAAGATGAATCTGCATAGTAGTAACTTCTGAACAGAATAGGCTCATCCCCATCATCACCGATGATGAATTCAAAACCCCCACCATTGTTACTGCCGGTAGAACCCAATTCAAAGAAATCAGTACCGGCAGCAGATCCTTTAAGGCGGAAGTTGCCGTCAGTGGTAGTATAGAATTTAGGTTTATAAAACTGAACAGAGGAAGGTACATCGAACTGCAGGGCAGATTTCATCAAGGTGACACTTTCATCACTATCTGTATAGCTAGGGTAATTCTGTACCAGTCCTAAAGTAGCACGGCGGCCAAACTCAAGGAAAGAGGTGTTGTTAGATTTGATCACCATCTTCACATCATTGGTTGTACCAAGGAAATGAGTACTGGAACTTACATTGGAGTTACCGGTAATTAACCAGTTATTGGCAGCTGCATTTTGAGTGACTACCACATCACCGTTGGCATTCACCGCAAGGGTATTGGCCATTGAACTTTGTAAAGTGGCAGCTCCCAGACCAGTCAGTCTTAATCCTGACAAACCAGAAGCAGCGGTCGTACCACCTACTTCCAAAGTATTGGCAGGCGTTGTGCTGATGCCTACTCCCAGGTTAGTACCAATCAAACCATTGCCACTGATAGAGAAACTGGCAGTCTGTGTGCCGGTAGATATATTTTGAATATAGTTACCAGATCCTGAAGGAATATCTGCAGCTACCAGTGCACGGAAAGAAGGTGTACCTGCCGTGCCGTTTGGAGCAGCAAATACAGTGTTAGCTGCCTGTGAATTAAATGTGCCAGACAATGTACCGGTAGATGTAACAGGGCTACCACTAACTGTAAATATTGAAGAAGGTAATGACAAGGCAACAGAAGTAACAGAGCCAACTGCTTTAGGTAGCCATGTGCTGGTAGCAGCACTCCATGTCAGCACATCCTGATCGGCTGGTGCAGTAGTGGCAATGTTGCGGCCCTGTAACTGGGACGCATTCCATAAATTAGAAGTATTCAAAGCTGAGATAACTCCTGCACCAGATAAACTGATACCCGTGCCAGCACTGAACGCCGCTCTTGCTCTCGCGTCAGTATAATAAAGATTGACAGATTCTGAAATATTGGCGGTGGTTAAGCTAACAACTGGACCAGTTTGTCCATTTACAGATGAAATTGCAGATGTTTCGTCTATGAGTTTATTCCATACTCCGTTTTTACGGATGTATAATAATTTATCAGGAACATAGTATATAATCATACCATCAGGAGCAGTATTCAGCGGAGCGATGGTATAGTCGGAAATTCTTGGGAGTAATAAGCCTTGTTTGTCACTATTCAGATCCAGCAGCGCAGACTTCTCAATTGAAGTGGGATTTTTCCCCAACTTCAATTGCTGGGCACCTACATATGCTGATGGTAGAATAAGCAGGCACAAAAGCACAAGCCGGTTTGGGAAAGTTATCATAGGTATTAATTGGTTTCACGAATACAGGCACACAAAAGGAATAAACAGGAGCAGCAGATACTGCTCCTGTTATAAAATCTTATCCCTTATTTCTTGATGATATACCAGTTAGTACCGTCAGTTTGTACGGTAATGAATGTCCAGTCGTTGTAAATAACATAGCTGGAGCCACCTTCGATACTGTTAGCTCCTGGCATGATAGTAACTGCTTTGTCGATATCACCACCAATCTTCTTGATAGTGTAGATACGACCTACGATAGTAGCAGCAGGCGCAGGCAGCGTAATAGTGAAAGCACCCGCACTGGCATCTGCCAGGATGGTGTTGTCACTACCTGTTACAGTGTAAGTAGCAGTAACAGGCTTGATAGCCATTGATACGGAACCATTTACTGTCAGTGTAGAGTTAGCAACAGTATTCTGACCGATTGCTACGCTATCAGTGTAAGATTTGCTACCAGCGAAAGACTGTCTGCCTGTAGAAACCACACCTCGTTGAACTGCAGTGTGACTAGCATCAACGGCACTTGCATCAGGCAGGTTGAAAGTAACTGTCTTGGCAGTACCGTCAGCTACGATATTGAAGTCTGTACCAGCAACATCTGATTTCAGTTCTACATCACTACCAGCGGTAGAAGTAGCACCGGTTTTGATCAGTGTGATGGCATTTGCGATAGCGTCGAAGGAGAAGGATTTTGCTTCAACTGCTTTAGTAGTGGCATTTTGTACCAATACATTCAGTGAATTAGTCTCAGTGTTTGCAGCAACAGTGTTCATCGTTACAGTACCACCTAATGTAGTAGTACCACCTACAGATGCATTACCGGAGGTCAATGTTAAGTTGCCGGTAGTCACAGCTACGTTACCGCTGGTTACGTCTACACCATTATTCAGCGTAGCTTTACCAGTTACATCCAGTGTATTACCCAGGGTAGTCGCACCAGTTACACCCAAAGTGTTGCCCAGAGTAGTCGCACCGGTTACACCTAAAGTGCTGTTCAGGGTAGTTGCACCATTTACAGTGACAGTACCAGTGAAGGTTTTAGCACCTGCAAAAGACTGCGCGCCTGTGGTCACGATACCATTTCTGTCAGTAGATGCTTCGATCAGAGATAGTTCGTATTGTTTGTTGGTAGAATTATAAGTGATCATGGCACCTTTGGTAGCATCAAAAGTAGTAGCTGCTGCAGTGATCAGATTCGCTACAGTAAGGCTGTTACCAGCTGCCAGGTTGTTCAGGGTAGTCCAGTCTGCCAGGGTCATGAAACCATAAGACTTAGTGGAGGCACCATCCATGATAGGCGCATTGATAGTCACCTGGCCATCGGTTGCCTGGGTGGTGTTCATAGTAAGAACAGATGCATCAACATTTGTCAGCAGACTTTTGAAAGCATAAGCTGGCAAAGATTTTTTCACGATTGTACCATCTGCCTGAATGATCAATACATCCAGTGCTGCATCGGTAGTAGTAGCGGCAACCTGTTTCAATTGTACATTACCGTTGGTTTGTACACTGATTGCTTCAGTTGCATTTGCACGGATGGAGAGCGGCTGTGCATCGGAAGTTCCGAGGTAGTTAGTAGTTGGATTGGTACCTGCGTTACCAGTCAGACCCCAGTTTGCAAGTGCATCAGCGGCGCTGGCGATTTTCACCCATGCACCTGCTTTACGCATATACACACCGTTATCAGCTGCAACAGTGCTGTTCAGGTATACGATCATACCGTCTACAGCATCAGAACCGATCGCTGTATTGATGGTAGTAAAATCGCTCAGCCTTGGCAGTAACAGACCTTGTTTGGTACTGCTAAGCTCCAGGATCGCAGACTTGGTAATCTGTGAAGGATTATCACCAATTTTCATCTGTGCGTTTGCCGCAGTAGCTGCCAGGGTGATGCCACCAGCCAATAAGAGTTTGCGTGAAACGTTGTGTAAAACTGTTTTCATATTAGTATAGGGATAGATAGATTTTAAATTTTTTATTTATCCGTTTTCCTTTTTATTAAATAATGTGTGTGTGTGTACCTGGCATACCACTGTACTATTGCACAGATTGGAACTCTGCAAGGCATATGTTAAGGCTTTCAAATAAAAAACGGTTAAAAGAGGCAAAATGTAATGTCCACTGTCTTTGTGCTGTTCACGAACCTGAATGAATAGAAAAGTCTCTACGATTCCTATAGCGCAAATATCTAATATTAGTAATATTATTAAAATGACATGAACGTATCATTTTAATTTTAAATAGGTATCATATAAACAATTGATTATCATTATTAAAAATGAACATGTAAATATATCTTGCAAAAACCAGCACATGGAAGAGCCCGAATGGGGGGAAATGGGGGCAACTAGTGGGAAGATTATAACACCTACGTGTTATACTAATTCAGTTTTTAGTTCATTTTAGCTATTTTTAAGGCTATTTTAAGGCAAAATAATATCAATATCCGATTCGGCATACCACTTTTGTAGAAATGCAACTACAGGATAATTCATAAAAAAAGCGGGGGTATTATTAAAAAGATATTCACTTTTTATTTTCGGGGTGGATGGCCTTTTTTTCCCAGGTTCTCTGGATTAGGATAGTATTCGCCATTTTGGTAGCTACATTTCACTGGATGAGGAGGCGAACAGCGAACAATATGTGGGAAAAGGCGGTTTTACGGCGAATATGGTCCATTAATTTGTTAAGGCGACTAATTATTAATTATTCCACCACAGCAGCATGAAAATAAGAAGGGATGTATAATAAGTAACAGGAAGGCCATAAGAATTTCATGTACGAAAATTCTCTAGATTGCACAGTCGAAATGGTTGATCGTATCTACTGCCCATCTGAGCGCAAGGTCTTCATCTTCATCCAATATATATTGCTTTGCCACAAGGTCTTTCTCTCTATACGATGGATCTTCGGTTCTATTCTTCAGTTGATTGCTCCTTTCTTCATCTTCTTCTATCTCTTCTTCACCGGGTCTTTCGTTTACCTCCCGGGTGCTGGTATCAACAGCTACCCGATCTCCCGGTAAAATAAGGGCTGTATCATTTACAGTCGCAGTGGTAGTGTTTTTTTTCTCCCGGGATGGCATGCCATCATCCCCAAAAAACCTGATAAAAAAACTAGTTTCCTCATTTCACAAACATATGTTAAAATATAAAATTAGTCCTTTTATTCACACAAAAGGGGTAGAAAATCACCCATATACGCATAAAAAAACTCCCGGGAAATAATCCCGGGAGCCTTTATTGGAAAACATTTCTATCAACTATGGCTTTGTAATTAAGCCTCTGATTTTTCAGATTTGATATTTCTTGAGTTCTTTAAAGTAAAGATCAGTTTCTGATTTTCCTTATCAAGATCAGCAATCAATACATCTCCGTTGTGAATATTCATATTCAGGATCTCTTCTGCTAAAGGATCTTCCAGGTATTTCTGGATCGCCCTGTGTAGCGGACGGGCACCAAACTGTTGGTCGTAGCCTTTTTCCGCCAGGAATCCTTTCGCTTCTTCCGTCAGTTCCAGGCTAAAGCCAAGGTTTTCCAGACGTTTCAGCACACTCTGCATAGTAATATCTATGATTGTATAGATATGCTCTTTGCTCAGTGAATTGAATATGATCACATCATCAATACGGTTGAGGAACTCAGGAGAGAAGGTACGTTTCAGTGCTTTTTCAATTACTGATTTTGTATTCTCTTCTTCGCTGTTGGATTTCGCATTTGTAGAGAAACCTACACCTGCTCCGAAATCTTTCAGCTGACGAACCCCAATGTTGGAGGTCATAATGATCAATGTATTCTTGAAGTCTACCTTACGGCCAAGGCCATCGGTGAGGATACCATCGTCCAGCACCTGCAGCAGGATATTGTAAATATCCGGATGTGCCTTTTCGATTTCGTCCAGCAGGATTACAGAGTATGGTTTACGGCGAACTTTTTCAGTCAGCTGACCACCTTCTTCATAACCTACATATCCCGGAGGCGCACCAATCAGGCGGCTTACAGAGAATTTCTCCATGTATTCACTCATATCTATACGGATCAGAGAATCTTCTGAATCGAACATATAGCGTGCGAGTGACTTAGCCAGCTCAGTTTTACCAACCCCTGTAGGACCGAGGAAGATGAAAGTACCAATTGGTTTCTTTGGATCTTTCAGACCTACGCGGTTACGCTGAATAGCTTTTGTTACTTTGGAAATGGCTTCGTCCTGACCAACTACTGCACCTTTCAGGTCTTCACCCATCCGACGCAGTTTTTCGGTTTCGGCCTGTACCATACGTTTAACAGGGATACCTGTCATCATGCTCACCACTTCGGCGATCGCTTCTTCATCGATTGGGTAGCGTTTGTGTTTCACTTCTTCTTCCCAAACGGCTTTCGCTTTCTCAAGGTCCTCGCCTAGTTTCTTTTCCGTATCGCGTAGTGCTGCTGCTTCTTCAAAGCGTTGACTCTTCACGACTTTATTCTTTTCCTGCTTGATATCTTCGATCTGTTTTTCCAGATCCAGGATGTTCTGCGGAACGTTGATGTTCTTGAGGTGTACACGGGCGCCTACTTCATCCAGTACATCGATCGCCTTATCTGGCAATAAACGGTCTGTCATGTAGCGATCGCTCAGTTTTACGCACGCCTGAATTGCATCATCAGAATAGCTTACGTTGTGATACTCTTCATATCTTGGTTTGATATTGTTGAGGATCTGTATTGTTTCCTCCACGGTTGGAGGGTCTACCATTACTTTCTGGAAACGGCGGTCGAGTGCACCATCTTTCTCGATGTACATGCGATACTCATCCAGGGTGGATGCACCGATGCACTGGAGTTCTCCACGGGCGAGGGCTGGTTTGAAGATATTGGAAGCATCCAGGGAACCTGAAGCACCACCTGCACCAACGATCGTGTGAATTTCATCAATGAACAGGATCACATCTCTGTTTTTCTCCAGTTCATTCATGATGGCTTTCATCCTTTCTTCAAACTGGCCACGGTATTTTGTACCGGCTACCAGTGCGGCGAGATCGAGGCTTACAACACGTTTGTCAAACAATACGCGTGATACCTTACGCTGCACGATGCGCAGTGCCAGGCCCTCTACGATAGCGGTTTTACCCACTCCCGGTTCACCGATCAGGATCGGATTATTCTTTTTACGGCGGGATAATATCTGCGATACACGCTCAATTTCCGCTTCGCGACCTACAATCGGGTCAAGGCTGCCACTCTCGGCCAGCTTGGTAATATCCCGGCCGAAATTATCCAGCACAGGCGTTTTAGACTTCGTATTTGTCTGTTTGGCCTTAGAGGCAAAACTCTTGCGTTCATCTTCAAATTCTTCCTCTCCTGGATCGTCAAATTCTGCTTTAGGGTCAGAAGACTTTACGAAGCCCAGCTCGTTTTTAAAAGTGTCGTAATCCACGTCAAACTGTTGTAAGATTTGTGTACAAACGTTTTCTTTATTCTTGAGGATAGAAAGCATTAAGTGTTCCGTTTCTACGGTAGGACTTTTCAGTGCCTTTGCTTCTAGCACCGTAACACGGATTACTTTCTCTGCCTGCCTTGTAAGCGGGAGGCTATTGATATTGGCTATATTCTTTCCTGTCTTGTCTTTTACGGCCAATTCAACCTCCTTACGTAGTTCATAAAGGTCTACATTCAAGGCCTGCAGAATTTTAACAGCTGTCCCTTCCCCCTCTCGGATAATGCCAAGCAGCAGGTGTTCTGTGCCGATGAAATCATTCCCCAAGCGTAGAGCTTCCTCTCTGCTAAACGAAATGATCTCCTTTACTTGCGGTGAAAAATTCTGGTCCATTGTGAGAATATTAAATTATTAAAACCCTTACCGGGACTTGCTTATACAATATTAGCAAATAATTTTGATTTACCTTTACCCTAACACTTTAATAGTATAAAGATCATTGAGAAGGGCAGAGCAGTAAGAAGAAGGCTGTTATTGGGCAGGATTCCGATTACTATTTACTAAACTTATAAAACAAAAATCTTACCGAATGGAATTCAAAATTGATACCAAAGAAAAAATTCTTGTTATACAACCGCAAATAAGTTTGCTGGATGCTAATTTGGCAGACGCTTTTGTAAAAGAAGTATCAGATCTACCAGATTTGGAAGGCCGCAATCTTATACTGGATATGGCATTGGTGTCAAATATGGAGGAAGCTGGGTTGAAAGCCATTTTAACAGTCTACTACCAGCAGTATGACAGCGGTCTGTCCTGCGCCCTCACCGGACTAAACAGTAGTCTTTTAGCACAAATTAAAGCTGCCGATGAAAATGTTGTAAACCTTGCCCCTACTATGTTAGAAGCCATCGACCTCGTCATGATGGAAGACCTGGAAAGGGAATTATTGGGTGAAGATGAATAATTTTTTGTGTGCCGCCCTCAGTGCACGCATATAGTTCCGGAATGTGGAAAATGGTTCCATATTCCGGAATTTTTCATTTTATAAATACGTATTTTCGGGCATGTTTGCGGTAACCATACTAGGTAATAATTCGGCTCTTCCCACGTTAGACAGGCATCCAACGGCACAGGTAGTCACATGTAACGATATTTTGCTACTCGTAGACTGTGGCGAAGGCACACAAGTGCAGATTGCACGCTATAAAATCCGGCGTAGCCGGCTCAAGTACATCTTTATCAGTCACTTACACGGCGATCACTATTTTGGTCTCATTGGCCTCATAAATACCCTGAGTCTGCTGGGACGCCAGGATCCACTTTTTTTATTCGGCCCTCCTGAATTGGAACAGATCCTCAAACTCCAGATGGAGTGTGCGGCTACCACTTTGCAGTTCCAAATGCATTTCACCCCCTTAACAGAAGAAAATCAAGGCGTTATCGTAAACGATAAGGACCTGCAGGTAAGCTATTTTGCGACCAGGCACCGGATTCCCTGCTATGGTTTTGTGTTTGATATGCAAAAACGGAAACGGCGGATTATACCCGAACAGGCAAGGGCATATGAAATTCCTGCGGCCTTTTTCTCTCAGTTGGCCGAAGGAGCCGATTATCAGCGAAAAGATGGCTTACTGGTAAAAAATGACTGGGTCACCCTCCCTCCTGCCCCAGGCAAAAAGTACGTCTATTGTGCAGATACGAAGTATACGGAGGAATTATTGCCATATATCTATCAGGCAGATCTCGTGTATCACGAAACTACTTATTTACATAACCTGGCAGAAAGAGCGACGGAAAGATATCACAGCACAAGTGTGCAGGCAGCTACATTAGCGGCGAAAGGTGAGGCTAAAAGATTGATTATCGGGCATTTTTCATCTAAGTATACAGAATTGGCCCCTTTTCTGGAGGAATGTAAACCAGTGTTTCCGAATACAGATCTGTCGCTGGAAGGGGCTACATACATTATTTAGAAAATTCCTGGTGGCGCTGAAAAGGCCCGCTACAAATTATATCCAGTTATATCCAGAAAAAAAGCTTTTGCCTCAGGCAAAAGCTTTTTTCTTTATTTTTTATTTGAATGTCTTTGCAAAAGCAGCAATTCTCGCCTGCAATCCATCGCTTACACGTATTACCGGCAAACGGAACACATTTTCAATCAAACCACCCTCATGTAAAAACGCTTTCACGCCCGCAGGGTTGTTTTCTTCAAACATGAGATCAAAGGCTTCCTGCAATTTATAATGCAACGTTCTTGCTTTAGGGAAATCGTTCCGGAGGGCAGCACGTACCATATCAGCAGTATCTTTTGCAAAATAATTGGCTGCTACAGAGATCAAACCGTCCATACCGGTTGCGATCTGTGGCATAGCCAGGGCATCATCCCCGCTCACCACGATGAAATCTTTCGGTTTGTCCCGGATAATCTGCATACACTGTACCATATCACCGCTGGCTTCCTTCATGGCCACGATGTTTTCCACCTCATGTGCCAGGCGCAGGGTGGTCTGAGCGGTCATATTACGACCGGTACGACCAGGTACATTGTAGAGAATAACTGGCTTTGGCGCAGCTGCCGCTACGGCCTTATAGTGCTGGAAGATGCCTTCCTGACTTGGTTTGCTGTAATAAGGAGCTACGCTGAGTATGGCAAGGGCTTCATCGAGCGGACAGGTTTCGAGACGCTTGACTACATCACGGGTGTTATAGTCTCCAATACCCACCACCACGGGTACGCGCTTCGCTACTTTTTCGAAGGTGAACTTCATGATGTCCAACTTCTCTTCAGCGCTCAGTGTAGGTGTTTCACCGGTTGTCCCCAGGGATACTACATAGTCAACCCCGCCGGCAATCACATGATCGATGACTCTCTCTAAAGCATTCCAGTCGATGCTTTCGTCTTTTTTAAAGGGCGTAACCAGCGCAACGCCGGTGCCTCTTAATTGTTCCATATTACGTAAAAATTCCGGATAAGAAATTCCAAATTGCCCTCTCTGGATCACCCTTCAAGAGGTGAAAATCCTGAAAGGAGGTGCAAAGATGACCATTTGAAATGGTTTATATCAAATTATTTTTAGTGTTCGTCAAAAAAGCCCATGTTACTGTACTTGTCAATACGCTGCTCGATTCTGGTGTCAGCATCGAACTTCTTCAGTTCGGCCAAAGTTTCTTTGATCTTTTGTTTCAGGATCACCGCCATTTCATCAGGGTTTACGTGCGCGCCACCCAGCGGTTCATTGATAACACCATCAACGAGACCAAAGTTCTTCATATGATCAGAGGTCAGTTTCAGCTCTTCGGCAGCTTTTTCCTTGAAGTTCCAGCTACGCCAGAGGATGGTAGAGCAGTTTTCAGGAGAAATTACGGTATACCAGCTGTTTTCCAGCATCAGCACACGATCTCCGATACCGATGCCAAGGGCACCACCGGAAGCACCTTCCCCGATAATGATACAGATAACTGGTACACGCAGCTTCACCATTTCAAATATATTGCGGGCAATTGCCTCACCCTGACCACGTTCTTCGGCTTCCAGACCTGGGTAAGCACCCGGGGTATCTATGAGCGTTACGATAGGCTTGTTGAACTTTTCTGCCAGTTTCATGAGACGCAATGCCTTGCGATAGCCTTCAGGATTAGCCATACCAAAGTTGCGGATCTGGCGCATTTTGGTATTTACCCCCTTCTGCTGACCGATAAACATCACTGTTTCGCCATCCAGGTTGGCGAAACCGCCTACCATCGCCTTATCGTCCTTTACATTCCTGTCGCCATGCAGCTCCACAAAGTTGGTACACATCTTCTCAATGTACGCCAGGGTATAGGGCCTATCCGGGTGCCTGCTAAGCAGTACCTTTTGGTAACTGGTCAGATGATCATAGATTTCCTGACGGGTATGAGCGATCTTAGACTCATATTCCACCACGGTAGCTGTCACGTCAACACCAGACTTGGCGCCATTCTCTTTCAGTTTTTCCAGCTGATCATACAAGTCCGCAATAGGTTTTTCGAATTCCAGGAATTGCATATTTATGTTATAAATTGGTTAAAGTACGGTGTAAAGATAACGGCTTAAATATTTTTTAAAAAAGATTTGCAAAATTGGTTGGTTTGTCGCTATCTTTGCAATCCCAAAACGGGAAACACAACAGTGTTAAACGAAGGGAAAAGGATCAGTTTCCTTCGAACTAAAAAGGGAGAAGGATCAGTAGTTCAGTTGGTTAGAATGCCGCCCTGTCACGGCGGAGGTCGCGGGTTCGAGTCCCGTCTGGTCCGCCAAACCCGACTTCTTGAGAGTAATCTCAGAAAGTCGGGTTTCTCTTTTCTCCGAAACGCCCGACAGTTCTGCAACGAAGGCAAACATTCTATTCATTTTATCGGTTCGAGGTTGATGCGTTTTCTTGTTATAATAGATTCCTTCAGGAAATATTCTGAATTGTAACCTTTGCTTTTCTGCGTAATTGCTGGAAGTCCATATGGATGCAGGTTCTGTGACTCTTTTAATAGCCAGTTCAATGTATTTTTCCAGGTTCGAGGTGTTTATAATTGTTGGTCGTAAATGTTCTAACAGTTCTACTTTCTCCCGGCTGAACTTATGCGCAAATTTCTGGTATAACTCCTGATTGATTTTTCCTCTATAAAGCGTTCTTCCAGATTTTCTATTTTTTGTTCCAGCTCCGTTAACCTCGTTTTATACTGTTTGGCGTTTTCTTCTCTATCTGTATTGATTGTTGTAAACAGTTTCCTTAACTGAAGCTGAAACAGGTCAATGTATTTCTCAGGAAGCGTTATTTCGCTCAGAATTGTTTCAAATAACTCATGCAGCTTTTTAGCACTTACATTACAGGAACATTTACTACCATTATCGCATTTGTAGTAGTACAGGTTCTTACTCTTTACAATATACCCTCTCAGATTCTCTTTGCAGCTCTCACATTTAATAAATAGCTTTAATGGTAGTTCCTCATTTAACGCATTCCATCTGAAGCCATGTGCAGATTTACTCTTTTCTTCATTTGCCTTTAAGAATATCTCCTTGCTAATTAGCTTCTCATGCTTCCCTTCGATGACCTCTCCTTTCAAAAATGAGTGAGATAATATACCGCAGTAGAAAGGGTTAATTAATGCCTTACTGATTGCCTGCTTAGTCAGCTTTAATCCATGCGATTTCAGCCGCCCTAGAATCTCAACCATGCTAATTCCTTCGTTGGCCTTCCACAAGAATGCCTTTCGTAATAGCTTACCTTTTTCATTTATCACGATAGTCTTTTCACCATTAGTAGTTACATGATCATATCCAATGGGTGCATGACCAGGCCATTCACCGCGTAGCAATCTTTCTTTCATCCCCTCGATAGCCTTTAATCTTCTTAAATCATTATCATATTGGCTAAAAAGAAACAGGATGTTTTGCTGCAATACTCCAGCTGGATTTTTAGTATCTATCGGCTGAGTGACAGACATAATCAGGATGCCCAGATCCCTCAATTGACGGGAAAGCCAGATAGCATTATCACCGGTGCGGCTGAAACGGTCAAGACTATATACAATAATTTTAAGATTCCCTTTCTTATGCTTTTTACAAAACTCAATCATGCGCTTGAATTCCTTTCTCTCGTCACTTGCAGCTGATTCATATGTTCCACCAAAACAGGACAGCACCTTATACTCCTGTTTCAAGGCATATAGATCACAAGCCTTTTTTTGCGTTTCCAGACTTAGATTTCCATCTGCTTGTTCTTTTGTTGAAACCCTTGTATAAATAACACACTCCCCATCATCAACAATCAGTGGCTGTGCACCTTTTGCAAACTTTGTAAATACGTTTATACTCTTCATATTATTCAATGGATTTGGGTATTGTAAATGCGTAACTAATGAATATTAATTTAAGCTGCCCTGGCGATTTCGTCATTGCCATTTTCCTTACAGAAAATTTCATACGTAATCAATGCCAGGGCATGAAGTGTGTTTATAATATTTTCTATTTCCTCAGCTGTAGCATCCTTGAATTGAGGAAACTCCCTTACCTCTTTTTCAGTAAGAAAAAGTCGTTCGTCATTTTCGCTATTAGCTGGTTGTTCCTTTAACCACTCCCGAAAATGTACTATCATTGACATGGGATTATATTTTAACTGCAATATATTACAGCTCAACAAACCACTTTCCCACTTATGCTCGATCGTGTGTAATCGGCAATTACAA
>NZ_MTKN01000075.1 GCF_001975825.1 [Flexibacter] sp. ATCC 35208
GAACTATTTTCAAAGAAAAATAGCCGCCCTTTTTCAAAGGCGGCTATTTATCAAAGCATATGCTTCAAATTATTTTACAAACCGGGGCATGATCAGGTAGCGGACAATAGTGTGCGCAGTGAGTGATAATATGACTACACCACCCAGTATCAGCACCTGTTTACCAATAGTGTCAAATACATCCAGGATAGGTGAAACCTGCTTACCAGCATACATAGCAGCCAACGCGAACAGCAATACGCCCGTAATCCAGAGGGTGAGGTGAGAATAAAAATAACGTTTCTTCTGGTAACCATTTTTACCAAAGGAGGTGAATAAAAGAATAACATGTGCAACAAAGAATAGTACGGCGAGTGCGGTAAGTGTTGTGAACATAGTCATAACAATCGGTTTTGTTGTGCGTTGTGGTTTTGAGATTAAATTTAAAAACTACAGTGGAACTTGTTATAATAAAGATAAAAGTTTTCTGATTTCAAACAAGAATATTTCCGGCAGCCAGGGCCTGCTGTCTGCCGGAAAAGAAATTAATGATTTGCCGGAGGTGGTGGTGGCGGACCATCGTGGGCACCTGGAGGTGGAGGACCCTGAGGACCTTTCTCATTACCGCCCGGAGGAGTAGCAACCGGTTCTTTCTGACCATTGTGGCAGGTGTAGCAGGTAACAGTCATAATCTGCTTACCACTCTCATCCTTACCGGATTTAAAATACTTTTTGTTGATGCGCATTGTCAACTTCATCATGTCCCTGGCCGTTTCTTTTTCTTCCAATACATCACTGGCAAAATCCAACTTCTTAGGATCGTCTTTGGAATGAGCATGACAAAAATCGCATTTTACGCCCAATGACTTATTGAACAAATGCATTGTCTGCATCAGGTCTTCATGACTGATGTTTTTAGGCAAAACTTTCAGATTCTTTGCCTTCTCTTCAGGGGGCAACGAAAGTGAACAAAGTGACACTGCCAATATCAATGACAATGGCACCACAAGTGACTTCTTGAATTTCATGACCATGGGTTTTGTAATAGTTATAAGCTTCCGCAATGAATTTAGGAAACTACCCAGATATTACAAATTTATAATGACGAATGGATGACATTTCCCGATAATAACATAGCCTGCCCCTATGAACGGAGCAGGCTGTCAACAGTTGAAGGTTTAAGAAAAAAGCGCTGGAAAATTACTGCTTTTCACACTAGTAGCCGAATCTCAGCTGTATATTTAACGTTTCGATCACACAGCGTTACCACACATTCCGGGGGCAACTGTCATCGTACTTATTGCCAAAAGTAAAGCCCAGCACCAGCTCGTGGGTACCCCGGTTATAAGAGGCCAGCGCCGTTGTAGCATTGTCATAAGAGTAACCCAGGTTCACAGAATTGGAGATATTGAAACCTACCATACCCGCAAAACTATCCTTATGACGGTAGCTCGCCCCTATCCATATCAGATCATGGTATTGTAACTTGGTGTTTACTTCTACCTGTATGGGAAGGGGACTGATATATTTGACCATCAGGGAAGGCGTCAGGTTTAAGTCCTCTGTCAACAAAAACCGGTAACCGCCGGTCAGGAAGATATGAGGTACTGTTTTACCCGTTTCCGTTGTGATGGTATGATCTGAATAACTCAGGGTATTAGGCACGATCTGTTGTGCAGACAAGCCAATGAAATAATCAGCGGAATAAAGGTATAACCCCGCCGTCATATCAAACTTTGTTCTGTTCAGTATACCACTGGAATACACCACCGGATCTACTGTGGTATTATTAAAATTCAGGGCGGAACTATTCAGACTAAAACGACTAAAACCCACACCAAATCCTGCTGACAAACTGGTTCTGGGTGTCAACCCGATATGATACGCATACGTACCGAATACACTCAGGTTCGTCAGCGGCCCTGTCACGTCATTGATAAATTGCAAACCTACCCCATGATGTGGTTCGGATGCTGAATAATTCTCCCAATAGCGCTGTCCACGCGGATTCTCTCCCGGTACAGCGAAGGAAGTAGCAGTAGTGCGATAATCTTTTTTATTGATCGGCCCCTGCATCGTTACATAGGTAGTGACAGGACCTCCACTCAAGCCTGTCCACTGATGACGATGACTCACCTTGACATCGATATAGTTCTCAATCCCCGACAAGGCAGGGTTGATAATATACTGGTTGAGTATATACTGGGTATAGTGTGGCTTTTGCTGTGCAAATCCATTCATCGCCAGCAGCATGCTGATACCTAAAATAATCACTTTATTCATATCGCTGGTTTTCTTATCGGAGTATCACGACCCAACCACTGGGATTCTTACCAAATCCTATTTTCAGATCTATTGCATAATAATAAGTACCTACCGGCAATGGCTTACCATTGTAAGTACCATCCCACGCCGTACCATAGCCATGACTATGGAATACGGCCTGTCCATATCTGTTAAATACATTGACATCTGCTTCGGGATATGTATCGAGCTTTGCTATATTCCATGTATCGTTGATTCCATCACCATTTGGAGAAAAGGCATTGGGGATAATGATGGTTTTGTATACCCTTATGAATACATCGTCTGTTGCTTCTCCACATCCCAGGTTGGAAGTGACGGTGAGGGTATAGGTAGTGTCTTCTGTTGGTGTCACGATTGGATTGAGTATCGTCGCATCTGTAATATTATAAACAGGTGTCCATGCATAACTTACATCTGTACCACTGGCTGTACCTGACAACTGTGCAGCCTCTCCTTCAAATATGCGCTGGTCTGCCCCGGCATTGGCTGTTGGCAGTTTCCATACATTCACGGTAACAGTATCATACGCATTGCAGGTGCCATTACTCACCGTTAGTATATAAGATGTCGTATCTGTAGGAGATGCATTGGTTGTTGCACTCGTCGCATCTGTTACTGTTGATGCGGGCGACCACAGATAGGTGCTGCCCCCGCTACCTTCCAGCGTTACGGTAGCGCCTTCACACATATTCTGATCTTCCCCCGCATCTGCTGATGGCGCTGCATTCACATCGATGCTGGTGGTATCTGAATTGGCACAACCTACGGCCGTGGTTAAGGTCACGATATAATCACCATTGTTGGCTGATGTAACACCATAGATGACGGGGTTTTGTAAACTGCTGGTGAATCCATTCGGACCTGTCCAGCTATAAGTAGCTCCCGAAAATGTAGATGAACTCAGTTCCAGCGTATCGCCTTCACACCCAGGATCGTTGCTGCTGGCCTGAGGATCAGGACTATCATCTACCTGTATCGTAATAGTATTTGAACTTACCCTACAGGCAGTTGAACTGATATTAGTGGATGATGCGGCAGACATTCTATATAGATATGTACCTGCGCCTGTTGGCTGACGTACATAAGTAGTACTCGTCGCGCCACTGATATCTGTCCAGGTAGTACCGCCATCTGTACTTACCTGCCACTGATAGGCAGGATCAGAATAACCGGTGGATACCGTACCATTGAATGTAAATACCGTAGTATCGTCTTTACATACTTCTTTGGAAGAAGAACCGTCTGTAGTATAAGCCGTAACTGTAGGACCACAGGCACGGAAAGTGATATCATCCAATGCGAGGTCATTGGCTGGGGCGCCACCAGGACTACTGTTGCTGATCTTGATCTCTACATCTGTGACACCAGTAGGTGTGGTGAAGTAAAAACCAAATTGCTTCCACACGGCACTACCACTTGTAAGGGGAATAGAACCTGTGGTGTAAGAGCCGTAAGTAGTAGATTCGTCGGTTGATAGAATGGAAAATGTAACGTTGGGAGGGTTATTATCCTGTGAACGCAACAGGTTTACGACCCATGCTGCAAATTCATAGGTTGTACCTCCACATAACCCAGTCACTGTTTTCTTGTAGAAATAATCTTTTACAGAGGTGGCGGCATTTACCACCATCATATATCCGCCACCAGTATGGTCGGTGGTACTCCACCAAACAGTACCGGAAGCAGCCGTTGAGCTCTCAATAGTATAATAGCCATCGCTGGGAAAGGCCTGCGCCACATAAGTGTAAGTAGTAATGCCCGAAGCCAGTGCACCACCATAGGTGGCTGTACCTGATCCAAAATCAATACTTACAACAGGGTCTCCAAGGCTACCAGTACACAACTGAGCCTTCATATGGTGTGAGCAAAGTAGTAGCAACAACATCGACAGCAAACACTTCAAACTGGCGTTCACGCTTGCACGCTTCCGCTTTAAGATAGCAATGATCATTATAACAGGTATAGTCCTTGGAAATTGCTTTGAGATTAACAGAATGTTAGGTCGAGTGGTAAGACAAAAATATTCCAATACAATTAATGGGGAAAAATAATATGCAGAAAGGCGAATTTCATAGACGAAACAGAAAATCCCCGCCTCTGCACATGGCTGAAGCGGGGATTTGAACTGAGAGTGGTTATTAGAATGATGGATCCGTTGGTGTGTTTGTATTACCGTTCCGCTCTACGAATGGATACGGGAAGTAAGAACGCTTGCGCTCTGTAGTTGGTCTGCCAAACCGACGCTCATCTTCCAGGGCCAGACCACCCATAAACAGTTCGATACGACGATGTTTATAGATCAAATCAAGCAGGTCGCTTTCTGTAGCAGCCACTTCACCCGGTAATGCAGCGCCTACGCCAAATGCATCCTGCGATGCAGTTTTAGTCACTACTTTATTCAGTTCAATCAACCCATTGGCGAGATCATGCTGACGGGCATAACATTCTGCTTTGATCAGCGTGATCTCTCCGGGCAGGTATACAGGTATAGCCTGTGTAGTAGAAGTATAAAAACCTTTGATTCTGAAACGCGGACTACTGCTGATGGTTACGTAAAATGGATAACGTTTGTCATCTGCATCCGGACGTAAACCTACTGGTAAACTCATTGTAGAATCAGTGACCTGATAGATGTTGTTCGTAGAAGTCACCAGTGTGAAAATCGGATTTGTAGTCAGCGCATTGTAATTGTATGTAGATGTCACGCTCAGTGTCACCTGGTTTGCTGCTGCCAGCGCAGTGGTATAATCACCTGCAAACAGTGCATAGCGTGCTTTCAGCGCATACAGGGTGTTTTGCAGATCGATACCCGCAGGAATATTTTTGGTAAATGTGCTGCTCACTGCATTGGCACTGATGGCAGCCAGGGCATTGTCAATAATACCAATAGCCTTGGTATAACCAGCAGTATTGGTGATGAAGGAAACATTTGTACCTGTTGTATCCGGTACCTGCTCCCAGAACTCCGCCATATCACCAATGGCCAGCGCCTTCCAGATGGAGGTGTAGGCTATGAGCCCACTGGCATAGCTCTTATCGGTCACCACGCTGTTCACATTGTTCAGCACATTGTTCGCATCGAAGATGATTTTGTTACTTACCGTCCAGAGACCTGTTACGATGGTATTGGTGTTTTGCACATTGGTTCCACCCAGGTACAACTGGTTTTCGTCTGTATTACCGGCGTTCACCACATAGGTTTCACCTGTGAGCAGACTACTGGCAGCTATCTTGGTGTACACATTTCCCGTTCTTGCAGCAGTGTACCAGTTTTGTAAACCTACTGCCACATCCGTCAGTGCATTGGCAGAGCTGAGTGCATTGCCTGATGAAGGTCCGGAAGGATCTGTATATTCTTTTTTGCAGGATGCAGCAGCGAAGAGTAAGATCCCTGCCATGATTGACCTGCTATAATTATTGATATACCTTTTCATGAATCTCCTTTTTGATGGTTTAGAATTTGGCACGAATCGCTACGTTGTAAGTTCTTGGAGCAGGTACTGAACCGAAGTCAATACCACGCAGAATTGTACTCTGCCCTGCTGCATTCACTTCAGGATCGTATCCTTTGTAGTGATCCCATGAATAAAGGTTTCTTCCACCTACGCTCACAGTCAGGTCACTGATCCCTTTTACTTTGCCAATATTATAACTCAATGATACTTCTCTCAGTTTTACAAAAGAACCATCATCAATTCTCCATTCCTGTATAGCATATACACCTGCGATATAACCACGTGGCAGTTGACCTCTGTCTTCCTGCTCTGCAACTTTACCATTGTCTACACCTTGCCTGGTTCTGAAGTCAGCGTTGAATACATCGCCACCCTGTACAGCATCCAGCTGTGTATGCAGGTTCCATTTTTTGTAGGTGAAATCGTTGGTCAAAGTACCTGTCCAGTCCGGGTTTGGATCACCGATCTTCTTTTGCAGGGAAGAACCTGTTGGCAACCCGTTTGCATCACGACCAGCTGTATAACTCATCGAACTGTTCTGTGTACCCAGTTCTGTCAAAGGAATACCTGATGCATTGGTGATCTGTTTGCCATTCGCATCTCTTGCGAAGAAGGTACCATAGAAGAAACCTATTGGCTGACCACTTGCAATAGCTACCGGTGCACCACTGTTTGTGCTGTACAGAATGATGTTCTGTCCTGTATTCAGTGCTTTGTTCTTATTGTGGTTCCAAATGGCTGTCATATCCCAGGTGAAGTTCTTTGTCTTCACTGGTTCTACATTCAGCACTACTTCCACACCATTGTTCTGCAGCGATCCAATGTTGTCCAGGCGGCTGGTGTAACCCTGTGTAGGCGCGATCGAACTGGTGATGAGCAGGTCGTTTACACGTTTATGATATACGTTCACAGACACATTCAAACGATTGTTCAGGAAGCCCAGATCTGTACCGAATTCCAGTTCTTTCTGCCTTTCCGGTTTTACATTCGGATTGGTGTAGGTAGTGCCTGAAGTAAAGGAAGCTGCGCCCACAAATGCAACTGCATTGTATGTATTGTAACGGCCATAGGCAGATATACCAGTCAGGTTACCTGACTCACCATAAGCTGCACGCAGTTTGAACAGGTTCCACCATTTAGATACACCCATCTTATTCCAGTAATCAGTACCTGATATCACATAGCTACCACTCAGTTTGCTATACAGCTGATTTCTTTCTGACTCACCGAATACAGATGAACCATCCATTCTCAATGCACCTGTGATGAAGAACTGATCACGGTATTTAAAGTTCTGCTGAATGAAAGCACCGGAGATAGACAATTCTGTACGCTGGTCAGCACCAGTGATAGCAGTAGCTGCACCGCTTACAGTTGTGACGAAAGGAGGCAGACCACGACCCTGTTGCAGGGAGTAATGCATTCGCTGGTATTGCTGTGAATAACCGAGTTGTGTTACAGAAGCCAGACGGCTGGTGATCTGTGCATTGTAAGTCGCATTCACGTCATGGTTGATCATGAAAGAGATGTTGCTACCTGCACTTGCATAACCATTCTGGGTAGGGTCCAGTGTAGAACCACCACCATAGAAGCTTGAGCTTACATTATACTTGTAAGGAGGAATGAGGGTAGTACCATCCTGACTATAGTTGTCAATACCCATATGATAATCGACAGTCAGGTTCTTCACGGGTTTGAGTTTGATACCCGCCCCCGCGATGATCCTGCTCGTTTGCTGCTGTTGTTTGATGTCCTCTATTACGGAAACCGGGTTCACACGTCCACGCTCGCCTACAGCCTGAATATTACCCACAGCATCTCTTGCCCAGATGTCGTAGTAGTTACCAATGATGGTCACAGAGTTGGTCGGTGAGAAGAAGGAGTTACCATCCGGTTTCTCGTTTGATTTGCTATAAACATAGTTCATGGTGGCATTAAAACTAATCCACTTATTCAGCTCCTGATCGAGGTTTAAACGGAAGCTGTAACGGTTGAAATCAGTATTTCTTACAATCCCCTGGTTGTAGAGATAGCCAGCAGAAGCGTAGTATTTGGTTTTATTTTGTCCCCCGGTAACAGAAATGTTGTTATCAGCACCTACACCAGTACGGAAGATGTAGTCCTGGTAATCGTAACGTTTTACATCGGTGGTAGTGGTGATAGTAGGCGTCAGGATCGTTTGAGTAGAAGTAGCCGGATCGCCACCGAACTTGGTAGGCGCCTGGTTTACTTCCAGTTTTTTACGCAGTTCGTTTACATTGAAACTGGTGCTGAAGTTCACTACAGGAGCACCGCTGGAACCACGTTTGGTAAAGATCTGTACCACACCGGCATTTGCACGGCTACCATAGATGGCAGCTGCTGCTGCACCATTCAGTACTTCAATACTTTCAATATCCGCAGGGTTGATATCAACCATACGGCTCTGCCCTACGTTACCTACAGAGTTACCACCGGCATAGCTTGCATCGGCATTGGTAACACGGGTGGTAGAGTTGTCGATGATAACCCCATCAATGATATACAACGGATCAGTAGAACCACCGATGGTACTGATACCACGGAGTTTTACGGAGATGCCGCCTGCAGGGTCACCGGAGTTTTGCGATACCTGTGCACCGGCAGTCTTACCCTGTAAAGCCGCCAATACGTTTCCGGTGGCGCCTTTGGAGAGTTCTGCTGCTTTTACAGTGCTCACATAACTACCCAGTTGTTTGCGGGTAGTACCTGCCGAAGTACCTGTTACCACTACTTCATCCAGTTTGGATACGGAGGTACCGAGCTGTGTGTTTAAAATATAAGTTTTTCCTGTACCAATTACCAGGTCACTTTGTTTTTGTACGAAACCGATTCCGGAAAAACTCACTGTGTAAGTACCTGGTTTCAGATCAGCATTGATCACAAAGTTTCCATCTCCATCAGTCATTGCTCCGGATTTGGTGTTTTTGATGGCTACCGTGATCCCTGGCAATGGTGTGCCGGTTTCGTCTGTTACTTTACCCGTCAGCTTTACCTGTGCAAAGGCGGCTGCGGCAGTTAAACACTGCATGACAAAGAAGAGTAACAGATACCTGCATTTGACATGCCGGAATAATTGATACATTCTCATAGCTAATTTTTAAATGTGAAGACGATAGATCCTGGCATACTATCCCCATGTCCCATAGGGATAAATGTTTTTTTGATTAAAAGATGATTACAGGGTGCTGGCTGATGGCAATAGGTTTCACTCACCTATTTTCAGGCGATACACTTTCACTGTTTACGACAACGATCCTGCAAAATGAATTACTGATTCTCCTTAGCGTATAGCTTCCATTCTAAACGACGATTTGATTTCCGGGCAGCTGTACGGCCCTGGTTTATTCACAAGTGTTTTATAATATCTGAATGCCTTTTTTCTTGTAAGGCTGTAGTTTTTTGGAATTCGGTGGCAACTCTGTTATTAAAATATCTATCTCCTCTACATCACAGATCTTCAGTTGTTCGGCAGTATCCAGTTTTTCTGAAATTGATAATACGACTACCTTTTTAGAAGTGCTGATCATAGCTCGTTTTACCTGTACCACTTCCCAGTCATTGTCTGTAAGACCATCATTTGCATCCATGGCATTGTTTCCCAAAAAACATAGATCTGCTTTGATCATCTTAATCTTTGAAATCGCCTCTCCTCCTACTGTGATCTTGGAACCTTTTGCCAGCTTATCTCCTATTACGATAACTTCGATGTTAGGATGGTTGGCATATTCAAAAGCTGCCGGTAAACTTACTGTAATAAAGGTGGCCTGCAGGTCTTTGGGCAGCATACGCGCAAGTTCTGCGATGGTAGTACCACCCGTTGTTAATACAAACATGCCATCCTGTATGAGCTGTACTGCTTTTAACGCGATGGTCTTTTTATCTTCTACAGCATATACATCCTGTGAAGTGATACCGAGATGAAAAGAATTGGATAATGCGCCACCATGTACTTTGATGATCTTACCTTCCTGCGCCAGTTCTGCCAGGTCTCTGCGGATTGTATCTTCAGATACCTGGATCTGTTCACTCAGATGTGAGGACAGCACCTTATTATGTAAGTTCACCTGGTGAAGTATATAGGCGTGGCGTTCTTCTTTTAGCATCTTAGTTTGGTTGAAAATTTAATAGGTGCGATCCGGAGTTGAAATTCAGCAAAAAAACGCACAAATCCAAATATAAATCCGCATTTTTTTGCTGGTTCACGCATTTTTTTTTGAGAAACTTGCTGGTTTATGCAGGAAATGAATATTTTCCCATGGTGATAGCTGGCATTCCAGGCTTTCCGAAGTTGATTCCTTCTCCCATTACAGCTTCATTTGCCAGGATAGCAAATAATACCGCTTCTTTCGCATCGCCGGCTATTCCCAGTTCACTGGTGGTATTTATTCTTAAGTGCGGCATGCGGGCTTTTATCAATCCGACTAATAATGGATTGTGTGCACCGCCGCCACTCATGTATACTGCGTAAGATCTGTCTGCGTCCAATACACTCAGCAATGCATCGGTAATAGTATCTGCACTGAATTGTGTAAGGGTGGCCATAACATCGAATGGATTGACCTCAATGCCTTGTTGTGCCTTTAGTACATACTCTTTGCTGAATAATTCCGGACCCGTCGTGCGGGGAAATCCTTCTTTGAAAAAGGAGTTTTCTTTTAGTGCTGCCAAGAGTTTTTCATTCACTGTACCCTGCTTTGCAAATTGTGCATCTTCATCATATTCTTTTTGGAAATAATGACGGGCAAATGCATCCAGCAAGGTATTGCCGGGTCCTGTATCTGTCACGAATACTTTGTTTGCATCCAGTGATCCCGGCAGGAATGTGAAGTTCGCAATACCACCCATGTTCAACATGATCCTGTCTTCTCCCTCCTGAGAGAATAAACAATAATCGCCGTACAAGGCAAGTGGTGCGCCCTCTCCTCCTGCTGCAATATGCTTCTGGCGAAAATCACTCAGGGTGATGATGCCAGTTTTTACTGCAATGTGATCCCCATCTCCGATCTGTAAAGTAGCATTTGGAAATGCTGCCTGCTGATGCAATATCTTAGGACTATGATACACTGTTTGTCCGTGTGATGCAATCAGATCGACTGCTGACGGATCTATATTCCATTGCTGTAAGCATTGTAATATCCATGCTGCATGATGATTGGCAATCCATGGATTGAGCAGACAAAGCTGCTGAAAGGAAATGGTTTCCTTTGCAAAGATCTTGCGGATCTCGTCCTTCACTTCGATGGGATACGGTACCGTTTCAAATTGTTCCAGCACTACTTTTGTATCCATACCACTGCCACTGATCGCGCACAATGCCACATCCAGTCCGTCGAGCGATGTACCCGACATCAACCCGATAATACGTCGTACCGGCTTTTGTGTGATGGTAAAAAGTCGTTGTAAATTACTGTTCATGCATCCGGCTTTCAATGGCGGCTCTTACACTGCCATGCTCTTCGATCAGTTGTTTTGCTTTTTCTTCGTCTACTACCAGTTCGCTCATCACCATTCTGATGCCCCTGTCTATCAGTTTATGATTGCTCAATTGCATATCTACCATCTTATTCCCTTTTACCCTGCCCAGTTGTATCATCACGGTGGTAGAGATCATATTCAACACCAGCTTTTGTGCAGTACCTGCTTTCATACGCGTGCTTCCTGTCAGGAATTCCGCACCCACCGGCACTTCTATGGGATATTCCACTTCAGCTGCCAATGGGCTGTTCAGGTTACAGGTTATACAGCCAGTCACAATACCCCTGGCACGCATTTGTTGAACCCCACCTATTACATAAGGTGTAGTACCTGAGGCAGCGATACCAATCACTACATCATTCTCATTGATGTGATAGGCATCCAGGTCTTTTGCTGCCTGTTCTTTATCGTCTTCTGCAAACTCTACTGCTTTGCGGATGGCGGTATCACTACCTGCTATCAACCCGATCACCAGATCAAAACCTACTCCAAATGTGGGTGGGCATTCTGATGCATCCAGTATGCCGAGACGCCCGCTGGTACCTGCGCCGATATAAAAAAGGCGACCTCCTTTTTTCATTCGTTCTACAGTAGCTGTTACCAGCTTCTCTATTTGTGGCAGCGACTTTGCAACTGCCTGTGGCACGGTGGCGTCCTCACTGTTAATACCTTCCAGAATGGCTTTTACGCTCATCTTTTCCAGGTTGTTAAAGCGGGAAGACATTTCAGTAGTTAGCATATTATAAAAGTGTTTTTTCTGAGGGTTTTGAGAAGATCCATAATCCGGCGAACATGAGGATACCGTTTATCAGTAGTAGTTCCAATCCTATCTTAAACTCGCCCAGTATTTTTGATTGATATGTATCTAACAACAAACAAACCAATGGTGCTACAACTGCAATAACAGGCACAGCCTTGTCACTGACGCGACGCTTTGTCAATATACCAAAGGAGAATAATCCCAGTAATGGACCGTATGTATAACTCGCTACTGTGAGTATCACACCGATCATACTGGCACTGCTAATCCACTTGAAGACCAGTACGAATAGCAGGAAAATGAATGTAAATACCAGGTGCACGCGCTGCCTGGTTGACTTTCTTTGTTTTTCATCGAGTCCCGCATTTCTGTTGATACCCAGAATATCTATACAGTAAGAGGATGTCAATGCCGTGATAGCACCATCTGCACTTGGGAATAAGGCAGAGATCAATGCTACGATAAAGATGATGGACATGTACGCAGGCATGTGGTTCAATGCCAGTGCAGGGAAGAGTTTATCGCCCTTTACATCTACATGCAGTTGCTCTGCATACAGGTATAATAAACCACCTAAGAAGAGGAACAACATTAATACCACCATCAGGATGAGGGATAAGGTCACCACATTCTTCTGTGCATCCTGAAGTCTTTTTACAGAAATGTTTTTCTGCATCATTTCCTGATCCATACCTGTCATGGTGATGGTGATGAACGCCCCACCCAGTATCTGTTTCAGGAAGAAAAGTTTACTATTCGGATCGCCGAAGAAGATGCGGGTCATGCCCTGCTGCGACATTCTGTTCAGACTTTCACCCATACTGATATCCATGGTGTGCAGGATGTATATGGTGCAAAGTACTAACCCCAGCAGCATACAGGTAGTTTGTAAGGTATCAGTATATACAATGGTTTTGACCCCTCCTTCGAAAGTGTAGAGTAAGATCATGACCAGGATCACCAGCGTAGTGACCCAAAATGGAATACCAAACTGATTCATGATAGCTTCCTGCAGAATATTCACGACGAGATACAACCTTGCTGTAGCCCCCAGTGTTCTGGATAATATAAAGAAGGAAGCACCTGTTTTGTAAGAGGCGACACCGAAACGGGTCTGCAAATAATTGTAAATAGAAGTAAGCTTCAACCTGTAATACAAAGGCAACAGGACAAAAGCAATAACCAGGTAACCTAACAGGTACCCGATGGTCACCTGAAAATAGGAGAAGGAATTCTTAGCGACATCCCCGGGTACACTCACAAAAGTGACACCACTGAGGGAGGTACCAATCATCCCAAAGGCAACCAACATCCAATTACTGTTGCGGTTACCGATAAAAAAGGATTCATTACTGGAATTACGGCCGGTGTACCAGGCTACTACCAATAAAATAATAAAATAGACTACGACAATTGAGAATAAAAGCACTGGTGACATAACCGATAATCAATTTTGGCAGATAAAACCGCATAAAAACGCATTCCCGCAAATAAACTTACAGAGAAAAACGCAAAAAAACTAAAATAATGTGCAAAAAGACGAATAAATTTACATTTATCCTGATTCTACAGACAAAGATAAGTGTATGAAAAAACTATCCATACTATTGCTGCTACTGTTTTTACATCTTTCGGTGACCGCGGACTGGATCCGTATTAATCAGCTCGGATACCGGCCTGCAGGGATGAAAGTAGCTGTTTGGTGCAGTAAGAGCCAAGATACATTAAAAAAATTTGAGGTAGTTGATGTGCTGACTAATAAAGTAGTATACAGCCATGGGGCCGGAAAAGCCGCGGGGGCATATGGTCCGTTTGCACAAACGTGCAGGTTGGATTTTTCTGCTTTGCAGCGGGCAGGACTATATTATATACAGACGGGGACGACCCGGTCTCCGCAGTTTGAGATCAGTGAATCGGTGTATGGGGGTGCGGCGGAATTTTGCCTGCGATATATGCGGCAGCAAAGGAGTGGGTTTAATCCGTTTTTGAAAGATAGCTGTCATACCCATGATGGGTTTACGGTGTATGCACCAAAAGATACGTTTGTAAATGTTTCAGGCGGGTGGCATGATGCCACTGATTATTTGCAATATGCCACTACTTCGGCAAATGCGACTTATCATTTATTAGCCGCTTGCAGAGACTTTCCGGGGGTATTTGGAGATACGGTTCAGGCGAATGGATTGAGTGGCAAAAACGGGCTCTCTGATGCCATGGATGAAGCAAAATGGGGATTGGACTGGTTACTGAAAATGTATCCTGCTGATGACTGGCTGTTTAACCAGATTGGCGATGACAGAGATCATCAGGGGATGCGCTTACCAGAGCAGGATACGAATTTTTATCAGCATGGGCTGCTCAGACCCGTATACTTTTGTTCAGGCCAGCCACAGGGATTGTTGAAATATAAAAACAGGGCTACAGGTGTTGCTTCTACTGCGGGTAAGTTTGCAGGTTGTTTTGCATTAGGATCGCAATTGTTTGCTTCTTCTCTGCTGCGGGATAAGGCGATGGCGGCTTATCAGTTAGGTTTGAAATATCCGGGTGTGTGTCAGACGGCGCCGGGCAGGTCACCTTATTTCTATGAAGAAGATAACTATGCAGATGATATGGAACTGGCAGCAGCCATGTTGTCAAAACCTGCGGAGGCCATGTCTTTTGCAAGACAGGAGCCGGTTACTCCCTGGTTAGGGCAAGATACAGCCCGGCATTATCAATGGTATCCTTTTATCAATCCCGGTCATTATGAACTGGCCAAACAATTGAAGGGTGCGCAAAGAGACAGCTTAATTCAGTTTTATAAAGAAGGGATTGAACGTGTGTGGCACAAAGCGAATCACAATGCTTTTTATCGTGCCATTCCTTTTATCTGGTGTAGCAATAATTTAACGACGGCATTCACTATTCAATGTTATTGGTACAGGCAACTCAGTGGAGATAATACTTATCTGCCATTGGAACAGGCTTGTTTTGACTGGTTATTTGGTTGTAATCCATGGGGTACTTCTATGGTGTATGGATTGCCAGCGAATGGTGACACCCCTGCTGATCCGCACTCTTCTTTTTCACATTTGAAGCAGTATCCGATTGATGGCGGATTGGTAGATGGTCCTGTGTATACCAGTATTTACAAGGGTTTGATCGGTATTCAATTACAGAACGAAGATGAGTATGCTCCTTTTCAGAGTGACCTGGCTGTGTACCACGATGACTTTGGAGATTATAGCACGAATGAACCTACCATGGATGGAACAGCGGTGTTGATCTATTTACTGGCAGCGCAGGAAAGTGCGCTGAAAGGCATTGTGCGAACTGATACAACTAAAAAAGAAATTTCATTAGTGTTTACAGCTGATGAATTTGCAGATGGATTGCCAACTATTACACGTGTATTGAATCAGCAAAAAGTAAAGGCTTCGTTCTTTTTTACTGGCAGGTTTTATGAGCGGCATGATGTGCGTACATTGATTAAACAGGGACATTATTTAGGGCCACATTCTGATCAACATTTGTTGTATTGTGATTGGAAAAAGAGAGATAGTTTGTTGGTGACGCATGCACAGTTTCGGGATGATATGTTGCAGTGTTTATCTAAGATGAAGCATGCGGGCATTGACACTTCGGGGGTAAGATATTTTATTCCTCCTTATGAGTGGTGGAATAATACGATCGCTGAATGGTCTGCTGATATGGGGTTACAGGTTGTAAACTTTACGCCGGGTACAGGTAGCAATGCTGATTATACATAT
>NZ_MTKN01000076.1 GCF_001975825.1 [Flexibacter] sp. ATCC 35208
CTGCCATTTCAAATTTTAACGAACCTGGCCGTTTCCTCTGACGAACCATTTTTCTGTCACCAGTTTTTCCAGTGCGAAAGGCCCACGGGCATGCAGTTTCTGCGTAGAGATCCCTATTTCCGCACCGAGTCCGAACACACCACCATCTGTAAAACGGGTGCTGGCATTTACATACACCGCTGCTGCATCTACTTCATTCAGAAAACGCTCACTGATCGCAGCATCGTTTGATACGATGGCTTCAGAGTGTTTGGAAGAATATTCCTGAATATGTTGCAGGGCTTCGTCTGCACCATTTACTACTTTGATGGAGCACTTGAAGTCCAGGAACTCACGTCCGAAATCCTCCGGTGCTGCATGTTGTAAATATGGATAGGATAAACCTTTTAAGATGTTGTATGATTGCTCATCTGCAAAGATCTCTACATTATATTCCGCCAGTGATGGTGCTAATAATTGTAACAAACCAGTTGCCACCTGTTCATCTACCAGTACTGTATCCAATGAATTACATACAGATGGACGGCTCACCTTTGCATTCGTCACAATCTTACTGGCCTTTTCCAGATCAGCTGTTGCTTCTACATAGGTGTGGCATACACCTGCACCAGTTTCAATCACAGGTACTTTGCTATTTGCACGTACAAATTCAATCAGCTGTTGTGAGCCTCTTGGAATAATGATATCAATATATTTTACTGCGGTGAGCATCTCGTTTATCAACGAGCGATCTACAGGCAATAATTGTACAGTGTGCACATTCACTTTGAATTCCTTCAGTACATCCTGGATGATCTTTACCAGGATCGTATTCGTATGGAAAGCATCGGAACCACCTCTTAATACACATACATTACCAGAACGGATACAGAGTGCGGCGACATCGAGGGTCACGTTTGGTCTGGATTCATAAATCACACCCACCACCCCTAATGGAACAGTACGTTTTTGCACATGCAGGCCATTGGCCAGTGTGCGCTCCAGCACCAATTCATTTGCAGGATCGGGTAAGGCAGCTATTTCATTGAGACTGTCGGCGAGTTGCTGTATACGTGCTTCATTGAGCAATAAGCGATCTTTCTTCGGGTCTTCGTCAGACATTTTATCCAGGTCCTTCTTATTCTCAGCTACAATCGTAGCGGCATGCGTGGTGATCTGCACGGCCAGCCTGCGCAGGAGTTGTTGCTTCTGCTCATCGGCCAGTGACTTTATAGCGTTGGTGGCTGCTCTCGCATCTACCAACATTTGATGTATCGATTCCATTTTGATTTCTTTTTCAATTGCCTACAACAGTACGATATCGTCTGCATGGGCAATCTCAAGGTCATGTAGTTTATTATCTTCCGACAATAATTCGGAAGATACTTTTGCGCGTGCTACGGCAATTACATTGTGCTCTTCGTCTACTATTTCAAACACCTCACCTCCTTCAAACTTTTCCAGCACAGACAATACCCCTACAGCCAGCAGGCTACGTCTCTTTTGCAATGCCGTCAGCGCACCGGCATCAACCAGTACCCTGCCTGTTACCAGGCTACCGCTGGCCAGCCATTTCTTTCTGGCAGGCATGCTGCACTCCTGTGGTAAACATACGGTACCGGTTTTGCCATTAATAGCATTGAGGATACCGTCTGTCGTGTGAATACCGAATATAACGACACCTATACCCATGCGGGTAGCGAGGCGGGCAAAGGTGAGTTTAGAGACCATGCCACCGAGGCCTACTGATGATTTCTTTGTATCTGCCAGTGATAAAATTGACTCGTTGATTTCCGGGATTTCCGGGACTACCTTTCCTTCTTTATCCAGCAATCCTCCCACGGAGGTACTGAATAACAGCAAAGAGGCACCAAAGCCTACGGCGATCAGGGTAGCCAGTTCATCGTTGTCAGAGAATTTCAATTCCAGGTCGCTTACTACGTCATTTTCGTTTGCCACCGGGATAACATTGCTGGCCCACAGCTCTTCGTACGTCTTTTTCAGTTGCAGGAACTGCTGCCGGTTACTGAAGTGACGACGTTCGCAGAGACTTTGGGCAATGGCGATGTTGTACGGAGAGAAATAACGGGCATATTTGCTGAGGAGCAAGGGATTGCCGATGGCGGCTGCCGCTTTGCGCTCACTAATGGTGCCACTGTATCCATGCAGGTATTTTTTACCTGCAGCTACTGCTCCGGAAGAAACTAACACGATATTGTACTGCTCCTGTAATTCTGCCACCTGACGGGCTATTGAAGCTATGATCGTCTCATCCAGCTCCCCACCAACCTGCGTGATGGAAGCTGA
Source organism: [Flexibacter] sp. ATCC 35208 (assembly GCF_001975825.1). GTDB lineage: Bacteria > Bacteroidota > Bacteroidia > Chitinophagales > Chitinophagaceae > Chitinophaga. The sequence goes on from NZ_MTKN01000076.1 coordinate 2,287, forward strand.
TCCAAATTTGATTACGAGTATCGGTTTAGTCACTGTCCCAAAAAATTTGGTATCAAAATTATTGAAAATGCTGAGTATATTTTAAAAAAGTATTTTATTGCTATGTCTAGTTTCGGCCTGCGGCCGGCTAAAATGAGAAACCAATGAAAAACAGTCGAATTCCAAAGTTAGCCCTGCTGGCCATTATCAGCCTGATCTGTGGCAAAGCCCATGCTCAAAAGGATACCAGCTGGCACTGGTATATCCCTGCTCAGATTGAAGGTCAGGCCTTTTCGGTGGCGACCAAATATGACAGGCTACCTGCCAAAGCAGCGCAAACAGTGCCTTCCAAGGTCTGGAACTTATCAAGGATGAGTGCCGGGTTGTCGGTGCGATTTCGTACTTCAGCACCTGATATTGTGGTGAGGTATGTGGTGACAGGAAAACTGGATATGCCACATATGCCGGCGACAGGTGCCAGTGGTGTGGATTTGTATAGTATAGACCCGAATGGGGCATGGAAATGGAGTGCGGGGAAGTATAATTTTGGAGATACGGTTACTTATCGGTTTTCTGGTATGAGCAAGGATGCGGGCGAATACAGGTTGTATTTGCCGCTCTATAATACCGTGAAGTGGCTGGAAATAGGAACTGTGGGCAGTGATAGTGTTCATTTTTTACCATTGAGACCCGAAAAACCGATTGTTGTTTATGGTACCTCCATTGCACAGGGAGCTTGTGCCTCCCGACCCGGATTAGCATGGACGAATCAATTGGATAGGATGATGGACAGACCGGTGATTAACCTCGGTTTTGCAGGAAATGGGAAACTGGACCCACCGGTGACGGAATTGTTAACAGAAATTGATGCGAAGGTATATGTGCTGGACTGTCTGCCGAATATTTCAGGTCTTTCCTATGAGGAAATTTTCGCAAAGGTATTGGCAGCAGTTGAACAACTCCGGAAAGTGAAGCCCAATACTCCTGTTTTATTAGTAGAACATGGAAGGATTGGTGGAAATGATGCGCTGGAAAATGCATATTATTCACTTCAGGACAAAGGGGTCAAACAACTATATCTACTCCCTGTTGAACAACTGGGGCTTGGTATCGAAAGCACTGTAGACGGCACTCATCCCAACGATATTGGTATGCAACAATATGCGAATGCCTATGCTCAGATCCTTCGACAGATCTTTCATGAACCTATTGGCAATATCAACACCACTATCCCCTGCCGCCAATACCGTGAGCTGATCCGGTATGACTGGGATCTTCGCCACAATACCCTGCTGGCTATGAACAAAAAGAACCCTCCTAAAGTTGTTATCATTGGTAATTCCATTACCCATTTCTGGGGTGGAGAACCAGCTGGCCCTATTGCCAGAGGCACAGACTCCTGGCCGAAAGGTGCAAGAAATATGGGGTTTGGATGGGACAGGGTGGAAAATGTGCTATGGAGAGTGTATCATGATGAACTGGATGGATTTGAAGCGAGGAAAATTGTCATCATGATAGGCACTAATAACCTGCAAATGAATACAGATGCGGAAATCATAGCAGGGTTACAACAACTGGTGATCGCGATCAAAGAAAGACAACCAAAGGCAGATATCCTGCTGGCAGGCATACTTCCCCGCGTAGATATGGCAGATAGAGTAGCAAAAATTAATAAAGGTATCCAGCAAATGGCGGGTATGCAACAGGTGTTGTTTATCAACCCCGGGCAGGTTTTACTGAACACAGATTTAAAACCGGATAGCACGCTCTTCACCGATGGCTTGCACCCAAACAGCACAGGGTACAGCCAACTGGCAGATTATTTAAGGCGCTATCTGCAATAGAGCGGGTTATCTGAAGTCATATCTGCTACAGCGGGCATTATATGAAGTCTTCTGCAATAGAGCGGGTTATCTGAAGTCATACCTGCTACAGCGGACATTATATGCAGTCTTCTGCTATAATGCGCATTATCTGAAGCGCTACCTGCTACAGCGGACATTATATGCAGTCTTCTAATATAATGCGCATTATCTGAAGCGCTACCTGCAATAGGTTTACAATTCATTTAAACTTCCGATGGATTACCTGGACCAATACCTGCAATAGATTTAAAATTCATTTAAACTCTTTGACCCAACCATGACACGTGTTTTGAACCGTGCCTGTACTTTACAACGTTTAAAAAAATCATATTAACCAATGGGTGCACGTTTTGCTTTTCACCTTACAATGTTGACCGCTGTTACGCTCTTTGCTAAGGAATCTTCACAGGCACAGGACAAAGACCTGACACGTTATGTGAAACCAATCATCGGTACTGCTAAAATGGGACATGTGTATCCAGGGGCGACTGTGCCCTTCGGCATGGTGCAGCTAAGCCCTGACACGGATACCATTCCTTACGAAATGAATGGAAAATATAACCCGGATGTGTATAAGTATTGCGCAGGTTATCAGTATTCAGACAAGACCATCTGTGGTTTTAGTCATACCCACTTCAGTGGTACTGGTCACTCAGACCTGGGTGACTTCCTCATAATGCCCACCACTGGTCAGCTACACCTGAACCCGGGTACAGCAGATCATCCGGAGACGGGTTATCGCAGTACTTTTTCTCATGACAATGAAACCGCCGCTGCTGATTATTACAAAGTAAAGCTGGATAAATACAATATCACAGCAGAACTCACAGCTACCAACAGGGTTGGTTTTCACCAATATACATTTGCAGAAGCCACTGATCAGGCACATATTATTCTTGATCTGATGGCAGGTATTTATAACTACTCCAACAAGAACGTGTGGACTTTTGTAAGGGTGGAAAACGATACACTCATTACTGGTTACCGTCAGACGAATGGCTGGGCAAGGACAAGGATTGAATACTTTGCCATGTCTTTTTCCAAACCATTCTATCAGTATGGTCACCAGAATCAAACGAATGATGTGTACAGAGGTTTCTGGAGAAAGTTTGACACGAACCATAACTTCCCTGAAATGGCGGGAAGACAGGTCCGCGCTTACTTTGATTTCAAAGTAGCTGCTGGTGAAAAGGTGAAGATCAAGTTTGCATTGTCCCCTGTAAGCACAGAAGGTGCATTGAAAAACCTGAGAGAGGAAGCACCGGGATGGGATTTTGAAAAAGTGAAACAGGATGGCCAGGCATTGTGGAACAAGGAACTGCATAAGATCGATGCACAACTGCTGAATGAAGATGAAATGGTGAACTTCTATACTGCTATGTACCATGCTTTCATCAGTCCTACCACATATATGGATGTAGATGGTAACTATCGTGGGTTAGACCAGAACATTCATCAGGCACAGCACTTCACTAATTATACAACTTTCTCCCTTTGGGATACGTATCGCGCATTGCATCCCCTTTTCAATATCATTCAGCCGAAACGCAATGCGGATATGGCACAGAGCATGCTGGCACATTTTGATCAGAGTGCACAACATATGTTGCCGGTATGGTCACATTATGCCAATGAGAACTGGTGTATGATTGGTTATCACAGTGTGTCAGTCATTGTAGATGCAGTGATGAAAGGCAATGCATCATTTGATGCAAACAAGGCACTGGATGCCTGTGTGACCACGGCGCTTCATCGTACTTATGATGGTCTGGGTTATTATATAGATAATGGTTATGTACCTGAAGATAAGAGTGGTGCTTCTGTGTCCAAGACACTGGAATATGCATATGACGACTGGTGTATAGCACAGCTGGCAAAGAAACTGCACAGGGATGATATTTATGCAACATTCATCAAGCGTTCTGAGAATTATAAGAATGTGTACGATCCGGCTTCAGGCTATATGCGCCCTCGTTTGAGCGATGGTAGTTTCAGGAAAGAGTTTGATCCATTGAAAACAGACAATCAGGGGTTCATAGAAGGGAATGCGTGGAATTACAGTCTGTATGTACCACAGAATCCTGCTGCTATGATCGCACTGCGTGGAGATAAGAAAGCGTTTTCCCGTCATCTGGATTCATTGTTTACGATGCATTTGCCAGATGAGTTCTTTGCAGAGACAGAGGATATTACCAGGGATGGTATAATTGGGAACTATGTGCATGGGAATGAGCCATCTCATCATGCGGCTTATTTGTATAACTGGACAGGTGAGCCATGGAAAACGCAGGAGCGGGTGAGGATGATCCTGAAAAAGATGTATAACCCGTCTGCTGATGGTTTGGGTGGTAATGACGATTGTGGACAGATGAGTGCGTGGTATATTTTTACATCCTTAGGTTTTTATCCGGTTTGCCCGGGTTCTACTGAGTATATATTGGGTAGTCCTGCGGTGAAAAGTGCTGTGTTACAACTGGAAAATGGGAAGACATTTACAGTAGAGGCGCCGAATCAGAGTGAAACGAATGTGTATGTGCAGAAGGTGACGCTGAATGGGAAGCCGGTAGTGAGTAATTCAATTACCCATGATGATATTATGAACGGTGGTAAGCTCGTGTTTTATATGGGAGCAAAGCCGAAGAAGTAGGTAGTAGCATGGTATAACTACGGTATAACTACGGTATAACTACAGTATAGCTTCGGTACTACTATAGTACTAAAAGGTCATCAAAAGGGCACTTCATTATCCTGGGGATATTGAAGTGCCCTTTTAGTGTCGAAGAAGCGTCGAAGAAGCGTCGAAGAAGCGTCGAAGAAGCATCGAACAAGCATCGAACAAGCGTCGAACAAGCATCGAACAAGCATCGAACAGCCATCGAAGGAATACCAGCGGTTTTATAGCATGATCATGATAAAAGGATTTCGTAAATTTATGATAACTAACCCTACACATATGAAATCCGCCTCTCAACCAAACCAGTTCAGGTTTCACAACCTGGGTGTCGGCGACATCCAGTTAGGCCGAAAGCCTGGACACATTCCAGGCATGTTACCTTTTAACCTATATACGGGTAAGCATCATTTTACAGTCGCTCCTCATGCCAGTCTTTACCATGTATTCAACAGACCTATTAAGTGTATGATTGAGCAAAAGGACAATGGTATTGCCATGAGTCATCTTTTTGCTGGTGTGAATGAGAATGGGTTTATAAACAGGATCTTTATTTACCCGGATCAACCAGGGTTTCAACTGGCTACCCGGCTGAGTCATTTATACGGCGAGCCTGCCGCCCAAAATAACTGGGTGACAGATAGTGATACGGAGATTACTTTGCAGACTTCCAATGCCTTGTTGCAAACGGTGATTGCATTTCGTTTTCTGTATGATATGACTGCGTTGAAAGAGTATGAGGTTCACGTGGTATAAAAAGAAAAGGCCTGCTAAAAAGCAGGCCAGTTATGGTACTTTGGGGGGGACAATACAATTTAGGGTTTTCAAAGGGTACAATATTTTAAATCAGCATTCAGGCTAATTGCCTTCTCAATATTATTAAAAATAAAGTTGACGTAGCACGTTTGATGGATGAATATGTTACTTGCATTTATTATGTTTGAATTAACTGTTATAACATCCGAATAAACACGCAATAAGCAAAATGCCTGTCAGTCATGCCGGTACAAGTTTTTTGGTGGATAAATTGCTGATAAACAGTCTCAGTTTTACGATTTCGTGGGGATAAAAAACCGGCATTGAATCAACACGAAACGTACCTATGCGCATTCACAAACTGCGTGAATCACGGTCTTTGAAAGACCGTGAAATCACGGTATTCAAGATCTTCATTATAAAGTGTAATCGTAATAGCCCTGATCTGACCGAAGGAGTATCCCAAAACCCGATAGTGTGCAGAAAAAAACAATCCTCACCGATAATTACCGGGGTACATGCACCGTTATTAACGCAGAAATTACTGCATCTTTACTGGAAAATTGAGTAGAAAAGGACGGTTTTTGCATTAGACAAAATTATATATGAACTGATTATACAGTAATTACGAATTTATACACATTGTAATGTTATGATTATTAATAACTTACAGTGATAACTGTATTTGTTTTAAATTAGTTTTATGTTGTCAATGAGATTTTCAAAACCTAAAATAACATCTTATGTCAGCCGCAACAATCATGAAAGCCGGTCAGTTTGTGAACGATAAGCATGTAACCATGCTCAAAAATAATTACAGGGAGAATAGATGGAAAGCTAACTCTGAACGTCTGGGCAAATTGGATTCTCTAAGCGTTTGGTATAGCCTGGATGAACTCAAACATTATATCGAAACAGCTGAAGCTGCTGGAGCTGATGGTATTAGAGTGTATTTTGGTGTTTACCCTTCTTCTTTCCCTGAAAACATCCTGCTGGAAGACAGGCAGACAATCGTTTTCGTCGCTACTCAGCAGAAAGTAAACGAATCCGGTAAAACTGAAAACAAAGATCTGTATGTTTCCACACCTAATGGTGCTGAGATCGTAGCTTTTAACTTTGGTTATCCATGCCCTCCGGCCTGTATTGGTCAAGCTGGTAACGAATTGAGAGGTGTTAAGATCGATGCAGCAATTGCCAGCAAGATCTAATTATACCACATCTATATATAGATATCAACTTATGCTGCCGGATTAGTAATCCGGCAGTTTTTTTTGCCAGTCAAAAAATTTCACCCTGCTTTTGCTAACTTTCCACGACCAATAACAGTTAAAAAGCTATCGTATTTATTTCATATGTCCTGTGCACTACTGAACGTATTAACGTTATCACATTTTTCGCTTTATCAACAACCGGTAATTGTCATGACGATCCTGTTGTGCTTCATTGTTGCTTTATTGGCTAAACTGCAAAAGAGACCTCCCAGCTACCTGAACTCGTTTCTCATTTATATATCTGTCACTATATCGGTGGAAGTCATCACCTGGTGGTACAGCCTTCATAATATGAATAACCTGAAGTATTATAATGGCTACGCTATCCTGAATTTCCCATATTTGTTATACCTGCTCCGCTCCTTCCTGTCCACACCTAAGGTGATCAGGGCGCTGAGTTATACGATTGCCCTATTCCCGGTATTTGGGATCGTTAATATGTTCTTTTTACAGGGTACGGGTACCTTTAATACGTATACATATATGCTGGGCTGCCTGCTGGTAGTGATCACCTGCATCTTTTATTTTTATGAACGTATTAAATTCCCCGGTCCTCACAGCCTGCTCCAGGACCCTACTTTCTGGACTGCTACCGGGTTGCTGTTCTTTTACACATGCAGTCTTCCGCTGAACGGGATCCTGAATTTTATTTCCAATATGCCATGGATGGTGTTTACTACGCTACATGTAACAAATATTATGATAAATATTATTCTATATTTATTCTTTAGTATTTCGTTTATATGCAATCTGATTTTCAGGAAATCTTCCCTGTAGTATTTACATCTATCTTCCTGCTTGTATTACTGGTGGGATTCATTATCATTATGCTGATTCTGAATCAGAAAGGCCGCCTTGCGCAGGCCCAGGAGCTTCGATTGCTCAAGGAGCGCTATGAACAGGAACTACTCCGGTCACAACTGGAAATCCAGGAAAACGTGTTTGGACACCTTTCCCAGGAAATCCATGACAACATCGGTCAGTCCCTCACTTTCGTAGCCCTCTCCCTCCTGACCGTACCCGTGGAAAATAACAGCGAAGCGCATGAATATATAGAGGAAAGCCGAAAGGCTCTACAGAAGGCCATTACAGAGCTGCGAGACCTGTCACGCAGCCTCCATACTGACAGAATTACGGAAGTCGGATTAGGGCAAAGCATCAATTTCGAGCTGGAAAGACTAAGACGAACCAATTTATACGAAACTTCCTTTAATTTTGCAGACATCCGGAACCTGCTTGATCACCAAACAGAGATTATCGTCTTTCGCATCGTACAGGAAATGCTGAACAACATTGTGAAGCATGCCAAGGCGACTAAAGTGGAAGTCAGGCTTTCCCATAACATAGACTTTATTGACCTGGAAATAACTGATAACGGTATTGGTTTTGACCAGGAAGCCCTGTTTGCCGACTTAAACCAGCACAAGGGCCTTGGACTTAGAAACATCCGTAAAAGAGCCAGTCTTATTGGTGGAACCTTTCAGATCAACAGCGCTAAAAACAGCGGAACTGCTATCCGAATCACTATACCCGTAAATAAACAATCATTCCATGAGCATAACCAGGAAAGCGAAATATAGTGTTGCCATTGCTGATGACCATGTACTTGTCAGAAAAGCCCTTGGGCGATTAATTAACACTTTTGCGGATTATTTCATTCTCTTCGAAGCCAACAATGGGGAAGAAGTGATCAAAATCATCAATAACAGGGAAATGCAGCTACCTGATATCCTCATTCTCGACGTGAATATGCCGGGTATGAACGGATATGAAACTGCCACCTGGATCAATAACCATTTCCCTCAGATCAAGGTACTGGCCCTATCCATGCTGAACGATGAATCAGTGATTATCAAAATGCTGAAATCGGGAGCAAAAGGATACATTATGAAGAATGTAGAACCAGATGATCTAAAGGAAGCTTTTGATTCTATCATCAAAAAAGACTTCTACCTGCCCGATTATATCTCTGGCAAGGTGATCTCCGGCTTGCAGAAAGATGTACTTTCTCTCAGCGAAAAAATCGAACTCACGCCCAAGGAAAAAACCTTCCTGCAATACCTTTGTACAGAGTTGTCTTACAAAGAAATTGCACAAAAGATGTTCGTGAGCCCACGCACTATCGACGACTACAAAAGTAGTCTTTGCGATAAACTGAAAGTAAAAACCAGAGTAGGTTTAGTAATCTTCGGCATTCGGTATGGCCTGATCGATATCAATACCGATTGATGATTGAATAACCATTATAAGGCATGATCCTTTAAGACCGGTTTCCCTTTCCAGACTTTTTGCGCTGTCCATTCTTCCGGAGCACCGGTCCAGAAAGTGTGTCCGGGAGGCAAACCCAATGCGAGAAATGCCACTGTACACAGGTAAGAGCTGCCAGTAGCCGTATAGACATCTGCTATTTCCGGCTGATGGCCACAAAAGCCCAGCTGCATCCAACCCTTTTGATCAAAGGTATCCGGCGCTTCGAAGATGCGCTTCTTGACAGCTGTCAATGCACACCTGACCTGTGCAGGAGAGAGTGATGCAGGTAACTGATCGTGGAGCGCCAGTTGCACGAGGGGCTGGAAACCCGCATTTCTGTAAGCCATAGACCGACCTACTACAGGGAATGTGCCTTCAGGAGAGATGAGTCTTTCCTGGATCACCGCATACCGTTGCATACGTTCCAGTGCCTGATCATATTCTGATCGATTGGCTTTGCCTTTGGCCACCAATACCTTTAGGATATCGACCAGCATGGGCTGGATCACAAATCCGTTGTAATAGTCAAAGTGAAAGTCTGTACCATCGCCATACATGCCATCACCTTTGTACCATTCCTGGTGTTTTTTGATAGCAAAGTCTACGCGCATCGCATCCCAGTCTTCGCCGAATTCAAGTAAGGCGGTTTCTATCATGGCAGCAAAGAGTAACCAGTTGTTATAACCGGGCTTGATGCTACGCAGGCTTTTGAATGCCGCTACGACCTGACGTTTTACTTTGTCAGACAGTGGCTCCCAGAGTTGTTTGGGGGCACGGATAAATCCATGCGCCAGAAAAGCGCCGTCTACCAAAGGCTGGCCGTCGTACCTGCCTGTGAAGTTCATGTAGTCAGGGCCGGAAGGATCCACTGCCTGAGCGGTAGCTGACTGTGCCAATTTGATCATATGGCCCCGAATTTTACCTTCTTCCGTCTCGTCAGCACCAAGTTCCAGCCAGGGGGCGATACCGGCCATAGTACGGCCAAAAGCTTCGAGATACGTCACCTTTTCCACAGGCTTGCTGTAGGCAGGTGCTACTTCCAAAGGCATTGTCTTTTTCAGCTGGCCTTTACTCAGATTGTACAATACAGGTTCTGCGATGCGTACCAGCAGCGAGGCCCAGTATGCTCTGTCATTGGTGGGGGGAATGGATGAGGGTAACATATTGCCTGGTTTTACGGCGGTGGCCAATCCGGCTATGGGTACTGCCTGTATGAAACGCCGCCTGTTCATTTGCTATATTTTTTATAACGGAGTAATGCTTCTACAAAGTAATAATCTGCATAGGTGAGCGGTACATCTACTTCTGAATCTGCTGGCAGGTGCCCTACGCTGTGTTTGAGTATAAAGTTATTGTTGGTGCCTACTTTGGCTAAGTATTCATCGCTGCAGAGTGTTTGTAAGATCTGTTCTGCCGTTTGCCAATAGGTCTGGTTCTTTGTATACTGACTCAGTTCCAGCAATGCTGCAGCCATCACTGCACCTGCGGATGCATCTCTTTTTGCATGGGGAATATCAGGTGCATCAAAATCCCAGTAAGGTATTTTATCTGCAGGCAGATGAGGGATGATATAGTTTGCGATTTGCTTAGCCTGTTCCAGATATGCACCATCTTTTGTTTCCCTGAACATCATGGTGTAACCATATAAACCCCATGCCTGACCACGTGCCCATGCAGAGCTGTCTGCAAATCCCTGTGCAGTATTTTTTGCTACGACTGCACCTGTTTCAGGGTCATATCCTATTACATGATAAGAGCTAAAATCGGGTCTGAAGTGGTTCCTCATGGTGGTGTTAGCATGGGTACGGGCGATGTGTGCAAACGAGGTATCGCCTGTTTCTTTTGTGGCCCAGGTAAGCAATTCCAGGTTCATCATATTGTCGATGATGACAGGGAATTTCCATTTACCATGATCCCATGATTTGATGCAACCTACTACAGGATTGAAGCGGGTACATAGCGTGCGGGCACTGGTAATGAGCACGTGTTTATCTTTTGGATCTTTGGTAAGGCGGTATGCATTGCCAAAGCTGCAGTACATCATGAATCCAAGGTCATGTGTCGTCTTGTTATATTGTTCTTTTTCCACCTCAGTTGTACGTTTGCGTGCTTCCTGCCGGATGGTTTTATCTTTTGAATATTCATAGAGATACCATAGTGTACCTGGGTAAAATCCGGATGTCCACCAGTCAGTGCCGGCGGTAACCAGTTTACCTGTTTTATTGTTGGTGGTGCGGGGGAGTAAACTATCCGGCACATGGGTCATCATTTGCTTGTATTGTTGGATAGCCAGCTTCAGTGCTTTGTCAACAGGAACCTGTGCACTTACCGGAATGACGAGCAGTACACTGCCCAGGAGGAAGAGTAATTTTCTCATACGTGACTAACTTTCTTTTATAGTATTAACTCTTTTTTCGCTTAGTTACTTTTACTTCGGATGAAGCACGTTTGATTAACTGAATGGGTACCATCTCAGCTGCATGTTGCTGAGGGGTTTGTCTGGGTTGTTGCATCAGATCCAGTAATGCAGCAGCTACCCTTTCTCCCATCAAAGCGGGGAACTGGTCTACCGAAGTGATAGCCGGACTGATAATCTCTGCCCTCGGATCGTTGGAGTAGCCGACTACTTTCAGATCTTCCGGCACTCTGACCCTGATCTTCCTGCAATATTCCAGTATGGTAATGGCAGTGGTATCATTGGCAGCAAAGATGCCATCCGGATAAGGTTGTTGTGCAAAGATCTTTTCGCATGCCTGCCATGCATTGTCACGGGTTAACTCCTGGTAAAAAACCCTTGATTTTTTAAAAGGAATTTTGTGTTGCTGCAAGGCATGTTTGAACCCGGCTACTCTTTCTACATACAGGTTGCAGGTGAGTGGGCCGGAGATGTGGACGATATCTTTACACCCCTGTTCGATCAGGTGTTGAGTCACGGTCAATCCACCTAAGTAATCATCACCTTTCACGACTGTGACATCGTAGTCCTTTGGTACCCTGTCGAAAAATACCAATGGTATATTGTTATCCTTGAAGATATCGAAGTGAGAGAAGTCAGTGGTATTTAATGTAGTGGATACAGCCAGTGCATCTATTCTTGCGGAATACAGGGTATTGGTCAGGGCCACTTCCTGTTCGTAAGAATCGTTGGACTGACAGATGATCACATTATAACCATGCTCCTGTAGTTTGTTTTGTACGACTGTACTGATAGTAGCAGGGAAGAACATAGAGATACGCGGCACGAGTAAACCGATGGTTTTACTTCGGTTGTTGCGCAGGCCAGCAGCCATCGCATTTGGACGGTAGCCCAGTTTGCGGGCCATCTTCTTCACTTTTTCTTTTGTGCGTGCGCTGATATTGGGATGGTCATTCAATGCCCTGGACACAGTAGACACGGAGAATCCCAGTTCTTCCGCAATATCGACAATCGTTTTTTCTGTTCTTTTACTCATATATCAGTGTGTAGCCAATACTATCGCCCCATCCACCCTCCATCGACAGTCAGGATGGTACCATGTACATAGTCCGAAGCCGCGGAGGCAAGGAATACGGCAGGTCCCTGGAAGTCTTCAGGAGTGCCCCAACGGCCGGCGGGTATACGTGATAAGATGGCAGTACTGCGATCTTCATCTGCACGAAGGGCGGCGGTATTGTCTGTAGCGATGTACCCTGGAGCAATGGCATTGACATGTACGCCTTTTCCTGCCCATTCATTGGCAAATGCTTTGACCAGTGATCCCACGGCGCCTTTGCTGGCAGCATATCCCGGCACATTGATGCCACCCTGGAAGGTGAGCAGCGATGCTGTAAAGATAATCTTTCCACGGCCCCGTGAAAGCATCTGTTTACCAATTTCGCGTGTAAGTATAAATGGTGCATCGAGGTTGATGCCTAATACTTCATCCCAATATTCATCCGGATGTTCTGCTGCCGGTGCACGGAGGATGGTGCCTGCATTGTTGACCAATATATCGATGACAGGAAAACGGCTGGTCACTTCTTTGATGAATGCATACAGGGCTTCGCGGTTCCCCATATCGCAGGTGTAGCCATAAAATTTTTTGCCTGCTGCCTGCACGGCTTTTTCCACTTCACTACCTGTGGGTTCCTGCGAAGCAGATACACCTATTATATCTGCGCCTGCTTCTGCGAGGGCTACGGCTATACCTTTGCCGATACCTCGTTTGGCACCGGTTACCAATGCCACCTTGCCTGTGAGATCAAATGACCGCAGTATCATAATGAGTTATTTTTTCAGATTAACGTAAATCGGGTACTGCACATACATCCATGTCTCCATAGTCGAGGTTTTCACCAGCCATGCCCCAGATAAATGTATAGTTGCTGGTGCCGGCGCCAGAGTGAATAGACCAGGGTGGTGATATCACCGCCTGTTCGTTCTGCATCCAGATATGACGGGTTTCCTGTGGTTGCCCCCAGAAATGACAAACGGATTGCCCATCGGGTACTTCGAAGTAGAAGTAGACCTCCATGCGTCTGTCGTGTGTATGTGCAGGAATAGTATTCCAGATGCTGCCTGTTTTGAGTTCGGTCATACCCATCTGCAACTGGCAGGTAGGTAGTACAGAGGCGACGAGCAGTTTATTGATAGTACGGTGATTGGCGGTTTCGGGGCTACCCAGGGTTACGATTTCCGCATCCTTCTTTGTGACCAGACGGGTTGGATATGTCTGATGAGCTGGGGTAGAGTTGATATAATACTTAGCAGGTTGCTCACAGTCGTTGCTGCTGAAGAGGATTTCCTGTTTGCCCCTGCCTATATATAATGCCTCTTTGAAGCCTACTTCGAATATTTCTCCATCTACCTGTACTTTTCCGGGAGCGCCTACATTGATAATACCCAGTTCTCTACGTTCCAGGAAGTAGGTAGCTTTCAGCTGATCGGGTGTTCCCAGTTTTACGGTTTTGTTCACAGGCATGATGCCGCCTGTGATAAAGCGATCATAATGGCTATATACCAATACTGCATCGTCGGCAAAGAAGAGCTTATCTATGAGCAGTTCTTTCCGGGTTTCGTCTGTCGTCCAGCGCAACACGGAGGCTGGGCTGGTGGCATATCTCGTTTCGGCTGTCATACGGCTGACAATTAGTTTTTAGAAATGATAATAAAATAGCGGGAGATGCGTATCAGTGCATCTTTCATAACTGAATGGAAAGATAGTGCTTAATGCCCAGAAATGCAAACGTTTGCATGACAATCAGACTGATACTTTTTTATCATTAACCACTTGTTTTTTGGCTAATCTGCCTAATTCAGGGTGTTTGGGAGGTATTACCAGCCGTTTATCACATTATAAATATTTCCATTAGAGAGGGAGTCATTATCTTTGCGTTCCCTTTTCTGATAAGGATTTGGGGTCTTCTTAACCGCTAAAACCTTTTAGCCAACCTATCGAGTGTTTTACTATCATTCTAAAGTCAAAATCGCATTAATGATTAAGATTTTAGTATTAACAGGCGGTGTGGTAATTTTATACTTTAGCTTATATGAATAAGTATCTGCAAATACATCCCGGCGACAATGTACTTGTTGCTTTACAAGACCTCCAGCAAGGTACGGAAGTCGGGTTTAATGGTTCCACAATAACCTTATTAAAAGACGTTCCCGCTAAACATAAATTCATGATCGCTGATGCTAAGGAAGGCGATCCTATCACTATGTATGGAGTATTGGTTGGTAAAGCCAATGTTGCCATTGCCAAAGGTGAACTGATTACTATTACCAATGTAAAACATGACGCCAGTGCTTTCCACGAAAAAGAAGGAACTGTGCAATGGGAAAAGCCTGATGTGAGTAAGTGGGCTAACCGCACCTTTATGGGTTATCCACGTAATGATGGTCAGGTAGGTACGCGTAACTACTGGCTGGTGATTCCGATGGTATTTTGTGAGAACCGTAACGTGAGTGTGATCAAGACTGCCTTTGAAAAAGGGTTGGGTTTTGCGCCAACAGAGGTGTATAATGAGCAGGTACAGGATTTAGTGTCTTTATATAAGAAGGGAGATCTGAATGCGATTAAGACGTACACGGCAGAGGCAGTAACCCTGAGTAGTAAACGTCATACTGTATTTAATAATATAGATGGTATCAAGTTCCTGATGCACGAAGGTGGTTGTGGTGGTACCAGGCAGGATTCTGATGCACTGTGTGCACTGCTGGCCGGGTACATTCACCATCCGAATGTAGCAGGTGCTACTATATTGAGTCTGGGTTGTCAACACGCACAGGTATCGATTCTGCAGGAAGCATTAAAGAAACTGAATCCAGCGTTTAATAAACCAGTGTTGGTATATGAGCAGCAGAAGAGTGCTTCTGAGTTCACCATGTTGTCTTCTGCTATTAAAGATACATTCCTGGCGTTGATTGAAGCGGATAAGGAAGGCAGGAAACCAAGTCCATTGTCAAAACTGGTGATTGGTCTGGAGTGTGGTGGTTCTGATGGATTCTCTGGCATTTCTGCGAATCCGGCGGTGGGTCATACTTCTGATTTGCTGGTGGCGTTGGGTGGTACTTCTATCTTGTCTGAATTTCCGGAATTGTGTGGTGTGGAGCAGGAGTTGATCAATCGTTGTGTGGAGAAAGATGTGTCTGATAAGTTCATTCGTATTATGCGTGCGTATGAGAGTCAGGCAGAGTCTGTGGGTTCTGGTTTTTATATGAATCCTTCTCCGGGGAATATTAAGGATGGGTTGATCACAGATGCGATCAAGTCAGCAGGTGCGGCGAAAAAAGGGGGGATTTCTCCGGTGATAGATGTGTTGGACTATACAGAGTATGTAAAGAAACCGGGGTTGAATTTGTTGTGTACGCCGGGCAATGATGTGGAGTCTACTTCGGCAGAGGTAGGGTCGGGTGCGAATATTGTGTTGTTTACGACTGGGTTGGGTACGCCGACGGGGAACCCGATTGCACCGGTGGTGAAGTTAGCGACGAATACGAAATTGGCGCAAAGAATGCCGGATATTATTGATATTAATACAGGTACGATCATAAGCGGAGAGGTGAGTATTGAGGAAATGGGGGAAGAGATATTGGAGTTTGTGATTAAGGCGGCAAGTGGAGAGGTGCAGACGAAGGCGGAGTTGCTGCATCAGGATGATTTTATTCCGTGGAAGAGAGGGGTGAGTTTGTAACAAAAAAGGCCGCTGCTATCGCGAGGGCACTGAAGAAGTTG
>NZ_MTKN01000077.1 GCF_001975825.1 [Flexibacter] sp. ATCC 35208
AGTATAAACAACTTCAATAAGAAAACTATACTCAAAGTACCTAAATATTCGATCCATGGCCGCTTAATTATTACCGAACCATTGAGTAAAAAGACCGGGGATCTTTGCAGGTCCCCGGTTTTTTATGCGTCAATGAAAAACATGTTTGTATATTCAAAGACCAGGATTGGTCTTTGCTGAGTTAAGCTAAACATGAGCCGTTGTATATGTAACATTTCAATAATAGCAGGTAATAATTCTTTTTTTCTTATTGGATAAATTGAATCAGGAACCAGGAATAGTTCCTGCGTGTTTGGTCCTCGATTTGTTACTTATGACTTGTATATAGACACCTCCTTAAACCAGGAATGGAACAAGGATTTTTTAATGAGATGAGATTGTATATGTTCATCGAAATATTTTTTATGAATACTGCTTTTAAAAAAATCCGGCTACCAGGATTAGCATCCGGTTACACATATGAATTATCCCCTAATTTTTTAATATCACTATTATTAGATCACCCATACGATCGAATATAATTCAATAAGATACCGGGTTTCAGGAATGAATCCCGGGGTATGCATTATAAGCTGTTGTTAATAGTGGGTACTATTAATAACCCGTTATGAAAACATCTATGTATGAACCCAAAATCAAAATTTTTGCTGAAGAAAGTAGACGGTAATACTCGCCCCTCTCTTCACTCAAAGAAAGGAGACAGCTATTCAACCCTCTCTGCGCTCAAAGACAGCAGGTGACAATACTCCCCCTCTCTTCAAGCAGAGATAGTAGACGACAATACTCCCCCTCTCTTCAACTCCCCAAAAGTTAAAGACCAGGTATCAGTAATAATTCCCGGGTTTCATATTTCTACTATACCCTATGAGAAATTTACCGCTCTGAAAAACATAACATTGAGAGCAACACTCTTTTGAAGCGCTGTTTTGGCAAATAATGTGGTAATGGAAATCTTGTATATAAATGAATAAGCTGTGTCATCTTAACATAGGTTGTGGTTAACTATTATCAATTGTACAACTCGAATTTACATCATACTTTTAGGTTTTCCTCACGCCATTTCGTTCATTCTTCTATGTTAGTGTTCACCTTGTTCATTCTTAAATATAAAAATTCATGAAAGAGAGAATTCACCAACAGGCATGAAAACCATTTTAAGAAAAGAAGGCCGGCTGGTTCAAACCAGCCAGCCTGTAATCTTGCCTGGTCCCGGTGGAGGCAACCAATACCTACCCCCAACCGGGTAACAGGCTGCATCAAAATTCCACCACAATCCTATCCGCACTATTTTTTATGCTCAGTGCCTGCACCTGGCAAACAGCTGTTGTGGCATACCCACCCTGTGGATCAAAACGGGAAATAGGAGAGAGGAAACTGATGCCGGAAGATAATATAGGTTGTACCCCACCATTGACTTTCACCTGCTGCAATGGCCCAAACCCATGCAGTATAAGGCTGATATTACTAAACTTTGACGTGTAGCTGCCTGTTGCCTCGTCAAGGATCAGCTGGTGATCATAGCGTATTGTTCGCTTGTAATAACCACCCTTTTCATAATCATATGTCTGCCCATCATCTTCATAATAAACAATCGCATTGGCAGTATCCCCTTTATACACATGCAGGTACAACGTATCATTCGGCCGCTCCGCCGTAGTCTGTACCAGTGATTGCATCGGTACTATACTGCCTGCCTTTACATATACTGGTAGCTCATGCATCCCCAATGTATTGATCTTTATCTGCCCACCTGCTATCTGTTCATCTGTATACAGATCATACCAGCCACCCTGTGGAAAATAGATTTCTC
This sequence comes from [Flexibacter] sp. ATCC 35208, assembly GCF_001975825.1. Lineage (GTDB taxonomy): Bacteria > Bacteroidota > Bacteroidia > Chitinophagales > Chitinophagaceae > Chitinophaga. The sequence goes on from NZ_MTKN01000077.1 coordinate 1,811, forward strand.
CATACTGCTGGGTACTTTCAAAAGGCGCAATCATAAATGCATTACCCAACTGAAACTGTTGCTGGAAACGGCTGTCATACACACGCGCATCCTGCGTGTAATTGATAGCCAATGAACGCATCACCGGCATACCCGTCTCCATCGCTTCATAAAACACACTATAGATATATGGCAATAACCGATAGCGCAGATTGATATAATTCCGCGATACCTCCAGCGCTTCTTCTCCAAATGCCCATGGCTCTGCCGATTTAGTATTGACAGCTGTATGATTCCTGAAATAAGGCAGGAAAGCACCCAGCTGCATCCATCGTGTATAAAGACCAACTCCCGCATTGCCAGTAAAACCACCGATATCCATTCCTGTAAACGGTACACCACTTATGCCAAGGCTATTCATGATACGTACTCCTGCCAGCATATGATCATCTTCAGCCCTGTTATCACCAGTCCAGATAGCTGAATAGCGCTGTAAACCCGCATACCCGGCCCTTGTGAGTATGAACGGCCGTTTATTCATTGCCCCCCGCGCGCCTTCATAACTTGCCCTCACCATTTCCAATCCATATACATTGTGCGCCTGCCTGTGTGTTGTGCCATGACCATCAAAATCAAACAACACATTATCCGGCATCTTTTGTCCCCAGGTCGCGATTTCATTCATATCATTCCAAAACCCGGCTACGCCTACATCTACATATGACTTCAATTGCTGCTTCCACCAGTTACGTCCTTTCTCACTCGTAAAATCAGAAAAGTGGCACCAACCAGGCCATACCTGCCCTGTATACAATTGTCCATCTACATACTTGATGAACACATTTTCCTGCACACCACTTTCATAGGCGGCATAACCTTTCTCCACTTTGATTCCAGGGTCATTGATAACAGTGAGTTGAAATCCCTGCTGCTTTAGTTTACTGATCAATCCTGCCGGATCAGGAAAACGATTTTTATCCCATGTAAACAGTTTATAAGCATCCATATAATGAATATCCAGTGTAATCCCATCTGCCGGTATTTTCTTTTCTCTCAGTGTCTGTGCAATACGTAACACCTCCTGATCGGGATAATAGCTATATCGGTTCTGCTGATAACCCAGGCTCCACAATGGCGGCATATGTATTCTACCTGTCAACCCTGTATAAGCTTGTATAATACCCGCTACAGAAGGTGCATGAATAAAGTAATAATTCATTTCACCCCCTCTCGCTGCAAAGGATGAAAAACGATTATTACTGGCGCCGAAATTGAAATCCGACTGGTACATATTATCCAGGAAGATCCCATAATCCAACCCATGATGAATACCTATGTAAAAAGGAATAGTGCTGTAAAGCGGATCCTGATCCGTTCTATAACCAAATACATCGGAGTTCCAGTTTGTATACGCAGTACCTGCTCTATCCAGTGGTCCGTTCTTTTCTCCCAATCCGATAAAGCGCTCTTCTGGCTGCATTTTCCTGTACGCTGTTACTGTATTATCCACCCATGAAGTCGTTAATCCGCTTTCTTCTTCGTTGATGGGCTGACCATCCGGGGTATAAAAAGAAATGGAGAAAGGCCGTTTACTCACACGGGCTTGTATGAGTGTGGTGGTAATGTTGATCTGGTCATTCGCTTCTTTGATAGTCGCTGACCCGGGAGATGGATGGGCCATAACCGCATAAGAAAAATCATCCCCCAGCGGCTGCCGGTCCATTCTTACCCTGATCACGCTATCATTGTATACACTTATCTGTACATAAGCATGTGTAGTAGTAAGGTTCACCTGGCCTTTCCCAATGCGTACCTGTTTTACATCGCCTGCATTCACGACACCATTCTGGGCAAAGAGCGCCCTGCTGCCTGATAGTGTCGTCAACACTACCATAGCAATCCAAACTAATCTGTTCATATGATGACTTTAACAACATCAGCCGACGGCGACAGATCCGTCAGCTGATGTATGTGATTAATAACCTGTGTTCTGAACCAGGTTCTTATTAACCGAAAGGTCGCTGGTGGGAATAGGGAATAACAAATATTTAGGATCGTCAGCAGGTTTCAGCTGCCATGTATCGAGGAATTTACCAAAGCGGATCAGATCCTCTCTGCGCCAGCCTTCCCAGTACATTTCACGGCCTCTTTCGTCAATCAGGTTATCGAGGGTCAATTCTGTAAATGCAGAAGCACCACGTTTTACTCGCAGGTCATTCACTACTAACAATCCACCTGCTGCATCGCCAGTGCGCAGCATTGCTTCTGCTTTCATGAGCAATACATCTGCATAACGCAGAAACACATAGTCATTGCTCGCGTTATTACTATTCCTTGATTCTTTGGAAGTCAGGTCTGGCGGATATTTCACCACACGGATACCGGACACTTCCAGGGTCGCCTGATCTGTTTCCTGCAATTTCAGTTCTCTTGTAAAGATGAGTGCATGACCCTTTCTATCTTCAAGCGCTACACCACCGGCCCCATATTGTTGCCCAAGCAGGAAGCCTACTTTCAGACCTGTTACATCAGTCACACCAGCATAGCTGCCACCTCTGCGGGTATCGGTGGCCTCAAACTTATCATAGAAATCTGAGATAGTCGTGAAGCCATTCCATCCGCTTGGATCCTGATTATAGTGCAGAGTAGGGGCCCAGCGGCAAAAAGAAGAGTTACCACTTCTGGCAGTACTATAGCCAGGTCCATTGCGCTGGGTAAAGATATTTTCTGTACCGATTATATCATTATTGTAAGCGAAATTGGAAAAGAAATTATTGGCCAGGCTATACTTACCCGATGCAATAATCTGATCTGCCAATGTAATCACCTTTTGCATATCCGCCGCATCAAAGGTGGGTGATTGTCTGTTCAGAAACGCTCCTCTGTTCAGATAAACTTTCATGAGCAATGCCCTTGCAGCATTTTTATTGGCGGTATAAGCCTGTGCACTGTCAGACAGTGTTGGAATGATCGCTTCCAGCTCACTGATGAGATAGTCTGTTGCTTCGTCTGCCTTCAACACTTTAGGTGCATTCAGCAAAGTATCGCCCGGGTTACGGAAAGGTACCTGTCCCCATCCATCAAGGGTCGCAAACATCGAAAATGCACGCAGAAAACGGGCCTCTGCCGCCTGTGCATCGCTGGGCTTGAAGTTTAGCACGTTCGTAGCCAGGAACTGCAACTGAAGAATATTCGTAAATGCATTACTAATGAAGGTATGGTCCGAATTCCAGTTGTGTAGTTTCAATGCCCGCCATACCCCATTATCATCCCAGTCACCACCGCGGGTAGGCGCCACGGCTTCGTCAGCTGTCATTTCGCATAAGGCCCAATAGTTGGATTGGTCCTGAAAAGGCAACTGAAGTCCATCGTAAGCTGTCACCAATAGTGCAGCCACTTTGATCACAGAATCTGCCTGAGACTTGGTTAATGTGGAACCTAATTTTTCATCCAGTTTCGTACAGGACGCCATTCCACCTATTACAAGTACTAATATGATATATGCTATTTTGGATCGCATGTCAGTAATTTTTGGTCAGTGATTTATAACGAGAAATTGATACCAGCGAGGAAGCTCCTGGCTGTTGGATAAGGTGAGTATTCAATACCCAGAGATGTAACCCCGTTGATGTTTTTATCCGTATTTACTTCAGGGTCAAATCCGGTGTATTTGGTAATGATAAAGAGGTTCTGACCTGTTAAGTAAACAGAAGCGCCCTTGATCACCTTTCCGATGTTCCCGATTTTATAACTGAGGGTGATGTTATCCATTTTCATGAAATTGCCTTTTTCAAGGTAACGGCTGGATACCGTGATGGGGTTGGACAATGCCTCTTTGGTACCCACCAGTTTTGCGGCGATATTCCTGGATCCCAGGTTGCCGATAGGCAACACTGTATTGGCAGTGTTATTATAGATATCGAATCCGAAAGCACCGTGCATATTCGCACCGAGTGTCCAGCTTTTATAATTCACGGAGGTGATGATACCCATCATGGTCTTGGGGTTAGGTTGCCCCAGGAAGTACATGCTGTTACCATTATCCTTGTATATACCCTGGCCATTGTCATCAAAGCCTTCGAACTGTCTTACATAAAAAGAGTTCAATGGCATGTTGTTCACCAGGCGCTGAGCATAAGCGTTAGACACACCTTGCCCGCTGATGGAGCCAGTCAGTACCGGAGGGCCATCGTAGTTTCTCAGCTCGTTGGTCAGGAAAGTGGCATTCACCCCCAGATCCCACGTGAAATCTTTAGTCGCTACCACATCGCCACGAATTACGATTTCAAACCCTTTGTTGATCACGTTGGCAGGCAGGTTGATCCAGTAATTGGATGCTGGTGCCGGCTGAATAGCAGGGAAGTTGAATAGCAGGTTAGTAGTATTCTTATTGAAGTAGTCGACGCTACCATACAATCTGCCGTTGAAGAATGCATAGTCAATACCGGCATTCAGCTGTTTTGAGCTTTCCCATTTCAGATTAGGATTGGCCACATTACTCAGACTGGCGCCTCCATTGGCGTTGAGGGTATATTGTTCCTGTGCAGCACCTGCAGGGAACTCCTGGTTACCGGTGATACCCCAACCTACGCGCAGTGCCAGCTGGTTGATGGTCTTATTATCTTTCAGGAAAGACTCATTGGCGATATTCCATTTAGCGGCGAAAGAAGGAAAGTAACCATATTTATTGTTCTCCCCGAACTTGCTGGAACCATCTGCTCTCAGGGTAGCGGTCAGCAGGTATTTGTCAAAGAAGTTCAGGTTAACCCTGCCAAAGTAGGATTGCAGTTCTGACTTCGGATTTCTAAAGGAAGAAATGAATGTATTGGTCTGAGTAGGATTCTGCAGGATATCTACATACTTCAGCTCATCGGTGGTAAAACCTAAACCACCCATACTACGGCCTTTGTAGTTAAACTGCTGGCTTTCATAACCGACTACAGCGCTAACGAACAGGGCTTTCGTCACCTGTTTATTATAGTTCAGGGTGTGGGTGAACAACTGGGATGTCAGGGTATTGGTTCCATAATAAGCCTGCCCGTTATCCTGTACACCAGTGATATTAATAAAGGAAGCAATCTGCGTTTCCCTTTCACCCACCTGATGGTTGATGCTATAAACAAAACGGTATTCCAGGTCGTTGGTGATTTTGATATAAGGAGAGAGGTTCGCCAGAATGCTGTTCACATTCACCACATCATCATAAGCGGCGGACATTGCCTCCGGGTTGATGGCTGAACCGGCTCCCAATATGTTAAAGGAACCATCTGCCTTACGAAGCGCCAGGGTAGGGTTCCATTGCAATGCCTGACCGATAAGGCTACCGGTAAAACCGGCGTCATTTGTAATTGGCGCAATCTGTTCCGTGGTATGTGCAGCCTGAATAGAGTAGTCGATACCTATTCGCTGGTTGTCCAGTAATTTAAACTGGCCATTCAGATTGGCAGTATACTTTTTCAGACCGGTTTTCTTTACGATACCCTGTTGATCCAGCATACCAAAAGAAGCACGGTATACGCCATTATCATTTCCACCGCTAAGACCCACATTCACATTGTGAGTGACACCTGTACGGAGAATGCTGTTCATGGCATCTACATTGCTGCCCTCATCGCCGGAAGTGAGGTTATATTGTTTCAGTGCTGCTCTGTACCCTGCGGCATCCAGTACATCCAGTTTTTTCAGAATACTGCTGGCACCAGCGGAGTAATTGACATCCAGTTTTGGAGGCCCGGACTGTCCCTTCTTTGTAGTAATGATCACCACGCCATTGGCACCTCTGGCACCATAGATGGCGGTAGCAGATGCATCTTTCAATACATCCATGGATTGGATATCGAAGGAGTTGATAAAATTAAGCGGGTTGGCATCCGGGGTCTGACCTAAACCATTTGCATTCACAGATGGTTTGGCGGTACGACCATCCAGCGGCATACCATCTACCACATATAGCGGTTGGTTACCGGTTCTTACAGAGGAGTTACCACGAATTCTTACAGTAGTGGCGCCACCTGGTGCACCACTGTTATTCATGACCATGAGGCCGGCTACCTTACCCTGGATCAGCTGATCGGGGGCGGTGACGATCCCCTTGTTAAAATCGGCCGATTTGATCGAGACAACCGAACCTGTCAGGTCCTTTTTGCGGGTAGTACCATAACCTACTACCACCACATCGGTGAGGGTAGTGCTGGTAGGTACCAGTGAAATGGAGAATTCAGATTTTCCGGCGATGCTCACTTCCTGGTTTACATAACCGATGAAGGAAATAACAAGCGTGTTCGCATTGGGGGGAACACTTAATTTAAAAGTACCATCTACAGTGGCAGCAGTACCTGTGCTCGTACCTTTTACCTGAACGGTAGCACCTGGAACGGGGTTGCCATTTTCGTCTGTTATTTTACCGGTGACGGGCCGGTTCTGGGCGCTGGCTATGCCTGCTACTAGCAGTAATAACGAGCATAATAGCCGCACCTTACAAAACAGGAGATTGGTCATGGATCAGTTTTTATTGGTTTGTGGAATATTGATGCCGTATAGAAAAATGAAATGAATGGAGTGTACGGTCAGGCATGCTGACGTACTTAGGTCCATTAAAAAAATGAGAAAGACAAGTTTCAGTCCGTTACAGGACTGTCATCACAACTGGATCTTTCATAACTGGAATTAAAAAAATGCTGCGCGTCCGGGTCACTACAGTTTACAATAAACTACAACACAGGCTTTGGTTGATGATTCAAAATAAATCGGATTGAACAGGTGGGCAATTTATATGGCCCTGATATAGAAAATAATATTTAAAACAGGTTTTCTTTCATAACAAATTAGTTAATAGTCAATCACTTACAAACAAATTATGAATTTATATATATAATGGTTATTACAGTGCTTTTATGTCCATTAGCCGCTCTTCAAACTCCTCTTTTGGGATGATTGCCTTGTTCTTGATCTTGGTTTTATAGGTGTAAATCGTGTTAACAGAGTACTCCAGAATCTGGGCAATTTTTACATTGTCATTGATGCCTATCCTTATTAAGGCAAAAATACGAAGATCTGTATTGAGCAATTCATCTTCTTTTAATCTGATCTGGTCTTCTTCTTTAAAAAAGGAATTAAATACGGTGACGAAGTTGGGGAAGATGCGGAGGAAAATCCTGTCAAAGTTTCTGAACAATTGTTCCCTTTCATCCTTCAGGTCTATATTATTTACCAGGTACTTGACCTCGCTATATTTATTATCCGACAATTTCTGGTCGGCCAGTTTTTTGAACTTCTTAATTTTGTCGAGGTAAGCAGAGTTGATCTGGAAGCAATAACCGATATATTCTTCTTTGATTTTATTCGCCTCCATCAGTTTCTCGTTAATTTCCTGTTGTACGGCATGAGCTGTAGTAATGGCCTGTTGGGCAGATTGCAACTTTTTATACTGCTTGAGTATAATGATAGCCAGCCATACCAGCACCAGGAGGAGAAGCGTAACGATAGTGGCGTATACGAACAGCATTTTTTTCTGTCCTTCTACCGTATTGATTTTTTCCCCCTCGATGATGGGAACAATGGCACTTAGCTGCACTTTTCTGAGACGGGCGCCGTAAAACGAGGCATCGGTGACAGCATATTCTATGTACCGCGAGGCATTCTTTACATCCTGTTCTTTAAAAAGGAGACTCGCCAGAATAAACATGGCAGTAGTTTCCTTGGTACTGGATTTAATATCTGCCATGGCAGCAATAGCCATCATAATGATAGCACTATCCTTTTTGCCGGTACGAATAAAAATGTTTCCCAGAGAGGAAGTGGCAATCGCAGTTTGGTGTACTGTCAGATCTGTATGGGCCACCGCTAACCGATAATAATAGGCCGCACTATCCAGGTTACCTGCTTTCTGATACATCAATCCATAATTATAGTCGTAACTGAAACTATGGGGTTTAAAAAGTACCAGTGCGGAATCTATACAGGCACCTCCCAGCTGGGTATAACCGGGTGCAAAATATCGGTCGCTGCTATAATCCGTAAGGTCATAATAATAACGGCTCTTCAATGCGTAGTATTCTGCCCTGGCGCTATCAGGCAATTTATGCACATCAATCACCGCCAGGTAATCGCCGGTTTCTTTAAACATACCCGACGACAAAAGCACAAATCCCAGTTTAACACCCGCATAATTGATCCGGCTGGAATCTTTCATCTTTTCCGCCAGGGATTTTAATTGCTGGGCGTACGCGAATGCAGAATCGAATTTAAAAACTTTGAACTGCTCATATAGCTGCTGGCAGATATCAAACTGTTCCCGAAGGGAAAGGGAATGAGTACTTATTAATTCAGCTCTCAGCGCATTGATCTGCCTGAGTTTGTCTGCATCATACACAGCAGCCTGTTCGATAGTATGGTTTAACCGTTCCAGCAAGCTGTCATTTTGGGGGAAGGCGTGGAGCAGCCCATAATGCATGAGCAAAAACAGCGAGATGATCTTACACTTCATTCGTTCAATTTTGTGGAATTGGGTAGGAGAGTATGGTCACTCCTGAGCACTACAGTTTTCTACGAAGCTGCGCTGGCTTCTTTATCTTCCTCATCATAACCGGTTATTCCATTTTTAAACTTCCAATATATGCGCTTTCTGAGACCTTCAGGTGCTAACACCCTCATTCCATCTCCATAACCAAGAATTTCTCTTTCAAGTTCCAGGTTCAGCTGTACCTTGATTTTAATAACAATTCCATCCGCTCTGTGTTCAAGAATTTCCTGGGAATGGTGCATGGGTTTAGTAGCAATATAAGGCGCATGTTCCTGGCTAACAAATAGTTTTACATTCTTAGCACTTTTTTCATTGGAAACCGTCACCCCGACTACGTCATGGTAAAACTCGGCAGGTGATATACGGCCATTTTCTACATAGAGCGCTTCCGGACAAAAGCAGATTGATTCAATTCTGTCCAGGGCCAGGTTCTGAATTTGTGCAGTTTTGTTTTTCACCCCTACTGCAAACCACCTGTTTTTAAACTCCTTTAGCCACCATACATGGAATTCGAAGGTACTTTCTGCTCTGGCCTTGAACGATTGGTAAGTAATGGTGACCGCTTTTTGCTGAATGATGGATTGATATATAATCTCCAGGTGTTCCAGTCCTTTCAGTCTTTCATTTTTTTCAAAATCGATCACTGATTCAGTCTGGTTCGCTGCGGAGTAAACGTGGTCTTCCAGTTTCTGTACCACTTCATTCAGATTCGTGAAATGAGAGAAGCCTTTAAACTGTTTCAGGATTTCCACCGCTTCATTCATTCTGCCCAGATCCTGTTCACTCAGTGGAATATTTGTGATGCTATAGTCAGCATCTTCGTATGTATAATACTTCTTACTCACTACTATGATCGGAGCATTATATCCCAGTTTGTCACTACGCATAGTTTGAATATCCGCCTGCACGGAGCGACGGCTAATGCCCTTGTCGATACCTTCATAATCGTACAGCGCATCAGATACAGCATCTATCAGGTCTTCCAGGGTCCACTTCCTCCGGCGGTTTCTTAAGCAGGCGTCAATGGTTTTATATCGGATTAAAGCATTCTTATTAGCAGGCATTTCCGGGATATTTTTTCAAAAAGTAGGAAAAAAAATTAATTGCGCAAAAAAACTGCGCAGTAGACATAGACATTTGTATTGTCGATTTAACAATAACGACAATACGAACTTTTACGGCTTTTCGTCCATTAGGACATTTTTACAATTTGTGTCTTTTAGTTTAGGAGTGGCTTTTTTAAGCCGCTCTGACCTAACCCCAAACAATACTAATAATCAACCACTTACATCTCTGAAAAACAAAACCCCTGTTTTCAGGGATTCTCAGGGATCGTAATCCGCACTACTTTTACATCATGATCAGGTACGGCAGTATAGCACTAGTAATCTTGGCCCTGGCTATTGGAGGCTATGTTTTACTTGCCTACAAATTCGACACAATCATAGTATATGACAGGGAAGCAGCATACACCACAGTTGGTAGACACCTGTCAGTACAGCCGGAATTCATGATCAATGCCAACCAGGAAGTGCGGGTGAATATTAATTTTGAAGATGTACACGAATCCGCCTTGCTGAAAAACCTGGAAGTAAGTCTTACACCAGCGGGAGACACATCTAAAACCATTCCGCTACTTTCTGTCACAGTCAGCGACTGTAATCCTGGAAATGGAGCTACTACATTCACTGAGCTTTCAGAAAATTGTAAACTGCTTCAACCTGGGTATTCAACTCCAACCAAATCTTTCACATTCGCCTTTGATGCGAATACCGTGCGCCGAAATGCTTATCTCGTCAGAATACGGGGTAACATTAATACTGATGGCAGCAATGCTGCGACTCCTTTTGCTAAGGAGATCAGTATCGAGAAGGAAACAGTGCTGCGGGAAAGAAGCTGGTTGTATTAAATGCGAACGATTCCTATGCCTAATAAAAACCCGATTTTGAGATTATTCCAATCTATCCTATGACAACTACGCAGGCATTCTCTACTTTTCCTTCAAATCTGATCGGCGCCCTGACCTGCCAGGTCGCCGATCAGCCTGGTAGGTTATCTCTTTCCGACCAGCGAAAAGGCAGCGAAAAGTATCTTTCACACTATCTGCACCTTCTATACAGGCAATCAATGCAACTACAGCAGCTGTATCAAATACGTCATTGATAACGGTAAACCCTTTCTTTGCAATAGCTGTTCGATGATCCATTATTGATAGAATTGTGTTCTGATGGTGATCAATAGTTCATTCGTCTTTGCTTCATCCGGCATCTCCGGCAGATCTGACTGCTCGTAGAGTTGTTCTATCCGGTCCAGCTTTTCATCTACCATATTCAGGAGATCGTTGTACTCAAAGCCGCCACTTTTTATTCTCAGGAGGAACTCCCTGTCCGGTCTTTCTACAATGATCTTTTTATGTACAGCAATTTCCTCCGCCATATTCAGCAGGCGAAAAGTGTGCATCATATTTTTTGCATCGTAGTTCTTACCATGCGAAAGGGTATTTTGAAAACGCACATCGTTTCTGTTCTCTACCCATTCCAGGTATTCTTTGTATTCACGGCAGTAAACGGAGTAACCATCTTTATTGAACTGCATCACGGCAACAGGGGAGAGGTCCTTCGGAATGCTGCTCAGACGAACATCATTGGCATCTTCGCCGGATATCATCCCTTTTAATGTACCCCCTTGCCGATGATACACTAAGTATACATCTCTAAAATGTGGTACACTGGTCAATCCGCAATCTTCTTGTTTAAAGTGATACTTTTCTAACCATGTAGCGAGTGGAATACTTCCATTTTCATCAATAACGTAACAGAATTCAGGTACACCCTTTCTCACTTTTTCTGCAGGACGGTTGATCATTTTATTCAGCCCTTTCGCTTTTTTTATCTGCGAAGCGGCATAACCAGCAAAAGTATCCTTACATAATTTCGAAAGAAAAGCTGACGGTTTAATCAGTTCCATCAGCGGATGTCTGAACAGCACACAGCTTTCCGGTGTACCCAGTAATTCCAGGATATTAGGATTGTTCTTTTGTAATAATTCCAGGAATCTTCCTATTTCAAAATATACTTCGTCGTTCGTTGCATTGGAGACCTGTGGCGTATAAGTAAAACCATACAGCTCCTGCTGAGGTAATACATAAATTCCTTTCAGGTCTGTATCTGAAGTGGCAGAATGCAATTGTTGGGAGCGGCTGCCGCTGATGGCCTTCAACAACAGATGTTGAGGTTCATTCATTAATTGCTCAAAGGTCATAGTTACGAATGTATTTTCTAAACAGCACATCCAGTTCAATCGTATCGTTCTTAAGTGGCAGCAGGTTGGCTGTCTTATCATTACAATATTGAATTGTATCAGCTATCCATTGTTGAAGAGCCATGACAGGTGAGATCAATGTTCTCTCATCAGCTGCCTGTTTTTGAACCAGCAATGCATCGATGGTTTGTTGCCATTGCGCATCGGTGATCAACGTTCTCAGTACATGAAATTCCATGGGAGGCACCTGTCCTTTTTCTACAATCCACTTTGCTGCCAGCAAAGGTCGTAGTGCATAGAAATACTTTTTGATCCGGACCTGGTCTCCCTGTAAGTCATTCTCAAATGTATTTTTCGCCATGGAAATGTAGTGGTGACAGCCGGCTCTTTCAGAGAAATATTTATTCGCAAGTGTCAGTAATTCAGTCTTGAGTTCTTCGTTAGCGATATACAATATAGGTGATTGTATCCATTCGTATAACGGTGCATTTGACTTCAAAAAAAGTTGCAAAGCTTTGCGCAAATCCCACCCCCCAATGTCGAGTACTTCATTTACCGGTAATTCAATGACATCTTTTCTGTCAGCGATACTTAGGTAATCATTTAACGGACGGATGTAAATAAATCGAACATCGTAGTCACTGTCAGGTGACGCAAATCCCCATGCTCTACTACCTGACTCACAGGCATATATGATTTTTACGCCCTGACTTTTTTCAATCATTGACAATTGTTCTGCGATGATTATTCTCATTTTTTTTCTGCTATTTTAAGGTCAACAACAATTGAATTTTCTGTTAATTAGCTATAGGAAAGCAATTCAAGCTAAAAAAAACTTTTGAAATATTTGTGTAGAATGAAAAATTTATTTCATCTTTGCATCGACAAAATTATTTAAACAATTCACATATGCAGTACCTCGTATTAAAAAATATAGACACAGTCGGTCTGAAGATCGGCACCGTCCGCGGGGAGTGTTATGTCATGAAATAGTACAATCAACTAATTCAATATAACAAGAGCCCTGCAAGAAATTGCGGGGCTTTTTTCATTTACAAACCGACAAAAATTAATGCGCATGCAAATGCAGTTGATATCCATACAATTCTTTATGCTAGCCGATCTACAAAGATCAGGCATATGGGAAGCGTATGCACATATATCAACAGTTGGGAAAAGTGGAAGTATTGGATTTGGTGCACCAGTTGGTGATGATTGTAAAGAAAATGATAGCGAGCGCGAGCCGGAAATATATCAACGACCTAGTTATATCTGGACATAATTAACAATTATGTGCTCAGTTAAAAAAACCCGGTCGTTACCAAACGGCCGGGTTTTTTTATTGGCCTGTGGCGCAACGGTTAGCGCGGTTGCCTTATACGCAAACGGTTACTGGTTCAAGTCCAGTCAGGCCAACAAACAAGAATGTAAAAAAGAAAAAACGCAAACAACAAACATGACGTAGCCATGGAAACTGTAAGAAGCTGGAGAAGGCTCAATGGTATGAAAATCACAAGCCCCATCGAAGATGAAATTGAGAAAGTACTGTCTGCCGAAAGTGGCGACGGCAATGCACTGAAAGTGTGTATAGGTACAGATAGTCAGAAGAAGGGAAAGGTCGTGGAATTCGCCACCGTGATCGTTTTCCTGAGGAAAGGTAAAGGTGGATTCATGTATATACTGCATGATTCTTCTATCCGCAGGATGAGTATAAAGGAAAGGATGCTCGCAGAAGTAGGCAAGAGTATAGAAGTTGCTTATTCACTGTGTCACCTCTTTACTAAGTACAGTGTAGATATGGAAGTACACGCTGACATCAATACGAATCCAGCTTTTAAAAGTAACGATGCGCTGAAAGAAGCGATGGGTTATATCACAGGAATGGGATTCACCTTCCGGGCTAAGCCTCATGCTTTTGCAAGTACAAGTTGTGCGAATAAAATTGTTCATTAATCAATTCAATATAATGATCTACCTAACTAACTTTATTTATGTAGACCTTAGTTTCGCTGGGAACGAAACAGTTGATAAAATTACTGCCAGGACCGGATCTGACCCCAGATCAACTGATGGATCCAAGCTGGCGCCAACAAGCATGCACTGGGGTGCAGGTCTTGTTGATAACGGTGGAGTACCAATGCCTTCAGGGTATAGGACTCTACCTATCCCCAAGTGGTCTGGATAGTAATTTATCGGGCAAGTAATTTCACTTCACCTTTAAAATAAGATTTACTTATATGGTGTATGGCCTGAATACTGATACCAATATCCTGTAAGATATTGGGCCAGTATTCAGGGCCTTTGCCAAAAAATGTATACTGCTGCCAATACAAGCTATTGGAGTAGGATTTTTTTTATCTCATAAAAAGCATATACGCCGGCAAGAAATTTTCATACAATCGCGTTCATTAATTGCGTACATTAAATCTACATTATAACCCGAGCAATATGAAAAGAGTTCTTTTGACACTAGGCGTGCTGGTACAATTGGCCTCTCTGAATTCATTTAGTCAGATAAAAGATCAGATCACCATTCACAATGGTATCGTTCAGGGAGTACGGGAACCGGGATCACCTATTCTAATCTTCAAAGGCATCCCTTATGCCCAGCCACCTGTCGGCCCTCTCAGATGGAAAGAGCCACAACCCGCTAAAAACTGGAAAGGCATACGCAAAGCAGACCACTTTGGTCACAATGCGATGCAGAAAAACATCTTTGGCGATATGTCTTTCCGCTCATCAGGCATGAGCGAGGACTGTCTCTACCTCAATGTATGGACACCGTCCAAAACAGGTAAGGAAAAACTACCTGTATTAGTCTATTTCTACGGCGGCGGCCTCGCTGCCGGCGATGGGTCAGAACCACGTTACGATGGCGCCAGCATGGCGAAAAAAGGCATTGTAGCCATTACCGTCAATTACCGCCTCGGTATCTTTGGCTTCTTCTCGCATCCTGACCTGACACAGGAATCCCCTCACCACTCTTCCGGTAACTACGGCTATCTCGATCAGCATGCCGCCCTGGAATGGGTACGTGACAATGTCGCTGCCTTTGGTGGCGATCCAAATAAAGTGACCATCGCAGGCGAATCTGCAGGTTCTATCTCCGTATCCGTACACATGGCCTCTCCGCTCTCCAAAGGGCTCATAGCAGGCGCAATAGGGGAGAGCGGCGCTGCCATCAACCCTACATTGTACCCTGTACCACTGGCAGAAGCAGAAGCACATGGTACCTCATTCGCAGAAAAGATGAATGCCAACAATCTGGATGAACTCAGGGCTATTCCCGCAGAGAAACTGCTGGACTCTGTATTCTCCGTGGCCACACCTTACTCCTCTGCAACTATCGATGGCTATCTTATTCCCCGCTCACTACCTGAAATCTTCGAAGCAGGCGAGCAGGCACAGGTTCCCCTGCTGGTAGGATGGAATTCCGCAGAAGTACCTTTTCAGGCGATTATGAAGGCAGAAGCGCCTTCGCCTGATAACTTTAAAAAGTTAGTCAGCCAAACATTCGGAGATAAAGCTTCCGGCATCCTGGAGCTATATCCTGCCAATAGCGAGGAAGAAACCATTCGCTCTGCTACCGCATTGGCCAGCGATCGCTTTATCGTATACAGCACCTGGAAATGGGCAGATCTGCAGGTCAAAACCAGCGGTCAACCCGTATACCGGTATATATTTTCACGTATCCGCCCGGCTATGACTCCTAAAATGGGTAACGCCACCCCTGGCCTTGCCGGAGGTGTAAAAAAAGGCGATAACTCTAAACCAGCGCCTCCTAAATACCCTACCGTAGGTGCATCGCACGCTTCTGAAATCGAATATGCCCTGGGTAATCTTTATAGCAATAAAGTATATGCCTGGACGGCTGATGACTACAAAGTATCTGCTACCATGCTGGATTACTTCGCCAATTTCATCAAAACCGGCAATCCCAATGGCAATGGCTTACCATTATGGGAACCCATCACCAAAAACAGTAAGCGTATCAACTACATGGATATCAATGTAAAGAGTGAACTGAAAGAAGAAACAGACAGAGAACGATATCTTTTCCTCGATAAGCTTTATATGAAATAAAAAAATCCCGGTTACATGTAACCGGGATTTTATCTTCGCGCCATGAAATTCCTCTACCTGCTGCCTTTTTTTGGAATCCTCATAGCCTGTGGACACACTTCCAGCCCTCCGGAAGAAGTGTTTGCTTTCGATTATGAACTGCTGGAAAACCTATACCACCAGAGTGATTCCGTGATTGTACATGGCGATACGGTAGAGACGATCAGCTATTCTTTGGATACCACCGTCATCCAAACAGGCATTTTCGCCTATATGCAGCATGATTTCGAGATCTATGCACCTCCGAAGCTGATTGTACTCACAAGGAGGGCACAGGCATTAAAAAAACAGGGAAAAGACGCTACGGATGCGTTCAGGGAAATAGTAATCAATTATCCGGCAGAACTCGAAGAACGGCTCTATGAAACCTCAGACATGAACGATTATTGCCAGATTTCTGTCAATACCGCCATGCTGGGCGCTTATGCCAATGAGCAACTCAAAGACATCGATTCTGCTATCAATATATTAAAGCCACAATTGGATAATGTGGAATCCTGGAGCTCGAGAATCCATGAAATGTATATCAGGCTATGTGTGGAGCGGTATGGTAAAGAAAAGGTGATCCAGGAGCTGGAAAACTGCAGAGCAACACTGGCGCATACGGATACTCAACCAGAAATTGCCGAATGGGCGGTGACGGTATTCGGGGCAAGAATAGGGGATACGGGAATGAATGGCATGACACCCGAAGAAGCAGAAGCAGCTATCGATGAAATAGTGATCAATGATATCTGTAAACTGGTTAACTAAATTAAGCATCTTCAAACATCGTTCCTTTCAACCAATATCCATAACCATCTATCGCCATCAACAATTCTTTCTTTAAACGCAGGAATTCCGTAGTATCGATCTCACCATTCAAACGCCTTTCTTCAAGTGCCTCCATATCCAGTTTCTTTTGTTTGCGCTTTTGGGCATATCCAAACAACTCTGCATCCTTTTTTCTTTTTTCAATATACCCCTCAGTTTGCAAATATTGATTGGGCTGGTCTGTAACCCTTTCCAGTGTATATCCACCCCTTTCAATACCGATCAACTTCTGGTATTGCAAAGTAGGTTGTTGCCGCACGAACATTTCGAATCCGTCACTGATAAATGATATATCTCCATTACGTGTAATGATCGTCCAATTGTGCCCGGATCTTTCAATATAATCAATCTGAAACCCATCACTCCTTACTACATCCATATCGAATCTTAACTCCCTGATTTGCTTAAACACAAACGTACAGGGAGCTATCCAGAAAGTAAACCTGAATCCTTTTACCGCTGGTTCATTAGATTTAAAAATATAATCTATATCCAGTTCCAGATCTCCCGTCATGGCCATCTCATATATGGTCACGTCATGCCAGTTCATTTTATCAAAATCCACTTCAGTCCAGATTGGCTTTTCTAAAATATATTCCATGCTGTATATTACATAAAAATTAACCCTTTGATAAAAAAATTACTTGCCCGTCCTTATCATCTGTTTTTGCTGATGGCAGTCGTTCTGTTCGTCTTATCCTTCTTTCATTTCAATAACTCAGTAGATTTTCATGTACATGATACCTATTATGTCATGAATGTTCCTTCTATTTACTGGGGCCTATCGCTATTCTTTTTGCTTTTCTGGATGATCTATCACTTCAGCTATCGGTTATTAAGCAATAAACTTATTTGGTGGCATCTCATGGGCATTATAATTTCCATTGCTGCAATTATTCTGTTTGGTCGATACCAATTATCCGGCATTAGGCATTATTATCAATACTCCAACTTTGAACAGGTTAACACCTATCAACAGATAGGACGAATCATTGCGGTAACCATTATTGCCATTCAATTCCTTTATCCCATCAACCTGGTACTAGGGCTAATAAAACGTTTCAAAAAGTGGTAATCCTATACTATTTCTATACTCATCCTATACTTCTTCTATACTATTTCTATACTTGTTCTATACTCATTCTATACTGCTAAAAGCTCGCTACAATACTCCTTCTATACTTAAAACAAAAAAAGGCAACCATCTCTGATTGCCTTCTTCTATTGGACTTGATTCTTCTACTATCCCTTGATAAATTCTAATAGATCCTTATTAATAGTCGCCGCTTCTGTCGTTGGCATACCATGCGGGAAACCCGGATAAGTGATCAGCTTACCATTCTTCAGCAACTTAGCCGCCTTTAAAGCAGTGATCTGGTAAGGTACAATCTGATCATCTTCCCCATGCATTACGAGCACAGGCACCTCTACACTCTTCAGATCTTCTGTAAAATCAGTTTCTGAAAAAGCCTTGATACAGTCATAATGAGCCTTGATACCGCCCATCATACCCTGACGCCACCAATTATCTTTCACACCCTGCTTTACATCTGCACCTTCACGATTATAACCAAAGAACGGAGTCGGGAAATCATGGAAATACTGTGCTCTGTTAGTACCAGTACCTACACGAATTTCATCGAATACAGACAATGGAACACCATCAGGATTGCTCTCTGTCTTCACCATAATAGGCGTTACAGCACTGATCAGTACTGCTTTCGCCACACGACCGTTACCACCATGTTTAGCCACATAGCGGATCACTTCACCACCTCCGGTAGAGTGGCCAATGTGAATCGCATTTTTCAGATCCAGTGCTTTGGTCAGTTCTGCCACATCTTCTACATAAGTATCCATTTCATTGCCGGTAGCTGTCTGTGTAGAACGGCCATGCCCTCTGCGGTCATGTGCAATGACTCTGTAGCCTTGTTCAACGAAGAACAGCATTTGTAGATCCCAGTCATCAGAAGATAAAGGCCAACCATGATGAAATACAATTGGCTGTCCGGTACCCCAATCTTTGTAATAAATCTCTGTACCGTCTTTAACTATAATCTTACTCATATTGCAGTTTTGTTTAGCTTTTTTGTGATAACTAAAGTTACTTCGAAATTAGATTGGGAAATGCCCAAGTAACATGCCATATTATCGGTTTTCTTGTCCGATTCATGGCTTATTTTAAGAAGCCTTAAAACACCCGTTGCTACAAAGAATAATATGATCAAAAATGATAATGGGCAAGGCTAAATATTTTCGTCTCCTGTTTGCGCTATAAACAAACAATGCAAAGCAGAATAACAAATCTATAGAACATAAAATACTACAGTACTTTCACAAGTATATTCAAAACGGGGTTCAAGGAACAAATTATAGCTTAACCTTTTTATAAAATTTCTTCAAATACCATGCAGTAAAAAGTGGCAATGCAAAGATCTGTAATAAGAATACCAGCAAAGAAGGAATTCCTGTTAATCCTGCACTACTGCCTTTGACGAATGACTGCTTTCCCAATGGTCCTTCCGAAAAAACAAGAATATTGATAAGGTTCCATCCTAAGTGTAATCCTATGGGTAAATACATGGTTTGCGTATTTGCAAAAGCATACGCCAGCGTTAAACCGATTATACCGGTAATCACCAACACCAATAAAGCCGTACCCGGATTACCATATACTTCATAAGAAAAGATGTGATAGATACCAAAGCATAATGCAGATAATATACATGCCTTGGTGATGCCTAGTTTCCTGATAGCAATATAGAGCAAAGCACCTCTGAATGCCAGCTCTTCAAATAAAACTGATTTTAATACCCACCAGATTACATTTATTGAAATCATTTTATGAAGCCTCCAATGAATGGTAGTGAGCATATGATACACCGTACAGCAAATAGCCGCTCCCAGTAATCCATACCCCAGGTCCCGCATTCTTTTGGGTTGAATACCGATACCCAAAACAGTGAGATGTTTCTTTTCAAAAAACCAGAGTAATAACCATGAAATGATCAGCTCGACTATAATACCAACCATGTATATGTTTAATTTTTAAATCTAAAATTCTTATGTTGCTTTGTGAATTATTTATTATCAACAACCTATGCTTCTGAATGTACCTGGCTTTAAATTAACATAAAGCCATATCAACACCACACCAAACACCGCCACGACGCTGGCTACTCCGGTAGAATTACAGACAGCGGGCGGATCGTTATTCAAAAGAACTGGTATACCACCGTAAGTGTACAAAAATGCATACATCGTAAAATGGAAAAATTTAGGGACAACGCCAGCCAGCGCAGACATTCATCTGTTAGGGATTTTCTGTGTCCGAATGCGACTCCCTGATCTTTGTTGTGAATGGGATGATCTGCATTTCAGTCAATTCGTTTTTTAATTGAGTAGCGTACCTGTGTGCGAATTCCTCCCGTTCGCTGGCAGGTATGCTTCTATATAGCCCCCATCGTTGATCCCATGCATCATAGCCTTCATCCTCATTTCCAGGGCGCTCCACCACTGTCAGGTAATGTACATAATGCCCTATTTCATGCGGCAGGCTCCTATATAATTGTGTGTTCCGCACATGCTCCGGTGTCAACTCTGCCGTCAGCGACCTGCCATCGTCTACGAAAGGATGTCCATCTTCTTTGAGCCGGTTTATTTCTTTTTGATCATTTAACGCAAGGGATCTGGCCCATTTCAGTGGCTTTGTATAATCGGCAGCTTCCAGAATAATAGCAGGCCCGTAATTCTTTTCAAACTCATACGAATACATCAGCCGTCCCCATACAGGAGATAGTATATTTTCCTTTCTTTTGGGCTGACGGAGTATGATGAATTTCAGACCTTTACAATCTTCAGGAGTAATGTGCTCAATTAATGTTGTAATATCTTCAATAGAACAGGCATGCTGTGAATCAGATCTTGTTTCTTCTACTACAAACAGGAGCTCATTCCCATTGATGGCCACCTCATGTTTCGTATAATTCCCCAGACGTTCATAAAAGCCCTTCAGGTCTGGACTACGGGGAATAGTCAGCTTATTAGCCTGACCATGGCCCTGCTTTTTAGTACCGATATTCCTATTTCTTCTTGACGGGTTGAACATAAAACAAGTATACAAAAACAGGACGACAATCATGATACATCACTGATACAAAAAGTTTACTTTTAGGGTCCAAATACCTATGATATGTTTAAGACAAAAGAACCTGAAACTTTTGAGCTGGTAAACATTGATCCGGATGATATTACCTTCTTCATTCCGGAAATTGAAGCTTATTTCAGGATCCATTTTTATGAGGAAGAATTACTCAGGGTATCCACATTCGGTAATCTCTGTGACCTTATTGTCAACAAGTTAGAAGAGAAAGAAACCAATGACTGTACCACCCAACAGGCATTCTACAGAATCCGAAAGGCAATCATGGAGGGGCAACTATATGATCAACATAAATTGAGTCCCAATACCACGCTGGAAGAATTATTCCCTCTCAAACAAAGATATCAGCTGATCGAAAAATTTGAATCCCATTTAGGCTTTAAAGTGCAGCTGCTTGAACCCGGAAAAGGGTGGCCGTTATTCATAGGTCGATTCGCACTTCTTGTATCCGTCGTTACCCTGTTCTGTTCTATACTGGTCGGATTTGCAGGCATTATCCTTTCCATGGCCATCATTGCACTTGCAATAATGCCGGGCAACAAACTTGCAATAAAAACAGTGAGAGAACTGGCAGAAAAGATCGCTATGGAGAACTATAATCAAATAAGGCGTACTCCTTCCTCCGTCGATCAGCAAGCAATCGTTATAAAAGTAAAGGACCTCTTCAGGAAACAATTCGGCTTAGAAGATTACGCGCTCACAAGAGACGCAAGGTTTTAGAACGACAGCATTGAGAGGGTATTACCCTCCCAATCCTTCATCACTTACATCCCGGTTAGTTGTGCAGAAAGCTCCCAAAGGCGCTTTGCCTGCTCAGGATCAATGGCATACGGTCTTACACCTGTCAAAGTCGTTTCCACTGAAACGTCCGCAATATTGCAGTCCTCACAATATACCCCGCCAAGCCCTTCCAGCAATGGCGAAGTGGCCGCCCATACCTGTGTCGCAGCGCCCTGTTCCGGCGTTTTAAAAGTCGGATCTACCACCTTTCCTTCCTGGTCAACCCAGCCCCTATTGACCATTTCATCATTGGTTAAGAATCGCTGAAGCGGCGTGAAAATTTTTCCGGGATGAAGCGAAAATGCACTGATACCAACGTCTTTCCCCAATTCATCTAAGTGAACTGCAAATAATGCATTGGCAGTTTTGGATTGTCCATAGGCCTGCCATTTATCATACCCTTCATTAAAATGTAAATCATGCCAGCGGATGGCAGAATTCTGATGACCGGCAGACGAAACGGCAATCACTCTTGCACCGCCAATTAACGCAGGCCATAGATGATTAACCAGCGCAAAATGTCCCAGGTGGTTGATGGCGAATTGCGATTCCCAACCATTTCCTATACGACGTTCAGGACAAGCCATGATACCAGCACTGTTGATGACGATATCAATATGCTTTTCTTTGAACAGAATAGTATTTGCAAATGCCCGCACACTATTCAGATCGGCTAAATCCAGCTGGCCTACCTCAATACCAGATGACCCATTGAAGCCTGGCAATCCATTGAAGGTTGCTCTTGCAGCATGAACATCTTTCGCTCCGACAATAATGCGGGCGCCAGCCTCAGATAAGGCACGACTGGTAGCTAGTCCCAAACCAGAATGACCACCGGTAACGACAACAGTTTTTCCATGTAAGTCCAAACCGGTTAGCACATCACTCGCTGTGGAGCTTTTATCGTAAGGACATATAATCGGGTGTTGTTGACTCATTGTAATTCGTTATTATTGAACTCTAAATTACTATGACTGAGCTAGACGATCTATACACTTCAGTCCAAAATACTTATTCAATCGTCTAAGTTTTTAGCTTATGGATGTATTATCAGATGTATTGACCTTTCTCAGACCACAAACGTTTGTATCCGCAGGATTAGATGCGGGTAAAGAGTGGGCCATCCAATTTCCAGGGCATGAAGGAATTAAATTCAATGCAGTATTAAAGGGCAGTTGTTACTTACAGGTGGATGGTGACGAAAATGTATATCACTTAAATGCGGGTGATTGCTTTTTACTCACCAGCGGAAAGCCATTTGCGATGGGTTCGGATCTATCAATCCCGAAAATCCACTCAGACACGATTTATAAACATGCAAAAGAGGGCATTGCCACATGCAATGGGGGAGGCAGTTTATTCCTGACAGGGGCACGCTTTCATTTCAATGATCAATCCGCAAAATTGCTTTTTGGGCAACTTCCGCCAGTCGTCTATGTCCCTGAAAAATATGATCAGGCAGCAGTACTGAGATGGGGAATTGAGCGATTCACGACCGAGTTCCGGTCAGAACGGTTTGGCAGAAGAACCATCCTTGAACACCTGGCACCGATCATGCTGGTGCAGACATTACGCATATATATGTCTTCTCCTGATGCCAAAAATCAGGGATGGTTTGCGGCCGCTGTTCATCCCAACCTAGGGGCGGTTATGCAAGCGATACATAGCAGCCCTCAGGAGAAATGGACAGTGGAAAAGCTGAGTGAGATAGCGTTTATGTCCCGCTCAGGATTTGCATTGAAATTTAAGCAGATCATTGGTCAGGCGCCATTGGAATATTTAACGCATTGGCGAATGTTTATGGCAGCAGAATCCCTGAAAAGCACAGGCCTTGCAATATCCGAAATTGCTTTGTCAGTTGGGTACGAGTCAGAGAGTTCGTTTAGTGCTGCTTTTAAGAAGGTAATGGGCGTACCTCCAAGGGCTTATAAAGGAATCAGCCATTAAATAACCGGTTCCGTTTTATCTCACGGCCTTTTCTCAATAAGACAGCATGATAAACGGTGGGTACATCATTGTACCAGTTTCTGATAATAAACAGGATCAATATGATCTCTAACCGGGTGGCTAATCCAAAATAGAAGCAGCATTGAAATAAGATGCCGGCATTACAGCTCAGCATGATTTGAATAATTGAAGCCAGTATTGTCAACGCCCATATTTTGGATGCGATGGCATGAGTGGCTACTTTTGGTCATCCTCCTTCTTCCATTTCTTCCTCCTTGCCATTTCCTGCTCACTCACCTCATTCGACACATATGATCCCACCCTCACTTCTCCATCCGGCTCATATCTCGCGACAATCACCCCGGTAGTCGAAATCCCTGACTCCGTCATTTTCCATTGCTGCGCAGCCGTGCCGTCTGCAAATAACTTCTTCCCTTTCCCCAAAGTGATTGGGTATATCCATGTATACAGCACATCCACCAATTGATTCGCAAACAACGTCTGTGCTAATCCACCACTACCATGCACCAGCAAATTCGGACCATCCTGTTCTTTCAATTTCTTCAATTCATTCACCACATCCTTACTAATCAATGTCGAATGCGCCCACGAAGTATCGATAGGCGTAGTCGCCACCACATACTTATTGATTTGATTGAACCTCTCACCAATCGGATTATTGCCATTATAAGGCCAGTAGGCTGCAAATATCTCATAAGTCCGCCGCCCCAGCAACAAATCAAATGGTTCCGCCATAATTTTAGTTAGCGCATTTTTCGTCAGCTCATCCGAATACCCGAACTGCCATCCTCCCCATTTGAATCCATTTGTAGTATCTTCTTCCGGTCCACCTGGTGCTTGCAGTACACCATCCATCGTCAGAAATGTAGTTACAATTATTTTTCGCATGGCTTGTATTTTTATTAACTTAAAGCTAATGCTCTTTAAAAAAATGAATGGGGTAGGAGTGCGACAATTATACTGGCTGCTTGCGACAATATATTAGCAGAACTTTTGAATACTCTCCCTGATGCATTTATTACTATTGCGGGAGGGAAAGCTGCATCCTATTATCACTTACCGTGATTCCAGCGAATTTGTTGATAGATAGAAGCAGAAAGATTGTAAGTATGAATATTATGATGGGAAGTTGAAAGGGTTACTGAATGGAGGAGTCAACTAGTATTCCTTTATCAGCATTTTCAAAAAAGTCAGCCAATTGATCTGCTTACTTCGCTGAGTTAATTAACTCTTTATAAGTTGTGGGCCAATATTCGTCTAACCAGTAATATCCATTATCTTTTTTTATTTGCGGCTCTATTAACGCCCACAACTCAAGGAACTTTTCGGGTTGCATCGCAAATGAACGACTTGCCCCTTCTATAAAATACAAGCATTGGCTATATGACCAATTTTTGTCAGACTCATAAAGTCGCATAAAATAAGGATCCAAAACTCTTTTAGACAATTTGAAATACAATTCGAAGCAGGAGGGAGGGTATTCGCCAAAACTAATTTGATGAAATATAAGATCATATAGCGTATGGGGTAACCAAAGAATATGGTGATCCCTAAACACCTCTTCACTTTCAAATACCACAATAGCTTGCAGTAACATCATCTCAAGAATAGTCCCCCATTCTTCTATGTAATCATAACAGAAAAAACATTCACCTCTCAATAATTCAGCCAGGTTAGCCAGGTTTCGATACTCTTTGTTTTCCGCATGTTGCCTGATTATTTGAATCAGGATATGGCTATTCTGCTTTATAATTTCTTCTGAATATTCAGTTACACCGGGGCTGATGACTTTCCCTTCCCTAAGAAACTGTTTTATCCAGATTTGGTATTGTTGGAAATTCATTGATTGTAGGGATTACTATTTAAGAATATTTCAGACTAAAGTAGAGATATTAATACTCGTTCGCAAATTGTATAAAACAACAAAAAGGCCTGCATTTCTGCAAGCCTGCATTTTTTCGCTAAAAGGAGAATTATCTAACCAATTGCTGGATCCTGATATGCTTTTTTCCCAAATTCATTATAATAATCCACTTTAAAATCGTTCCGCAAAATATCATTTGGATCGTCGCCTATTGGAGATATTCCTCTTCGTACTCTAACGTTCCCATTTTCGTCATAATATAAGATGAATCGTTCTTCTGGTTTAAATGCTGCAGCTATGAATGGAGAATGTGTAGCAACAATAAATTGCGCTTTAGGGGCAATTGGTCTATAGTTGGAAATTAAATCAATTTGAATATCCGGGAACAGAGATCGATCTGGTTCATCAATAAGAATTATCGCATCATCCGTATTCAATTGCATCAAAGGAAATAGGGTAAGCAATAACCCTTTTGTACCTGTGCTTAATCCGGAAAATGGAATAACCTCGTCTTTAACCTTAGATTTTATAGGTACATTATATTCGGTATTTATCAAATCAACTTCCAGATTTAATTTTTCTAATATCGGATTAACGTAATCAGCAAAAGCTTTTATGGGGTTATCGTTCGCCTCTGCCCACCTCTTATATTCTTCATTTAGCTTATTTAAATCGGCTAATACACCCTTGTTAATAAGCTCGGAAGCCATTTGGGTGAACTTTTTTCGATAATCCAATATTTTCTCAAGTAAAGAAACCAAACCCCTTCATCGATATCGTGCAAAAATTCATAAACATAGTCTTGAGTTTTATTTAAGGGCTCATGCTTACGGATGTTACTTTCTGCTAAAGCAGCATTGATATTAATGGGGTTTTGCTGAAAAATTTCTATAGCAGATTTTGAAATTATCTCAGAACTAAAATATAATAATTTAAGCGCATCTAGTACACCACTTACAGCTCCCCCCAGACGATGGTAATTCAGGGATAACATTACCATTAATGTAAATCCTATTCCCCTGAGTTTTAATTAAATCACTTGGGCTTAAATAATCAATCTCCCCATCAAAATTTAATCCGTCGTATATATCTAAATAATTATTACAAAGCTTTGCGTTACGAAGACTTATCAAATTATCTTTTATCAATTCTAATATCCCCGTTTTCCCGGTTGCACTTTGGCCAATAAAACATATTTTCTCCAAAGGCATTCCAGATTTTTCATGCCCTTCCGGATAAGTGAAATCAAAAATCAGTTGATTTAAATGTCTGAAAGACTTTATATCGAGTTTCTTGATCTTCATAATCAGCGATTATAATGGGTGATGGAGGCCTAATAACTAAGCTATCAAATTTACATAAAACAAAAAAGGCCTGCATCACTGCAAGCCTTTTCTCTTTCGCTCCCCCTTCAGGACTTGAACCTGAGACCCTCTGATTAACAGTCAGATGCTCTAACCAACTGAGCTAAGGAGGAGTGTTTTCCCCGTTTCGGGATTGCAAAGATAGGAATTTTTTTATTCCTCCAAAATATTTTTTAAAATTATTTTACCAAAACCAATAAACGCTCTCCCACTGCCCCTTTCCTCGTTGAAAAATTCACAAACTCACCATCCAACTTCGTCACCGGAAAATGCGAAAACGACTTCACTACCTCACACGTATGCCCCTGCACATTTAACGAATCTACCTGATCCCTCGTCGTATACACCAACACCGGCGGCTGCAACAACGTATCCGACCTCAACACCGGCGCATCCAGATAAAAATTAAACGCATAAGAATTCGCCTTATACAACAACACCGCCCCTCCACGCAAATGCTCATTCGCATAAAACGCCGCCGAACTCCCACTCTGATACCCCAACACATCCGGATAAAACAACCCATTCAAAAACAAATTCAATACCACCGACATCAAACACGTCCTGAAAAATACCTTCTCCACCTTCACCATAAAAAACACCACTAACACTGCCACTATCAACCCCACAAAAACCCAATTAATTTGAGGCCGGTATAAAGCCCATAATCCCACTATCGCCACCGCCATGATACTAATAATCACCTTTTGCGTAATCACGAAAAATTTCGGCTTATTTAGCGAAAGTATATACTGCGCCGTGAGTATCGCAAAAAACGGAAAAATGATATTCAGATAATGCGGCAACTGAAACTTCGACAAACTAAACAACACAAACGTCGACAACGCCCCGCTGATACAATAAAATTCCACAGCTACCTTCCGCTTCCTGATAAACTCTACTACCGCCGCATACAACATCACCGACCACGGCAAAAATGCCCACAATACCGTATGAAAAAAGAAGGAAGGATCACCAGAACCCTTAATAGGGCCCGTATTCATAAACCTTCCAAACTGACTATCCCAAAAGAAAAACCGAATACCAGATACCCCTGTTCGCCCAAATACCACCTTCTCCGGATGCGCATCAAACTGTGTATACAACGCATACAACTCCGGCGTGATAAACACCAATACCAACACCCCCACTATCAACCACCGGTAATGAAACAACTCCTTCCACTGCTTCGTAAATATATACTGCCCAGCTATCGCACCCCCCACCGGCACTAACGCAAACGGACCCTTGGTCATCACCGCACATGCTGTAAACAAAGCCCCCAGCAATAACCGGCGCTTATATAAAAAGTAAACAGCACCAATGATCAAACCGGTCAGATAAGGCTCTGCCCGTACATCCGTACTGGATATCACCAGGTGCTCCGCCGTCAGTAATATACATACCGACCACCGCGCCACCTTCTCACCATAAAGATCAAAGGCAAAACGATACGTAAAGTATACCCCCATCATCAAAAAGAGAAAGGCAGGCAACTTGTATGCAAATGTATTAATCCCGAAAATCTGATAGCTAAAAGCCATCATCCAGAAAGGAAAGTGAGGTTTGTCCAGCCACTCCTGACCATCCGCAAATAAATTCAGATAATCATGATGCTGCACCATATACTTCGCAATACCAGCATACAATGCACCATCGGGCTCCATAATTGTAACAGACAATCCTGTCATATGCATGAAGATAAGCAGGCCAATGATCCACCAGCTTATCTTCTTCTCAGAGAAGTTATCAGACATGCGCAAATATTACATCGCTGAAGCTAAATAGCAAGGTCTTTAATAGAAATTTAACACGGCTACCAAATACAATCTGGCTTTCAACCGCAACCTTCCAAATAAATAGGGCCTTACCTCCTCTCCCCACAAAAACCACCCTCCCTACCATCCAAACAACCCCAACTTTTCAATCAGGGCCCCCTCTCTACCACCCAAACAACCCTGTCTTCTCCATCCCCAAATACCACCCATCCTCCCGCTTTTCAATCGGATACGTCTTCAAAAAATACCCTTCCCCACTGGTATTCCGCCCATTCTTCACACTAAACCTATACCTGTGCAACGGACATACCACATTCCCATCCTCATCTACCCACCCATCCGCCATCACACCACTGGCATGCGGACACTTATACGCAAACGCATACAAAGCCCCTTCATACCTGGTAAAAGAGATCTTTTTCCCCTCTACCTCCAGTATGGTCAGATCCTTCTCGCCAATCCCCGGATCGGCAAAACGATGCCATGTATACGTCTTCGCCATAAAAAATTAATAGAAGAATTCTGTTTTATAAGGATAACGCTCCCGATACAGCTGTGCCACCTTATCCATGATCGTCTTTCGCAACTCATCGATGTTCTGACGTTCCAGCGCAGAGATGAACACACAATTCCCCTGTGTCCTGGTTTCCCAATCACTTTTCAACTGGGCAAGTATATCCTGCTTCACATCATCCGCCAACCACTTGTCGAAAGTATTCTTCTCGTACAGATCCATCTTGTTAAAGATCATGATGGTCGGCTTGTCAAACGCTTTCAGCTCCTGCAGGGTGCGGTTCACCACCTCTACCTGATCCTCATACTGCGGGTGAGAAATGTCTACCACATGCAGTAAGATATCACTTTCCCTCACCTCATCCAATGTAGACTTAAAGCTCTCTACCAGGTGGTGAGGGAGTTTACGGATAAACCCTACCGTATCACTCAGCAGGAAAGGCGTCTGTTCAAACACTACCTTACGGGTAGTCGTATCCAGGGTCGCAAACAGCTTATTTTCTGCAAATACCTCACTCTTCGCCAGCGTGTTCATAATGGTGCTCTTACCTACGTTGGTATACCCCACCAGTGCCACACGGATAAACTCCCCACGGTCCTTACGCTGTGTAAGTGATTGTTTGTCAATCTCCAACAACCTCTTCCTCAACAGAGAGATCTTATCCTTCACAATACGACGGTCCGTTTCAATTTCCGTTTCACCCGGACCACGGCTACCAATACCACCTCCCTGTCTTTCCAGGTGACTCCACATACCCCTCAGTCTTGGTAATATATACTGGTACTGAGCCAGTTCAACCTGCACCTTGGCCTGTGCTGTACGAGCCCTGCGGGCGAAGATATCCAGTATCAGGTCACTGCGGTCTATCACCTTTATTTTCAATACATCCTGTATATTAGATATCTGGGAACCAGTCAGTTCATCATCAAAGATGACCAGGTTGATATTTCTCCCTTGCACAAAGTCTCTTATTTCTTCCAGCTTTCCCTTTCCTACGAAAGTTGCTCTGTCAGGATGCTGCAGTTTTTGGGTAAACCTTTTAACAGTCGTAGCGCCGGCCGTCTCTGCCAGGAACACCAGCTCATCCAGATACTCCTGTACCTGACGCTCGTTTTGCTGCTCCTTGTGTATCAACCCCACGATTACCACCCGCTCTTCCTGCTCAACAATTTGTTTTTTCTCAATCAATGTCTGTAATAATTTTAGCAAAGGTAAGAAAAGGCATCAGACTAACATTTTTCCTACTTTTAGCGTCCAAACAAAATCTGAACATGCATAAACCTCTTTTGTTAACATCACTATTCATCACAACTATGGCAATGGCCCAGGAGAAAATGACACCTGAACGGCTCTGGCAACTGGGCAGAGTGAGCGGGGAATCAGTTACAACAGATGGAAAGTCTGTAATTTTTAGCGTGTCCAACTATAACATCGCTGAAAACAAAAGTGAAAAGAACCTCTGGTCCATCCCTGTGACCGGTGGCGCTGCCAAACAGCTCACCACCACCCCGGGAGGCGAAGGAGACGTAAGTACCCTGCCTGGCAACAAAATCGGCTACTCCCTCAAAGGACAATGGTGGGAAATGAACGCCGATGGCAGTGGCGCTACCCAAAAAACACACGGAGAAGAAGCGCTGTCAAACATCCGCATCTCTCCCGATGGCAAATACATCCTCTTTTCTAAAGAAGTAAAACTCCAGAAGGTAAGCGGTGCTGACCACTATCCTGACCTGCCAAAATCCAATGTGCAGATCTACGATAACCTGAACTACCGCCACTGGGATACCTGGGAAGACGGTAACTTCCAGCACGTTTTCTACGCCACTTATGAAGATGGCAAAATCGGCACCCCTGTCGATATCATGCCGGACGAACCCTACGATTGTCCGACCATGCCATTCGGTGGTGCTGAAGATATGATCTGGAGCCCCGACAGCAAAAGCATCATTTATGTCACCAAAAAGAAGGTAGGAAAGGAGTACGCCCTTAGCACCAACACCGACATTTACGAATACAACCTCGCTGACAAAACCACTAAAAACCTCTCTGAAGCTAATAAAGGATACGATGTGAGCCCGGCTTTCAGCCCTGACGGCAAATCCCTCGCATGGCTCTCCATGGCCCACGATGGTTACGAATCCGACAAAAACGACATCACTATCCTGGATCGCAGCACCGGCACCAAAACCAATCTGACCAAAGACTGGGACAACACCGTCGCTTCTTTCCACTGGAGCAAAGATGGCAAACAACTCTTCTTTCTCGCAGTGATCAAAGGCACTGAACAGCTGCACGAACTCACCCTGGCTTCAAAAGCAATCCGCCAGGTAACCACCGGCGACTTCGACATCTCCGGCATCGTAGGTCAGGCGGGCAATACCCTGGTAGTAGCCCGCACAGATATGAACCATGCCGCAGAGCTCTTTACCGTAGCCCTGCCAAAAGGTACTATCACTCCACTCACCAGCGTGAACAAAGCCATCTATGACAATACGGCCATGTGTAAAATAGAAAAGCGCTGGACCAAAACTACCGATGGCAAGGACATGCTGAGCTGGGTGATCTATCCGCCTAACTTTGATCCAAACAAGAAATATCCCACCCTGCTGTATTGCCAGGGTGGCCCTCAGTCTGCTGTATCACAATTCTATTCTTTCCGCTGGAACTTCCAGCTCATGGCATCTCAAGGCTATATTATCGTGGCACCTAACCGCCGTGGTATGCCAGGTCATGGCGTGGAGTGGAATGCAAGCATCAGTAAAGACTGGGGTGGTCAGCCGATCCGCGACTACCTGAGCGCCATCGACGATGTAAGTAAAGAAGCATATGTAGACAAGACCCGACTGGGTGCAGTAGGCGCCAGCTATGGCGGTTACTCTGTATACATGCTGGCTGGTGTACACGAAAACCGCTTCAAAACCTTTATCGCCCATGATGGTCTCTTTGATCTGAAAAGCTGGTATGGTACTACCGAAGAACTGTTCTTCGCCAACTGGGATATCGGCGCTTACTTCGATCCTGCAAATGCCAATGCTTACAAGCAATTCAACCCAAGTGAATACGCGAATAAGTGGAATACACCTATCCTCATCATCCAGGGTGGGGTTGACTTCCGCGTACCGATCGAACAGGGTTTACAGGCTTTCCAGCTCGCACAGCTGAAAGGGATTAAGAGCAAACTACTCTACTTCCCTGAAGAAAACCACTGGGTGCTGAAAGCACAAAACGCCATGGTATGGCAACGTGAATTCTTCAAATGGCTCACTGAAACTTTATAATACCAAAGAGCGTGTATTCTATGT
>NZ_MTKN01000078.1 GCF_001975825.1 [Flexibacter] sp. ATCC 35208
CTTTCATGAATGTTTTATTCGGATACCTAATGGAGCCTGGTTCCTGCTTATGTGATTCTCGGAGGTTTTATTTATGATACAACCTCTCTATTTATTATTCCAAAGTCTTCGCGCCACCTACAGTAGCAGCAGTTGTTTGCAACAGATCAAACACCACAATCTCATTCTCCCCTTTCTTCAGCCATGGAGCCGGACAATACAAACGTTTCTGCGGGCCAATTTCCCAATAGCGTCCCAGGTTATGTCCATTCACCCATACAATACCTTTCTTAAAGTTACTCATATCGATATAAGTATCAGCAGCGGCATTCAGGTTGAAGCCTGCTTTGAAGAAGATGCCCGGACGGCTGGTATCAGCACCAGGTTTCAGCTGTGACACAAAACCATCTTTCATTGGCAAACCATATACCTGCCAATCCATCAGCGTCATACCTTCGAGGGTAACACGATCAGTGATACCTTTACGGTCGATCAGTTCCTGTGCAAAGTTGATACGGCCCATTGCTTCTACAAAGATTTCCAGTATCGGATCTTTCACATCACTCTTTGGCAGATTGATGCTGTTTTCACCAAGACGACGATCTATTTTACCAACAAATTTCCCATTCAGGAATACAGTAGCATAGTCATGCAGGTCAGTGATTTTCAGCGTACCATGTTTACGACCGATCAGTTTTGTTTTGTACACCATGAAACCATAGTCCTGACCGTAAGCTTCGAAAGTCTTTGGCTGTACAGAAGCAACAGGTGCAGGCAGGTTTTCCCATACGTTTGCATAAGGTTTCACTTCGAAGTTAGCCACTACAGTAGCAGGAATGGGTGCTGGAATAGCAGGCAGTTTCTTCCTGGTATAACTGGCGATGAGGTTGCGCAGCGCCATATATTTGGCAGTCGGTACACCTTGTTCATTGATAGGAGCATCGTAGTCGTAAGTAGTCAGGTCCGGCTCGTACCCTTTGCCACCGGAGTTAGCGCCGGCAGTATAGCCGAAGTTAGTACCACCGTGAATGACATAGAGGTTGAAAGAGCGGTTAGTGCTGAGCAGGAACCTGATCTCTTTCAGAATACCGGAGGTATCAGGATGTGCGAATTTCTCGCCCCAGTGTGTTAACCAGCCTGGATAAGATTCGCTGCTGAAAGAAGGTACGTCAGGGTTCTGGCGTTTTGCAGCTTCGAAGTCGCCTTCAGAGCCACCGGAGTCAAGACCGATTGCAGCACCGGGTACTGAACCGGCTTCCAGCAATGGGTCTACAGGACCATCCGCAGTATAGAAAGGTACATTGATACCATTTTGTTCCCAGAGGCCTTTCAGTTTGTAGAGGTATTGTTTATCGTTGGCATAGCTACCATATTCGTTCTCTACCTGCACCATGATGATCGGACCGCCGTTAGTCACCAGCAGGGGTTTCACCTGTTCGCTGAGGGCTTTTACATAGCGCTCAACAGCAGCCATGTAGCGGGGATCGAGGCAACGAACTTTGATGTCTGGCGTACGGAGCAGGTAGGGTGGTAAGCCACCGAATTCCCATTCGCCGCAAACGTATGGACCTGGGCGGAGGAGTACCCACATGCCTTCCTGCTGAGCGATTTTGATGAACTCAGCTACGTTTCGGTTTTCCGAAGAGAAGTCGAAGGTGCCTTCTTCCTCTTCGAGATAGTTCCAGAATACGTAGGCAGCAATGGTATTGCAGCCCATGGCTTTGGCCATCTGGATACGGTGCCGCCAGTATTCTTTGGGAATACGGGCAGGGTGTAGTTCGCCGCTGATGATCTGGTAAGGTTTTCCATCGAGAAGGAATTCACTCTTTGCTAAGGCAAAGGTGTGTTTTGCCTGGGCCTGTACCATTTGACAGCTGAGGAGCGCGAGTGCGCTCATGACAATTAGTTTTCTCATTCGTCCCTGTAACAATTGATTAAGCTGGCAAAATAAGGAATGTTATGGTAATATAAAGGTTAAAATAGTATTAGTAGAGGTATCAGTATTGTAAAAACAAGTAATTTAATTGTGGAATCAGGGGGATTCCGGCATCCTATAGTTATGGAATGGCATCCTATTATACGATTAAATGGATGCGATCAGATTATAGCTTACTTCCACCAGATAGAAGATCATTAAAATGAAAAAATATATTGTCTCGATCCCAGAACCATGTACTGTTCCTTTGCAGGATATGACTCCAATGCCCGGAGGCAAATATTGTAGCAGTTGTCAAAAGCAGGTGGTAGATTTTTCCGGCATGACCAATCAGCAAATGATCACTTATTTTGAAAAGCATCCTAACTGCTGCGGAAGTTTTCTGCCTTCGCAGTTAGATAAGGAGATAATAATAAAACCTGGTCGTACCTGGATGCCAGCGGCCCTGATAGCAGGTATGCTGGCGCTGGTGATCCCTGAAAGCGGAAAGGGACAATATAAACTTACAGGGATTGTACACGACTCAACGAGTCACGATCCTTTAGCATCAGTAACTGTAATAGTAATGGACCGGCAGGGTAAAACAACCAATACAGGCACTACCACCAATGCAGATGGAACATTTAGTTTGTTAATACCTGAAGAATATGAGACGGGATTAAAAGTGCAATTGCGATACGTAGGTTATGAAATAAAAAAGGTCACTGTACCTGAAAAGCAACTGAAGGCAAATGAACCTACACGTTGGGTGCTCGATATGAGTGCGGCGGTATTGGGAATGCCTGCTATTGTGTATGTAAAATCAAGTAGATGGAAGCGATTCATGCATAAAATATTTAGATAAAAACATGTACGGTTTTGAATGCTGAATAGGTACGGTTCAAAAAATTTTAGATAAAGCAGATCACACTCCTCACAACCTCACCGGCAAATAATACAACACCTGCACCGGCACCCCATTGCACATCCCCGGTTTCCACTTCGGCATTTTCACTATCACATTCTGAATACAACTATCCAACAATGTCTGCGGATTCTTATAATTCGCAAACCTCATTTTAGTGATTTTCCCATTCACATCTATTATAAATTCCGGATAACTAGACGCATAGTACGGCTGCTCTATCCCCTCCCTTTCGGGAATATGCAAATTCTTTGAAATATACCTCCCCAACCCCTCCTCTCCCCCCGGAAATGAAGGCGCCACCTCTGGATAACGCACTACCCACTCATGAAACATCGTATCCTCTACCGGCTTGCAAAAGCCCCCGGGCAAGGTATCTGCCCTGTTGATCATACTACAGAGTAAAAGTGTAAATAACATCAATTTATATTTTATTTAAATATAAATAAAGCTCCCCGGTATCCATAATTTATTTTATCAATCTTAAACAATTCCGCCGGCCATGCTGTTATCGTTGTTGCCCTTTAGCAACATACATCAACACACATTAAATCACAACTCCCTATATGATGCCCCGTAGTGTCTTGTTCTTCTTTTTCTTACTGATAACCACCTCTGTCTATGCACAATCTCCTACCGTTACCTCTTTCACTCCCACGACTATCTGCCAGGGGGGCCAGGTCATAATTACAGGCAACAATTTCACAGGTATTCAAAATGTGGTTTTAGGCTCCCGGGCAGCAGCAGGTTTTACTATCAACAACGCCACTACTATTACAGCCACTGTAGCGGAAGATGCGACCACTGGCAGCGTCAGTGTAGAGGGCATAAGCGGAGGCGGCACCCTGACCATCAAACCTTCGCCCAAACCTTCCCTGAAAGATCTCAATACCCTGGATGCACCTTTTACAAACTGTAACGGAAATAATAACTATACCCTGAAGGTGGAAAACACCTCCGTGGTAACCGGCACCGGTAATAACTATGAGATCAACTGGGGCGATGGAAGTCCCACGTTTACACAAATGGATTGGGCATCGGGATCGCAGTTAACACATGCCTATAGTTCACAGGGGTATTTCGTATTGACAATAAAAATCACCCCTACAAATGGTTGTACCAGCATCACTACCTACCAGTTTTACAATGGTCAGAACCCATTGGCAAGTCTGACCACCTCTACCTCCACTACAGGCCTTTGTGCACCGGCAGCAGTAGAGTTCCAGATCGGCAACTGGTTCACTAACTCACCAGGCACGGAGTATATCCTGGATTATGGAGATGGCACCACTCCTCAGACATTAACACATCCACTGAATGCGACAAATACCGTATTTAAAATCTCTCATACCTATACAAAATCTTCCTGTCCCAAGGCGGATTACACCGCTACTTTATATACCAGGAATGCCTGTTACACGACCACGTATACCCTGAACCAGATTGTGATACGTTCTAAACCAGTGGCAGATTTCACTGTCAAACCTACGATATGTGTGAATGAGGATTTATGTGTCACCAATAAATCCAATACAGGTACGAGTGGAAATTATTGTAGTTCCAATACAGACTATCTATGGGATTTTGGAGATGGATTTACTTCTACACTAAGAGATCCTGCTTGTCATAAGTATGCAGCAGCAGGACCTTACAGAATTACACTGACAGCGACCAGTGTAACCTGTGGTTCGGATACGAAATACATCGACATTATCGTATTACCCATTTCTCCCAAACCTACGGTGACAACGCCGGTGGTATATTGTCAGGGCGCAACAGCGACAGCGCTGACGGCGACCGGTACGAATATAAAATGGTATACAGCCGGGGGAAGCCAATTACCCAATGCACCGACACCATCTACAACCAGTGCGGGGAACACCACTTATTATGCCACACAAACATTGACGGGACAATGTGAAAGTGAGCAAACACCTATTGTGGTAACTGTAAATGCATTGCCGGCAAAACCCGTAGTGACCACGCCCGTAACGCTTTGTCAGAATACGACAGCTTCGCCATTAACAGCGAACGGAACAAATTTAAAATGGTACGATGCAGGTGGCACACCACTGCCCAGCGCGCCGACACCATCAACGACGAACATTGGCACAACTAAATATTATGTAAGTCAGACGACGAATAATTGTGAAGGACCGAGGGCTGAGATCGATGTGATCATAGGTACATTTCCCATCACACCAACAGTGACCACACCGGTCAATTATTGCCAGGGACAGGCAGCAGGTGCATTGACAGCAAGTGGCACCGGGTTAAAATGGTATGATGCCAATAATGTATTATTACCGGGCGCTCCTACCCCATCTACAGCTACACCGGGTAGTACGACTTATTCCGTGAGTCAGAGTAATGGTTGCGGAGAAAGTCCGAAAGCCTCCATCACAGTGAATGTCAATCCTGCACCGACAGCGACTATCAGCTATTCGCCTGCAGTATTGTGCAATGCAACCGCAAGCGCAGTAGTCAATGTCAATCAAACAGGAAGTACCGGTGGTGTGTACAGTATTTCGCCGGCAGGAATGACGATCAATTCATCGACCGGCACGCTGACTCCAGCGGGTGCCTCACCGGGAAATTATACCATCCGATATACGGTAACAGGTACAGGTGGTTGTGCAAATGTAGTAGCAACAGCGACTGTTACGGTCAATGGTACGCCTAATGCAACGATCAGTTATCGGGCTATCTGTTCTGCTGATGGTATAACGACAGTTACTTTAAGTGGCAGTGCAGGGGGAATATTTTCTTCTACAGCAGGGTTGAGCCTCAATGCCACTACAGGAGCGATCACACCTGCAACCAGTACACCTGGTAATTATATGGTCACGTATACGATTGCCGCATCAAGCCCCTGCCCGGGCTTCCAGACCACCGCCAATGTTACTATTACAAAAGCACCTGTAGCCAATATCAGTTATACACCCGCTACTTTATGTAATACCAGCACAAGCACGCCTGTAAATGTAACACGCACTGGCGATGCCGGTGGTACTTATAGTATTTCGCCATCAGGATTGATAATTGATCCATCTACCGGAACACTATCCCCTGCTGGTGCTACGCCGGGGAATTATACCATCCGATATACATTAACAGGTACAGGTGGTTGTGCGAATGTAACAGCGACAACGACTGTCAATGTAAGCGGCACACCGACTGCAACAATACAATATGCCGGCAGTCCTTACTGCGGAGATATCAGTACACCACAGCCTGTAACACATACAGGTACTACAGGGGGAATATTTTCTTCTACAGCAGGGTTGAGCCTCAATACCACTACAGGAGCTATTACACCTGCTACAAGTACACCGGGTAATTATATTGTCACGTATACGATTGCCGCAGCCCCACCTTGTCCGGGTTTTCAAACGACAACGAATATTACGATCACCAGACCACCTGCTGCCACCATCAGTTATACACCCGCTACTTTATGTAATACCAGCACAAGCACGCCTGTAAATGTAACACGCACTGGCGATGCCGGTGGTGCCTATAGTATTTCGCCATCAGGATTGACCATCGATCCTGCTACCGGAACTTTAAACCCTGCTGGTGCTACGCCCGGAAATTATACAATTCGCTATACCCTGCCCGGTGGCAACGGTTGCGCAAATGTAACTGCGACCACGATTGTCAATGTAAGCAGTACACCCAATGCAACGATATCATATGCCGGCAGTCCTTACTGCGGAAATATCAGTACACCACAACCAGTGACAAATACAGGTACTACAGGGGGAATATTTTCTGCCCCCACAGGTTTGAGTATCAATGCCACTACAGGGGCTATTACCCCAGCGGCAAGTACACCAGGTAATTATACGGTTACTTATACAATTGCAGCATTAAGCCCCTGTCCGGGATTTACGACCACTACAAATATCACCATCTATGAAAGTCCGGTGATCAATTTCCCTATCCCTGATCAGGCTGTCTGCTCTGGTACGTCTGCTACTTTC
This sequence comes from [Flexibacter] sp. ATCC 35208, assembly GCF_001975825.1. Lineage (GTDB taxonomy): Bacteria > Bacteroidota > Bacteroidia > Chitinophagales > Chitinophagaceae > Chitinophaga. The sequence goes on from NZ_MTKN01000078.1 coordinate 6,806, forward strand.
ACCCCGGTTTCATCTGTTTCAAATACAATCTATTCCTGGGCCGTTTCCGGCACTTTGCCTTCAAATGTGACTGGAATTAGCAATGGTGATTTTACGGGCGATTTAAGCCTCTTATTTACAAACAAAGGGAATAATGATGTCATCATCACTGTAAGGGTCACGCCTTTCAATCCTCTGCAAACTACCTGCGCCGGTGTTGCATACAATATTCACCTCACGGTGCATCCTGAAGTGCCGGCGCCGGCTGTCAGTGATGTGAGCACCTGTATGGGAGGAGCTTCTGTCACGCTGCAGGCCACTGCCCTGCCGGGGCATACCATTCGCTGGTATGATGCACAACAGGCATTACTGCCTTCAGCACCTGTTATCACCACGACTGATTCCGTTCGTTTGCAATACTATGCCAACCAGCGCAGCAGCTTTGGCTGTGAAGGGCCTAAGGTAAGTGTGATCGCCATTGTGCATCCTACTTTAAAGATCACTGGTGCGGACTTTACCAATCCTCTTGCCTGTGGCATTCCTTCAGGCACCATCGTATTACAGACCAGGGATCTGAATGACCAGATCGTTGCGAATATCCCCGTCATCGTTCACTATAAAAAATTCAACACGGCACTGGTAGCTACCGGTTTTACCGATAGCGATGGCAAGATCACCCTCTCACTGACCGCTGGCAGTTACACTGATTTTTATGCAGAAAGTACAGGTGGTTGTACCACTGCACATCTGAATGATGTCTTCGTTTTAAAAGATCCTGATCCACCGGCAAAACCGGTAGCAGGCTACAATCCGCCTATCTGCAGCGAGACCCCATTGACATTGACAGCGCTGTCAGCAACCAGTCCGCAGGCTGGCGACATCGAATACGTATGGGCAGGTCCCGCCTTTGGCCCTTACCCGGATACGGTGACTAATTCCGTCGTGACATTCCCTTCCGCCAGCGTTTCGGATGCAGGTACCTATGTGGTGTATGCCACTCAACACAACTGTATCTCCGCCGCCGATAGCTTTATTGTGGTAATCAACCGGTCTCCGTCAAAACCTGTGATCAGTACCCGCAACCCACTCTGTGTAGGCGATGAGCTGTACTTAAGCGCCACCAGCGGTATTGGTGATAACTCTACCCTGACCTATCTCTGGACAGGCCCCGGCCGCGGTTTTCCCGTGAATGGTACACATGCCGGCATTGACAAGGTAGCACTGACTGATGCAGGCAGATATGCCATAACCGTGACTTCCAGTGAAACAGGTTGTGCATCTACCACAGATACGTTGATTGAAATCGGGAACTACCCGATCCTACATTTTGCAACAGATACACTTATTCTTCCTACCGGGTTCAACATCCAACCCGATCCTGTCCTGACAAACGCCAGTGAACCCGGTATCCTGCCTATGCAAAGCTACATCTGGACACCGGCCGATGATCTGCAATGCAATGATGCACTGTGTGACAAACCTTTATTGACAGTTAAGAACGATGCCTGTTATGCCGTAAAAGCCACCAATATATACGGTTGTAGTGGCAGCGATACGATCTGTGTACGGGCCTTCTGTAAAGAGGCACAGGTCTTCGTTCCCAATGCTTTTACACCTGATGGTCTGCCGGAAAACAGGATACTGATGGTACGCGCCAGCGGTATCTCTGCCGTGAAATCTTTCAGGGTATTTAACCGCTGGGGCAGGGTGATGTACGAGCGGAGCAACTTCGCACCAAACAGCAGTGAGTTTGGCTGGAACGGGTATATCAACGGCAAGAAAGCAGATACAGGTGTGTATGTCTACACCGTAGAAGTTGTCTGCGAGAATGGTACCCCTTATACATTGAAAGGGAATGTAACATTATTCTAAAGTATGTAGTATGAAAAAGATCATCGTCTTTTTATTTTTATATAGCCTGCAATTAAGCGCACAGGATGTGGGCTACTCTCAATATTACGACCAGCCGTTGCTTAGAAATCCCGCATTGGCAGGTATCTTTGAAGGAGACGTGCGGGTCACTGCTTCTTATCGAAATCAATGGGAAAGTGTGACGGTACCCTACAGAACTTTTGGATTGAGTGCAGAGTATAAAACCCCTTTCCATGCATTGTTTTCAGAGAACAGTACCGTCACTTATGGCTTGCAGGTATTGCGGGATGTAGCAGGCACTTCGGAGTTCAGTACTACGCAGATTATGCCTGCGGTGAATAGTAGCTTTTATATCGGGAGAGAAAAGGTCTCTTATATCTCTGTTGCATTTATGGGTGGACTCATGCAACAACGGTTTGATCCCAGTAAGTTACAATTCAACGATCAGTTTGTAATGGGTAGCAATGGTGCGTTCAGTATCCTGCCTTCTTCCAGACAAACATTTGATATGACCAGCGTGAATTATTTTGATATGGCTGCGGGCGTGAGTTATAATGGAACGTTGAAGAATGAGGTAGATTTGTTTGTAGGCGCAGCAGGGTATCATTTGAATAGTCCGCAGGTGGGTTTCTTTAAAGGAAATAAAATTACTTTAAATAAAAAAGTGTCTCTCAATGCAGGTTTATCTGTACCTACCAGTGAGGTGAACAGGTTTATTTTATATGCAGATTACTTCAGACAATTCAGGAGAATTATTCCTGTGGATGCAGTCGGTGTCAGTACCATGCAATTTGGAGCGATGTATAGCTGGGACTTATCAGACGAAATAGATCTGTCTAAGAATTTTACGATAGGTTTGTTGTACAGGAAGAATGATGCGATCATACCTGTTGTCAGGATGGAGATGTATAACTTTCTCTTTGGATTGAGTTATGATGTAAATGTCGACAAACTGGCCGCTGCTTCGCAAAGAAGAGGCGGCCTGGAGGTGATCGTTTCTTATAGAGGATTTTTAAGTAGCAGGAACGAAAGCAGGCGTCAGACGTTGTGCCCCACTTTCAGACGATAGGTTTTATGACTGCACAGGATACACACCACGGCAAGGGATAATGCGCGTTTTAAAAGATTCATGGTTTAAATTTAAAGATTTCGGGTGCAATTAATATTGGTGCTGTTTATTAGGATTCTTTATATAAATAGATACCAGTTTTTGTTTGGCTGACAGGATTTCCTTTAGTGAAAAAGATGTCCAGAAAAAGGTATGATAATAAAAATCAATGCGGTGAGCATTGTGAATTTGCCGTAACGTCAAATGAGGGAATAGCACACAGCGGCAAAAAGGGGAACAATTATGAAAGAATTTTGTTTTTTTGATGGCTTCCGCAGATGGATCTGCAATAACCTGTAGGAGCTCCCGGCAAAAGAAAGCAGCGGTACCAAGTTCCCTTTCAGTTAAAGACCGCTTTTGAAAGAGCCTGTATTGTAAACGTTGTTCCCACCTGAGGGGTGGATACTTTTCGAATCGAATGGGTACCTTCTCCTGCTGGCATCGTTCTATGAATGTTTGGAGGCAATTCATCTCATCTTCCCGTTCTTTAAAGTAGGTGATAAACTCCCCACGGGAATCGCCGGGAAACCTGTAAAAGGACATATAAGCCTGATAGAAAGTGGCGGCTAAGGCAAGGATCTGTTTAGAGTCGATTTTTATTTTTTTCAAATTTCTCTTTGGTAATTGTTGTATCTAAAATTACCGTTTCATTTTTAAGGAGGGTAATATCAATAGCATAAATATTTGTTACAAATTGATCCAATAAAAAACTTCCCACAGGCACAGTAATTTCAGAATCGTCTGGCTAATCTATAGTTGCATCCTTCGATCCATTATAACAATGTGTACCTTGTATGAGTTGTATCTACCTATATGGATTTTCTTTGTCCTCCACATTGTTGCCTCTTTCCAATACATCGTTTTGAGCCCTTTTTCACACAACTCCTTCGCTGCCCATCCTACACTGATACCGGAACCCACTACAATTGCATTAAAGGGTATTTTCTTTTGTTGCTCTAATGTTGAGGTTCATATAGGTTAATTAAAAAAGGCTGACTTTTCGGGTCAGCCTTTCTATATTTTAGATATTACCTTTCTTCAGTTCCTTATACATATAGTCGACTGCACGTGCCGTGAGCGCCATATATGTGAGCGAAGGATTTACGCAGGCTGCCGATGTCATACACGCACCATCTGTCACAAACACATTCTTTACGGCATGCATCTGGTTGTACCCATTCAGGATAGACGTTTTAGGATCACGGCCCATACGTGCGGTACCCATTTCATGGATCGCCATACCAGGATAAGAACCGGCGTCATAAGTCCTGACATCCTTCATACCAGCTGCTTCCAGCATTTCTGCCGCATCGTTCATCATATCCACACGCATCTTCTTTTCATTCTCTTTGAACTCTGCATCGAACTTCAGTACGGGCTGTCCCCAATCGTCTTTTACAGATGTATCGAGGGTTACCTGGTTCGATTCGTAAGGCAGACATTCGCCAAAACCACCAAGACCTACGGACCAGTTGCCCGGTTCTGACAGCATATCTTTGAAATCTTTACCTACTCCCAGTTCGGCTACTCCGCGTGCCCAACCTTCACGGCTGGCGCCACCCTGATAACCAAATCCACGCAGGTAATCACGTTTGTCACTACCAATATTGCGATAGCGTGGAATATAGATACCGTTTGCACGGCGGCCAAAGTAATATTTATCGTCAAAGCCCTCTGCCCTGCCAGATGCACCGGTACGGAAGTGGTGATCCATCAGGTATTTACCCAGTACGCCACTGTCATTGCCCAAACCATTCTGGAAACGGCTGGAGGTAGAGTTCAGCAATACAAAGGTGGTACCCAGGGTGGACCCATTTACGAAGATGACTTTTGCATAAAATTCCGTCATCTGTTTTGTATGGGAATCGATCACCCGTACACCGGTTGCTTTGCCTGCTTTCTCATCATAGATGATGGAATTCACAATGCTATCCGGACGTAAGGTGAGGTTACCCGTCGCCATCGCTGCAGGCAGCGTAGAAGACTGGGTGCTGAAGTAAGCGCCAAACGGACAACCACGGCTACAAAGGTTACGGTACTGGCAATTGGTACGGCCAGGCAGTGGTTTGGTAATATTCGCCACACGACCCATAGTCATGATACGGCCTTTGAAACTGGATTCAATGCGTTTCTTCACTTCTTTCTCCACGCAGTTCATTTCCATCGCTGGCATAAACTGGCCATCCGGTAGTTGTGGCAAGCCTTCTGCCTGCCCACTGATACCCGCGAATTTCTCTACATAATCATACCATGGCGCGATATCCTTGTAGCGGATCGGCCAGTCGACAGCAATACCATCTTTGGCATTGGCGCCAAAATCGATATCGCTCAAGCGGTAAGACTGACGGCCCCACATGATGGATTTACCACCCACGATATCAGGACGGAACCAGTCAAAACGTTTTACCTCATTGTAAGGCGATTTGGAATCATTGAGCCAGAAGCGCTCATTGTATTCACTATATGGATAGTCACGGCTTAGTTTAGGATGCGTTTCTCTCTGTTCAGTAGTAATTTTACCACGGTGTGGGAACTCCCATGGAGCCTTGGTGGCAGTATCGTAGTCCTTAACGTGTTCTAATTGTTTGCCCCTGTCCAGCATGAGCACTTTGAGACCTTTTTCTGTCATTTCCTTGGCAGCCCAGCCACCACTTACGCCAGAGCCGATCACGATGGCATCATACGTGTTCTGCTCCTGAGCCTTAGTATTCAGATTCATGGAATTCTACTTGAGTTGATGAATTAATGTGCGCGAACGAGTCTTATCTATTTAACGTTGATTGACTGCATAGCCCAGGTTTTTAACCTGTTAATTGACTGCATAGTCCAGGTTTTTAACCTGTTAATTGACTACATAGTCCAGGTTTTTACACCTGTTAATTGACTGCATAGCCCAGGTTCTTACACCTGTTGATTGACTACATAGCCCAGGTTTTTACACCTGTTAATTGACTACATAGCCCAGGATTTTACACCTGTTGAATAACTACATAGCCCAGGCTTTCTCCCCTTTAGTATAAGGTATACAACCTTCGTATTTGCCAGGTACCGGTACATAACGGAGTGCTTTGGTAGCACCGGCTTCGGAGGTGAAATACCCGACGAGGGTCAGTTCTTTCAGGATCTGGAAATAGTGCGTGGGATCCTTTTCCTTTTTGTTTTCACGTTTATTGTAAGCAACACGTTCCTTGTCGATATCAGTCAGAATGGTAGTTTTCTGATCTGCGCTCAGGTCTACGAATGGCTTTTTGAATTGCTTTTGTGCTGACTCATCGATCTTTTTCAGACCATCCAATACCAGTTTCTGGTCTTCAGGTTTGTAGCAATCATTCAGCATGAGGGCAATAAACTCGTCTACTTTGGCAGCTTTGGCACCAGGTGTATCGGTTTCAGGGATGATCGTATCTACAATCCCGGCCAGCATCTTTTGGGTTTCAGGCGCCTGCAACGCATAATTGTCGGGGCCTTTTGGATTACAGCCTTCAAGGGCTGACAACGTGGACGCGGAAATTGCCGACCCTAAGAGAATGGCAACGTTCCGAATGGCTTCTCTTCTGTTCATAATAGTAAATTGATTTGACCTTTAGTCTCAAGTTTCGAAAAAAAACTGACTTTTCATAGAAAAAATAAATAAGCGGAAGGAAAAGTTACAAAAAGAAAGGGGGATATAAAAGCAAAAAGCGCTCTTACCGGCGGTAGGAGCGCTTTTTATGGAAGCAATGAATTTCTTACATAACATATTGGCCTTTGTTGTCTACAAGGACAACCGGGAGACGGTGGTGCTGTTCAAAGTAATCGTATGCGGTTTTAAGGTCCGCCCAGAACTTGGTAGACGTCTTATCTTCCGGGTTCAGTTTTACGCCCTGCAGGTATTCCAAAGAACGGGTGCGGCCGAACTTAACCGGGAATACGTGTACCGGAATGAAGTCCTGACCAGCGTTCTTGGCATTGACAGCCAGGATGTATACTTCATCAATAAATTCATCGGTGAGCGGAATGCAACCGATGGTCAGACAGCTACCATGGATATAGATCTCATTGCCCGGTTTCTTCGGATCGCTGAGGATCTTGTCGGAGAAGTTCGGATAATTGATACCCAGTGAAAGGTGGTAGTTACTATTCGGATTGAAGTCATTGATATAATAGAACCCTTCTGGTACCTGCTGGTCCCCTTCTTTGCGTTTAGGGCCCATTTTGCCTGACAGGGTACATACCCGGTAAGATTTAAAGAGACGAAAAGTGTCGGTAGCCTTATTTTTCACCCAGATTTCCAGTTCACTATCCAGTTTGAACGACCGGAGGAAGATGTATTTAGCCGGGTATTCCAGGCCTTTCTTTTCAAACTCCTTCTTTAACTGCTCCTCCTTATCCCTGTAGGCTAAGCCTACTTTCGGGAACATCTTCTGGTTGTCCAGAAATGACTGCTGCTGGGCAAACACTTTTCCTACCCCAAGTAGTATCATTACTGCTAAAACGACCTGCTTCATAGATATTTTAACCCTTTATTATTTCACGTTTACGGTTTAGCCGGTGTGGCGCCCGGTTGCGCATTGAACGTTCTATATGCAAGATAAAACAATAATATTGAAAAAATAGCGTATATCACGATTCCGACCTTGCGATTTGCAAAACGGAGTATGTAGTGGCGCTCTCCCTGATAGATCAGCACAGCTGTAATCATTTGAAAAATTCCTGCCAATAGAAATAACGCGCCTAGTAATGTTTGTATTCTCATAAACAACGATCTGTCATGCAAATTATTTCAAAATTTGCAACAATAGCAATCCCCCGAATGTGGCATGCCGGAGGCATCAGCGCCATAGTCGCGGCTGTTGGGGGTAAAGTACTGGTTGTCAAGGAAATGTTAAACTATCAAATAGAGGGGATTTTTGGAAAAGTGAGGAAGGAAGGCTGGAAATATCATGAGGGTGATAGTAGGAAAAATTAAACAGGGAGTTTTTTTTAGAAAACCATTTTAACGAAAAATAAAGGGCTGTTCCGTACGGAACAGCCCTACTTGCTAAAACAACAATAGAACGGCGGATCTTCGATAGAATAGACCTACCCGAATTTTTACAGGTTACCTCTTAATGCCTGCTCTCTTTCAATAGATTCAAACAAAGCCTTGAAGTTGCCCTTACCAAATGACTGGGCGCCCTTGCGCTGGATGATTTCAAAGAAAACAGTGGGTCTGTCCTGTACGGGTTTGGTGAATATCTGTAACAGGTAACCTTCGTCGTCACGATCTACGAGAATACCCAGCTCTCTCAGTGGCTGCAGGTCTTCGTCGATCTCTCCTACCCTGTCCAGCAAGGTATCGTAGTAAGATCCCGGAACTTTCAGGAATTCTACACCCCTGTCCTGCAGGTCGGTTACTGTCTGAATAATATTATTGGTTGCGATGGCTACGTGCTGTACGCCCGGACCACCATAGAAATCGAGGTATTCTTCGATCTGCGATTTCTTCTTACCTTCTGCAGGCTCATTGATCGGGAATTTCACACGACCGTTGCCATTGCTCATTACCTTACTCATGAGGGCAGAATATTCGGTAGAAATGTCTTTATCATCGAAGCTGAGCAGGTTCCGGAAACCCATTACCTGTTCGTAGAAGTCTACCCAGGTATTCATTTCATTCCAACCCACATTGCCTACGCAATGGTCTACATATTGAAGACCGGTATCGGTTGGGTTGTAAGTTGATTTCCATTCTTTGTAACCTGGCAGGAAAGGACCGTTGTAGTTCTTTCTTTCTACAAAAAGGTGTACGGTATCGCCATAAGCGTGAATACCACTGCGTACTACGGTACCAAATTCATCTTTCTCCTCTTTTGGCTCCATGTAAGGTTTAGCACCTCTCTTTACAGTTTCTTCAAATGCAGAGCGGGCATCGTCTACCCATAGCGCGAGTACTTTTACACCATCACCGTGGGCGGCAATGTGTGCAGCCAGGTCGTTGTTAGGCTGAAGCGGCGTGGTCAGTACAAAACGGAGTTTGTTTTGCACCAGTACATAGGAGGAGCGATCTTTCACACCTGTTTCCGGGCCTGCATAAGCGAGGGACTGGAAGCCGAAAGCGGTTTTGTAATAGTGGGCGGCCTGTTTTGCATTCCCTACGTAGAATTCAACGTAGTCAGTGCCGTTCAATGGTAAAAAGTCTTTTACATTGGCAGGAGCTGCTGCCAGGGCAGCATCAGGAGCAGTACTCATGGTGGTTTGATTTTTAAGAGATGTAGAAAGTTTTGGTGTATGTGTATGTGAATGAATGAAAGCAATGCGCGTAAGCATTGACATCATTACAAGGAGAGGTTACAGATATGTAATAGTGAAAATCGGGCGCATATCTGTAATCAGGCGATTACAGCATCCATGGCCAGCGTGGACATCAGGAAGCAGTACTTGCTGTGACGCTGGTCTGATTTGGAAGAGTGGTATGTGCGCGTATTGAACATGAAATAGTTGCTAGTGCAATAATAGGCATTCCTTTTGAATAAAACAAAATATCACATTTGTGGAGTAGTATCAGTTTGATACATTACCCGTACTTGTTTTATTGTTTTGCTAATCTATCTTCGATGCTTCTTCGACGCTTCTTCGATACTTCTTCGATACTTCTTCGATGCTCCTTCGATGCTTCTTCGATGCTTCTTCGATGCTTCTTCGACGCTTCTTCGACCAGCAAACTACTCAAAAAGGGCACCTCAATATCTCTACAATAATGAAGTACCCTTTTAATAGCAAGATGTACCGAACTTGCAGGAAATTGCTAACGCTACATGAATTAAATCAATTCCAGCTGATATAATTTATCATTGATATACTTGATCTCCTCTGCACCCAGTTTTACATGAATAGCTCTTGCATTCTGTATCGCCTGATTCGCATCCCGGGCACCTACCAACGCTACTGTAATACCCGGCCTTTCAATCGTCCAGCGGATCACCAACTGAGCCAGTGTTACATTCTTACTTTCTGCCATCGGGCGGATCTGGTCAAGGAATGCATTGATACGAACCAGGTTATCTTCCTTGTAGTATTTAGATCCCGCACGGGTATCGCCCTCTCCGAACTGATGCCCCGGTTTGATCTTCCCTGTCAGCACCCCCCGCTGCAGCGGACTGTATGCCAAAATACCTTTTTTGTTTTCTATGCAATAAGGTACTGTTTCCTTTTCGATATTCCGCTCTACCATGCTGAAAGGCACCTGGTTGGAAGCGAGTTTTACCACGCTGTCTGCTTTCTTCATCTGCTCCACATTGTAGTTACATACACCTGCTTCGCGGATCTTACCCTGTTGTTTTAATTGTGCCACCGCTTCGAAAGTTTCTTCAATCGGTGTTGTCGGGTCTGGCCAGTGAATCTGCAACAGATCGATATAATCTGTACCCAGTCTCTTCAGACTATTCTCACACTCAAGGATCACACTTTCCTTCCCTGCATATTTGTAGATATCAATATCTTTCCCGCTGTTGTCTTTGCTCTTAAAACCAAACTCACCTTTTGCCAGATCCCAGCGCATACCAAATTTAGTGAGGAGCTGTACCTTGCTACGGTCTGTTCCTTTCAGCGCTTCGCCTACAATTTCTTCGCTTAATCCCTGGCCATAAATGGGTGCCGTATCAATAGAAGTAACACCTTCATCAATAGATGCTTTGATCGCTTCCACAGCGTCTTTCCGCTCTGCGCCGCCCCACATCCATCCACCAATTGCCCATGCGCCAAATGTAATGGCGCTTACCTTCAGTTCGCTTTCGCCTAATTGTCTAAATTCCATTTTGTTCCCGTTTTATTGTTATGCAATATAGAAAATCAGGATGGATCAAAAATAAATGAAACTCCCTGGACCCGCATAAAATGGAAATCCGGCTCCATCAGGTATCCGAATAAAAGAGCGTGTACCTTCAACATAAGATACACGCTCTTTTTTTTGGGAAGGGCCTCTGGCCGGCTAAAGCGTTAAACACGACTGCTTGCAGCAATACCCCCCTGCTTAAACTAAATCTGATCTCCCTACTCCTTCCAACTCATAGTATAACTTTCATCCTCTATCCCCAACGCCTCTTCTGTAATCTGCAATGGATGAAAAGTATCCACCATCACCGCCAGCTCTTTCGTTTCCGTTTTCCCGATACTCTTCTCCACCGCGCCCGGATGTGGTCCATGTGGAATACCACCGGGATGTAACGTGATCATTCCTCTTGTCACATGCTTGCGACTCATAAAATCACCATCTACATAATACAGCACTTCATCACTATCAATATTACTATGATTGTAAGGCGCAGGTATAGACGCCGGGTGGTAATCATACATTCTTGGTACAAATGAACACACCACAAAATTATGTCCTTCAAATGTCTGATGCACCGGTGGTGGCTGGTGCACGCGCCCCGTAATCGGCTCGAAATCGTGTATGGAAAAGGTAAACGGATACTCGCATCCATCCCACCCTATCACATCAAATGGATGATGCGCATAGTGTATAGGATACATCATGCCTTTCTTTTTTATCTTAATTAAATAATCACCTGCCTGATCCACCGTTACCAGGTTCTCCGGTTGGCGGATGTCCCGCTCACAATAAGGTGCATGTTCCAGCAACTGCCCAAACTTGCTTAAATACCGCTGCGGATAACGAATAGGACTAAATGATTCTACGATAAACAGCCTGTTGTCTGCCGTATTGAAATGTACCTGGTAAATGGTGCCGCGTGGTACCACTAAATAATCACCATAGGAAAATGACAACTGTCCATACTGTGTAAGCAGTGTACCACTCCCTTCATGCACAAAGATCATTTCATCTGCATCCGCATTTTTATAAAAGTACTCCGTCATACTCTCCTGCGGAGCCGCTAATACGATGTGCAGATCACTATTCACCAATACCGGTTTCCTGCTTTGCAGAAAATCTTTTTTAGGCATGATATTAAATCCCTGAAAACTCCGGTGCTTGAGCATCTTCTCTTCCGCTACTTTTGGCGCTACCGAAAATGGCGTATCTACCTTTACAATTTCTGTAGGAGGATGACAATGATACAACAACGTAGAATTGGAAGAAAAGCCTTCAGTGGAAAATAACTGTTCGGAGTACAACGACCCATCCGGTTTGCGGAACTGGGTATGACGCTTGTGCGGGATCTCTCCCAGCTTACAATAATGAGGCATTACAAATATGTTTTGATATGTGGAGTTACAATTTTATGACAAACGTTAAAAAACGGAAGCGGCGTCCATGGCCAAAGCTGCCAGCAGAAAACAGTATTTCCAGCGGCGCTTATCGATATAATATGTGAAGTTGCGAAAATAAGGCATCGTAACGTGGTTGGAACAAATGTAGTGAATTACTGAATATTACACGCTTTGTTGTCCAGGACAAACCATTACCCGGAAATTTTTACAAAAAACCGCCCTTCATTTTAAATTATTTCAAAATTCTGACAATTCATTTGCTAATTCAAAAGTAATTCCGGACTTTTGTTTGCGAATAGTAAATTATATAAAATAGTGCTACCAATAGTTACATACTCCTCTTCTGCATCCCGCACCATCTCCGGTGCAGGTTTCAGCACTATTATTACTACCACAATTATTACCCCGCTCCGGGGTTAATTTTCACATATCATCCAACGACCACCACAAGTGGTAACCAGCAGCAAAAGCGATAGGATCTTTACGTATTAACAATTACAGACATGCAAGTATTAAAATTCGGCGGTACCTCCATGGGAAGCGCCCAGGCGATAGAACAGGTTTGCGAGATCGTAAAAAATAGAAAACAAAACGGACGTCTTACCATCGTAGCTTCTGCTATGAGCGGCATCACCGACAAACTCATACAGGTAGGTACTCTCGCCGGACAAGGACAGGAACAATATAAAACTGTATTGGAGGAGATTGAAAACAAACACCTCGACACTATCCGAACCCTCTTCCCTATCACTGCGCAGAGCAGCATTATCTCTCAGGTGAAAAAGCGCGTTAACGTACTGGAAACACTGTGTGACGGTATCTTCCAGGTAGGTGAACTGAGCGCAAGATCGTTGGATAAAATCATGAGCTTCGGTGAACTGGTATCTTCTTACCTGCTCGCCGAAAAACTCAAAGTCAGCGGCCTTTCTGCCGCATGGAAAGACAGCCGTGAACTGATCGTGACCGATGGTAACTTTGGTAACGCCGCTGTAAACTTCCTCGCTACCAATCATCAGACTAACCAGTATTTTCAGCAGGAAAGCGCTACCTACGTGGTACTCCCAGGCTTTGTAGCCGCTACCGCTGATGGCGAAACCACGACCCTCGGCAGAGGTGGTTCCGACTACACCGCTGCTATTATCGCAGCTGCCCTCAACGCTGAGGTACTCGATATCTGGACCGATGTAAGCGGTATGATGACCGCCGACCCTCGTCTCGTATCACAGGCTATTCCTATCCCCCACATCAGCTATGCTGAGGCAATGGAACTGTCTCACTTCGGCGCCAAGGTGATCTACCCGCCTACCATCCAACCGGTGATGGACAAGAAAATACCTATCTGGATCAAGAACACTTTTTCTCCGGAAGATTATGGTACACTGATCCATACACCCGATGGCAATGGCCGCAACTACCCTGTAACAGGTATCAGCGGTATCCAGAAGATCGCCCTGCTTACCCTCGAAGGTAGCGGCATGGTAGGTATACCAGGCTTCTCCAAACGCCTGTTCGAAGCCCTGCTCCAGGAAAAGATCAATGTGATCCTCATCACACAGAGCTCTTCTGAACACTCTATCACTGTAGGTATCCACGAAGCAGATATGCTGAAATCCAAACAGGCGGTAGATAGCGAATTCGCACAGGAAATACAGGAAAAACGTATACAACCCCTCGTGGTTGAAAGAGATATGAGCATCGTGGCGGTAGTTGGTGATAAGATGAAAAACCACCATGGTACCAGCGGCAAACTCTTTGCTGCACTGGGTCGTAACGGTGTAAACATCCGCGCCATCGCACAGGGTTCTACTGAAAAGAACATCTCTGTAGTGATCAATAAAAACGATGTGAAGAAAGCGCTGAACGTGATCCACGAAGCATTCTTCGAAGCCCCGCTGAAACAGGTGAACGTATTCATCGCCGGTGTGGGCAACGTAGGGGGCAAACTGCTGGAACAACTGAACCAACAGCACAACTTCCTCATGAATGAACTCGGTCTGCACGTACGCGTTGCAGGTATTGCCAACAGTAAGAAAATGGCTTTCGGCCATGCTTCCATCAACCTGCCTGAATGGCGCCAGTTGCTGGAAAACGGCGAAAGCTCCGATATGAAAGGATTTGCACAAAAGATCAAATCCCTCAACCTCCGCAACAGCGTATTCGTTGATAACACTGCCAGTCCTGAAGTAGCAGCGATATACGGCGACTTCCTGCAACACGGTATCTCTGTAGTAACCTGCAACAAGATCGCCTGTTCTTCTGACTACAACTATTATAAGAGCCTGAAAGAAACAGCACGTAAATTCAACGCATCTTTCCTGTTCGAAACCAACGTAGGCGCTGGTCTGCCGGTGATCAACACCCTGAATGACCTGATCCGCAGCGGTGATAAAGTAAACAGCATCGAAGCCGTACTGAGTGGTAGCCTGAACTTCGTGTTCAACAACTTTGTGGATGGCGCAAGCTTCCGTGAAGTGGTAAAAGCTGCACAGGACGAAGGATATACTGAACCAGATCCACGTATCGATCTGAGTGGTGTGGATGTAATGCGCAAGATCCTGATACTGGCCCGTGAAAGTGGCGCCAGAATGGAACTGGAAGACATCACTAACCATTCCTTCCTGCCTGCCGAAGCACTGAACGCACCATCTGTTGCTGACTTCTACGAACAACTGGATGTACATGCCGCTCACTTCAAAGGTCTCTATGAAGCTGCTGTGAAAGAAGGCAAACGCCTGAAGTTCGTAGCCCGCTATGAAAATGGCAAAGCTTCTGTAGGTCTGCAGTCCGTAGCACCAGATCATCCTTTCTACAACCTGCTTGGAAAAGATAACATTGTGCTCTATACCACTAACCGCTATGCTGACCAGCCACTCATCGTTAAAGGTGCAGGCGCAGGGGCAGATGTAACCGCTTCTGGTATCTTTGCAGATATTATCCGTTCTGCCAGATAATGTTTATCTTAAATGTTCAATCACAAAGCAAAGACTGATGGAAAATGATTGTATAAAAGTATTTGCCCCCGCAACGGTAGCCAATGTAGCCTGTGGCTTTGATGTGATCGGGTTGGCCATGGAAGCACCCGGCGATGAATTCATCATGCGCAGGAGTGACAAACCAGGCGTGACTATCACAAAAGTACATGGTGCCAATCTGTCTACAGACCCGGCGCAGAACGTATGTGGCGTGGCAATACAGGCATTGTTGCAAAAGCTTGGAAATCCGGATGCAGGTATAGAGCTGGAATTATTTAAGAATATCACGCCAGGTAGTGGCATTGGCTCCAGTGCCGCCAGTAGCGCAGGCGCTGTAGTAGGTGCGAACCATCTGCTGGGCGAACCATTCACACGTAAGCAACTCGTACGCTTTGCAATGGAAGGTGAAAGACTGGCCAGTGGCGCTGCACACGCAGACAACGTAGCCCCCGCTATCCTGGGTGGCTTCACCCTCGTAAGAAGTTATAAACCGCTTGATATTACAAGCCTCCATACACCATCAGAACTCTGGGTGACGGTCATCCATCCCCAGATTGAAGTGAAAACTTCCGATGCCCGCGAGATCCTGAAACAAAAAGTGCTCATGACCGATGCTATCCGCCAGTGGGGCAACGTCGGCGCACTCGTAGCAGGCCTCTACCAGGAAAACTATGACCTCATCAGCCGTTCTCTGGAAGATGTGATTGTAGAACCGGTACGTGCGATCCTCATTCCTGCTTTCTATGAACTGAAAGTAAAATGTAAGGAAGCAGGTGCACTAGGTGGTGGTATCTCCGGCTCCGGTCCTTCTGTATTCATGCTGAGCAAAGGTGAAGCCAATGCCCGCAATGTAGCAGAGATGATGAATACCGTATATGCACCCCTGGGCGTGGATTATAAAATCCATGTATCCAAAATCAATACGGAAGGTGTGAAAATATCAAAAGCGTAATCACAAATGAAATACTATAGTTTACAGAATAAAGATCATATCGTATCATTCGAAGATGCAGTAGTAGCAGGCCTTGCGCCTGACAAAGGTTTGTACTTCCCGGAGCACATTCCTGCATTTGAAAAAAGCTTCTTCGAAAATATCGGTACGCTCAGCGAAGTTGAAATCGGCTATGCTGCCATCAAACCTTTTGTAGGTGAAGAGATTCCTGATGATGTGCTGCGTAAGATCATTGCCGATACATTGAGCTTCCCTTTCCCTGTTGCACCTGTTCACGACAATATTTATTCCCTTGAACTCTGGCATGGTCCTACCCTCGCCTTCAAGGACGTAGGCGCCCGCTTTATGGCTGGTTGTCTCGGTTATTTCCGCAGGAATGATACCCGCCCTGTAACCGTGCTGGTAGCTACTTCCGGCGATACCGGCGGCGCTGTAGCCAATGGCTTCTACGATGTACCAGGTGTGAAAGTGGTGATCCTCTACCCAGGTGGTAAAGTGAGCACCCTGCAGGAAAAACAACTGACTACACTGGGTAAGAATATCACTGCCCTGGAAATAGCCGGTACCTTCGATGACTGTCAGCGTATGGTGAAAACCGCTTTCCTGGATGCAGAACTACAGGCACACAGCCTGCTCACCAGCGCGAACTCTATCAACGTAGCCCGCTGGCTGCCACAGATGTTCTATTACCTGCTGGCTTATAAACAACTGCAAAAAGAGGTGGTGTTCTCTGTACCTTCCGGTAACTTCGGTAACATCTGCGCAGGTATGATGGCTGCCGCTATGGGACTGCCGGTAAAGCATTTTGTAGCCAGTACAAATGTGAATGATACCGTACCCCGTTTCATGGAAAATGGCCAGTACGAACCAGGACAGGCAAAGCCTACGCTTTCCAACGCGATGGACGTAGCCGATCCGAGCAACTTTGTAAGAATACTGCAACTATTTACCAACAGCCTGCCGGCACTGAAAGAAAAGCTCACGGCTTACAGTTTCGATGATAAGGCGACTGTAGCCACCATGGAAGCTGTATGGAGTAAACATCACTATATGCTGGATCCACATGGTGCCGTAGGCTACCTGGGTCTGCAAAAGTACCTGGCAGGCGCCGATACAACCGGTGTGTTCCTCGAAACCGCTCACCCGGTAAAATTCGCAGACACCGCACCCACCAGTCTGCAATCACAGATTGTAACGCCGGAGAGCGTACAATACCTGTATTCACTGGAAAAAGAGTCTGTACAACTCCCGAATGACTACGCAGCCCTGAAAGGCTGGCTGATGCAGCAATAAAGGTTTTCTACTTAAAAGAACTTGTATCTTTCTTTTGATACAAGTTCTTTTTTATTTTAATATTGCTGTATGAAATACCTGGCCGTTTTTGCATTGCCGATCCTGTTTGCCTGCAACTCCAACTCCGCAGGGCATTCAGCAGATGCAACAAAAGATTCCGCGCTCTATGCGCCTATGATACAGCCGTTGACAGATTCTCTCAATAAATTTCCTGACAATGCAGACCTGCATTTCAGAAGAGCCCTCCTATTATTCAACACAGACCCGGCGCTGGCACAAAAAGACTTTGAAAAAGCTGCACAGCTCAAGCCCAACGTTCCTGACTATTGGGCAGGTGCCGGAGAAGCCGCTATTTTAATCGCCAACTACAAAGAAGCAGTGGCCAACTTCGAAAAAGCCCAGCACCTGGCGCCCAAGTATGCTTACCTGCAATACCGCCTCGCCACCGCCCTGATCGAAGATAAACAATACAAACGCGCAGACAGCCTGGCTTCTAAACTGGCCAATGATCCTGCCAATCACGATAAAGCCTATTATCTGAAAGCGAAGATCGCAGAAGAGAATAAAGATACCACCCTCGCCATCCAATACCTGCGTACAGCAGTGGATCAGGCAGGTTTACAAAGTGACTACGATGCGGTGATGGAACTGGGCGATCTGCTGGCTCAGCGGCATGCACCTGCTTCATTGCAGTACTATCAGCTGGCAGCCAGAATGGATTCGACCAATGATGACGCGCTCTACGCTATGGGTAAGTTCTATGAGCAGGAAAGTAAAATGGCAGAAGCCATCACGGCATTCAAAAATGCCATCAATATCGATGCGGAAGATGGTGACAACTATTTTGCTTTAGGAATGATCTATTTCAGACAGCAGGAATGGCAGCCGGCTTACAACTACTTTAACATGGCCTGTAAGTCAGGGCCGACCGATGGTGAAGCCTATTACTACCGTGGCAGGTGCAACGAAAAACTAGGCCGTAAACAGGCCGCTATCGACGATTATTCCAAGGCTGTAACCTTTAAGAAAGACTTCAAAGAAGCCAAAGAGGCGCTGGCCAACATACAGAAATAAGTTACATTCGTCACTCAAAAAAACGTTGTTCCTTTGAAAAAGAAGACCACCCTTATAGCCCCCTCCCTCCTTGCCTCCAATTTCCTGGAGCTCGGCAAGGAAGTAGACATGCTGAATAACAGTGAGGCGGACTGGTTGCACCTCGATGTAATGGACGGACGTTTTGTGCCTAATATCAGCTTTGGACTCCCCGTCATTTCCCATATAAAAAGAGCAGCCCGCAAGATCTGTGATGTGCACCTGATGATAGAAGAACCGGAGAAGTATGCGGAAGACTTCAAAAAGGCCGGTGCAGACATTCTAACCGTACACTATGAAGCATGTACCCACTTACATCGCAATATCCAGCAGATCAAAAACCTCGGCATGCAGGCAGGCGTAGCCCTGAACCCACATACACCCGTACAGCTGCTGGAAAATGTGATCAAAGACGTCGACCTCGTGCTCATCATGAGCGTGAACCCCGGTTTCGGCGGTCAGCACTTCATAGACCAGTCATTGACTAAAATAAAGCAGTTACGCGCCCTGATAGATGCTCATCAGGCACATGCATTAATTGAAGTAGATGGAGGTATTACTGCGGACAATGCTGCGGATATAATAGCGGCCGGAGCCGATGTATTGGTAGCTGGCAGTTCGGTATTCAATGCCCCGGATCCTGCTGAAGCCATTAAGGCACTGAAGTATGCATAATCGTGTTCAAACACATATTTGGTCCCGCCCACTATAAATGGCGGGATTTTTTATTTTTACTCCGCCTGGAGCTTGTTGATAATCTCGCTGGATAAAGGTTTCGTGAGGTACCCTTTTACAAAAGCATAATCGTCTACCTTCTTTCTATCACTATCATCGATAGAGGAAGTGAGTACAAAAATGCCGATCTTCTTTGGTAGTTGCTCATAGAATCCGGCATAATCATTCAGGAAATCCCAGCCATCCATGACTGGCATGTTCAGATCAAGCAAAATCAGGTCTGGCAGCAGGTCCGGCTCGTAAATGTATTCGCGCAGGTACTTGAGCGCGTCCTGTGCTTCAGAAAATGCCTTCACCTTCTCCCCGATCCCTTGTCGTTTGATCATCAGGTTCGCTATTTGCTGATGAATCGGGTCATCGTCAACAATAAAGATCATATTGAGCAGTTGCATACAGGGATTTATTCGGTTTTAAAGGTAATAATAAATTTGGTACCCCAGCCAGGTCTACTTTCTGCACTTATACTTCCTCCCATTGCTTCTACCTGAGTTTTGGTAATAAAT
Source organism: [Flexibacter] sp. ATCC 35208 (assembly GCF_001975825.1). Lineage (GTDB taxonomy): Bacteria > Bacteroidota > Bacteroidia > Chitinophagales > Chitinophagaceae > Chitinophaga. Next base: position 26,504 of record NZ_MTKN01000078.1, read on the forward strand.
AAGCCGATTCCTTTTGCGTCAGCATTTTTATGAAAGGTTTTCCTGAACCCAAATAGCTTGCTGCCAAAGCGGTTCATATCAATCCCCATTCCATTGTCTTCCGCAGTGAGCGTGATCATGCCTTTCTCTTTCCGGCTGCTGAAGTGCAGGGTTGGCGGCACATCGGGCATGCGGTAACGGATGGCGTTGGTGATCAGGTTTTGCAGAATGCTGTCTAAATATATACGGGGAAACCTGATCATTGATGCTTCCTGAAAGTCCGTGGTAATGCGCAGACCGCTCTGGTTCACTTCCTGCATCAGTACATGCAATACATATTCCAGTCTCTCTTCGAACGAAATCACTTCCTGCTGGATATCCGTTTCTTTTCGTATCTGCACTACGTTTACCAGGTCATTGAGTGTCTCATCTGTTTTGTTGATCACAGATTCGAGCATACCCAGGTATTCGATCTTCTCCTCTTCTTCATCGGAATGATTGTGCAGTTGCATCAGTGCTTTCAGGTTGGCGATGGGCGCCCGCAGGTTGTGCGAAGTGATATGCGCAAAGTCTTCCAGCTGCTGGTTTTGATTCAATAAGTTCCGGTTCAGCTTACTCAGCTGACTATTTGCCCTGTGTAATTCTTTTTGCAGTTTACGGCTACCGGTAATATCCCGGATGAAAACGGAGACAGTGTTGTCACGCATAGGTGTGACAAGGAAATCGTAACACTTGTCTACCCTGTAAAAGTAACTGCTGAAAGATTCTGATACAGTACTTTTCATTGCCTGTGCCAATCTGTCCAAAAATGGAGACGGCGTTCTAAACTCAGGGATAATGTCAAAGATATTACTCCCTGGCTGAATTTCCACACCGGCCATTTGTGCAGCCTTTCTGTTGATGAAGTTGACCCGGCCGTCGCGCTCCAGGGTGGCGTATCCCATATCAACAGCGTCGAAGAAGAGGTGCAACTGTTCTGTATTACGCTGCAGCTCAGTACGCATGAAATGTTCAAGCTTCGTGTCAGTGATATCGTTGATGAGTGCAACGACAATTGTCTTTTTATTTACAGGATCCTGGAGTGGGAAAAGGGTATAGTCCATCCAGCGAACCTCCGACAGGTCTGTAAAGATGGTCTCGGCAGAGAAGTCGACTTCAATTTCTTTGCGGACCATTTTATTCTCTGTCACTACCGTCATAAAAAGTTCGTTAAACCCATACAAACAGGCAAAAGGATCGCTCATGATGTTGTAAGCGCCTTCTACAAGGCCTGGCCGTACCTTCAAAAACTCCCGGTGAGTGTGGTTGATCCGGCGCATGAAACCATGGTGATCGAACTGTACATAGCCGATAGGCAGATGCTCCACGACACTTTCCAGCAGGCGGGCACTCTTTTCCAAACCCATGAGGGTCAATTTTTGCGCTGTAACTTCCTTGAGCAGCAGGTATAGATCTGTAATTTGTCGTTGCTGGTTGAAAGCCGGGAAAACGATCGCCTCATAATAACAGGGAGATAGCCGGATGGAATCGCCAACGGTATTTTCCTGGTAGCGGAGTAAGATCTCTTTTTTAGCGGACCGGCCGGTTTCGGCTACTTCCTCAAATAGTTGGCCAAGGCCGATCTGGCGATATACCGGATCCCGGAGGATATTGTATCCAGGCTGTATAAAAATAGGGTGATGAGGGCCCCAGACAGCTTGTTGTAAAGCGTTGCTTTTTATAGGGTAGCCATCCACTGAGAATTGTTGAATACCCAATGGAAGGTGAAAAAATAGTTTATCTGGCTGGGCTGTTTCATGCCCCAGTAGTACAAAATATTCATCCTGGGCCAACAACTGCCATGCTGTCCATTGCCCATCCGGACCTGCAAATTCCACGCAAGCTTTTAGTCCGTTTTGAAAGGTTGCTAATAATGCTCCCCAGTATACGCCCGTTCTCTCTCCGAACAGGTGATCATAATGGACTTTTTCTACATTCCCCCCCGGTAACTGCACAAGTCCCCTGGCCTTATCATTGGCCGATAACAGGTTTCCATAAAGGTCTAGTAACAGTGCCGGTACAAACGAAGCGAGTGCCTTGTTTATAATGGCATCATTCATAATTTTCTGTAGGATAAGGTCTTAAAAATAAGGAATATATTATTATTTTTTGGTAGATATTTTTCTACAAGCCCATAGCGCAATCACAATCTTTTCATTTATTCTTTTGAACTTCCTGTGAATATTCCCTGTTAAAAATTGCATTGAGGTCGTTTTCCCATTAATTTTGGTAATAAATCAAAAGGGGCATTTTGCAAAATGCTTACAGTTTTTTAACATTGAATACGAAATGATCGTTGCGGCTGCATATCATCATCCTGACAAAGTAAGAGAACTATGTAAGAAACAGGCTTTGGCGTGGTTATTGTCACAGCTTTTATGACAGCCGTGCGTGATTTGACCGGCAGTCCCTTTTCACTCTTAAATAAGACAACACTTGACAGAATCAATCATCAACTTAGACAGCATTAACCCTATAGAATTTTTTGGGGTCAACAATGGAAAGCTCGACCTGCTGAAGAAAAAATTCCCGCTGTTAAAGATTCTCTCCCGGGGTACTCAACTCAAAATCTCCGGTGCACCGGAAGAAGTAGCGACAGCACAGGAAAAAATCACTCAAATCATTTCTTACCTTGAGCGCAATGGTAACCTTAGTGAAAATTACTTTGAACAAATTTTAGGAGACGAAGAAGCGGTTGATAACTTCAAAGACCGTAATTCCAACGAAATCCTCGTATTTGGTCCTAACGGCCGCAATGTAAGAGCAAGGACCGCCAATCAGAAAAAGATGGTAGCGATGGCAGAAAAGAATGACATCATCTTCGCCATCGGCCCTGCTGGTACCGGTAAGACGTATACTGCTGTAGCACTTGCTGTTCGTGCTCTGAAAAATAAGGCTGTCAGGAAAATCATCCTTACCCGTCCTGCCGTAGAAGCTGGTGAAAACCTTGGCTTCCTCCCAGGCGATCTCAAAGAAAAGATTGATCCATACCTGCGCCCACTGTATGATGCCCTCGACGACATGATCCCAGCAGATAAACTGAGCTATTATATGACCAACCGTGTCATTGAAATTGCTCCGCTGGCATACATGCGTGGCCGTACACTGGACAACTCCTTCATTATTCTGGATGAAGCGCAGAATGCGACCGACCTACAGATGAAAATGTTCCTGACCCGTATCGGTCCAAGTGCAAAAGCGATCATCACCGGTGATATGACGCAGGTGGATCTGCCCAAAAATCAGCAGTCAGGTCTGACAAAAGCCAGTCGTATTCTCCGTAACGTAGATGGTATTGGCTATCTGGAACTGGATGAAGAAGATGTGGTAAGACACCGCCTGGTAAAAGCGATTATACGTGCATACGATGCGGCAAAAGAAAAAGAGGAACAATACCAGCAACAAAATCAAAATCACCGTAACAGGGAAAGGGACAGAGACCGGGACAGAGATAAAGAAAAAGAGGAGCGCAGGGATAATTAACACTTCCTTAACAGCGTTTATTGTATGTTCACTTTTTATTATGCGAATTGAACAACAACACGAACCTGTACCGATGGCCAGACACAACAATTATTCTTTTAGGGAATACAAGTCTGCAACCATGGCCACTAACTCATTATCGCTTTTTTGTAAATTTATACTTTCCTCCTATTTTTGTTACCTCTTATCTATAATGAACAATTGCATGACCAATTATCTGCGCTTTCTTGTCCTGGTTTTAATATCCGGTGTTGTACTGAGCGGTTGCAAAAAGCGGGCTTCCCCACAGGAGGTAGCACTGAATTTTATGCATGCTATTCAGGAATCTAACTTCGATCTCGCCAGAGATTACGCGACGAGGGAATCGCAGCAGGTGATTCAGTTATATTCATTTTTTGATGCCCGCAGGAATGAGACAGAAAGAGAAAAGATCAAAAAAGCGGGTATAGAGGTCGTAAATGCAGAGGAAAATGGAGATAAAGCGACGGTGACCGTGCTTAACTCTTCCTCTAAACAGCAGGAGCGTTTACAGTTGGTGAAAGAGAATGGCCAGTGGAAAATATCGCTGTCATTAGAAAGTATAATTCCTAATTATATGCCTCCGGCTACCCCGATCATGGATTCTGCCAGCGCGATGCAGCCGGATTCGGTTGGAGTACAGTCTCCGGACCAAAAATAGTCCTAACATCCCTGTAAGTTTGGATTTACAGTTGAGTTCCTTATTTTTGCTACGCGCCAGCAAAAGTTAAATTCCACATTGCATAAAGTTAAACTGCTGACCTAAGTCCCGCAACCGACTTGGACAGCTTCTTTCTTTTTGTAATATTGACGATGCCGGCGACACCAAAATAATAATAAACAAATAAATAGTTTTGAAGATGACGACGAACAATCCCTGGCATCAAGTCAGCACAGGATCTGAATCACCCAAAGTCGTAAATGCGATTATTGAAATACCAAAAGGCTGCCGCGCTAAATATGAGCTGGACAAGGAAACTGGTCTGCTTAAATTAGACAGAGTGCTGTATTCTTCCGTATACTACCCTGCAAACTATGGCTTTATTCCTCAGACATATTGTGATGATCATGATCCATTGGATATCCTGATCCTGTCACAGGTGGATGTAGTGCCAATGTGTATTATGGAAGCAAAGGTTATCGGTGTAATGCAGATGATCGATGGTGGTGAGGCAGATGATAAGATCATCGCTGTAGCTGCAAATGATATGAGTGTGAACTATATTAACGATATTTCTGAATTACCGCCTCATTTCACAGCTGAAATGCGTCACTTCTTTGAAGAGTACAAGAGACTCGAGCATAAGGAAGTTAAAGTGGCTGAATTCCAGAATAAAGAAGTTGCTGAAAGGATTATTCTTGAGAGCATTGAAGGCTACAAGAAAAAGTTCAATAAGTAGTTTTTAAAAGGGAGCGCCAGCCAGCCCCCCTTTTAAATTAAAAAAGTGCAACAAAAAAGGTTTTGCCGGAGGCAAAACCTTTTTTGTTGCAAGCCGATTTGTATGGCCGGCTTGCAGCCGGCCATACAAATCGGCGTATTGTTTTAGATATATCGTTTGATGATTCTGAGGTTGTGGGTACGCACTCCTGTCTCTGAATTAATGATCCCCTGATTATCTATTGGATCTACCCTTACCCTACCAGATGAATGTATGATCTCCTGATCATTCAACAGAATTCCCACATGCGTGATCCTACCCGCTTCATTGTCAAAAAACGCCAGGTCTCCCAATCTCACCTCCTGTAAAAAATCTACCACCGTACCCTGTGCCGCCTGCTGATAAGCATCTCTCATTAATGAGATCCCAAGCGTCTTAAAAACCGTCTGTGTAAAGCCGGAACAATCCACGCCGTATACAGACTTTCCGCCCCATAAATAGGCTGTATTCAGGAACTGAAACGCCCGTTCACGCAGGCCTGCCTCGTCCAAAAATGGTTTTAAAAGGCTTTCCTCAAATTGTACCGTATACTTTCCCCAAACTGTTACAGCCTCATCGGTGGTTTTTACTAAGCAGCCCAAAGGCACCTGCATAGGCTGACCGTTCATGCTGACAGTGTTGGCCCATTTGGCAGTGTAGTGTGTATAGGGCGCATTAAATAATTCTTCTTCTATGATTTCCAGGTGGTTAACAGTCACCCAACCCTCATATTCATCGTACTGACATTTTACCTTTACCCAGCCATCTTGTCCGTGTACTGTGATGGTTACGCATTCTCCCCACAATGCCTGTGAGATCATTTCACTTCTGTGGGCAGGTTCTGCCCTTAAAGGCATGACAGGCACCACCGTAATTGCATATGGCATATTAATTGTCTAAAATAATTATATGTCTAATGAAACCTTTTGGGTTCTCATATGTAAATATAGGTAACACTATGCTACAGCAGTTAACTAATTTGTCGGACAAAGAATTAATATCCCGGGCGAGAAAGTTGAAAGACCAGGAAGCCGAAGGTGTTCTTTTGGAAAGGTATAGTCACCTCATGGTGGCTGTATGCCTGCCTTATTTAAATACCGCCCCCGGAAGGGGCGCGGATGAAGTGTTTCCGGTGCTGCTACAGCGCCTGAGTAATTCTTTGAAGACCCAAACCATTCATAAGGTGAATGAGTGGATCCATTACAATGTAAAGGCCATTCAGGATAAGTCTGACAGGAATCTGCCCTTCTTCTCTACAACTGAATCCAGAGAAATCCAGCAAGTCGAAAACAGGATTGAACATGCTGCTATGAACCAAAAGGAACAGCAGCAGCTCTTAGCGCAGATGAATGTGGTGATTAGTCAATTGCCCGCTGAGGAGAAATTATTCCTGACGAAATTTTACCTGGAACAGCAGCCTTTGGCCCAGTTGGCCGGGAGTAAGAAGTATTCCATCGAAAAAGCCAGGCAGATCCTGAAAAATGCTAAACAGCATATGGCTTCAATACTCATGAAACAATCCAATGAGCAGTAATTTGGAAAATAACGATAAGATACTCAAGATCTTCAGCACGGTTCGGTGTATGAACAGGGACCAATTGCCCCGTTATTTAGACGGGCGGCTCACAGACCTGGAAAAACATTTGCTGGAACAGCACCTGGTGGATTGTGATCTTTGCTTTGATGCGTTGCAGGCATTATCGCAGGCGAAACATAGAGAGCAGTACCAACCCTTGTCAGTGAATATACAGCAGTATATCCGCAATAGTGTGCGCAAGGTATCGACTACACAGAAGGTAGAACGGTATCAGCGGTTGGAGCAGAAGAAAGAGAGTTTCCTGATATATTTCTGGGTAGTCGCGGCCGTAGCACTGGGTGCTGGCGGGGTTTATCTGGTACAGCATCAGAATCGGTTCAGGGCAATGAATCCGGTACAGCAGTTAGCGGCAGCTGACAAAGTGATAGAACCAATTCAGACGAGTCAGAGTCAGCCGGTAGTACAGGCAACGGAAAGGGCGGCAGCTACGGCTCATGCTGCTCCTGTAGCAGATACATTGCAACGGAGGCAACCTGTGCCAGGGGAGGTAAAACCAATCCCTGTGGTGAAAAAAGACACCATCAAAGCGGCATCGGCGCCAGTAGCACCAAAACCGGCTCCTCAAAAAGATTCTGTAAAGAAAACTCCTCCTGCAGAGCAAAAGGACGATAAGTCTACTTCACCACCGGCCAAAAAGGAGGAAAAATCCACTTTGCAACCGGCTAAAGAAACACCTGCCCCGGTAGCAGAGAAAAAAGAAACCCCTCCTGCTCCTAAAAAAGAGAAGGAAAAGGATGATGACGATGATAAAAAGACCGCCGATGTACAACCCACAGGTACGGATGAATTCCTGTATAAGGCAGCGATGGTCTACCATCAGCAAGGTGACTTAAACGAAGCGATTTCGAGGTATAAACACCTTTCAGATAGTAAATCCAAATATGGGGAGCTGTCCCGTTATCAACTGGCTGTCTGCTATCGTAGCAAAGGGCAGACAGGAAAAGCCCGCAGGATGTTTAAAGAAGTAGTGAGGATGAATGGGCCGATGAAAGATAAAGCACAGTCTGCACTGGATAGTTTGTAATTATTTCTTCTTCATAAAAAAAAGGGGGCGCTACCCAAGGTAGCGCCCCCTTTTTTCTTTGAAAATA
>NZ_MTKN01000079.1 GCF_001975825.1 [Flexibacter] sp. ATCC 35208
TCAGAAAAACCTTCATGAAAGAGGGCATTCATCAATAGGCGTGAAACCCATTTTCATAAAAAAGGCTGCCCCTGGTCGGAGCAGCCTCAATATCAAAAGATCTGAAGATCAAAACATCAATACACTTACAACACCAGCTTAGGCACATACCCGCTGCTGTTCTTGCGCAGCTGTGTCACCACCGCCTGGATATCCTTGGCCAATGGCGCCTCTGCTACCTGTTTTTCTCCCTGCTGATCAGTAAAGTGCAGCTGGAAAGAATGCAGGGCTAATCTGCTCAGCAATGGGCGTTCTTCCACATCATGCTTACCCAGCTTATAGGTCTTTTTGATAGCAGACAGCAGGATAGGGGTATTGGTACCATACATCTCATCTACTGCTATCGGGTGGCCTATATGCTTCATGTGTACCCTGATCTGGTGGGTACGGCCGGTATGAATCTGAAGTTTCACCAGGCTATACAGGCCAAATGCTTCCAGCACTTCATAATCCGTGTGGGCGTTTTTACCCTTTTTAGCGGTCACCATTTTACCCTTTGTGATCGGGTGTTCAGCAATGGCTTCCTCGATGGTGCCGGTAGCTGGCGTCAGCTGCCCGTTCACCAGCCCCAGGTAGAACTTCTGAACGTTTCTGCCTTCGAATGCCTGGGAGTAATACTTGTGGGCCACTTCGTTTTTCGCAAAGAGGATCACTCCACTTGTATCCTTATCCAGTCTGTGTACGGTAAAGATATTACCATAGTGTTTTCTCAGCAGTCCCTGAATAGAAGACAGCTGGTTGTCGTGCCTGTCCGGAATGGTCAGCACGCCTGCCGGTTTGTTGATGATCACATAGTCCGGCGTTTCTTTTATAATCAGGTCGTTAATGCGCATAATTTATTTAAAATGCAATGCTTGAGCCGAATGAATTCCTTTTAAGTCAGGTATCGCAGCGGTTCCTTATTTGAAATGCTTAAGCAGGATGATTTCTTTTTCAGTCAGGTAGCGCCAGTGGCCCCTGTTGATGTTCTTCTTTGTTAATCCCGCGTAGGTCACACGATCCAGTTTCTCCACTTCATATTCCAGGTGTTCGAAAATACGGCGAACGATACGGTTCTTGCCGCTATGAATTTCGATACCTATCTGTGTTTTATCAGCGTTGTCTACATATCCCAGTACATCTACATTCGCCACACCATCTTCCAGGGTCACACCTGCCAGGATGGCTTCAAAGTGTGCTTTGGTCAGTGGTTTGTTCAGACCTACGTGATATATCTTACGGATGTTGTGTTTAGGGTGAGAGAGTTTTTGTGCCAGTTCACCATCGTTGGTGAGCAGGAGCAGACCAGAGGTGTTACGGTCCAGGCGACCTACAGGGTATACTCTTTCTTCTTCGGTAGCATCCTGGATCAGTTCCATCACTGTCTTACGGCCTTCTGGATCGTCAGTCGTGGTGATGTAGCCTTTCGGTTTGTTCAGGAGGATGTACACCAGGTTTTTCTGGATGTGCATTTTCTTACCAAGGATGGTTACTTCGTCTTTCTTAGTGACTTTGAAAGCAGGTTCGGTGATGACGGTACCATTTACAGTGATCTTACCTTCTTTTACATAGTCTACAGCTTTACGACGAGAGCAAAGGCCGCAATGAGCGATGTATTTGTTCAGTGGCATTTCGCCTTCGATTGCTACACCAGATTCATCTCTGTCGCTTTTTTTGCCGAAAGAACCAGTGGAAGATCCTTTACGGTCACGTCTTGCAGCAGTTTTACGTTCCTGTCTGGCAGCAAAACGCTCATTGGTATTGTCGAAATATTTCTTGCGGTTGAAACCACTTGGGGTTTCACGCTCGTCTTTACCTTTTCTGTCGCCACGGTCAGTACCATGGAAGGCGCTGTCATCACGTTTCGCACCTGGTTTAGGTTTGAAAGGTGTTCTGCCATTGGCAGTTTTTAGGGCTGGTTTTATTCTGTTACGGCGGGAAGCATCCTCGCCATCAGTTTGTTCTTTCTTTTTGAATGCAGGAAGTGGTTCACCATTTTCGTCTTTGCCAGCGGGGCGGCGTGCAGGACGCTCGTCGCTCTTACGGCCACGGAAACCTTCACCATCATCGCTCTTACGACCACGGAAGCCTTCACCATCATCACTCTTACGGCCACGGAAACCTTCACCATCGTTCTTACGCGGGCGGAAGCCTTCACCATCATCACTCTTACGGCCACGGAAACCTTCTCCATCGTTCTTACGCGGGCGGAAACCCTCTCCATCATCACTCTTACGACCATGGAAACCTTCTCCATCATTCTTACGAGGACGGAAACCCTCTCCATCATCACTCTTACGACCACGGAAACCTTCTCCATCGTTCTTACGCGGGCGGAAGCCTTCACCATCATCACTCTTACGGCCACGGAAACCTTCTCCATCGTTCTTACGCGGGCGGAAACCCTCTCCATCATCACTCTTACGGCCACGGAAACCTTCTCCATCATTCTTACGAGGACGGAATCCTTCTCCATCGTTCTTACGTGCCTGGAAACCTTCTCCATCATTCTTACGAGGACGGAATCCTTCTCCATCATTCTTACGCGGGCGGAAACCTTCTCCATCGTTCTTACGACCACGGAAACCTTCTCCATCATTCTTGCGCGGACGAAATTCTCCATCATTCTCTTTGCGTGGCGGACGTCCGCCAGTAGCACTACGTTTCGCCGGGCGGGAATCATTTCCCTTTGCCCTGGATTTATTTTCCTTGAAAGGAGAGAATCCTTTTTTAGCAGGTGTATTTTTCTTCATCTGTTAGTATTAAAATTTAAAAAAGGGGAGATCAGCCTTTATTTGCCAGCTGACCACAAGCCGCGTCAATATCTTTACCACGGCTGCGGCGGAGACGGGCATTGACCCGGTTTTTACCCAGGTATTCCATAAAAGCATCTGCCACTTCTTCTTCCGGTTTCTGGAAGCGCGCATTGGAGATGGGATTGTATTCTATAATATTTACCAGATCGGCCGGCACCTGTCTGTAGATGCGGATCAGCTCATCGGCATCCTGTAAGGAGTCGTTGAAGTCTTTGAACAATATATATTCGAAAGAGATCTGGCTTTGTGTTTGTTTGTAGAAGTAGTTGAGCGCCTCTATCAGTACTTTGAGGTTATTTGTCTCGTTGATAGGCATGATCTGGCTGCGCTTCTGATCATTGGCGGCGTGCAGGGACAGGGCGAGGTTGAATTTCACCTTGTCGTCTCCCAGCTGACGGATCATCTTGGATACGCCGGCAGTGGATACAGTGATCCTCTTTGGAGACATACCCAATCCATCCGGACTGGTAATGCGCTCGATGCTCGCCAGTACATTTTTGTAGTTGAGCAGGGGTTCTCCCATACCCATAAATACGATATTGCTCAGTTTCTTGCCGTAGGCACTCATGGCCTGGTCGTTCAGAAGGGCTACCTCATCGAAGATTTCATCGAATTCAAGGTTACGTTTACGATCCATATACCCTGTGGCACAGAATTTACAGCTCAGGCTGCAACCTACCTGTGAGGATACGCAGGCGGTTTGTCTGGTATCAGTAGGTATCAGTACGCCTTCTACGAGGTGACCGTCATGTAATTTGAATCGACTTTTGATAGTGCCGTCTTCGCTATGTTGGGTGGTATCGACCTGTACGGCAGGTAAAGTGAAGTGTTCTTCCAGCTTGACGCGTAGCTCTCTGGAAAGGTTGGTCATTCCGTCAAAACTGGTTGCATGCTTGAGCCACAGCCACTCATACACCTGTTTGGCCCGGAAGGGCTTTTCCCCAATAGACCCGAAGTATTCCTGTATCTCTGACAGACTCAGCTGCCGGATATTCGTTTTGCCCAATTTCATTCCTGACCTTTATGTGATATAATGTCTGCCTTACGGCAGTCGGTATTAATCTGCGAAGATACGTAAATTTTTATCGTCCAAAAATCCCCTACATTTACAACCTTTTATTAACCAAAGCAATCCTCCAAGCAATGCAAGCTGCTTATATAGTAGACGCAGTGCGTACCCCAATTGGCCGCTATGGCGGGGTGTTAAGCACTATTAGGCCCGACGATATGCTGGCCCTCCTTATCCGATCGATGATGGAACGAAATCCCACCCTGGACCCCAACAGCATTGAAGATGTGATAGCCGGGGCTACCAACCAGGCAGGGGAAGATAACAGGGATGTGGCCAGAATGTCTGCACTACTGGCAGGATTGCCAGTATCGGTAGCGGGCAATACCGTGAACAGGCTTTGTGCCTCCGGTATGCAGGCGGTGATGGATGCTGCCAGGGCGATTATGTGTGGAGAAGGAGATGTGTACCTGGCTGGTGGGGTCGAAAGCATGACCCGTGCTCCCCTGGTGATGCCAAAACCCGATGCCGCCTACAGCCGTAAAACAGAAATAGTAGATTCTACCATAGGCTGGCGTTTTACCAACAGGAAGCTGGCGGATATGTATTATCCCTATTCCATGGGCGAAACTGCTGAAAATATTGCTACCCGCTGGAAGATCTCCCGCGAAGCCCAGGATGAATTTGCCCTTGCGAGCCAGATAAAGTACAAAGCCGCACTGGATGCAGGTATCTGGCCAAGAGAAATCATTCCCGTACCTATTACTCCCAATAAGCAGGAACAGGTGGTGATCAGCAATGACGAACATCCCAGGGAGACTTCATTAGAAAAATTAGCCGGGTTACGTCCTGCCTTTGCTAAAGAAGGTAGTGTCACAGCGGGTAACAGTGCCGGTATCAACGATGGCGCTGCCCTTGTATTGATAGTATCCGAACAGGCTTTGAAGCAATATAACCTCAAGCCCCTCATGCAGGTGAAATCCATGGCAGTAGCGGGTGTGGACCCGGCTATCATGGGCATAGGCCCGGTGCCGGCTACAGAAAAAGCACTGAAGCGCGCAGGCATTACTGCCAGTCAGCTGGATCTGATAGAACTGAATGAAGCCTTTGCTGTACAGGCCCTGGCTTGTATACAGGACTTAGGACTGGACCCGTCAAAAATTAATGTAAATGGTGGATCCATTGCTATGGGACATCCGCTGGGATGTACGGGAGCAAGGATAGTAGGTACACTGGGGCACGAAATGAAGCGCCTGCAGGGAGTGAAATACGGTTTGACCACCATGTGTGTGGGGGTAGGACAGGGAGCCGCTATGATCTTCGAAAATCTGTAAATGCAAAAATAACGGGCGGTCGATCATAATAATCGGTCGCCCGTTTTATGGCAAGCAAGAACGGATTACAAACAAATTTGTTTCTCCGTCATCATCTTCCGGAGGTTTATCAGGCCATAACGCATACGACCTAATGCTGTATTGATACTCACCTGCGTGAGATCAGCAATCTCTTTAAAGCTAAGATCAGCATAGTGACGCAGGATGATTACTTCCCGTTGTTCCTCAGGCAACATGTCGAGCATACGACGCACACGGTCGTGGCTCTGACGGGTGATCATCTTTTCTTCTGCACTGCTTTCGCTAAAGCTCAGGACATTGAAAATATCTTTGTCGTCGCTGGTTTTGATGATCGGTGTACGCTTGATCTTACGGAAGTAATCTACACACAGGTTGTGTGCGATACGCATTGCCCAGGGAAGGAATTTACCTTTCTCTGTATAGCGTTCAGCCCGGATAGTATCGATGATCTTAATAAATGTGTCTTGAAAAATGTCTTCAGCCAGGAATGAGTCCTTGACTAATAAAAAGATAGAGGTATAGAGCTTGTCTTTATGTCTTTGCACCAGTTCTTCCAATGCATTGGCATGCCCTTTCTTAAATAGGGTAATTAATTGCTCGTCGCTGAGTTTGTACATTATTTGCATAAACGTCTACAATAGCGGGTTTATAATAAAGAAACCGACTTAATTCAAGTCTGCTGTAGGTGAAAATAGTGTAGAGTTTATGCTATAATAGGAAGTTTTTATGTGTGATAGTTATTTCAGCCGATGCTCACGATTCAGGTAGTAATGCAAATATAATGTTAAAGTTGAATTAAACAACCCCCTGACATCAGTGATTTGTCATTATTGAAAGATTTAATATTGAGTATCAAGGCAGAAATAAAGTGGTTGCTTTAAAAAAAGAAAAAATCCCTTGTTTCATGCCGCCGCAGGCCATTTCAAATTACCATAACAAGCTGAAGATTTTCATTTGTTTCAAATCCCTTACCTTCGTAATGCTAAAATTTTTGGCAAAATAACAACTCGCTGGAATATGGCTACAAAATCAAAGAAACCGGAAATCATTGCCGACGATGCCCCCATCAATACGCAAGATCAGATATATATAAAAGGAGCCAGGGTGCACAACCTAAAAAACGTAAGTGTAGGCATTCCCCGCAATAAACTCGTAGTCGTAACCGGCGTATCCGGCTCAGGCAAATCTTCCCTGACCATGGATACCCTCTACGCCGAAGGCCAGCGCCGCTACGCGGAAAGCCTTTCCGCATACGCCCGCCAGTTCCTGATGCGTATGAACAAACCAGACGTAGACTATATTAAAGGTATCTGTCCTGCCATCGCCATTGAACAAAAGGTCATTACCCGTACCCCCCGTTCTACCGTAGGCTCCATGACAGAACTCTACGATTACCTCCGTCTGCTGTTCGCCCGTATCGGTAAAACCTATTCACCGATCTCCGGCGAATTGGTAAAGAAACACGAAGTAAGCGACGTCACTGACTATATTAATAAATTGCCTGATGGCACTAAGATCCAGATCCTGGTCGTCTTTCGCCGTCATGAGAAAAGAGACGTAAAAGAAGAGCTGCAGATCCTGATGCAGAAAGGCTTCTCCCGTCTGTACGCCAAAGACAGGCAAGGTGGAAAACTCCTCCGCATCGAAGAACTGCTGGAAGAGAAAAAGCCAGCCTTGCCTAAAGAAACTTACCTGCTCATAGACCGCCTCGTAGCCAAAGACTTCGAAGAAGACGACCTGCACCGCATCGCGGATTCTGTGCAGACGGCCTTTTACGAAAGCGAAGGCGACTGCCTCGTAGAGACAGACGGTGGCGATATACAGCACTTCTCCAACCGTTTTGAACTGGATGGGCTGCAATTCGAAGAGCCGGTTCCGAACCTCTTCTCCTTCAATAACCCATACGGGGCCTGCCCTGTATGCGAAGGTTTTGGCCAGACACTGGGTATCGATGCTGACCTCGTCATTCCAGACAAGCGCATCAGTGTATTCGAAGGTGCCATCGCTCCATGGAGAGGCGAAAAGATGGGTGAATACAAAGAAGCCCTCATCAAGGCGTCCCGCAAGTTCAACTTCCCCATCCACAAACCGATCACCGACCTCACTGAAGATCAGTATAACCTGCTCTGGACAGGCAATGAGCACTTCTACGGGCTCAATGAGTTCTTCAAAATGGTGGAGCAAAACCTCTATAAAGTTCAATACCGTGTACTGCAATCCCGCTACCGTGGCCGTACTACCTGCCCTGAATGTGGGGGTGGCCGCCTCCGTAAAGAAGCGCTGTACATCAAGATAAACGGTGCCAACATCGCCAACCTGGTAGAGCTGCCGGTGGAAAACCTGTACGCCTGGTTCAACCAGTTACAACTCAATGAATTCGATCAACAGGTGGGTAAACGTATCCTGCTGGAAATTCACCACCGTATCAAAACCCTGCTTGACGTAGGGCTGGGTTACCTCACCCTGAACCGTGTGGCCAATACCCTGAGTGGTGGCGAAAGCCAGCGTATACAGCTGACCCGCTCCCTGGGTAGTAACCTTACCAACTCCATGTATATACTGGATGAACCCAGCATAGGCCTGCATGCCCGCGATACCCACCGCCTGATCGGTGTACTCAAGGAACTGCGTGATCTGGGCAACACCGTAGTGGTGGTAGAACACGACGAACAGATGATGGAAGAAGCAGACTATATCATCGATATGGGACCGCTGGCCAGTCACCTGGGTGGAGAAGTGATCTTTGCCGGTGACTATCCATCTATTCTAAAAGATGCGAACAGCCTGACCGGCAAGTACCTGAGTGGTCAGCTTTCTATAGAACCACCTGCCCGTATCCGCAAGTGGAAGAAATCTATCACCCTCGAAGGTTGTAAACAAAACAACCTGAAGAACATAGATGTGGATTTTCCATTGGAAGTACTGTGTGTGGTAAGTGGTGTGAGTGGCTCCGGCAAGACCACGCTGGTAAAGCAGATCCTGTATCCGGCCCTCATGAAACTGAAAGGCGAATTTGCAGAAAGGGTAGGACAGCACCGTGCGCTGAAAGGTGCGCTGGACGACATCACTCAGATCGAAATGATCGACCAGAACCCGATCGGTAAGTCATCCCGCTCCAACCCTGTTACCTATATCAAAGCCTACGATGAGATCCGTGATCTCTTCTCCCGTCAGCCACTGAGCAAGATGCGCGGCTTTCAGCCAAAGCACTTCTCATTCAACGTAGACGGTGGCCGTTGCGATGCTTGTAAAGGGGAAGGGGAAGTAGTAGTAGAAATGCAGTTCCTGGCAGACGTGCACCTGCAATGCGAAAGCTGTGGTGGCCGTAAGTTCAAGGACGAAGTATTGGAAGTGACTTACAAGGGAAAGAACATCTACGACGTATTGGAATTGGGTGTGGACGAAGCGCTGGATTTCTTCAAAGATGAGAAGGATGTAGTGAATAAGATCCGGCCGCTCAGCAATGTAGGTTTAGGTTATGTAAAACTGGGCCAGAGTAGCGATACCCTGAGCGGCGGCGAGGCACAGCGTGTAAAACTGGCTTCCTTCCTGGGTAAGGGTAAGGCACAGGGGCACATCCTTTTTATATTCGATGAACCGACCACTGGTCTGCACTTCCATGATATCAAGAAGCTGTTGGGATCATTCAATGCATTGATCGAACAGGGGCATTCAGTCATAGTGATCGAACATAATACAGATGTAATAAAAAGTGCTGACTGGGTCATAGACCTGGGGCCTGAAGGCGGGGCCGGTGGCGGACAACTGCTATATGCAGGGGTGCCGGACGGACTCAAAAAAGTAAAAGAAAGTTATACCGGACAATACTTATAAAAGAAAGACAATACTTATATAAAGAAAAAGGCGGACCAGATGGTCCGCCTTTTTTCTGAAAATGGGTTTCATCTTCGTTGGTGAATTCCCTCTTTCATGAATGTTTTTATGTTATCTCAATCTATCCAGAGATTTAATCAGTTTTTCATCCTTATAGATACCTCTCGCTGCCATGATCAGGAAGATCAGGATCAACACCGGTAGAAACGCACCTGGCAGGTAAGTAGACGAAGCAATCGTTTTGCCTGCTGACGCGAATGCATTTACAAAATCCTGCACTTTAAAGTACTGCAACGCGATCGCCACTATCGCCAGAAAAATATCCAACACCGTCAGCCTGAACTGTAGTTTCCGGTTTTTAAACAGGAAAATACAGAACACGGATAGCGCTACAATCAGCATGTAGACTACAAACACCATAAAATTTGACTGGGCATTGAAATACTTAGGTACCTGATCATCACTCAGGGTCACTTTGAAGATATCCAGAAACCATGTTCCTACAGCAGCTCCGGCAGCTACCAGAAGGTAAAGACTTTGAATGCGTTGTATCATGTTATTCAGGCAGATTAATACGCGGTAAAAGTAAGTAAATATTTCATTTATGGCCGTGAGCCACCTTAACATAGGATAAAAATATGGATAACCTGCCCATAACCCGGAGATAAGCCGTAGATAAGCCGCCTCTATATAGATGCGGCTTATCTACGGCTTATGGGCGGCTTATATGCGGGTTATAGGCGGGATATCCCCGGGAAAGACCTATAGTCGTGGTATAGCTGGTATAGCCCGATAGGATGTAGTCTGGATAAGGGTTCTCAAAGCCGTTAATTCATCAGGGGAGTGGTTGTTTTTATAATGATAATATACTGACCGGTATAATAATGTTGTTAAAAGTGTCATCCATACATATAATACTGACATATTACAGCATCCTTTCCTCCAATACTTTGTATATTTGACGCCCAAGAACAATCTCATTTTGAATTATGGCAAGAAAACAGAACAAGCAGGATGCTTTAGACTATCATGCTTTAGGTCGGCCTGGGAAGATCGAAGTAATACCTACTAAAAACACCAAAACACAATGGGACCTCTCACTCGCTTATTCTCCTGGAGTAGCAGAGCCCTGCAAAGAAATTCACAAAGACGTAGAAAATGTTTATAAATATACTGCCAAGGGCAACCTGGTAGCAGTCATCAGCAATGGTACTGCTGTACTGGGACTGGGTGATATTGGCCCTGAGGCTGGTAAGCCGGTGATGGAAGGGAAGGCGGTATTGTTCAAGATCTTCGCAGATATTGATGTGTTTGATATTGAATTGAATACCAAGAATGTAGATGAATTCGTGAACGTGGTAAAAGCCATGGAACCTACCTTCGGTGGGATCAACCTGGAAGATATTAAGAGTCCTGAGTGTTTTGAAATCGAAGACCGCCTGAAAAAGGAACTGAAGATCCCGATCATGCACGATGACCAGCATGGTACGGCCATCATTTCCAGTGCTGCGCTGCTGAACTCTATGGACCTTGTGAAGAAAGATATTACGAAGGTAAGGATCGTGTTCAATGGCGCCGGTGCGGCAGCTATGGCCTGTGTAAAATTGTATGTAGCCCTGGGTGCCAGAAAAGAGAACATCATCATGTTCGACAAAGATGGTGTAATTAGCACCAGTCGCGAAGGTTTGTCAGAACTGCACCGCCAGTTTGCAACAACAGCGAATGTAAACTCTCTGGCAGATGCGCTGAAAGGGGCAGATGTATTTGTTGGTTTATCGGTAGGTAATGTGGTCACACCGGAGATGATCAAGACAATGGCTGAAAATCCGGTCGTATTTGCGATGGCGAACCCTGATCCGGAGATCGCTTATGATCTGGCGATTGCGTCCCGTCCTGATGTGATCATGGCGACAGGTCGTTCCGATCATCCTAACCAGGTGAACAATGTATTGGGTTTCCCCTACATCTTCCGTGGTGCGCTGGATGTACGTGCCACACAGATCAACGAAGCCATGAAACTTGCTGCTGTCAATGCACTGGCAGAACTGGCGAAGGAACCGGTGCCAGATATCGTGAACCTGGCTTACAACGAAAAAAATATCTATTTCGGTCCCCGTTATATTATTCCAAAACCCCTGGATCCACGTCTGCTCAGTCATGTAGCACCGGCAGTGGCAAAAGCAGCGATGGAAAGTGGTGTTGCGCAGCAACCAATAGCGAACTGGGAAGAGTATACGAATGTACTGAACAAACGCCTTGGACTGGACAACCAGCTCTTCCGCGTAATCGGTACCAAAGCCCGTCAGGATCCACGCAAGGTAGTATTTGCAGAAGCAGATAACCTGAAGGTACTAAAAGCTTCACAGGTAGTAAGAGACGAAGGTATCGCTTACCCGATCCTGCTGGGTAATGAGCAAAGGATCAGGACCCTCGCTGCAGAAAATGGTATCGAGCTGGAAGATACTGTGATCATCGATCCTAAGAGCGATGAGATGACAGAGAAACGCCATGAATATGGTGAACTGTTTTTCCAGAAACGTCAGCGTAAAGGCTTTAACCAGTACGAAGCGAAGAAGGTAATGCGTGAGCGTAACTACTTCGGCTGTATGATGGTGGAAACTGGTGAGGCAGATGCATTGATCTCTGGTCTGACACGTAACTATCCGGATACCATTCGTCCGGCATTGCATGTAATTGGCACTGCGCCAAACGTAAAGCGTGTGGCAGGTATGTACATCATCAATACCAAGCGTGGTCCGCTGTTCCTGGCCGATACGACAGTCAACTTTAACCCTACTGCCGAAGAGCTGGCCGAAATCACACTGCTGGTTGCTGAGGAAGTAAGACAATTCAATATCACCCCACGCATTGCGATGGTATCTTATTCCAACTTTGGTTCCAGTCCAACCCCTGAGGCACAGCTGGTAGCCAAGGCAAGAGATATCGTGAAAATGAGGGAACCGTCACTGATCGTAGATGGTGAAATCCAGGCTGCGATGGCGTTCAATAAAGAGATCCTGAAGGATAGTTATCCGTTTAGTGAGCTGATAGACCAGGAAGTAAATACCCTGATCTTCCCGAACCTCACCGCGGGCAACGTAGCCTACAACCTGTTGCAGGAAGTAGCGGGTTTTGATGCGATCGGGCCTATCCTGCTGGGTATCAAAAAACCAGTACATATTCTGCAGTTGGGTAGTACCGTAAGGCAGATAGTAAACATGGTGAATATCGCTGTAGTAGAAGCACAGCATAAATGCTGCAAATAATATAATTTACAGGTCTCTGTCCACGGGCAGAGATCTGTATCTTTATAGTAAAAAGCATGCAGTACATCTCCCGGAAAAAGACCTTCTTTCCACTGAATCCTGCATTTCGCGGGTACCTCAAATTGTACGAGCGGGAGATCCGGTTGCCGATATCTTACGAAGAACTCCGCTATTATGATTCCTCCATTCCTGTGTATGACAAAGACGGGAAGGATACCCTCTGGGAATCTGTATTTTATCCTGATAGTATGTATGGTCAGCTGAAAGCGGGCCTCAAAAGAATTTACTCCATCCTCAAGGCTGGTGGTGATCAGGCTGCAGAAGAACATTTGCAGGTAGAGCGGATTGATTACTGCACATTTGGGAATTCACACCCTTTCCGTATCAGGATTGTCAATACCTACAACGAAGTTTACGATTATTTTTATATCAAGACGGCCGATGCTTCACGCATTTACGGTTTAGAACTGGAACATATTTTGTCTCCTTACTGGATGAGTTACATTGTAGATGGGAATACACTGGTAGAGGAGCATATTGCGGGTGTACCGGGCGATCAGTTTATAGACCAGTATTTACAACGGCCGGAGTTTAACCCTAAGCGTATAGCAAAGGAGTTTGTAAAGTTCAATGAACGGTGTTTTGTACGATTGTTGGGGGATATGCGATCGTACAATTTTGTGTTTGATATCACACCTGATTTTGATGATGTACAGTTCAGGATCAGGGCGATTGATTTTGACCAGCAGTTTTACGAGGGAAAGCGCACATTGTACATGCCGCAGTACTTTAAGGAGAACAGGATTTTCGTAGAGCTGGCCATCAAACATTTAAATGCAGAGGTAGTAAAGCAGTACCAGCAGGAGGAGCGATCGCTGATAGCCCGCAGGATTAAGGCGCACAGACATCGGATCAAGGATCTGAGGGATGTGATCATGACGGATAGGGTGTCGTTTCCTGAAAAGATTACGCAATTGGGAGAAGAGCTGGCGCAGTATTATGATGATGCCGTATTTGGGAGGTGTAAGACAATGGGGGAGATCATAGAAAGAAGTTTGAAAAGATTATTGGTAAAGAGTATGAAATAAAAATCAGCTGGCCACAGGTAAAAGCGTTCTTGAAAAGAGCAATATCTTTTGCGGCCGTAAGCAAAAGCGTTCTTTGCAAAAACCGTTTTCTATAGCCGGCCGCAGGCCTTACCGCCGGCGCGAAAAAGCGGCTGCTGCCGAAGGCGGAAGCCGTTTTCTCGCTGTTCTTCGCTCTTTAATGATTTAATTATTATTTAAATGGATACATTATCTTTGGCCCGTTATGGAATTTAGATTCTTTCATCATTTCGGCAGCTACCTGCTTATGCTCAAAGGAATGTTTTCCCGCCCGGAAAACATGAAGATGTATTGGAAAGAGTTCATCAGGCAGTGTGTGGATATCGGTATTGGTTCATTGGGTATTGTATTCATCATCTCCCTCTTTATGGGAGCTGTAACCACTGTACAGATTGCCTACCAGCTGGTCAGTCCTATCATCCCCAAAGCTACAATAGCCCAGGTGGTGAGGGATACCATCATCCTCGAATTCGCCCCTACACTGACCTGTATCGTACTGGCAGGTGTGGTCGGTTCCAAAATTGCCTCTGAGCTGGGTAACATGCGTGTATCCGAGCAGATTGATGCGCAGGAGATCATGGGTATCAACACCCGTGGTTACCTCATCATGCCAAAGATCGTCGCTTCACTGATCATGATACCATGTCTGATCTGTATCGCTGGTTTCCT
Organism: [Flexibacter] sp. ATCC 35208; assembly: GCF_001975825.1. Classification (GTDB taxonomy): domain Bacteria; phylum Bacteroidota; class Bacteroidia; order Chitinophagales; family Chitinophagaceae; genus Chitinophaga. The sequence continues at coordinate 14,074 of NZ_MTKN01000079.1, forward strand.
GGGTATATGGGGTGGTCTCAAGGCCGGTGAAATGGGCGGCATTCTTTCTGCAGAACAATTCTGGCAGGGTTTAAGACAGGAATGGAAACCTTATAATATCTTCTTCGCACTATTCAAATCATTCGTATTCGCGTTCATTATATCCAGTGTACCATCATATTACGGATATTATGTGCAGGGTGGTGCGCTCGAAATTGGTAAGGCAAGTACCCGTGCCGTGGTGGTAACCTGTGTATTGATATTATTCATGGACTACATACTGGCGGCAATACTGCTGCAAAATTAACCTGGACAACATGATCGAATTAGTTAATATAAAGAAAGGCTTTGGGGAAAAGGTGATCCTGCCAGATGTGTCGGCAATTATGGAGACAGGCAAGGTGAACCTGATCATTGGCTCCAGTGGTAGTGGTAAGACGGTAATGATGAAGTGCATGGTTGGGCTGATGGAAATAGACGGTGGCAAGGTCCTGTACGATGGACAGGATTTCACGAACATGCCTGAAAATGAACGAAAAAATATCCGCCGCCAGATCGGGATGCTTTTCCAGGGATCTGCACTATTTGATAGTTTGACGGTAGAGCAAAACGTGATGTTCCCGCTCGATATGTTCTCTAAGGAATCAATAAAGGAAAAGAAAGCCCGTGTGATGGAGTGTCTCGAAAGGGTACAACTGAAGGACGCCGCTAAGAAATTTCCGGCAGAGATCAGTGGAGGTATGAAGAAAAGGGTCGGTATTGCACGTGCTATCGTTTTGAATCCCAAATACTTATTCTGCGATGAGCCCAACTCCGGGCTGGATCCGCAAACTTCCCTGCTGATCGATAAGCTGATTAAGGAAATCACACACGAATTTAACATGACCACGGTCATCAATACACACGACATGAATACGGTAATGGAGAGTGGAGATCACATCGTATACATGTACCAGGGTATAAAACAGTGGGAAGGCAGCAATAAAGATATCATTTTCAGTAAAGATGAGCGGCTGAATGACTTCATTTTTGCATCAGACTTCCTGCGTGATGCGAAGGAAATGAGGCAAATGGAGATGTTCCAGGAGAAGGATTGGAGAAGTAAACTGAAGAAAGAGTAGTGCCGGAACTGAACAGGGTAGTGCTGAAAATTGAACCGTGTGAATGCTGAAATGAAAAAATGGCTGATGCCAGACCGGGCAATTTGACCCGCCCTGAGATAAAAGTTGCCAAAACATGACGACGGACATTAAAAAAACGTGAACAGGACCACAATCAGTAAATTATTGATTGGGAATGTGGGATTAGCGGGTTATTTTTGCCAATAACATTACAAACACATAAACCAAGCGCGATGAGTGTTTTAGTTAATAAGAACAGCAAAGTGATTGTACAGGGTTTCACCGGTACAGAAGGCACATTCCATGCCACACAGATGATAGAGTATGGCACGCAGGTAGTAGGCGGCGTTACGCCGGGGAAAGGCGGCACCAAGCACCTGGATCGTCCGGTTTTTAATACGGTAGATGATGCCGTAAAAGCAACCGGCGCCAATGTATCCATCATTTTTGTACCGCCAGGATTCGCTGCAGATGCGATCATGGAAGCTGCTGAAGCAGGTATAGAACTGATAGTTTGTATTACAGAAGGTATTCCTGTACAGGATATGGTTCGTGCAAAGAACTTCCTGGTAGGTCGTTCTTCCCGTCTGATCGGTCCTAACTGTCCTGGTGTAATCACTGCTGAAGAAGCTAAAGTAGGCATCATGCCAGGTTTCATCTTCAAGAAAGGTAACATCGGTATCGTATCCAAATCCGGTACTCTGACATACGAAGCTGCTGACCAGGTAGTAAAAGCTGGTCTGGGCGTATCTACAGCTATCGGTATCGGTGGCGACCCAATCATTGGTACCCCTACCAAAGATGCGGTTGAACTGCTGATGAACGATCCTGAAACCGTAGGTATCATCATGATTGGTGAAATCGGTGGTAGCATGGAAGCTGACGCTGCAAAATGGATCAAAGAAAACGGTACTAAACCAGTAGTTGGTTTCATCGCTGGCCAGACAGCGCCTCCGGGCCGTCGTATGGGTCACGCTGGTGCTATCATCGGTGGTGCTGACGATACTGCTGCTGCTAAGATGAAGATCATGGCAGAGTGTGGTGTGCACGTAGTAGAAAGCCCTGCAAACATTGGTAAAACAATGGCAGAAGTGCTGAAAGCTGTAAAAGCTTAATAATAAACTAACTGTATAATAATTATCCTCCTGTCAGGCTGTGGCCAGCAGGAGGATTTTTTTTGGCCCGAAGCCTGTGGCTCTTGCCAGCATAAGACCTATATTTTTATAACTATCTTTATGGAATAGGACCCCTCACCTGCATCCTATCTGTGACGGAAATACACCAGTTATTCATATAAATGCTATCCACATATGCGCCTGATCGTAGCTTTTTTCATTCTATTTTTCATTAGTACAAATAGTACCATGGCTCAGTTTAACTATGACAACCACTGGAAAAAAGTCCAGGAGTTAGATGACAAAGGCCTCCCCAAATCTGCCCTGGAAGAAGTCAATGTAATCTACAAGAATGCACTGCAACAAAAAAATGAAGGTCAGCTGCTAAAAACCCTGATCTTCCGCATTAAGTATGTAAACGTAAAGAACGAAAACCCTGCTACCGACGATAACTTCAAGGTAGTAGATGAACAAAACGTCGTTTTTACCCCAGCGATCCGCGCCATCCTGCAAAGCATGCGGGCGGAACTGCTCCACAATTACCTGGAGAATAACAGGAGCAAACTCTATAGCCGTACTGCTATAGAAAGCGATACTTCTTCAGATATCAGCACCTGGACCTCAGACCGGCTTAATAAAGAGATTGCAGCAGCTTACCTCTCTTCCCTGAAAGATGTGGAACTGCTCAAAAAAGTGAATGTCAAAGATTTCGCAGTCATCATCGAAAAGGGCCAGAACAGCGAAAATCTTCGCCCTACATTATATGACCTGCTGGCACACCGCGCATTAGATTATTTCAAGTCAGGAGAGTACAATTTCAGACAGGCAGCCAAACAGTTCGAACTGCTGGACCCTGCTGCTTTTGCACCTGCTGCTACTTTTGCGGCACACACCTTTACATCTGCTGATACCACTTCTTATCAGTACAAAGCCCTCTTACTGCTGCAGGACCTGATCCGCTTCCATGCAAATGACAAAGCAGCCCTGCTGGATGTAGACATCGAGCGTATTGCCTACATAAAGGATGTAGCTGTGATGCCCGACAAAGAAGAGCTGTACGTACAGCAGATCAAAGCTATGCAGCAAACCTATGCTGGTGAAAAAGGTGTGACACAGGTGATGTACCTGGTAGCACTTTACTACCAGGGTGTAGGAAACGGTAAAGAGAATGTCGGCGAACTGACACCTTCTGCTGCTATGAAACAAGCTGTGGCTTTGTGTGAGCAGGCCATCAAACAAGTGCCTGTTTCCGTTGGCGCAAACAATTGCAGAGGACTGCTGCAAAGCATACAGGAAAAATCTATCGAAGTCACTACTGAACAGGTGAACCTGCCAGATGAACCTTTCCGCGCACTGATCGGCTATAAAAACGTGAATAAACTGTACTTCAGACTGGTGAAAATTGATGAGAGCTTCCGCACTAAATTAAAGGCACAGCTGGAATCAAATGAGGCATATGAAGAGCGTAATAAAAAGTACTGGAACCAGATCCTGGGTAAGAAAGCTGACCGTACATGGGACGTTGCCTTGCCTGGTACAGACGATTACAGGCAACATACTGCTGAAGCAAAAATAGAGGCGTTGCCGTTAGGTCTGTATATGTTGGTCGGTAGTATAAACAGTGCCTTTACAAAAGAACAGAATCTTATCGCGCTACAGTTTATACACGTTTCCAACTTAAGCTACATCGCCCGCTCTACTTATGATGCTGGTGATGGAAAGGAATTGTTTGCATTGCACAGGAAAACAGGTGCACCATTGCAGGGGGTGAAATTCAATGTGTATGAACAGCAGAACAATGGCAAACTGAAGGTGACGCAATCAGCCATTTCAGCAAAGGATGGTTCCGTAACCCTGAAGCCTGAAAAGCAATACAGCACTAACAGATATGAGCTGATACTGAATGCCGATACACTGGCTCCGGATGATTACAATTACATATACAGATACGACTATTCTAATAACAATACAAATACCCCTGATCACCAGACATTCCTCTTCACCGACAGAGGAATTTACCGTCCGGGTCAGCTGGTATACTTCAAAGGGATTGTAGTCAGCCTCAAGGGAGGTGTAGATGTAGATACCGACAGAAAAATATTGGGCAATTATAAAGTAACTGTACGCCTGGTAGACCGCAATAGTCAGAAGGTAGATTCAATGGAATTAACGACCAATGAATATGGTGCTTATGCCGGTAAATTCAGACTGCCGGAAAACCAGTTGAACGGTGTATTCCGTATCGATGAAGATAACAATGGTGGCAGTGTTTCATTCAGCGTGGAAGAATACAAACGTCCTAAATTCTATGTAGAATTCGATACGTTGCGTGGTACTTATCGCCTGAATGATACCATTACTGTAAAGGGGAATGCACTGGCTTATGCTGGTAATAATATCGATGGTGCAAAGGTGACTTACCGTGTGATGAGACAAGCCCGTTTCCCTTACTGGTGGATGTCAAGGAAAGCGCCTGCTTATAGCCCTGCACGTCAGATCGCAACAGGTACTACAGAAACAGCAGCAGACGGTAGCTTTAAAGTAAGTTTCCCTGCATTGCCTGATCTGAGCATTGCTGCTTCGCAGAAACCAGTCTTTACTTATTCTATCGAAGCGGATATCACAGATGTGAATGGGGAGACCCGTACAGGTAACCAAAGCGTGAGTGTAGGTTACCAGGCCATGGAAATCAGCATTGGGCTGACAGACCGTGTATTGCCACAGGACCTGCAAAAGGTAAACATTTTGACTGAGAACCTGAATGGTGTATTTGAACCTGCTGATGTAGCGATTACCCTGAAACCATTACAACATCCGGGTCGCTTACTGCGTAGTCGTTATTGGGAAAAGCCTGATCAATTCATTCTGTCCCGTGAGGAATATGAAAAGGCATTCCCGCATGATATCTACAATGAAGAAGATGAGCAGGATACCTGGAAAAGAGGTAATGCAGTTTTCAATAAACAACTCAAAACTGAAGCAAATACAACTGTGCTACTCGATGCTAAATCACTGGCGCCGGGTTGGTATGAGCTGGAAGTAAGCACGACCGATAAATTCGGTGAGAAGGTGATGCAGAAGAAAACTTTTGAACTGGTGGATGCAAAAGCAACCCGCGTATCGTATCCTGTTTATAGCTGGTCTTATACAGATGATAAAACAGTGAAACCCGGTGAGACGGCGCATTTTCTGCTGGGTTCTTCTGCTTCAGACCTGCATATAATTGAAACGATCAGTACAAACCTGCAGTCTTCTTTAAGTAGTGATTTCTCTTTCAATAATAGTGTTACTGACAGGAAGTATGATGTGAAAGAAGCGGACAGGGGGAATGTGAATGTGCAGTATGCATTTGTAAAAGATAATCGTGTTTTTACTGAAGAAAGAACCATCGTTGTTCCATGGAGTAATAAGGAGCTGGATGTAACGATTCAGTCACATCGTGATAAGATCTTACCTGGTGCAAAAGAAGAATGGCGCATACAGATCAAAGGTGAAAAACGTGATAAGATAGGTGCGGAGTTGCTGGCTGCCATGTACGATGCATCGCTGGATGCATTCAGGGCAAACCAGTGGAGACTGCCTGATTTATATCCGAGTGCATCAAGATTGGCAAACTGGGATGGTCATACAAACTTTAAGCAGGTAAATGCAGAGACTTACAACTTCGTTGAGAATGATACGCATTATGATGATGTGAATGTTTCTTATGATGATCTGAATTGGTTTAGTGCACAACAGTTTGGTGTAACTGTGATTGATTTTGGAGAGGGGATTGGTGTACAGGCAGTGAAATTGACGGGTTATGGACAGCCTCGCTATTACAATTATATGTCCAGGGACGCAGCGCCCGGAGGTAAGGCAAGGGAAATGAAAAAAGGAGTGGCTGCGCCAGCAGCATCAGTAGCTTTTGCAGCACCAATGATGGAAGCAGACAAGGTGTCGAGCAGTAACGGGTTATTTGCCTTACAAGGAATAGCTCCTGGTGTTGTAACAGCGCAAACGGCAACTGCTGAACCCGCGAAAAGCGTTGAAACTGTCACCCCCCGCACCAACTTCAACGAAACCGCTTTCTTCTTCCCTGACCTTCGCACTGATGAAAATGGCAACATCACCTTCAGCTTCACCGTGCCGGAAGCCCTGACCCGCTGGCGCTTCATGAGCCTCGCTCATACAAAAGACGCTGCATTTGGTTATGCTGAAAGCAGTGTGATCACACAGAAACCATTGATGGTGCAGCCAAATGCACCCCGCTTTATGAGAGAAGGCGATAAGATCATCTTCTCTGCTAAGATCAGCAACCTTGCTGATAGTGCATTGACTGGCGAAGCACGTCTTGAACTGCTGGACGCAACCACCATGAAACCTGTAGACGGCTGGTTCCAGAATGTTTATCCTGCACAGCACTTCACTGTATCTAAAGGACAAAGCACTGCTGTTACATTCCCATTAGAAATACCATATAAATTTGGTAGCTCCCTGTTGTACCGCGTAGTTGCTACTGCCGGCAAATTCAGTGATGGTGAAGAAAATGTTGTACCGGTATTGACCAACTCAATGCTGGTGACAGAAACCCTGCCACTGACGATGCGTGGTGATGGAAAGAAAGAATTTACTTTCGAAAAATTACTGAAGAGCGATGCTTCAGAAACTTTACAGCAGCATGCACTCACAGTTGAATACACCGGTAATCCTACCTGGTACGCAGTACAGGCATTGCCTTACCTGATGGAGTTCCCATACGAATGTTCCGAACAGGTATTCAACCGTTATTATGCGAATACGCTCGCTACTTACATCGTGAATAAACTGCCCGGTGTAAAAAGCATGTTCGAAAAATGGAAGACAACTGATACCACTGCGCTGCAAAGCAACCTGCAAAAGAATGAAGAGCTGAAGAGTGTATTACTGCAGGAAACTCCGTGGGTGCTGGCTGCTAAAAATGAAGCAGAACAAAAACGCAATATAGCCCTGCTCTTCGATCTGAACAAGATGAGTGCTGAACAACAGAAAGCATTGGAGCAACTACGTCAGAAACAGCTGCCAAATGGTGCTTTCCCATGGTTCAATGGTATGTGGGAAGATCAGTTTGTAACACAGTATATTCTGGCTGGTGTAGGCCGCTTACAACAGGTAGGTGCTGTGAATAGTCCGGATGCGGATGCGATTGTGACCAAAGGCTTAGCCTATGTAGACAAGAAGATGGACGACTGGTACCATGAGCTGAAACGTAACAAAGCTGATCTGAACAAACAGCATATCGGTTACATCGAATCGCACTACCTGTACATGCGTAGTCTGCTGAACAAACCGGTAGAAGATAAGTACAAAGAATCTTATCAGTTCTACCTGGCACAGGCTAAGAAATTCTGGTTGCAACAGAGCACTTATACGCAGGCCATGCTGGCGATTGTATTAAATGATAAGGGCATTATCCAATCATTGAAAGAAAACGCCACCAACAACGCAGAGATGGGCATGTACTGGAAGAGTGTAACAGCCGGCTACTGGTGGTACCAGGCGCCGATTGAAACACAGGCTATGCTCATCGAAGCATTCCAACGTGTAAGTCATGATTCAGTAGCCGTAGGCGATATGAAAACATGGTTGTTGAAGAACAAACAAACTAATAACTGGCATACCACCAAAGCAACTGCCGACGCTTGTTATGCAATGCTCTTAGGTGGTGGTAACTGGTTGACTGCAAATCCTGAAATCACCATCCAGTTGGGTAAAACAACTGTGAAGGAAGAAAAGAAAGAAGCAGGTACCGGTTATTTCAAAAAGCAATTTAACAATGAAGAAGTAAAACCTGCGATGGGTAAAATTGAAGTAAAAGTAGATGGCAGTAATGGTCAGCCTTCATGGGGCGCTGTGTACTGGCAATACTTTGAGCAGCTGGACAAAATCACCACTGCGGCTACACCAATGACCCTGCAGAAACAACTCTTCATCGAGAAGACAAATGACAATGGTCCTGTGCTGACAGCTATCGAAGATGGCAATCAACTGAAAGTAGGTGATAAGGTAAAAGCACGTATCGTGATGAAGGTAGATCGTGACATGGAATATGTACACCTGAAAGATATGCGTGCCGCATGTTTTGAACCTACGAATGTGATTAGTCAGAGTGGGTGGCAAAATGGAGTAAGTTATTACCAGAGCACGAAAGATGCGTCTACTAATTTCTTCTTCAGCCGTTTACCAAAAGGTACTTATGTGTTTGAATACAGCATGTTTGTAACACACAATGGAGACTTCAGTAACGGTATCAGTACTGCACAGTGTATGTATGCTCCTGAATTCAGTGCCCATAGTGAAGGAATCAGGGTGAAAGTAATAGAGTAAAAAGAATGCAACCTTTTTGCCAGACGGCTGTCTTTATATTAAGACAGCCGTTTTTCGTTAGTGAACATCCCATGTACAAAATCGGGGCAATATTGAATTTCCGGGATTGTCTAAACTATTGAAAATCAATTTTATCACAAAGTGGTATTTTTTAGTCCACACCAAGATTTCCGGGTCATGAAGCAAACCATCAGTATTCTCCTTGTCATGTTTCTGGCGGCCAATGCCACCGCACAACAAATGAAGATCATCAGTGATTCCCTTTACTCTGACAACCTGAAAGAGATGCGTCAGATTGAAGTGGAACTACCGGATGATTATGATCCCGCTTCAGGGAAAAAGTATGAAGTGATCTATGTAACGGATGGCGAATGGAACAATGACATCGTTGCACACATGCAGCGTTTTGTACAAATTCAATTTGTACCTTCCTGTATTGTAGTCAGTATGAAAAACATGGGAGTGCGTGACCGGGATTTTACACCCAGCCGTTTGCAAGGCAATTCCCGCTCAGGGGGAGCCGATAAATTCCTCGCCTTTATGAAGACTGAACTGATGCCCTACATTGAAAAAAAATACCCTGCCCGTGCGGACAACCGGGTATATGTAGGCTCATCGCTGGCGGGTTTATTTGGGATTTACGCTTTTCTGCATGACCCAATGCTGTTTGAGTCTTACCTTATTTCAGACCCTGCGATGTGGTGGGACAATGGTTTGCTGCTCAAAGAAACAGGGGAGAAACTGGCGGGTATGAGCCAGGTACATGCATCGCTGTACATTACCGGCAGGGAAGGAGCAGCGATGCGTGATATGGGGGTATCTCAGCTGGATTCTATTTTCAGAGAAAAGGCACCTGCTTCATTACACTGGAAGGTAACACCGTATGCAGGAGAAACGCACAACAGTATGATCTTTAAAACCGTGTTCGATGGGCTGAAATTTACGTGGGCAGGTTATACCACAGATCAACCCAGGTACCATCCAATGACGGGTATTGTGCTGAAAGATAAATCATTCCCGCTCTACATCTGGCCGGACGAAAGGTCTGACTGGCATTATACCACAGATGGTACGGTACCTACAGCAGCATCACCACGCATCAATGGTAAACTGGATCTGACGATACCAGTACAATTTACCATCAAGTCTATTTGTGTGAGAGATGAATATAGTGATACGATACGTGGTAGTTTTAAAGTAGGAACAACATTGAAATCCGAACCATTGCCAAAGCAGTTGAAACCCGGTGGCCTGGATACTTTGCCGGGATTACTAAAAGGCGGGATCAGGATTGATACAGATGGTTATTATATATTTTTTATCGATACAGAAGACAGCGTGAAAGTATCTCTGGGCAATGCGATGAGCAATGTGACATTTGATAAACAAAGTTTTATCGTGCCCTTACAAAAGGGATATTATCCATTGAAAATTTCTTACAAAGGTGCAGCACCCCGAATAGAATGGATCACGCCTGCCAGCCCGGATTCGGGCCCTCTGCCAGCTGTCGTATTGTACCCTCATCATTAAGGTTTTGATCAGGCATCAAAAGATTTTTTAAAATTGGGGCTATTGCGGTACTGCCGGGCCTTATCAGGGGCCTGTGTGCAGAATAAGTCATTTCTTCCATTGACCACTATCATTACGAGCTAGCGATTTTCGCATTATTTTGCATATCAAATGAATGTAGATTATCTGGTAGTAGGTCAGGGCATCGCAGGTACGATGCTAAGTTACAGCTTGATGCAGGCTGGAGCTTCTGTACTCGTCATAGACGAATACAAGGAAAACAGTTCTTCCCGTGTGGCGGCAGGTGTGGTGAATCCGGTTTCGGGCAGACGTTTTACAGTGGCGTGGTTGTACGACGAGATCTATCCGATAGCCCTGCGCACTTACCGTGAAATGGAGGAATTGCTGGGGTTGCCTGTATATAAAGAGCGGGATCTGTGGACAGTGTTGCCTACAGAACAGCTGAAGACGGCATTCTTTGACAGAACGACAGGTCTGGATTATATGCGACTACCATCGGCCGCTGCTATAGCCCATTATGACCAGTGGCTGGATCAACCTTTTGGCGCAGCCATTATAAAAGGGGGGACAGTGCTGCTGCAACAGTTATTGCCCATCTGGAGAGAATACCTGAAGAAACATAATTCCCTGCTGGAAGAGCGTTTCCTGCCTTCCCAGCTGCAAGCAAAGCCAACCAGTGTCACTTATGGCGACATTCACGCCAGGGCAGTGATCTTTTGCGACGGCGCCCAGACTACCCATAATCCCTGGTTCAGTGCTATCCCTTTCCTCCTCAATAAAGGGGAGGTACTGACAGTGCGGGTACCCGGATTTGAAACAGCAGATATCGTAAAAAGAAGCATATCAATGGTACCCATACCTGGTCAAAACGACATTTATTGGGTAGGTGCCACATTTGCCTGGGATTATCCGGATGAAAACCCAACTGCCGAAAAGCGGGCTTTTCTTGAGAATGGACTCCAACAATTATTAAAAGTTCCCTATGAGGTGCTGGATCACCAGGCGGCAGTAAGGCCAAGCGGCACAGATCGCCGTCCTATGCTGGGTATGCACCCTGAAATGCCGTCTCTAGGCTTATTCAACGGCCTGGGAACCAAAGGTTCCAGCCTGGCACCAGCCATGGCGGCCCAGATGACGGCTCATTTGCTACGCAATGCCCCACTGTGGCAGGAAACCGATATAAAACGGTTTTTTAACAGGTATAAAGGTTAGAAATGCTGGCGGCAAACGTTATCTTTGCCGACCGTTCCAGCGAACTGCAGGATCGGTTGAAATGATATTTAAGAGCAACGCATAAGATATAGTATATGTACAGAACGCACACCTGTGGCGAGTTACGACTGGAGAATATAGGAACACCCGTAACCCTGGCCGGTTGGGTACAGACAGTCCGGAAACTAGGAACCAGTATCACTTTCGTTGACCTTCGTGACCGTTACGGTATCACGCAGTTACTGTTTGGCGAATCTCTGAATCCACAGCTGGAAGAGCAACCGCTGGGTCGTGAATTCGTTATTCAGATAGAAGGTACAGTTACTGAGCGTTCTAACAAGAATAAAAATATTCCTACAGGTGATGTGGAAATCGCTGTGACCAAGCTTACTATTCTGAATAAGGCACAGACTCCTCCATTCACTATTACTGATGATACAGATGGCGGCGACGAGCTGCGTATGAAATACCGCTACCTCGATCTGCGCAGAAATGCGGTAAGACAGAACCTTGAGCTGCGTTATCGTGTTAATAGAGCAGCACGTAACTTCCTTGACAGCAAAGGCTTCATGGATATAGAAACGCCTTTCCTGATCAAGTCTACACCTGAGGGGGCACGTGACTTCGTGGTACCAAGCCGCATGAACCCTAACGAGTTCTACGCTTTGCCACAGTCTCCGCAAACCTTCAAGCAACTGCTGATGGTGAGTGGTTACGACAGGTACTACCAGATCGTAAAGTGCTTCAGAGATGAGGATCTCCGTGCTGACCGTCAGCCGGAATTTACGCAGATCGACTGTGAAATGAGCTTTGTAGACCAGGAAGATATCCTGAGCAACTTTGAAGAGATGCTGAAGTACATCTTCAAAGAGATCAAGGGTATCGAGTTCAACGAAGCATTCCCACGCATGACTTACGACTATGCGATGGAATATTATGGTAATGACAAGCCGGACATCCGTTTCGAAATGAAACTGGTGAACATGAATGATACTGTGAAAGGGAATAATTTCACGGTATTCGATGATGCTGAGCTGGTGTTGGCGATCTGTGCAAAAGGTGCTGGTGGTTATACCCGCAAGCAGCTAGATGACTTGACCAACTGGGTAAAACGTCCGCAGATCGGTATGACCGGATTGATTTACGCGTTGTATAACGCAGATGGTTCCATCAAGAGTTCTGTGGATAAATTCTTTGACGAAAGCAAGCTGAAAGTTTGGGCAGAGAAAACCGGTGCACAACCGGGAGACCTGATCCTGGTGCTGGCTGGCAAAGAAGAGCGCACCCGCAAAGCGATGAGCGAGCTCCGCCTGGAAATGGGTGAGCGCCTGGGCCTGCGTAATAAAGATGTATATGCACCGTTATGGGTGGTAGACTTCCCGCTCTTTGAATATGATGAGGAAGATAAACGCTGGGTCGCTAAGCACCATCCGTTTACTTCTCCAAAACCAGAACAGATCAGCTGGATGAACGATCTGTCTAAATATGCGGATATTAAGGCCAATGCTTACGACATCGTACTGAACGGTACAGAAGTAGGTGGTGGTTCTATCCGTATCTTCCAACGTGACCTGCAGGAGAAGATGTTTGCTGCGCTGGGTATGGACGAAGAAGAATTCAATCACAAATTTGGCTTCCTGCTGGGTGCCTTTGAATATGGTGCGCCGCCACATGGTGGTATGGCATGGGGCTTTGACAGGCTTTGTGCTTTACTGGGTGGTAGTGAGAGCATTCGTGACTTTATCGCCTTCCCGAAAAACAACTCCGGACGCGATGTTATGCTGGATGCCCCAAGCTCAATCGACCAGAAACAACTGGACGAGTTGCAGATAGCCCTCAAGTAATGGCATGGTATTTGCCAATGGCAGCATGCAGTTAAACAACTAAAATCCCCCTTGAAACTGTGGAAAATGCGGTATCAAGGGGGATTGTTGCAAACTACAAACTATCAGAGGCACAATATTTACTGAATCCCAAAGACTTATGTAAGTATAGCCCCTCATTCCTACAATATTTTAACATTTAAAAATCACATTATAGAATCTTTTAAACTATATTGCCGGTAAGAAGGAATGTTTCTGGCGCCCGATAATGATGAGATTGATAAAACATACATTATTCAGTACAAGAAAAATTACTGCCATGACATTGAACAAGATGTTCAGCAGAGGTTGGTTTTGTGCAGTGCTATGCATGCTCATACTGTTTGGCAACAGTGCATACTCCCAAAGCAAGAACCGTTATGTATCAAAATACAGTGAAACGGCGATTGCATTGATGAATGAGACCGGTATCCCTGCCAGTGTGATCTTAGGGATTGCGATGCTGGAATCAGGTATGGGAACCAGCAAAAATGCCCGTTTGCTTCACAACCATTTTGGTATTGTGGGCAGCAACAAGTTGCATAAAAAGAAAGGCGTGACCTATCGGTCCCGGTACAGGGAATTTGCATCTGACGATGCGTCTTTCCAGTTCTTTGCCAAAATGGTCATGAAGAAGAAGTATTACTCCAAAATGAAGGGGGATGCTAAATATAAAGACTGGCTGAAGCATATGAACAATAGTGGATACTCTGCAGCAGGGCATGAATGGGAGAGAAGAGTAGCAGGTATGATCAGCCGATATAAGCTGTACAAGCTGGATGAGCAAATGGCTTATTCAAAGAAATAAATTTTGTTAAAAAGACGAACTAAACGCATCTGCCTCAGGTAGATGCGTTTAGTTATGTTAAGGAATAGCGCTATCTTTATTAGCTTTAGTAGACCAATCCAATAATCAGAGTAATTCATGTCTGGCAATAACAAATCTGCCTATCCTTTTTATATCATTACGGGGGCTTTAGTGTGTCTGGTAGCATTATCACAGTTTGACAACATTGTGTCTTACGCAGGGTTCAAAACCCGTTCGCTGGATATGCTGGCGGATCTGCGACCTGATTCTTTACGAAAACAACAGGATGAGGATACCCCAGTCGATAGTTCCATGATACCCCAGATCCCTGACGAAGGAGACTCCACAGAAACTGCTGCTGAACAGGTAGCTGATTCTACCCTTGCTACGGCGCTGGCAGACGTTCCGGATCCTGACAACCACCTCGATTTTACTGATTATAAAGGCATTATCAGCTATAACCTGCCTCCAACTGCCGATACGGCAGCTGCCGGGCTCCAGCATTTCCTCGATGCACTGGCCCAGCTGAAACAAGGCAAACGTAAGAAAGTACGTATCGCCTACTTTGGCGACTCCATGATCGAAGGCGACCTGCTTACAGAAGATCTGCGCGATAGTCTGCAAAAGGCATTCGGTGGCAGTGGGGTTGGATTTGTACCGATCACTTCGGTCGTAGCAGGTTTCAGAACCACGATCACCCATACTTTTTCCAAAGACTGGAAAGATTACAGTTATAAACAACAGCCACCTGCCAATATCAAACTCGGTATTTCAGGACACACATTTGTACCCGGTAGCAACAGTTATGTGCGCTACACACCGGTACATAAAAAACGCCTGGACAAGTTTGAGCGCGTCACGCTTTTCTATGGTCCTGCCGGCGATGCGAATATCACCATCAACGATAAGGCATATACATTGAAAGAGCAGAACACGCTCAACCGTTTTGTATGGTCACAGGATCCGGCACAGAACAATGTGACGATCAGGTGGGCGGGTGGTACGACTACGCCATTTTATGGCGTGTCTTTTGAAGGCGATAGTGGTGTGTATGTAGACAACTTCTCCTTCCGTGGTATCAGCGGGATTGAACTGGGAAAGTTGTCAAAATCACTGGTGCAGGAGATGCAGCGTGAACATCCTTATGACCTTGTCATACTTCAGTATGGCGCTAATATATTGTTCAAACCAAAGTTGACAGACTACAGCTGGTATGCGCGACCGATGAAGAAGGTGATTGATTCTTTGAGAAAAGAGATGCCTGGTACTTCATTCCTGGTTGTAAGCACAGCTGATAAATCATATAAAAATGGTGGTGACTGGGTGACTGCGCCGGGTGTAATGGCCTTACTCAAAGAACAGCATGAGCTGGCTAAGCAGCATGGTACTGCTTACTGGAACCTGTATGCTGCGATGGGTGGTGAGGGTACCATGGCAAAGTGGGTAGACGGTGACCAGGTGTTAGCCCAGAAAGACCATACGCATTTTAACAGACAGGGAGCAGCCAAAGTAGCGGCGCTGCTGTATAAAGCTATGATGGATGAATTTAAGCAGGTGGAAATTCAATAAAACAACATTTTTTGCAGGAATACTTATGTTAACCGCCAGTCTGGCCTCAGGTCAGGCAAACCGGATAGCACAGGATTCTGCACTTTTTAAGTTCTTTGCTTCGCTGGACAGGTCCGATAGTATGGTGGTATCCATACTGCACCTGGGTGATTCTCATATTCAGGCCGGATTTTTCCCTGAGGCGACAGCCTCCCTGCTACAGCGGGATTTCGGAGATGCCGGCAGGGGATGGGTTTTTCCCTGGAACCTGGCCAACACCAACGGCCCTGGCGATTATCGTTGGAACAGTACGGCCAGATGGTCTGCTGACCGTATTATTGACAAGTACAGACCTTCTGTATTAGGACCGGGTGCCATTGTGATCAGTTCTACACAAAGCTCACCGGCACTGGCATATAACAGGAGAGAAGATAGTAAGGAAAATGATATCAGCCAGGCAGAGTTATTTTATGACGCAGGACCTGAAGAGGCTACGGTGGTATCACCGGGAGCAGATATCAATGTCTTCGGACCTCCCTTCAGGAATGCAAGTTCTACGGTGAAGGTGGCCACCCTGAATTTTGAAGAGCCGGTGCAGAACTTCCAGGTTCGCTGGGATGATAAGGGCAGTCAGCCGTTTCATTTTTACGGCGCCCTGTTGTTCAACGGTAAGCCGGGGGTACAGTACAATGCTATAGGTATAAACGGCGCCATGTACAGCCAGTACAATGATGCCAACAATACCCTGATCGCGCAGATGGATGTATTGAAACCACAACTGGTGATCATCTCTCTGGGTACGAATGAGGCTTACAGTTCGCTGAACGCTGCCAATTTCAGGGATCAGATAGATAGTACAGTGGCGGTGATCCGCCGGTATCAACCGGGAGCAAGTATTCTGCTGACAACGCCACCGGAGTGTAAGAAGGTGAGTAAGCGTGCCTTCAAAAAGAAAGTCGGAAAAAAGTATAAAACCTTTTATAAGATCTCCTATTATCCTAATCCTTACATAGCGGTCGTGACGCAACAGATCATGAGTTATGGTAAAGAAAAAGGGATTGCCTGCTGGAACTTTAATGCGGAGAACAGGTTCAGAGATGCTGAATTCGCAGGTGGTTGGTCGGGTGATCATATCCATTTCAATGTACGTGGATACCAGTTGCAGGGGAAATTACTGTACGAAGCATTGCACCAGAGTTATTTAAAGTATAAAAAGTACGCTACCGCACACTACAACGTGAATGAAGATGACGATAGAGCTGAATAAAATCATAAGTCTACTGACGTATAATAAGGAGAATCCTATCCTGTTTAACAGTGCCTTTTTCATGTACTACTTTGCCGTGTTCCTGCTGTTTTACCTGGCGGCGAGTAGTAATAAACGGGCCAGGGTGGCAGTGTTCACCGTATTTTCATTGTATTTCTTTTACATGGCCTGTGGCGTGTATGTAGGGTTGGTATTGTTGTCGGCGGTCGTGGATTTCAATTTGTCCAGGTGGATATACAAGTCAGAGAAAGCCGGGCTCAGGAAGCGGTTGCTCATATTGAGTATCGTGTTGAACCTGGGATTGCTGTTTTACTTTAAGTATACCGACTTCTTTATCGGGATGATCAATGACCTGGAACTGGGGCATATACATCCGTTAAAGTTGTTGCTGCCGATAGGTATTTCCTTCTATACATTCGAGAACCTGAGTTATACCGTCGATGTGTACAAGCGGGAATTTAAGCCTGTGGACGATTTCATGGACTACCTGTTCTTCCTCTCTTTCTTTCCTAAACTGATGATGGGACCGATTGTAAGGGCGGCGGATTTTATTCCGCAGATAGAAAAGCCGTATGTGCTGGATAGGGAGGATATTGGGAAAGGGATGTACCTGATAGTGAGTGGGTTGTTTAAGAAGGTGGTGATATCGGATTTTATTAACCAGAACTTTGTGCAGTATATATTTGATGATCCAAGTAAGCATACGGGGTTAGAGTGTTTATTGGGTGTGTATGGGTATGCGCTGATCATTTATTGTGACTTCTCTGGTTATTCAGATATGGCGTTAGGTATAGCCCGGTGGACCGGGTTTAAGATTCCGCCGAACTTCGATTCACCCTATCAGAGTAGCAGTATTACAGAGTTCTGGCGCAGGTGGCATATTTCGTTGTCTTCCTGGCTAAGGGATTACCTGTATATACCTTTGGGGGGTAATCGTAAGGGGAAGGTGAGGCAGTTTGTGAATTTGTTCCTGACGATGTTGATTGGTGGGTTCTGGCATGGAGCGAGCTGGAATTTTATATTCTGGGGAGGGTTGCATGGTACTGCGCTGGCGGTGGATAAGGTGAGGATTGATTATTTGAAGAAGAAAGGGGGAGGGCCTTCCGGTTTTTGGGGAGGTGTGTTGAAGGTAGTGGGCGTGTTGGTAACGTTTAATTTTGTGTGTTTCTGTTGGATATTCTTTAAGGCTTCGACATTCTCAGATGCGTGGGCGTTGATACACCAGGTGGTGTATGATTTCCAGCCGGAGGTGTGGTTGGAGTTGTATAATGGGTATACGGCAGTGTTCTGGGTGATGTTGCTGGGGATGTTCCTGCATTTTCTGCCGAAGAAGATGGAGTTGGGGACTGAGAGTTTGTTGAGTAAGGTGCCGGTTGTAGGGAATGTGGTGATTATGGTAGTTTTTATTTGGTTATTGGCGCAGGTGAAGAGTTCACAGACGATGCTGCCGATATATCTGCAATTCTAGTTTAAGTTTTAGTTTTAGTCGCATTTAGGGGCGCCTTTCCGGCGCCCCTAAATGCGACCGCAGCGAAAGGTTCTGGATTTTTCCGAAGGAAAAATCCAGAACCTTTCGCTTATTTAAGAAATTGTTAAATTTTTGCTTTCTTTGCCGCAAATTTCAACTTGAATGCGGCTTAAGCTCCTGCCGATTGTCGGTGTGTTCCTTCTCCTTTCCAGTCTTGCAAAGGCTCAGTTCCTTATGGACATGATTGATACCACCAAGAATCTTGGCAAAGGTATGTTCTCTCTCTACCAGAAATACGACGCCATGCGTTTCAGTGGCTACATCCAGCCTCAATTCCAGCTGGCCCAGGGTAAAGGCATTGAAACCTACGCCGGTGGCAATTTCCCGGATCATGTAAACAATCGTTTCATGCTTCGTCGTGGCCGTTTCCGCCTTGACTACCAGCGGTATAATGCCAATCAGATGCCTGTGGTACAGTTCGCTTTTCAGTTTGACGGAACAGAAAGAGGGGTATTTATTCGTGACTTCTTTGGGCGTTTGTTCGAAAACCGCTGGGATGTATTTTCTGTTACCACTGGTATGTTCGCCCGGCCGTTCGGGTATGAAATCAACCTTGCCTCCAGCGATCGTGAAACACCGGAACGTGGGCGTATGTCTCAAATCCTCATGAAAACGGAAAGAGATCTGGGTGCTATGGTTACTTTTGAACCTCGCCGACAGGATAATCCTTTCCGCTTTATGCGTATAGATGCCGGTCTGTTCAATGGGCAGGGTTTAAATGCCAGCAGTGATTTTGATAGCCATAAAGACCTCATTGCCCGTTTATCTGTCAAACCACAGCGATTGAATGCTGCCAACTGGCTTTTATCGGGTAGTATTTCCTGCCTGTATGGAGGGTATGAACAGTTCACGAACTACATATATAAGGTTGGTGGCGATGTGTTCAAAGTAGATTCATCTGCTGCTAATGTAGGCAAGATCGCTCCCCGCCACTATTATGGTGCAGATGTACAATTGAAGATCCCTAACGGGAAGAAAAGAGGATTTACAGAGTTCAGGGCAGAATATATTCGTGGGGTACAGACAGCAACGCTCAGTTCTTCTGAATCCCTGTATGCGATTCCTATGAATGGAACAGTCAATGCGCCGTTATACGTTCGCAACTTTGATGGGGCTTACTTTTACTTTTTGCAGAATTTAGGTTCGCCCAAGGACCTGATAGTATTGAAATATGACTGGTATGATCCTAACAGGGATGTGAAAGGCACGCAGATTGGTGCTACTGATGCCGGTTTTACCAAAGCTGATATTAAGTATAATACTTTCGGCGCCGGTTATGTGCATTACTTTGATGCGAATACAAAGCTGATGTTGTATTATGATTGGGTGAAGAATGAAACGACTGCACTGACCGGGTATACGGAGGATGTGAAGGATAATGTGTTTACGTGCAGGATACAATACAGGTTTTAATATTCACCATTTGGGTTTTCAAGCCGGCTGCAGGTCCGTTTGCAAACAAAACATTTATGAAAGCGGGAATTCACCAACAGGTATGAAACTCATTTTCAGAAAAAAGCTTTTGCCGGAGGCAAAAGCTTTTTTGTGTGCGCCAGGCAT
>NZ_MTKN01000080.1 GCF_001975825.1 [Flexibacter] sp. ATCC 35208
CCGAGGTCCGAATACTTACGACCATTATCGCAAAATATATTTTACCAAAGGTACAGACAAACCTAAACCAATTGCTCCAACAGACACCTTGTTGAGTAAAATCATGCTTGGAACTTTAGCCTGTGTTCCTGCTTATGACAGATATTTCATAGACGGCTTAAAAGAAATGAAAATGGAGCATACAGGTTTCAATAAAATTTCATTAAACGAACTTTTCAATTTCATAGACAAGAACAGAAGCGATATTGACCGAGCACAACTGCTGATTGAGACCAAAACCCCAAAACATTATCCATTAATGAAAATATTGGATATGTATTTCTGGCAAATCGGTTACGACAAAGACGTTAAAAGCAGAAAAGAGAAAAAGTGATGCAAAACCACTGGCTAACATGGTTTTCGCGTTTGTTGGCGGACAGTCCGAATAGAAACATTTTTGATCTGGCATTTCTACTGTATAGTAGAAGATATAAAATTTAAAAATACCGGAATAATCCCCTGGTAAAAACTAATAAGACATACATAATTTCGTTAGCAGAATTTCTTGAAATGGTTTCCTAATTTATTCACTAATATACTTATAATAAGGAATACTATGCGCGTATTTTTTGTATTATAATATTCAGTTATTTTCTTAATGCATTATGATAAACGATCATGAATAAAAAAACCTCTATATCCGTTGAACTTCATTCTACAGCAAGAAGATATCCGTTTGATAAAAAGAAATTTTTCGTTGAATTGGATAAACCTGAGTTTTTTAAATATGCAATTTATCAAATGGAGGTACCGGGTCATATAAAGGAGTCAGATTTTGACTATTTACAAAGTAAAGCGCCTTTCTTAGAATCGTTAAATAATGATTATCTTGAATTGACTCAAAATACTATAATAAATCTCTGTAAAGATGATACTACTCAATAAGCTATTTCTGAACTCGCGGGGGTTGCCGTTGGACTAAAATATACAACTCTGTTGTTAGAAATAGATTTAAATAAGTTTAGAAAAATAGGTGTGCCGATTACGGGAAAGTACTTAGATTATGAGGTAATTGCTGAAGGGAAATTGTATCAGATAGAAACGAAGGGAACTACTCAGCAATATTATTCTAAAATGGTAAAAGACATCATTGAGAAAAAACAGGAAACTTCTAATGCATATTTACGATTTGGAACAGTTACCACATTACAGGGATATAAGTTTTTTC
This sequence comes from [Flexibacter] sp. ATCC 35208, assembly GCF_001975825.1. Classification (GTDB taxonomy): domain Bacteria; phylum Bacteroidota; class Bacteroidia; order Chitinophagales; family Chitinophagaceae; genus Chitinophaga. The sequence continues at coordinate 1,208 of NZ_MTKN01000080.1, forward strand.
GTAGTTCAGAATGTATTGTCGTAGATGATCCTCCTGTGGAAAAATCTCCTGTAGATTCAGACTATTTTGAAAATCAATTAACGTACTATGCGATATATCTGAGTTTTATTCTGGATTCAAAATATTATAATAGGTACATTAAGTATGTTAAATTAAATAAAACCAGGAGAGTAAATATAAACAAGAATAAATTTTTCACAAGCTATGAATTCAAGGGGCGGATTTATTTTGGAGAGTGTTTTGATTACCGCCTAATAAGAAAAAATATTGACAATGCATTAAATACCAATTTACCTGAGAAAATGTCTGTTTTTGACTATTTAACTGAAAAGGTTGGAAGAACAAAGTTCTTCATTGGATTGGAAGAAGGATTACTTAAGGCCATAAATAAAAAAGATAGAACCTTCCTTGAAAAATACAATTCAGAGCGTATACTAGAGGATAATGCTGATACATATCGTTTTTTAGATACTGATGGCATTCTAATAATTAGATCTTTCAATAAAGCTGATAAGCAACTTGAACAAGTATTTGATGAAAAGGAAGTTGAAAAAAGAATTGGATTCTATCATAACTACATTCGTGGATTAGCACATAAATGTGGTGCTCCTTGCACCAGCCCCTCTATACAAGGAAAACCGTGCGAAATTCATACGTTTAGGGAATTTTGTCACTGGCATAGGTAAGATTAAAAAATACTCAATGGTAATTATTGGGTCGTGCTAAAATATAAAGGTTGAGCGATTGCAATAAGAGTATTTTTTTCAACTAATATTCTCTAAATTGATTTGTAGAAAAGATTATAAAAAAATAATCATTTATTCGCACTGGCAGCTGACGTAAGTGGATAAATAAGCTACGGCAGTGGTGTATCTGGATATAGTATTTAAATTATAACAGAAAATAGATTTAATAAATATGTCGAATGAAGCGGTAGTACATTCACGTGCAGGAGATGAATTTCATTACAGATGGGCAGCAAGGCGTTCATTAGGGCTCATATACCCTTATGCGGCATTAAAGAAATTAGTCATTGAGGGCTCTGAGGAAAATACAGATGCCGGAGAGTATGTAATAGATGTAACAGAGTATTATGAATATTCTGAAGAGAGAAGGATATGTTACTACCAACTTAAACATACTTCTGTTCTTAATGATGTTCCTTTCACAATAAGTGATTTGAGACGTACCATTGAGGGATTTGCGGAACGATTTATTTATCAGGAAGAGCATCCTGCAGAAATGGAGGGCGTTTCCATTAATTTTTCAATTATTACGAACAGACCTGTAGAAGAAAGTTTAAAGGCATTTATTTCGCAAATAATTGCTGATGAACCAGTAAGTGCAAGGTTTAAGAAGACAATTGAAAAATATACTAAGCTAAGAAATGAGCGGTTAAGATCCTTTTGCCGCCTTCTCGGATTTGAGGACGGAGAAGGGAGTTTTGGTGAGCAAAAATCACAACTAAAGGCAGAGATTAGCCAATTGGTAACTGGTGTAGTTGATAATGCCCAAATGGATAACTTGATTGCGCTGGTTAGGGACCGTGTCCTAAGGGATGGAGGAACAACTATCCTACGCGAGGATGTTCTATTAAGATTTGGTATCACTTCGGAGAGGGAGTTATATCCGGCACCACCGGATTGGGATTTTATGGGTGCAATCATTGAACGAGAACAGTATTCGCAAATAAGGACTGCTATATTTGAATCAGAGCGCCCAGTTATTGTTCATGCTCCAGGTGGTGTTGGAAAATCTGTTTTCTGCAGATATATGGGAGATCATTTGCCTCTGGGCTCTGTCGGCATTTCTTACGATTGTTTTGGCGCCGGCAGGTACAGAAATCGCAGTGAACCAAGACACAGACATCGGGATGCCTTAATTCAGATTATTAATGAACTGGCAGTCAAGGGGCTTTGTGATCCTTTACTTATTCAGGACACATCCCGTGACGAACATATTCTACAGAAATTTCTTTCAAGGATAGATACGGTAATAAAGGCATTAAGGAGAGAATGTGAAAAGGCACTCTTGGTAATTTTTATTGATGCGGCAGATAATGCAGAAATGGCCGCACAGGAATTTAACCAACCATGTTTTGCAAATGAGCTATTGCGGGAAAACCTGCCTGATGGCTGTAAACTTGTGATGTTATGCAGGACCGAACGTATTTCATTGCTAAAGCCTCCTCATTGGGTAAGCAGTATTGTGTTACCGCCATTTGCTGAAAAAGAAACACAGGAATATCTTGTGAAACATTATCCGAATGTAACACCGCAGCAAGGGCTGGAGTTTCACCGGCTAACAGGAGGAAATCCTAGAGTGCAGGCCAATGCACTGGGGTTTGGATATACAGCTATAAATGAACTACTGAGTAGCCTTGGTCCTGCAGGAACAACCGTTGATGATCAAATAGCGCATCAGCTGGAATCAGCAGTAAACAGACTCGAATATTTATCTGCTGAGGGCAGTCAGGGGAGTATTAACAGAATTTGTACGGGACTAGCTAGTTTACAGCCACATATCCCAATAAGTGTGTTGGCAAGGGCTGCCAGCGTACCAGAAGAGGCTGTGAGGAGTTTTATAGCGGATCTGGGCCGGGCTTTGTGGTTATCAGATTCCTCTGTACAGTTTAGGGATGAGCCGACAGAAACCTGGTTCAGGAAGCGTTTCCTTGCTGAAAAGGCAGTACTGGAAGCGTATATTAATGTTCTGGAGCCCTTAGCAGGACAGTTTTCCTATGTATCTGAAGTACTACCATTACTCTATTTACAGGCAGGGAGGTATGAACAGCTGATCAAAATAGCGATTTCTGATGACTTTCTTCCTTTAGATAATCCAATTGATGCCCGTAACATCAGAGTTTATCGCCTTCAGTTTGCTTTTAAAGCGGCATTAAAGGCGAAGAAGGTACCGGATGCAATTATGGTAGCAATGCGGGCTGGAGAGGAGATGGCGGGTAATAAACGGCAGGTTCGTTTGCTTTTTGAAAATATAGATTTACTAATACAACTACAGAGTAAGGAGAAAGTACATGAAATAGCCCTTAAGCATTTATTGAGTGGGCTGTGGGAAGGTTCAGAGAACATATATTCAGCGTCTTTGTTATCGGGAATAGCTGATTACAGAGGGGAGGCCAGTAGTTATCTGCGGGCAGCTGAAAGGTGGCTGGATATTTATTTGGATGAGTGGCAAAAAAATGGGAAACCGGATTATGACTTTGATGTAAATAACAAGGATTTACTAGAGCTCGCATATGCTTATAATAATCTGGAAGGATTTGCAGGATGCATGGGCTTTCTAGAACGTATACAATCAAATGACCAGGTTTTCTATACAGCTAAGTTACTAGTGGAAAGATTGATTGACGTTGCTGATTTTGATGCAACAATGTTATTATTACAGGGATGTAATAACAAGCCTTATTTAGTGATGGCAATCACGGATGAGCTTAATAGAATCGGTAAATTTCCAGCCCGGGTTGTTATAGAAAATTGTATTGATTTATTGTTGAAAACAAAGAACATTTTAGAATTTCCCGAATATGCCATTCAAAATCATTATCCCAATGCCCTTCTTTCTCTACTAGAAGCAGCTTTATATCATGGATTATCAAATGATAAGATTTTACATGTACTAAATGAATACATACCGCATAAAGCGGATACTCGGATAACTGATAATTATTCGGATTACAGATTATTCTTTTTCAGAGCTGTCGCATTACGATCATATTTAACGGGGAAGGATTTAGACCTGATTGAGATTATGCCGGAGGAGTATAAGAAAGGGCATTCTGATTATGAAGAGCAGCAACAAGCTCAAAAGGTGGGGCTAATGGCACAAGGGCTTTATCCATGGGCTCATTTAAGGTGTCAAGTTATAGGTAATAGTGTAGGAAATATTCAGGAAGGCTTAGATAGGGTAGATAGAGGATTTGAAGAAGTTATAAAACGACATTATAGGGATGTTGACAGGATGTCTGAAGAAGTTGCTAAACAATGTAGTGATATACTGAAATTTTTTTGCAGAGGAACTGAAGAAGAAATTTTCAAGATATATCAGCGGTATTTACATGCTAATAATCATTTTAACCAGGATAGCCGGCTAGAACTGACAAGGGTTGTGTACCGAAACAAACACTTGTTTTGTATAAAAGATGATGTAGAACATTCGACCTATAATGCAATTTCAGCAAATCCGGATGAAAGTGATGATACAGAAAGCTATGCAAGTTTGTATGTGAAGTTATCGAGAGCTGTATTAGTTGGTTCAAAAGATGATGCAATTGTTTATTTTGAAGAGGCCATAAATAAAGTTTCAAGGTATGGGGATGAACTTGTAAATCGCTGGGAGGCAATTGTAGCACAGGCAGACAGAGCCACCTTTGATGGTCCTTTGAGTGATGAGCTAGCATATAGGTTTATCCGCTGTGCAGAAGCAACAGGAGAATATGTGAACCGTGAGAAACACTGGGATAGGAGTTATGCCGTGGTGGTATGCGCCCGTATGTCTCCTAATATAGCGATAGCTGCATTGAGCAGATGGAGAGATAGGGATAAAGGAGACTGGACATATCAGTTGGGTGCGTTAGTAGAAGAGTTGGTGAAATCAAATTTAATTTCTTCCTCTGTTGGATGGGCAATGGGGCGGTTCTTGCCTGGATATAGTTTTCTAAGATTTGCTTCCTTACTATTGGAGCGGGAAAAATCTCCGGAGATCAGAAGACTTATACTAGATGAGTCAGTGAGGTTCTTAAGAAAAGATGGCAGCCCTGGTCAGGATTTTCAGCAGTTAGGTATTCTGGCAGCAAAATATGGGATTGAGAATAAGGAATTAAAGATGGTAAATGATTTTTACCATCTTTCTTCGAATATGGAAACAGTTGCCGGAAGAGGACGTAACGGTCTTAATACAACTACTATTGAAGAACTTAAGGAAGTTGTTGGCAGTTTTATGTTTACTGGTGATCTAATAAATGATTTCAGTGATTGGGAGATAGTGATGGACGAACGTGATATGTCAGATAGGGATACATTTTGGACGGTAGTGTTAGAATATATTAGTGAAAACAATATTATAGAATTCATAACCCTTTTGTTTACATCTGACAAACCCGACATTTCTGATATCTCATGTGTGTTAAAATTAGCGTCAAATAAATATGGTAGGAAAGTAAGTTTTGTTAGAAAATGGCCAGCTCTTATAAAAGAGCTTGGAAAAAAAATTGCAGATGAATTGTCTTCGTTTTACTATGTTATGAATATAACAGATGAATTAGGACTTAATGATCATCATATTGATATTTTAAAAGATGGCATAGTTGATGGATTAGGTGCAGGAGAGGAATTTGAAAATGCAGAAACCTTTTTTAACTTCTCTAGGTTAGCTGTTACAAAGTTAAGTGCTGAAGAAAGTGAAAAACTTGTAGTATTTGCATTGTCAAGGTTTGAGCTTCATATAGAAAATGACTTTGGTGATGGTATGTGGGACAATTGGCTTCATACCACAAATGATGTTAATACTTGTATAGCTGGCTTTATCTGGTGTGCACTTGGGGAACCAGTTTCTTCTGTTCGTTGGATGGCAGCTCATTGTGTGAGGACGCTGATTGAGCTAAATGTTGAGAATATTCTGGATTGTCTGATTGAATGGATGGAAAAATGCAATCCGGGAGAATTTGGGAGTAGAGGTTTTAGCTTTTATGATTTACATGCCAAACTATATTTATTGATTGCGATTGCAAGAGCCTCAATGGATCACCCCGGAATAGTAAAAAAATACCATGCTACTTTTCTTAAATATGCTATGTCGATGCCACATATCCTGATCCAACAATTTGCTGCTGATATTGCAAGGAACATAGAGAAAGCCTATCCTGGTACCTATAACACCGAAGTTTTAAGTGCAATAGATGAAATTGGGAAGTGGAAATCTAGTAATAATTCATTTGATAATGAAGATCCAGTTGATAGTTACTGGCATGCTAATGGGTTGATTAAACCAAGTATAAAATTTTCGTTTGCACATGATTTTGATAGTTATTGGTATGAGCCATTAGGAGAAGTTTTTGGGGTATCCCAATCTCAGGTGATGGAGTTAGCCGGAGATGTAATTATGCATGAACTAGGTTGGAAAGAGACAATTATTAGAGACCCCCGGGGTAATATGAGGAATCGTTATTACTCTAGTAGTAGGGGAACCTGGCATTCTCATGGAGCATATCCAAAGGTAGATGATCTCAGGTTTTATTTATCATATCATGCCATGTTGATAGTCGCCGCTAAGCTTCTTGATAAAATGCCTGTTATATCATCGGAAGCATCTGATAGTGGTAATGAATGGACGGATTGGATTGCCACGCATTCGTTGTCTGCAAAAGATGGCAGGTGGTTGTCTGATTTCAAAAGCCCTGTGCCAATAAAAAGGCCATTATGGATTGAGGGAGAAGCATCGCTGGATACTTGGTTGGAGGGTGTGACAATAGATGATTACATTAATGCTATTGTGAATGGGGAAACCGGAGAGTTGTACCTGAATATCCATGGGCGCTGGTTAGAAAGAGGTAAAGGGCGGGAAGAAAGTTATTCGGTAAGTACAGCCTTGGTATCTAAAGCCGGTTCAGATTCCCTGCTTTTGGCTTTAAATACTTATGAGAATCCTTATGACTATAAGCTACCATTATGGCAACAAAATACCTATGAAATAGAAAGTGAAGGTGTCTGGCTGAAAGGCTGGGTTATTGATGGTGTAGATGCCACATATTTAGATGAGCTTGACCCTTTTGCTGGTGATATAGGATTTCCACTTCACTCTTTAGGAAATGATTTTACTGTTAATAACAAGTGTGTTGTTTGTGATAGTTGGAGTAAACCTGCCCGTTATTCAGATGAAAAAGCTGATCAGCGGGGTAAACGTTTGAGAGCAACTATCCCGTTTTTAATTTCGATATGTGAGCAATTTGAATGTGAAATTATTTTTGATGTATTGATAAGAAGAAACCAAGATTCTTCCTATAGATCAGTAACAGATGAGTATATAAAACCTAAACATAAACTATTTATTTTTTCAGCAAATGGAAAACTCCGAGACGAAAGAACAAATTATCAACTTGGGTAAACTCTTCTTGAAGGAGTTAAGTTATGAAAATGAAAATGATCTTATGATCCGATGGATGGCGCATTATCTGGCCGAGAAAATGAAATTAGTAGATCAGGCGGAAGGTACATTGAAGGAGGCAGTGGAAAAAGAGTGCTTCAATATTATACTGAAGTTATGGGAAAGGCGTTGGTCGCTTCCCCCTAGTCGCAGGCCATTGAGAAATTTCGAACCAATTTTAGATACACTTAGGAAGTTAAGTCCGGATGAGAATGATCTATTCTATCCGTATGGTCTGGATGAAGTGGAGACAGAGGACGATCCGGCAGGAGAAAAAGTAAAGCATTGGCTTGGTATCGTAAAAAGTGTAGATGAGACTGCTAGAGTGTTAATCAGGTATGCATTGAACCAGGCGGCAGATAACTCGGAAAATGAGGATACAAAGGGTTGGTTGTATGCAGGGCGGAATTTGGATGATTTGGGAGATATAAGTGCAATGTGGCTATTTAGAGAAAAATATGGTTCTTTAAATGAGGCAGTTGAGGATATGGACAGTGCCAGTATGTTAAGGCAGCAAAAAATTGAATTATATAAAGCAAGGATTGAAGACCTTCAGAAATTTAAAGGTGTGTATGAGGAAATTCTGAAATCTTATGAAACTCAATATAAGAAGGCATCGGAAGAATGACCTACCTTTAAAAAAGACAATCTCACTGTATCATTTGTATTAAACATGGTTGAACTTTATTTGTAATCATAAGATTTGTAGACCTCATGCTGCAAAATAACTTGACCATGATTTATGTTAAAGATGTTGGCAGAAGCAAATTATAAATTAACAAAGTATTTAAATAACCAGGGATCTTATGAATGCTTTTTTTTTCTCAAATGCCCACAAGTAAATTCCAATATTTCACATGGCTCAACACCAATCGCTAAAGCAATAACATATAGTTCCTCTGCTCTTAACCAAGCTTTCTCCTTTAAAGTCAATTCACTTAATCGTGCTTTACTTAACCCTGTTTTACGTGCCACTTCTGACTTATTAATAGATTTGAGTATAAGATATTCCCCTAGCTTAGTCATTGATTGTAAAGGTTTTCTGTAAATATTTATAGAGGAAAAATAAATAATTATAGAAATTCTGTCATCATATTTGTAATTATGATAGATTTTCATTAAAATAGTACCGAAATTAAATACTAATTTAAAGACTTTCTATACAATTGAAAATTTATATAACAATGTGTTTCAATACTTCATGACAATAATCTAAATTGCAAACACTTAAAATATTAAGCGCGTTTGCTTTAATTCTCGGTCCCCTGAAACTACGACCTTCTAAGAACCCGAGAAATAAGGTAAATCGCTCACGTCATAGGCGTGGGCGTTCTTATTCGGTTCAGGGTGTCGTAGCCCATGGGGACGGTAAGGACTAACCCACGTCTTTTTTTATTCCTACCCAAGCTGGTTAGTCCTTACAAGCAATTCAATTCCCCATTTCTCACCTTTTAATTTTTGCTATGAATTGTAAGGCTAATAAAAGCTATCACCCTTATTTTTTACCTGTAATAACTTTTTACCTATCCCAATCTGATGCTTCTTTGTTAACCCTTAAACCTAGCCTGGTATGAGTTACAATGAATATCCAGATTCAGCATATTTCCCTCAGAATCTCAGAACTGAACACATTAAAGATCCTTACCTGGTGCTTTATGAGTTTTTTGATTATTGTGGATTGCCAGAAGTAAGAAGAACATTCTGGGAATTTTTTAAAGCTGCCGTAACGGGAAAGTTCAATAAGGAAAGCTATAAGTATGTTCGGGTTTCCATTGTCGAACTATACGAAAAAATACAGAAACTTATTGAGGCTGCGCATTTAATTAATGAGGAATACAAAAAGAAGAGAGAGTTGCAGGTAAGTGAAGTGACAGACATTCAATATGTGTCCAACTTTGGCAAAAAGCAACATGAAGAAAAGATTATCCAAATTATTAAAGATTCGGTTAAGCCAAAACGCATTTACACACTGTGTAATATTGATGCAGACAGCCAACAAGAGCCTAAATATGATTATCTCGTCGTAGTTCCTGAAAATTTTCCCCAGTCTTTCGATGATATAAAAGAGTTGATAGAAAATGCCTGTTTAGAATTGCCACCCATTTCTGTTTCATTCGTAAAGGAGAACCAATTTTCCATTGATTTAGGTAATTAATGAATAGGTTCTTTACGCCATCACTCTCAAAATTCTGTTATGATATTATCACCTAATAATTCGGTCGGAACATATCCCGCAGATATAGAAGCTATGCAGAGATTCATGGGAATGTTAGCCCATGAAATGAGAACACAAATAGCGGGTATCTGTACTGCAAGTAAAATGCTCCTAAATGAAAAGGAGTACAGAAAGAATACAAACTTTTACCTTTCTCACATTAATTGTATGAGTGTGAATGTGCTGCATGTTTTAAATAACATGATGGCAACAACCACAATTGGAGATGGGAGACTATCTACAAATATAGTATCGAAACGCATCCAGATCCGCCAATGGTTAAAAGAACAGATTCAGCAGTATAAGTTACTCACTTCTACCCGTTCGGTTAAAATCAGAATCAGTCTTCGCCGTGCGGTGCCTGAGTTCATTGTGACGGATGAAATAAAGCTGGGCCAAATTTTAAAGAACTTAATAGACAACGCTCTGAAATTTGCCCCCTCTGATACAGATGTCTTAGTATGTATCAGTTCTTTGGGAGAAACTCGTCTGTTATTTCAAATATCTGATCATGGGGAGGGAATTCCTGCTGATAAAATCCCTTTCTTATTTCAGCCGTTTCATCCAATTGATGAAGGTTTAGGGAGAATGGGATTAGGATTATATATCAGTAAACTCTATACTTCTTCTTTAGGCGGTGATCTAATGTTGGCTAAAAGCGATAAGAAAGGAACGACTTTTTTATTTCTTATTGATACACAATGTCAGGCCAACCCAATTGTTAAAAATTTAATACATTAATATGAACACAACGAATATCCAACAGCTTTCTAAACCACAATTAGCGATACTGGTACAATTAATTCAGAAAATTGTAGAAACTGTTTCTCCTTTAAAAATTATATGTTATGGCTATCGTACCACTACCATGATTAATTGGAGCTGCTTCTTCAATAGCGAAACCAATGTTAGGACAATGTATCCAACTTTTGATTTATTGCTCATAACCAATGATAGTGAGAAAAGACCCAATCATGAAATAATTGAAATTGTAGAAAAACATGCAGCTGCGGTAGAGTGTGATGCTACTACTATTGTGGAGCATCAGAAAGCTGTTAACAAGGGATTAGAGAATGGTAAGCGGTTTGTTTCTACAGTATTTCTTTATGGTGCGATCCTATATAATAATGACACCGATGTAACCATTCCAGCAAAAGAACTGGGAAGCACTGTATTGAATAAATTGATAGAGGATAACTGGCAAAGGTATTTTGGCTTGGCTCATCGTTTTTTCAAGACGGCTAACTATTGTTTTGAGAATGGCTGGTATGAACAGACCATTATTGATTTACACAATTCAGTAGAACATGCCTGTATTGCTATATTAAAGGTTTGTACAGGCTATCGACCTACAACCCGTAATCTTTCCCGGTTGTTAGCCCTGACATGTAATTTCTCCCAGGAATTAATGGTTGTTTTTCCACGACTTACAAAGGAAGAAATATACTTTTTTAATACACTAAATAGGGCATATTCAGACGCTCGTTATAACGAGAAATTCACAGTATCTAATGAAGTAGCCAAAATAATAATGGGAAGGGTTGCAACTTTAATTGGCTTAGTAGAAAAACTATATGAGAAGAAAAGGCTTTGCATAGAAGCCGTTCAACCAATTAGCTTTCCCTTAAATTTAAATAGCCAATGAGCCAGGCTGGTAGTAGGAGGCATAACACAGAACAAAGATTGAAGGTCTTCATGTATTATATTGGGGAAGAATTGTATTCATTGAGGAAAAGCCAAAAGAAAAGTATAAAGGCCGTTGCAAAGGATACCAAAATGTCATCCAGAATAATAAGTCAGATAGAAAGAGGAATATACGAAAATTTCTATGTTTCAAGACTACTGCGCCTTTGTAAGTATTATAAGGTTGATATAGTGGAAATGTTAGGTCGTGCAGAGGATAAGGACCGGAACAACACTATTTAAACATACTTTCAACTGAAATCAAATTGTGTTCAATCATTTTCAATCGGTTTTCATTATGTTTTCAATCTGTTTTCAAATGGCAATGTCTCGTCCTGTCTCGTCCTGAAATAGGTTTACACCCTGGTGAGATAATCCTGATTTTAGTTTACATCAGGTTTAGGCCCAAAACTCCCCAAGCAGGAAATATTTAGCATAATTTGGGGAAATTCGACATAAAACTACATAAAACTACACAAAACGACATAATCCGGACATTGCCTTTTTCGACGGTGGTAATTTTGTAGAAAAAAAAACTATGACTAAACTCACAAGACAGGTATTTGATATACCGGCCGATATTATGCTGGATGTATGCAGTTTAATTTGCGAACACGAACTTGAGCATACCATCATGGAAGTAGATGAGGATGAAGATACAATCAGTCTTGAATTACAGTATAGTAAACAGGACAGGAAAGTAATTCATAAGATAGAGGATATGATAGCTGATAACAGTGATGAAGAAGGTGACGATGACGAGGAAGATGATGATGATCAGGATGAATAGTAGTATCCGTAATAGGGAGTGTAATTAATTTTATACTCCCTATTGCATTATGAGTATTATTTTTTCATTTTAATTTCTTCCTATGTGCAACACTGAGTTAACTGAACCATCAGAGGATACTGAAAGCCTAAATATATCAGACCCTGAGCTTTTAATAACACTTAAAATATTCGCGAGGATTCTACTATCTGTTAACCACTCAGAACACATTGAGACACCATTTGTAAATCTTAATCCATCACCTGAAAAATTAGCCGCATGAGTATTATTAACGCTTTTAAACAATTTGGAAACTATTCCAAAAAACAACCTGTTAAAGTGGCCGCACAGGCAGCAGTGGTATATACCAGGGTATCCAGTAAGGAACAGGCAGACCATAATTTAAGCCTGGATGTTCAGCGTAAATCAATCGAAGAATCTGCCCGCAAGAACAATTTGGGTATCATCGGTTACTTTGGAGGTACTTATGAAAGCGCTAAAACCGACGGTCGTAAAGAGTTTAATCGGATGATGGACTTTATTAAAACCCGCAAGGGGAAAGTGAGCCATATATTAGTTTATACGCTTGATCGTTTCTCCCGAACAGGAGGTGCTGCTATTAAATTAGCAGAGGAATTAAGGGAGAATTATGGTGTTACCATATTTGCGGTAACTCAGCCAACAGATACATCTAATCCTAGTGGTGTGTTGCATCAAAATATCACGTTTTTGTTTAGTCAGTACGATAATCAACTTCGTAAGCAAAAGGCAGTAGCAGGTATGATAGAAAAATTTGACAAAGGTATTTGGGTTACTAAGCCACCACAGGGATATGATATAGTGAAGATTAACGGCCAGCGTAAGATTGTTGTGAACGAGGTAGGTAAAAAGATCAGAAAGGCATTTATCTGGAAGGCTGAGGGTATGAAGAATGAGGAAATTATTTCCAGGCTGAAGGCTATGGGAGTTAAGATGTATAAGCAGCAGTTAACTAAGATATTTAAACGGCCGTTCTATTGCGGTATGATTAACCACGGGCTATTGGAAGGTAAAATAGTCGAAGGTGACCATGAAAAGATGATAAGCCCTGAAATCTTTTTAAAGGTCAATAACATTCATCAGGGTTCGGGAGGATAATGGAGTACCACACAAAAAAGAACAAGATGCTGTACCCCTTAAAATCTTCATTAAATGTGATACCTGCAACCAGCCATTTACAGGTTATGTAGTCAAAGCAAAATCACTGTGGTATTACAAGTGCCGAAAGGATGGCTGTAAATGCAATAGAAGCGCCAATAGGATGCACGAACTGTTTGAGCAGTTACTAAGTCAATTCTGTTTTGAAGATAATCAGATAGCATCCCTTAGAAAGGTACTTATTGAAGAGTATTATGACAGGAACAGGGAAAATTTGGAACAACAGAAAATATTAACCGCCCAATTAAAGGAGGTAGATAACAAGATCGACGGCTTGGAGGAAAGTAGGTATGTATTAAAAGAAATAGGGCAGGAGACGTTCGATAAGTTTTATTCCCGGTATAGTAAGGAGCGGAATCTCATTTCCACCAAACTGGAAAAATGTTCAGGAAGCATTTCGAACCCTGAAGAAGTAATAAACCAAGCCATAGCTCTTTCTTCCAATCTCGCTATGGTATGGCGTTCCAGTAACACAGGTGCAAAAGAAAAGCTACAAACTCTCATATTCCCCAACGGAATCATCTATGACCGCCAAAATGAGTCATTTCGAACTCCAACAGTCAATTATATTTTCAACCGTATTGCCCAACAGGTGGGCAATACGGATTCTAACGAAAAAGGGACCGATCATCATTTAGATAATCAGTCCCTCTTAGCGGAGAAAGAGGGATTCGAACCCCCGGACCTGTTACAGTCAACGGTTTTCAAGACCGCCGCATTCGACCGCTCTGCCATTTCTCCGCTGCAAATGTGAAAAACTGAATGAAAATCTCCAAATATTTTTTCAAAATGTGTAAAACATTTTTCAAATATATCTCACCAACCCGCCCAAAAACACCTACAAATCACTCCTCAAAACCGCGCCACTACTAGCATTCGTCACTAACGCCCTATACTACCTCAGCCATCTTGAAGTCAACACCTTTTTTACCACCATAAACTCCTTTTTCCTCTTTTCTATCTCCTCATTCCCCAATCTCACCTCCAAAGTATGCCTATCCATATCAATCTCATCTCTACAATCCTATCACCCCCCTTCAGCGCCTCCGGTGACACATGTCCAATAGACGCTCCCCTCGTCGCCCTACTAAACCTTCCATCAGTAATCAACGCCACAGAACTACCCAATCCCATCCCCCCCATAATCAAACTCGTCGGTGTCAGCATCTCCTGCATCCCAGGCCCGCCTTTCTGCCCCTCATACCTGATCACCACCACATCTCCGGCCTTCACTTTCCCCATCAATATCCCTTCAATCACCTTCGGCTGCCCATCAAAACACACCGCTTTCCCGCGTATACACCCTGGCACCCGTAATACCCGCCGTCTTAATCACCGCTCCATGTTCCGCCAGGTTCCCATACAAAATCGCCAATCCACCTACCTGATTATAAGAATGATCAATCTGGTGAATGATCCGCTCGTCCTTAATCTCCGCATCCTCAATCTTTTCAAAGATCGTCTCCCCACTCACCGTCAGGTGATCAATTAACACCCCATTGCCTCTTTTATTCATCGCATTCACCCCCGCCAGCCTGAATCGTTCTCTTGCTACATCATCTTTTACTATCTCACAAATTCTCTTCGCTGCTCTTCTAACAATGCTTCCCGTTCAGGTGTTTGCGTGAGTATCGTTCCATTCCCTGGCAGCGCAATACCCATCACTTCCATCAGCGTATTCATAGAGTTCGCTGTAAACATACCGGAACAACTACCACCACTGGGACAGGCATTACACACAGTATCCCTGCTGTATGTTTTCCTCCGCTTCAAAAGCAGTAGCCATATCGATAGGAGTACCATCTTTCTTATACCCTTTCGCCATAGGTCCACTGCTCACAAACATAGTAGGTATAGTCACCCTGAGTGAATCCATGATCATGCCTGGCACAATTTCATCACAATTAGGAATCGCGATCATGGCATCCGTTTTATGTGCATTCATCACACTCTCCACCGAACTTGCAATCAGTTTTCTACTCAGCAATGAATACAGCATACCTTCATGCCCCATCGCAATACCGTCGTCAACACCGATCGTGTTGAATTCAAACGGCACGCAGCCATTCGCCAGAATTTCATCCTTAATGATTTCCGCTACATTATTCAGGAAAAAGTGCCCTGGAATAATTTCAATAAATGAATTTGCAACGCCAATAGCAGGGTTGTTAAAATCTTCATCAGTCAAAATCGAAAAAATGGCAGAGTCGGCCGACGTCGTTAAAAAGTCCTTAAAATATTATTTTCATAAAAATTGATGTTATTTCTACAGGAATTTTTTTTAAATTCGGTAACCTTAACCCACTGTTCTATGCAACTCGAAAAAATCGTAGCTCAGGGAAATAACCTTACTAGAGACCAATTATTAACTGTGCAGGGAGGAAATGCTCCTTCATCAACATTATCAGGCCCTACCGGCATAGATCCCGGAGCATCTGCATCAACAGATTATGAGGACAACGATTCAGATTGATGCCATTAATATAAGGTCGCTTTTAAGAATGTTCTATTTTAGTTAACTTTAGCTAATCCAATGTCCATGCAACGTGAGAAACTTCCCCCCACCAAAGAATGTTTAATACTTTACCACCAAAGGCGCGTATAACAAGGATCTCGGATCATTTACAGCCATTAGTAGGGATGATCAGTACGCAGACTGATAAATAGTGATCATCTACTTTTACTTTCTCTATAACGAATATTGGGAGTGGACATTTATGCCTTGCTTTATTCTCAATAATTATTGAGAACAGAACGGTCATGCCTGGATCTTCATCATTTAAATAACAAAAAGTATGAAACTGGAAAAACTCAACCCTTCTGATGAAACTCTTAGCAGGGAACAAATGCTTGCATTAGCAGGTGGCAATACGCCTTCGCAGACCTTCACCCGTGCCGCACATCTTACCGGAACGGAAGAAGCAATAGATTACGACGATGCTGACTAATCTTTTTTTAATCACTTAACCCAATTATTATGAGTCTCTAAAAATCACTTCCCAGGAGAAAACCCTTTCTCGCGAACAGCTGCTCACACTGAGCGGTGGCCTTTCTGCATTCTTAACCGGCACACAAGGGCACACAACAGATCTCGGCGCATCTAATGATGATGCAGACAATGATCAACAATCTTAGTCTTTTTTTATTAACCATTTAAACCAGTTTTTATGAAACTCGAAAAACTCACTCCACAGGAGAAATCACTCACAAGAGAAGAAATGCTTTCTCTGCACGGTGGTAACGTCAATCCAACCTTAACAGGTACAAACTGGCATAGCACAGACCTCGGCACATCTACAGCTGATGATTACGATGACGCTGATGGTGATTGATCACAATAATTAGTCTACCTCGCATGCAACTGGAAAACTCACTCCTCAGGAGAAATCCTTCAAAAGAGAGGAAATGCTTTCCCTGTATGGAGGTATCCTCGCACCATCATTAACGGGTACGAAAGCCCACTTCACTAACGTCGGCGCATCGACAGTCCAGGACTATGATGATGCAGACAATTAATAACCTTTAATCCCAATTTCCATGAAACTCGAAAAACTCACTCCACAGGAGAAGTGTCTCACAAGAGAAGAAATGCTTTGTTTGCATGGTGGCAGTGCTGCCCCAACTTTAACAGGCACATTGCCACACTCTACAGATCTCGGTGCATCTACTGCTCAGGATTATGATGACGCTGATGGTGATTGATATCTTTAAACAGAAGGGTGGGTTACTATGACCTGCCCTTCCAAATATCTTATAATGAAGGCAATATTGCTTTTTACAGGCATGCTTATGTCACAGTTATTATCAGGACAGCGATTAATTTTATTGGATAATGATCTGCAGGCTCAAAACCTTATCAAAGAAGGGGATGCAGCCTATTTCAGTGGAGATTTTAAAAAGAGTATTCAATCCTATCAGCAACTCGCTGAGATAAAACATCATGATCCGGAAGTCCTCTTTAACCTGGCAATTGGTTTTATGGCGAATGGCAAGACGGACAGTACCTTCCATTTACTCTTTGCTATCATAGACTCCGGCTATAGACAGGCGGACTTTATCCGTTATACAGCAGAGTTTGAAAAACTTCATGGTAGCGCTAAATGGAAAACCTTAATAAAAGAACTTGACGCCCGATTCACGGATTATTGCAAAACAAATAGCATCACGAATGAAAAAGTAGCAAAGCAGTTGGACTACCTTTTTTATATCGACCAAAAGTACCAGCGTATAGGTACTTTCAAAAGAAGATATGCATGTGCTTATCCACAGTATACTGATAAAGCAATAGACTCTTTACAGGATAATACCTTCCGAAAAAATGTGGATTACCTGAAGCAATTGTTTGCCAAAGACGGATATTTGTGGAAAAGCGATATCGGCAAAGAAGCCGCACACATCTCCTGGATCATAGCTCAACATGCTGACTTCGACACCGCATTTCAAAAAGAATACCTCCGGAAAATGAAGGTAGCCGTTGACATGAATGAAGCCAGTGCCAAAGACTATGCTTACCTCACAGATCGTGTAAGAAAGAACACTGGCGAAAAACAGTTGTACGGTACGCAAATGAATTATATCACCACGAGAGATAGTACCGGAAAAATAAAAGTAGAATCAGGAATATGGCCCGTCGAAGATGAAGCCAACCTGAACCAGCGCAGAAAAGAAGTAGGTCTGGTACCAATAGAAGAATACCTCCAAATGATGAAACTATTGAATAACCACTAATAACTTATCAGATGATATTGGTTATAAGTCATGCTAGTTTTGAGTTTACCACGGAAATTGTAATGGACTGGCTTTTCTATTTAAAAGCAAATTTCATCCGCATCAATGGGAATGACCTGGTAGAAAACAGCCTGCATCGCATAAATATTGAAATCGGGAATGAACATCATCCTGCTGAACAACCTTTAATCACTTATAACGGCAGACAGTTGAACCTCGCCGATATCAATGCAATTTGGTATCGGCGCTGGTCGTTTCATGCTACTTTTCCAAAGATTTCTCCACTTGAAGAAAAGAAGTTTGAAGAGGATATTAATGAATTCAGAACGGAAGAGTTTAAGATCATCAGCGAGATATTCTTCAGCCAGATTAAAAACAAGAAGATCATTGGTTCTCCCAACCACCTGAAAAAGAACCCATCTAAATATCAACAATTACTAGCTGCAAAGAAGGCAGGTATAGATATTCCTGATACTATTATTACCAGCTCAAGAGAGGAATTGTACAATTTTTACTTCAGCCATCATAAAAGAATAATTGTAAAAGCCATGAGCGAAGCCGGACTATTTAATTTTAGCGGAGAGCTGCTGGCCGGATTTACTGAAATAGTATCAGAAGAAGTCATCAACAATTTGCCTGATCATTTTTATCCTTCCTCCTTCCAGGAAATGGTGGAAAAGGATGTGGAATTACGCGTGTATTATCTCGAAGGTAAATGTTATCCCATGGCCATCTTTTCAACTTTGGATAAACAAACCAGTATTGATTTCCGTAAATACAACATCCAAACACCTAACCGCAATGTGCCGTTCAAAATCCCCGATGATCTCGCTGCCAGGATTGTTGTACTGATGAATGACCTGGGTTTAAATACCGGTTCCCTGGATATCATCCTCACGACAGATGGCAAGTTTGTCTTCCTCGAAGTCAACCATGGCGGACAATTTGGAATGGTCTCTGAACCCTGCAATTACCAACTCGAGAAAATAGTTGCCACCAGTCTGATAGAAAGTGACCTGATTCCTTTAAAAAATTAACCAATGGCAGAAGAAAAAAATGTAACCGCTTACCTCAATGCACTTAACCCGGCAGAGAGAACAAGGATTCCCGTATCCGTATATTTTGTGAGCCAGTCCAACTCTTACCACATAAGATTTGAAAAAAGCAGGAAGCATAATTCTGAAAAATATCCCTGCATGGCGTTTTTTAAACCCATCTCTCAGATAGTAGATTGGGAAAATGATCTCCTGAAAAAATAACTGACTATGAAGATTAAACTCTTTGAATGTTGTATGCCTGTAAAAGGGGCACGCCGTAGTGTGATATGCGATGTACAGCGCAATAATTATGAATTTATTCCCAACTCATTGTATGACTTCATTACCCGCTATGATGGTCATTCAGTAGAAGAGATCAAAGCAGAATTCCCCGCAGATTCACATGAGACCATTGATGAATACATCTCCTTTCTGATCAATAAGGAGTTTGCTTTCTTTACAAAGTATCCTGAATATTATCCACCTATCAGCAAGCAATGGGAGATGCCTTACGAGATCACCAATTGTATAGTTGATATCGACAGTACATCCGGGCATGATTACGAAAAGATTTTTTCTCAGCTCGATGAGCTGGGTTGTATAGCAGTAGAGATAAGATGCTTTGATACCATTCCTTGTGCGCAACTCATTACTATATTGGAAAGCGTGAATAACACAATGGTGAGATCCATCGACTTGTTATTAACCTACGATGAACAATATTGTAACGCCGCAACCCTGCAACATATACAAGACACCTACAAGCGTGTGGTCACCATAGTGCTGCATTCCTGTCCTTCGGATCTGGATGTTTCCGCATTCCCGCCATTGGTAATGGGTACGGACAAGGTTATTCCCAATAGCACCTGCTGTGGTACGATCAACAAACTCAACTTCTCCTGCAACCAGAAAAAATTCCTGGAAGCATTATCTTTTAATAGCTGTCTGAACAGGAAGATCTCCATTGATACAAATGGGGATATTAAAAACTGTCCTTCCATGCAGCAGTCATATGGAAATATCGCTGACACCACATTGGCACAGGCACTGGCTGACAAAACATTCAAAGATATCTGGTCTATTACAAAAGATCAGGTAACCACCTGCAAAAGCTGTGAGTTCCGATATATCTGTACAGATTGCAGGGCTTACAGGCAAGATGAGGCAGACATATATAGTAAGCCTGCAAAATGTGGATATGATCCATTCCAGGCAGAATGGATGGGTAATTATGAGTTATCTCAAACAAGCATCAGCATTTGAAATCGTTCGTATTTTATAAGCAACTAAACGCAATGGATTGTGGCCCTACGTGTCTGCGCATGATAGCGAGGTTCTATGGCCGCCATTACAATGCGGATACGCTCAGGCAGATGACGGGCTTTGGCAGACAAGGCGTGACGCTCTTTGGAATCAGTGATGCAGCAGAGAAGATTGGGTTTCGAACCCGTGGCGTACAATTGACATATGAGCGTTTACAGCATGTCACCCTACCTTGTATATTGCACTGGGATCAGAACCACTACATTGTTTTATTAAGTGTGGCTAAGCGTATAAAAATAGCGAATCCTGGCCGTGGTATTGAAACGCTCACACAACAGGAATTTCTGCAACATTGGATCTCTCATAAAAATGGCGATGGAGAAACGACGGGGATCGCATTGCTATTAGAACCTTCTCCTGCGTTTTATGAACATGCGGGAGAAGAGCAGAAGAAGTTTACCTGGAAGGCGCTTTTTCCCTATTTACGTCAGAATCGCTGGCAGATCACGCAGGTGATGCTCACACTCTTGGTAGGTGCATTGCTACAACTGGTCTTCCCTTTTCTGACACAGAGCATCGTAGATACGGGTATTACCATACAGAACATGGAATTCATCGTGGTGATATTGGTAGCACAACTGATGTTGACCTTTAGCAAAACAGTAGTCGACTTTATTCGTAGCCGGTTGTTGTTGAAAGTATCTAACATCCTGAACCTGTCTATTCTCTCTGATTTTTGGATAAAATTAAGCCGGTTGCCCATTTCCTATTTTGATGCGCACCAGACGGGAGATACCTTGCAGCGAATTGGAGATCATAAACAGATACAAAATTTCCTCACCGGGCAGGCACTCAATACCTTGTTCTCGTTGATTAATTTCTTTGTATATGCATTCATCCTGGCTACATTCAGCATGTTGTTATTCGAAGTGTTTCTTACCGGCAGTGTATTGTATTTTCTCTGGATCAGTATCTTTCTGCCTATCCGCCGCAAACTCAACTTTGAAACTTTTCAGTTATCAGCAAAGGAAAACAATACGACACTTCAGTTGGTGCTGGGCATGCATGAGATTAAACTAAACAATGCAGAACAACAAAAGCGTTGGGGGTGGGAGAATATTCAGGCGCTCATATTCAAATTGAATCTCAAAAGCCTTAGTTATCAACAATGGCAACAGACAGGGGCCATGTTCATCAACCAATCCAAAGACATTTTGATCACCTTTTTAGTGGCAAAAATGGTCATCGAAGGCAATCTTACGTTGGGTACTATGCTGGCGGTACAGTACATAGTAGGTCAGCTCAATAGTCCGCTGGAACAATTCATTAGTCTTGTCCAAAACGCACAGGATGCCAAAATGAGCCTTGAAAGATTGCAGGAAGTGCACCAGCTGAAAGATGAGGAACCTGTTGACAGTATGTTTATTGCCAATCTTCCGGAAAACAAAACGATAGATATTAAGGATCTCTCCTTTGCCTACCCTGGACCGGGCAATCTCCCCGTCTTAAAAGATATCACATTAGAGATCCCTGAAGGCAGTGTCACTGCCATCGTAGGTGCCAGTGGTAGTGGCAAAACGACTTTATTAAAACTATTGCTGAAATTCTATCATCAGTTCGATGGTGATATCAAAATTGGGGATAGCAACTTTAAATTCATCAGTCCTGGTTTCTGGCGAAGTCAATGTGGGGCGGTACTGCAAGACGGTTTCATTTTCAACGATACGATCGCTGGCAATATAGCAGTGCGAGAGGAGCTCATGGTCTACGAAAAACTGGTACAATGTTGTAAAATAGCCAACATCTTATCCTTCATAGAATCGCTCCCTAATGGTTTCCATACGCAACTAGGTGCGGAAGGCGTTGGACTGAGCCAGGGTCAAAAACAAAGATTACTGATAGCGAGAGCACTCTACAAAGATCCGAAATATCTTTTCTTCGACGAGGCTACCAATGCACTGGATGCGCATAATGAAAAGATTATCACAGCAAGTCTGGACAGGTTTTTTCGCGGGCGTACCGTAGTGGTCGTCGCTCACCGTTTAAGCACCGTGAAGAACGCAGATAAGATCATCGTACTACATGAAGGAAGAATAGTAGAAGAGGGTTCACATGAATACCTGTCTGCAATAAAAGGGAGATATTATGAGCTGGTAAAGAACCAGCTTGAACTTGGCAATTAATCAAAACAGCATGCCTACAATAACGCAACCAACACCTCCGCCACAATTAAATGGACACGTACCTAAAAAGGAGGTAGTGATCCGTTCAGAGGCTATGCAGGAGATCATAGACAGGAAGCCGGACTTTATGGACAAATGGGCTGTCATCATATTTTTAACGGGTCTATGCCTGTTATTTGCATCTACCTGGTTTATTCATTCACCTAACACGGTAGAGGCGAGTGCCTACCTGACAGCCAGTGATGCACCCAAGGAGATCTTTTCCCGACAGGAAGGCCGGCTCATTCGCTTATGGGGACATAACGACGATACCGTTGCCGCCGGCCAGGTCATCGGTTGGATTGAAAGCACGGCTGATCATGCATCGGTAGCTGATCTCTCTATTCGCCTCGATAGCAGCTTACGTTTATTGGCTGATGGCCGTACCAACAAGGTATCGAAGTTATTCGAAAAGCATTATAATCATCTCGGCGAATTACAGACTGCCTATCAAACCTTCATTACCGCATTACAGGTTTACAATGATTACCTTGTAAACGGCTTTTATAACCACAAGAAGCAATTACTGAAAAATGATATTTCCTCTCTTCAACAAATTAATACTTCCTTATTGAATCAGGAGAAGATGACAAATGAGGATATACAATTGGCAGAGGAATCATTTAATATGAATAACTCTTTATTAAATGAGAAGGTATTATCCCGTGAAGACTTACGTCAGGCAAAAAGTAAACTGGTAAATAAAAGATTATTGCTCCCTCAGTTAAAAACCACCATGCTGGCCAATGAAATTCAGCAGCGGGAAAAGCAGAATGAAATAGATATGCTGGAACATGACCTGACACAACAAAACATTATATTTCAGCAATCATTACAGACATTTAGAAGCACAATTGAAGATTGGGAAATGAAGTATGTGATTAAATCTCCTATTGATGGCGTGCTTTCATTTGTAGTCCCTTTGCAGGATAAACAGTTTTTACAGGCAGGGAAACTATTGGGTTATGTCAATCCAACAGGTACACAATACTATGCACAATTAAACTTACCCCAAAATAACTTCGGTGAAATCGATACAGGTCTGCAGGTACAATTGAGGTTTTATGCATATCCTTATCAGGAGTTTGGGTTTGTACCTGGCACGCTGAATTATGTTTCCAAAGTCGCTACAGATAGTGGTTTCATCGCCACCATTCGCCTGAATAACGGATTGGAAACCAATCATCATATCAGGATGCAATATAAAACCGGTCTGAAAGCCAAAGCAGTAGTCATTACCCGCAATATGCGTTTGCCACAGCGGTTGTATTTTAGTATTGCTAAAGCGATCAGACCGTAAATTATTTCTTAATAATAAATTCCTCCTTATTCGGAAACTTCTCAATAATACTTTTTGATGTGGCAAAGTTGGCTTCCAATATATCTTTTGGATTTCCGCTCAACCACATACTCAAATCTATGGCTTCATAATTCCCACTATTAAAACCTAATAGTACGATCAATTTTTCCTCCCCTGTATTCTTAATATAATGCCCTGCGCCCATTGGTACATATCCTATATCTCCTGCCTCAAACTGATCTTTTACAAACTGTCCTTCTGCAAGAAACACGCCCATCTCCGCACTTCCCTGAATAAAATACTGCCACTCATCAGCATTCGGGTGCCAGTGTAACTCTCTTAATCCACCTGGTTCTATTTCAAAAACAGATCCTGTAATCGTTCTGGAAATCGGAAATTCCTGCTGTGTCACGACTCGCTGTGTACCTGCTCCTGGCACTAATTTAGGCATCTGTGCACCTAAAGGATATCGATGTGGAGAGGTCAGACTTACATGCTCTCTTGCTACGGCCAGTCCAGAGCCCACATCCGGCAACTTCCCTGGTGCGAAGTATACTTCTTTCTGAGGTAGGGTAGCTACTTCTTCCAGCGTCAATCCAAGATTCTGTGCGGCAATTTCAGGAGGTACGCTGGATACAAAATCTGTGATACTGAAAGTATGATCTTCAGAAAAGTCTCCATTATCAAAGATTAAAATAAAGTGACAGGGCTCCTGACTAATACACTGCAATACATGCCCATAACCTCGTGGAAAATACCATACATCACCGGGTCCGAACAGATCGATGTATGTTTGACCGCTGGGATCAATTGTCGTAGTTCGTACATTTCCTTTAATCACATATGCCCACTCTGCGGCATTGGCATGCCAGTGTAATTCCCGCATAGCGCCGGGGTGTAAATGCATGCTCACACCTGCTAAATTTACAGAGGCTGGGAATTCCTTTCCAGCGGCGCCACGGGTGATGCCACCAGGGGATGTTCTGGGGGGCTGCTTTTCTAAAGCGTATTTGAATGTCATGGCTGTTGGATTTTATGGGGTGAATGCTACCAATATTATGCTATATATGGATGAGTTACGATATTCATAAGCTGGAAGTTCCAATGATGCGACAAAAAAAGCCCGCGCACAGCGCAGGCTCAAAAAAATATGGAATCAACTTACTAAAGTTTATCGGCTTTCATTTGTTGAAGACCTAAAATCACGTAATCGAGTGTATCTTCCTCTTGCTCGCAAAGTAAAGCAATCGCTGCTGAATGCTTTCTCACTAATTCCTTGTATGCAAGCGTACTCAATTGATTATTATGCACAGCACGTTTTGCTGCAACTTGTGAGATTTTACGAGAAAATTCTTTGCTTTTGGGACGGTTTTTACTTGTATTACCTAACTTTCCTCTATGATTTTCTACTTTTGACATATTATTAATTTAAGTTTATTGTTTCGAATCTGAACATGGCTGCTGGATTATCTCCTTCCAGATTAACGGTAACATATGGTTGTCCCAATTCGACATCTGTGGAAATAGCTCCGAAACTTTTAAATAGATCACTCCTCTGGCATCTTAGAAAATAATATGTCAAACTCGGATCATTTCCTAAATCGTCGAAGATCATGCCTAACGGTACATAACGTCCTGACTGGTTATATCTCCTGAGCGCCCGAATTGTAGCCTGGCGTTTAGGAAGAGCGGCTAGTGTAAGATGCACCTCATAACCTACCCTTTTTAGGTCTTCGGCTGTTCTGATGAGTTTTTCTGCATTATTACCTATTGAGGGTATAACGATATTATAACCTTTCTCAATTGATAAGGTTTGCAATGGTTTAATTTTCTTAGGATTATCCCGAAACCCGGATGTGATTTGTCTGGATTCAAGATGCACCAGCGACGCCCCCCATGGTAATTTATGAAACTCAGGCAACTTCCTCTTCGCATAATCCGAATCAATAATGATCGCATGATTTTTATCCGCAATCATATTACTAATGCCTGATTTCCCTGAAGCCGGCAGCCCAATGATTAGAAACGCCTTCTTTTCCGCCCATACCCCCGTAGTAGGCAAAGCGCCACCTTTCCCCAAACATATCTCATCATCATCATCCAGCCTTACCATCGTTATCAATTCATCAATAATTTGTTTCCTTAGCGCCCACCTTGCAGCCTCCGTTTTATAATTCCGATCACGATAATTATCGTACATCAATGTATGTACCCCTGGATTATCATAGTCAATCAATGCCTTCTCACTGCTCACAATTTTAAAAGCAATATCTCTTTCATCTTCTTCCGGTTCAAACTCCAACACAGTAGTAAGAAAATGATCCACCTGATTAATATCTAAGAGTAATCTTGCGTATCTACCCATGATATTTGGTTGAATTAATTTACTACAACTGTATTACTTTTTTTCTAAACCTGTACCATATAAAAAATCCAATTGAGCATTGATACTCCAAAAAAAGCCCGCGCACAGCGCAGGCTTTCAATCTCTTTCAATCATTTTATGCCTCCTCACCAATCACTCCAAAATCCGTCACCAACCTACCTATCTTCCCATCATTAACAAACCGAATATAACTCGCATAAAACCCATCTCTCTATCCGGGACTAAACAACGCAATCGTATGCCCATCCACGAGGCATGATTACATCGAAATTTGCATCAAGATTTATCAGTCGAACTTGATCTGGTCCTGAAAGATGAGTCGACCCCAGCTATTTCCGCGTGCTTGCACAAGCAGTCCGCCTTCTGATAGCCCGCCAGGTTTGATTGGTGAAAAACCGATATTTTCTGCAAGCGCAGCAATCTCCGCTACTGCGCCGTCATCATCGCTCGCAAGGAACACGACTCTTCTGCCACCATGTACGGCCGGATCCTGGTCAAGAATGGCAGCGATCAAATGGTTGAAGCCCTTAACCAGTTTTCCACCAGTGAATGCCTGTGCGACGAAGCTGGAAGAAGGCTGTCCTCCCAGCTTCTCAGGCGGCACACCGTAGGCATTGGTCACATCAACGATGATCTTCCCCTGCCAGGTGGGCAGTGACTTTGCGACATCCGAGAGCGATTCAAAACGAACAGCCAAAAAGATGATGTCCGCCTTGACGGCTTCCGTCAGTGTAGTGGGAATGACTACGGGGCCGATCGCGGCCGCGGCGGATACAAAGCTTTCCGGGTCACGAGTGGTTGCAATGGATACTTCGATGCCGTTGCGGGCAAACGCCTTAGCCAATGCCTTGCCGATATTGCCGAAGCCGATAATTGCGTATCCCGCAACTTTGTTTTCTGATTTACTCATTTTGAAAATTGTTTTAATGGCACGAGTTACAAACTGGCGCCAGCGTGGGGGTAATTATTTAGACAAATAGCTTAGACCACCATCAACAAGGAGCTCAGCACCAAGCATAAATGAAGAATCATCAGAAGCCAGGAAAACAGCTGTTTTACCAATGTCAGATGGTTGCCCAATTCTGCCTATCGGCATTACATCTGCCCAGTATTTTTTTACAGCTTCAAGTTGTTCTGCAGGAACAAACCTGTCAAATACTGGTGTATCTGTTGTGCCTGGTGATATTACATTTGCCCTAATCTTTCTACCTAAAAGGTCGTTTGAAAATCCCTTTGCAAAATGGATCACAGCCGCTTTTGCAGCACCATAAAGCGTAAAAGACGGATATGCCCGATGCGCTGCATTTGACGCGATAAGAAAAGACGATTTTCCGATATTTTGAATGATGTGGACGGAATTTCCAACAGAATGTTGAGCAAAGAATTAAAGGAATTAGAAATAAACGAGTTGGTAAAACGAACCATTTTTAACACACAACCCATAATGGTTCAATATGAACTTACGGAACACGGCAATACGCTACAAACCACCATCAGTAATCTTGCAGATTGGGGAATAGTACACCGAAAGAAAATTGTCGGGAAATAATGTTCGTTGTTGAGCATCGTTCTATATATCAGGAAATGGGTTAGAAGCAAATGTGATAACTACAAAGTATAGTCAGACGAAGCAAGAGCCTTTGTGTAGCAAATAGAATAAAAGAGGGGGAATTAAGCTTTTCAAAAAGCCGGAGTTCGATAGTGATTCTCACTAATAACAAAAAGCGCTGAGAAATCAGCGCTTTTTGTTATCTGCGGGCTACAGAGAACAACTTTCGAACCGGTTCGCAGAAGATTTATCTCATATTAAGACATTTATTAGTTAAATTAATTGCAAATACTACTGTTAGCAGTGTAACGTTCAGTCTTCATATTTCTTAGAATTATATAAATGCTATTCTAAGGACAGATTATATCCGGCCATAAGTGTCATTTTTTTTAATAGTTATGGCCCATCTTATTTCTATATCCGGCCATAACTNNAGTTATGGCCGGATATAGAATTTCAGCCGTTAGTGATAAAAATAACATTTATAAAAATGAAACCACTTATAGGTCGTAAAGAAGAGAAAAAAATTCTGGAAAAGGCTTTAGCATCTGATGAAGCTGAGTTAATTGCAGTTTTTGGACGGCGACGTGTAGGTAAGACTTTTCTAATAAGGGAATTCTTTAATAGTAAAATGATTTTGGAGTTTTCGGGAGTTCACAATGCTACATTAAAGGAGCAATTGGGAAATTTCAGAAATAAAATAGCCGAAGTTATGAAACAGGAGAGATTACCAGAAGTGCCTCCTGGTTGGACGGAAGCTTTTGGGATGCTAAAAAAGTATAGTGAGCCACTGTTGAAGAAGGGAAAATGTGTTATTTTCCTGGATGAATTTCCCTGGTTAAATACACCTAAATCCGGTTTTTTATCTGCATTTGAATATTTCTGGAACTCATGGGGTACTAAGCAAGATAATCTCATATTAATAATTTGCGGATCAGCAGCTTCGTGGATGATACAAAAAGTTGTCAATAACAAAGGTGGGCTTCATAATAGAATTACAAAAAAAATCCGTTTGTTACCTTTTACTCTTGCTGAAACAAAAGAATATTTGGAGAGCAGAAATGTTAAACTGGAACTTTATCAGATTGTTCAGCTTTATATGGTGATGGGAGGAATTCCTCATTATCTGAAAGAGGTGGAAGCCGGGTTTAGCGCTGCGCAGTCTATTGATAGACTTTGTTTTACTAAGGATGGGATATTAAAAAATGAATTTGATAATTTGTATCAATCACTATTTGCAGAAGCTGATAAGCATGTTGCGGTGGTTAAAGCGTTAAATAATGCTCCAGCTGGACTCACCCGTAAAGAAATTATTGCAGCCTGTAGCTTATCCAGTGGAGGAAGGGCGACCTTACTCCTTGATGAATTGATGGAATCTGGATTTATCACAAATTATATTCCTTATGAGAAAAATGTCAGGGATAATATATATAAACTGAGTGATGAGTATTCCCGATTTTATCTAAAGTATATTGAAAATGGTCGGGCATCTGGCGAAGGAACATGGATAAAATTATCGG
Source organism: [Flexibacter] sp. ATCC 35208 (assembly GCF_001975825.1). Lineage (GTDB taxonomy): Bacteria > Bacteroidota > Bacteroidia > Chitinophagales > Chitinophagaceae > Chitinophaga. The sequence continues at coordinate 30,235 of NZ_MTKN01000080.1, forward strand.
CTCAACCTACATGGAAGAGCTGGAGTGGACTTGCATTTGAAAGCATCTGTCTGAAGCATACAAAGGAAATAAAAGTTGCTTTAGGTATTTCAGGTGTTTATACTGAAGAATCAATCTGGAGATATGTATCAGAAAAAGATGATGAAGGGACAGTAACTCAGATAGATTTATTACTTGATAGAAATGATTTTTGTATAAGTATCTGTGAGATGAAGTTTTCAACTTCGGAATTTTCAATAGATAAAACTTACTCAATAGAGCTAAAAAATAAATTGAATATATTTCAGCAGAAAACAAAATCAAGGAAGACATTATTTCTTGTGATGGTGACTACATTTGGAACCAAAAATAATGTGTATAAACCGGGTTTGGTTCAAAATGATATTATCCTGGAAGATCTATTTAAATGAACAAAGAATTTAAGTATTTAAGGAGATAGTTTTTTATTCATTAATTATCAGTGTTGTCCGACTAAAGTTCTAAGTTAAAATAAAAAGGGCAGTTCCGAAGAACCGCCCATATTAGTTAAGTTTGAGTTACCACACAAAAACTATAACTAACGATGGGTGAAATTAAGAAATTTCCCGGACAGCCGGTTTTATCACAAATATTGGATGTAATACCAAATTCACTAATACAATCCGCCAATAGAAAACATCAATCAAACCGCTATTACAAGCGGCTACCACTAAGAGTTCATCTGATAACGTTGCTGTACGGGGTATTCAGCTATTGTAATGGTCTACGGGAGCTTTGTGAAGGCATGCTGGCTTGTGAGGGTAAATTATCTCATTTAGGACTGGATAAAGCTCCTGCGCGCAGTACAATATCAGACGCAAACAATAAAAGAAGCTACCAGGTCTTTGAAACGATATATTACGGATTGCTGAAGAAATATCATTCATTTATCTCGGACAGCCGCCTGAGGGGCTTGAGTATCCGCAATTTGAAGATTATTGACAGTACCACGATATCCTTATTCAGTGATATGTTGCAGGGCGTAGGTCGAAACCGATTGGATGGTTCCCGTAAAAAGGGTGGGATAAAAGTACACGCGATGATGGATGCATTTAGCGGAGTTACTGAGTTTATCAGGATCACAGCAGCTAAAGAGCATGACAGGAAGTTCCTGTATCATTTGAAATTACCTGCCGGTAGCTGGTTGGTATTTGACAAAGCATATAATACTTACCACCATTTTGCCAAATGGACTACGCAAAAAGTATGGTTCGTGAGTCGCATGAAAGATAATGCAGTCTTCCATGTAACCAAAGTATTGATAGATAAAACCAAACGAAAACAGTCGATTGGGGTGATAAAGGAACAATATATTACTGTCGGAATTAAAACAAATGGAACGGTAACAGAACGGCTAAAGCTGCGGCGGGTAACTTATAAAACAAAGGAAGGAAAGAGGCTGGTGTATATCACAAATGATTTTACACTGCCAGCATCAAAAATCGCTACTATTTATAAAAACCGCTGGATGATAGAGTTGCTCTTTAAACAGATCAAGCAGAACTTCCCGCTACGATACTTTTGGGGAGAAAGCGATAACGCCATCAAAATGCAGGTTTATTGCGTACTGATCGCTCAATTGCTAATGGTTGTAATCCGTAAAAAAGCAGATACCAAAAAATCATTTGCAAATATGATTACGGTAATCCGGTTACATTTAATGAGTTATGTAGGCCTGTTGGAGTTCATCAAAGACACTTATAAGGCTTGGCGGAAAACTCATAATGCGTCGTTTGATTTTTCAACTTAGAAAATATGGGGTAGCTCCCCCATATTTTTAACACATAATATTTACCCTTGCATGCCTTGACTACAAAGCATACAAGCATCTTTTAACCCGGTTTTACCCGGACAATAATGATTAATTATATATTAAACTGTATATCTAATGCCATTTAGAAATATTTCTGAAGACTTTCCATTTCACAGCAAGGATAAAGCTGTCTGGTATTGAAGTTGTTTATACT
>NZ_MTKN01000081.1 GCF_001975825.1 [Flexibacter] sp. ATCC 35208
TTGACTTGCGCTACTACTTCTGTAAATCTTACCGCTTCTTCTAACGGCACGATTACATGGAATGGATATAGCGCAGGAGTTAATCCAATTGCAGTAACTGCTCCGGGTAAATACTATGTAACAGCTAAGGCTACGAATGGATGTACTACCACTGATAGTGTAACGGTACAACAAAACATCTCCCCTGCTGCCAACGTACAAGCTTCAAACAATGGCCCGCTGACCTGTACAAAAACAACCGTACAAATCACTGGCTCCTCTACATCATCCGATGTAACCTATAAATGGAGCGGCCCATCCAATTATACAGCTACTACAGCACAGGCAAATGTAACAACTGCAGGGACCTATACCCTGGTGGTCACTAACACCCAAAACGGATGTACCGCCACCACCAATACCCCTGTCACTCAAAACATCACGCCACCAGCCAATATCCAGGCATCCAACGACGGCCCTCTCACCTGTCAAAAAACAAACGTGATCATCACCGGTACCTCCTCCACAAACGGAACTACCTTCAGATGGACAGGGCCTAACAACTTTGTCGCCAACACCGCATCAGCCATTGTAACTACATCAGGCACTTATACCCTGTCAGTTACCAATCCGGACAACGGCTGCGTAGCCACCACCAATACACCTGTTATAAGTAACACCACTCTACCGACTGCCGTTATCCTGCCACCAGCGACAAATCCTGATCCACTATCAGTAGACCTCCTGAGTGCACAAAGCGTTTCCAATGCCAACTACCAATGGTCATTAGTCTCCTCCGATAACAGCTGGTTGATACTCGACGGCGCTCAAACAGCCACCGTCCTCTATCAATCAGGCAATCCAGATATCAGTGGCATATTTACTTTACAGGTTACCGACAAATCCAATGGATGCCAGAATACTGCCACATACACATTGAACACTGTTTCCGCTGCTTTGCAACAAACAGCCGCTTCGCTTGAATACAACGCATATCCAAATCCATTTACTGATGAATTATCCATTACTTTCAAATCACCTGTAAATGGAAAAATATCAGTAGAGATCTACAGTAATATGCAGGGTAACAGAGAAAGCCTCCTGTTCAACGAATATGTAAAAGCTGGTGAAGTGCATAAACTAACATACAGATCAATTAGCCTCCCCGCCGGCCTGCACTATTGTGTTATCCGTGCGAATGGTAAAGTTTACACTAAAAAACTAATCCTTATCAGATAAAACCTATGAGCCTGTATCTAAAATTGAAGTCAATCCAAAAGGTTAAAAATTTTGGGGGTATTTCAAAAAGATACAGGCTCTTTCTATTACGGATCATTATAGAAAAAGGTATCGCGCCAACAACTTCTACCGAGATCATTCTATACTGGTCCACGATAGAAACAACTGTCGCACTAACAAATTCTAAGGACGTCTTTTTATGTATGACACATCCCCTTTATTCAACTAAATCCCTGGAAAATGAAATGTAACCTTCTATTATTATTCCTATGCCTCCTCTCTGTCAGCTGGATGTACAAACCCACCCAACGCGCAGATGTAATCGCCATGGATGAATTAGTAAGAGCAGAAGAAGGTGGCCCCAACGGCATCATCTCCTTCCTCCTGCTAAACGGAACAACAGCACCCAGCGATATCACCATCACCTACTCCGTCAATGCCACAGTATCAGATCCGGCCACCAACGGCGTAGACTACACCACCCTCTCTGGTACCATTATCCTCAAAGCCGGTTATTCAGAAGCACAACTGATCATTGACGTCAATGACGACCTCCTGATCGAAGGAGACGAAAGCATTGAAATCGGTCTGCTCTCCGCAACTGATGCCGACGGCATCAGTTATCTCGGTACACAAAGAACCTTAACCGCTAAACTGATCGATAACGACAACCGCCTGGCCATTACCAAAACTACCGATGGTAAAGAACTCGGCAACGGAAACGCCAGCAATGGTGAATTTAAAATCAGCCTTCCGGGAACACTTACTTTTAATGAAGACATCCTGGTGAAATATACCATTGACGGCGCCAGCTCTGCCACCGGAGGCGCCGGGACTAGCTTCGACTACAATAACACCAATATGACAGGCGAAATCAAGCTACCTGCTAATACTAACAGCATAGCACTCCCTGTCCATGTAAATGACGATTACATCGTTGAACCCACCGAAACCGTCCAGGTGACCCTGCAATCCACAAGCCTCTCCTCTTCAGGAGCAATGACTTTCTCTGCCAGCTCCTCCGCTGTTGTAAATATTGAAGATGACGATGTTAACATCCCTATCGGTATTCAGTCTACCACAAACGGTAAAGAACCCGGTGGCACCGGCAATGATGGTAGCTTCTCCATCGGATGGCCCAATGGCACTTATACTACAGGCTTTGTGCTCGTGAGATTCACCATTACCGGCACCGCCACTAACGGAACAGATTATACAACTATCACCCTTACTAAAAATATTCCCGCAGGTACCAGCAATGTTCCAATTGCTGTAACTGTTAAAGACGATAACCTGATCGAAGGTCCGGAAACCGTTATCCTCACTATCACTGCATTCTCTGTAGGCACAGGCGTACCAGCTCTCACCACAGGTACCAGCGTCGGCACTGTTACCATCGCTGATGATGATTTCATGGCTTCGCAACAATGGAAGTCAGCCAGCTACACAGGAACAGCAGTAAAGGCAGGTGACGTGATTACTTATTCCCTTCATGTGCGCAATACCGGGAATGTGGTGTTGAATAATGTAAAGATCACAGATACGGTTCCGGCTCATACTGTTTTTAAAAATGCAGATGAAAGTATATCTCCTGATGCGGTTGGCAAACTGACATGGACTATTCCTGCTATCGCCGTCGGCTCTACCATCACACGAAACTTTTCTGTAACTGTGGCAAATGATCTGACCGGCGTCACCAATATTACCAATACCGGCAATGTTGATAACGGCGATGGTACAGGCAATCATCCTACTACCCCACCAGATCCGTTAAATCCTAATGAGCCGCAATCCAATCCGGATCCTAACGATCCTTCTACCGATGTTCCCGTTGATAATGGTGGTAAACAATCTGTGAGCTGGAAAAGTACTGACTTCACAGGCATCGCCAAACCCGGCGACGAAATCGTTTATCATATTCATGTACGTAATACAGGACATGTGGCATTGACTAATGTGATCGTTACCGATGCCATTCCTGACTATACCGAATTCGTAAGTGCAGATGAAAGCATTACTCCTGTGAATGGTAAACTGACCTGGACCATTACTGATATTCCTGTCGGCGCCGCAGATGTGATCCGAAGTTTTACGGTACGTGTAGTAAATGACCTGACTGGTGCTACCAGCATTACAAATACCGCTGGTGTAGATGATGGCGATGGCAGTGGCGAACATCCGACTGTACCTCCGGATCCTTCCAATAATGATCATCCAAAATCCAATCCTGATCCTAACGATCCCTCTGTTGATATTCCGATAGACAATGCAAAAAAATCTCTCAACTGGAAAAGCGCTGCTTATACCGGAACTGGCTCAGGAGGCATGGTGAAGACAAATGATGAAATCACTTATACTATACACGTCAGGAATACTGGAAATGTCGAATTGAACAATGTGATCATCACCGATACAATACCGGCATATACCGTATTTGTAAGTGCCGATGAAGGCATTACTCCCGTGAATGGTAAACTAACATGGACCATCACTGATATTCCCGTTGGCACTGCGGATGTGACCAGAAGTTTTAAAGTGAAAGTGGCACAGGACCTCACGAATGCCGGGTACATCACTAACACTGGATATGTAGATAACGGCGATGGCTCAGGCGATCATCCGACTACGCCATCCACCACAGGTAATCCGAATGAACCTATGACGAACCCGGATCCAAATGATCCATCCACAGAAATTCCTGTAGATAATGGCAAACAATCCCTGAACTGGAAAAGCGCCACCTACACACCTACCGGACCTAAAGGCGGTGTGACTACCGGTGATGAAGTTACTTACACCATTCACATCCGCAACAATGGAAGTATTAAGCTCGTCAATGTAAAAATTACGGACACGATTCCTGCCTACACCGATTTTGTCAGTGCAGATGAAAATATTCAACCCGTTAATGATGTACTGATCTGGACCATTCCGGAAATAGCCGTGGGTGCACCCGATGTGACGAGAAGCTTTAAGGTAAAAGTAACTACCGATCTTACCGGTGCCACCTTTATTACCAATACTGCTGCCGTGGACAATGGCAATGGCAAAGAAGATCAGCCAACGATTCCTGCTGATCCCGGAGACAATGATAATCCGGCTACTAATCCGCCACCGGGACCGTCTACGAACATCTCTGTAGACACGGTGGTAAACTGGGTCACCTGGAAAGTAGCCACTCCTGCCAGTAAAAAAGATAAAGTAATGCCTGCTGAAGAACTCACCTATCAGATCTACATCAGAAACACGGGTAATACCGCCATTGAAAATATCAAAATAACGGATGCCGTTCCTCAGTATACTACCTACATCAGCGCTACTGCTAATGGTACCTATAGTGAAAGCGATAATGCTGTAGCCTGGAATATTCCTGCTATGCCTGTAGGCAGCACAGCAGAAGTATCTATGATTGTTAAAACGATTGATAATCTCGACAGCATTCCCGTCATTACCAATACCGCTACCGTTACGGATGGTACCAACTCAAAACCAACGGCAGGCTGCGATCCGGCAGTAGATGGCTGCAGCGGGGATCCCGGCACTAATATCGAAACAACCCCGGGAAAAACAATATTGTCTTTTGCCAATGCCATGAGTCCGAACGGAGATGGTAAGAATGATTTCTTTGTGATCAAAGGACTGGAAAAATACCCACCCGCTCCCCTATTCGTGTTCAACCGCTGGGGCGATATGGTGTTCCAGTCAAAAGCATATCACAATGAATGGGATGGTGCCGGATTAAGCGAAGGCGTATACTACTATAAACTGGATGTAGACGAAGGCGATGGAATAAAACAATATACAGGATGGGTCATCTTAAAAAGAAAATGATCATGCGTACACTGATAGTTTTTTTATTGTTAACAGGGGCGTTGCAATCAACTGCACAGCAGAATGTGCAGTTCAGTCAATACATTTTCAATGGCCTCAGTGTGAATCCTGCATATGCCGGATATAAAAATGCGTGGTACCTGAACACGATCTACAGACAACAATGGACGGGGTTACCCGGTGCGCCGCGAACGGCAGGCGTGTCATTTGATGGTCCGTTACGTCATGATAAAGACAAGGCAGGAATGGGTCTGGGTGTACAGTTAATGGCTGATATGTCAGGGCCACAACAGGCATATTCTCTTTATGCCTCCTACTCTTACCAGATTCCGCTGAATGCGAATCGCACACAACACCTGAGTTTCGGTCTGGGTGTTGGCGTGGCTCAATATCATCTGGATGGTGAAAGTCTTCAGTACTTTGATGCGGAAGACCCCACCTTCCCGGGTGGAGGTGTCAATGCCCTTACTCCTGATGCCCGCTTTGGTATTTATTATCATTCTCCTTCCTTTTTTATCAGTGTGTCTGCATTGGATCTCTTTAGCCAATACCTCACTGCTGACTATAAATGGAAAGGATATAATTATGAAAATATCCGGAAGACAACGCACCTCTACCTGTCAACCGGTTGTATGCTTTCTTTGTCAGAGCAGTTGCAGCTAAAGCCGTCAGTCATGGTCAAAGATGATCTGAAAGGTCCGACAAATATAGATTTCAATGCTATGCTGCTAATCGATCGTGCATTTTGGATAGGCGGTTCTTATCGTACTGCATTGCCGGTATGGCGTAAAGATCTGCCGACGGGTCTGGAGGCGAAAAATGCTGCCAGTGCACTTGTTGAATTTTATATTTCTGACAACTACAGGATCGGGTATGCATATGATCTGAATCTGAATGAGCTGGCCGATGCACAGGGAGGCTCGCATGAAATCTCGATAGGTATTTTATTCCGTCCTAAAAGGTACAGTGTATCAAGTCCACGGTATTTTTAAAATCAGAAAAGATGTTGCGTAAACTTATAGTATTGCTGTTTATCCCTTTATTCAGTTATGGGCAGGAAGATAAAAGCCTGATAGAACTGGGGGACGAAGCATTTGCAAGACAGGAATATGCAGATGCGGCCAAATTGTATGGTCAGTTAGCTGACAGGAAAGGGAAAAAGGCACCATTGGTCTTACTGGACAAAACAGCAAATTGTTATGTAGCAATGGCGAGGTTTGAAGAAGCGGGTTATTGGTATTTCAGGATGTTGCAGCATCCCGGTTGTCCTTCGGCAGTAAATATGTTGTATGGGGAAACACAGATGAATATGGAACATTACGACTCTGCTAAAAAATACATTGCATTGTATACTACATCGAATACAGATAGTATGCAATGGAAGAACAGACTATTGGCAGGTTGTGATAGTGGGGTGCTCTGGAAGAAAAGTTCGCACTTCATGGCATTAGAGAATATTAAGGAACTGAGCACGCCTGGTGCTGATTGGATCAGTGGTGTGGTAAAAGATGGATTGCTGCTGGTTTCTAACGGATACCGGAAAATGTTGCTGACTACAGGGTCAGAGCGTCATCCTGAGATTGATCCACGGGTAGATCAGCCATATTTCAAACCATATGTATTTAAACAATATCAGAAAGGAAGTAATGCCAATACTTACCTGGAAGAAGTGCTGCCGAAACTACTGGGGAAATTACCATATCATGTAGGTCCGGTATGTTTTAATAACAGGGAGGATACTGTCTATGTGACCTTAAATGCAGATGTGTTTCACAAAACGAAAAAGGGGCCGATAAACGGGCAGCGTTTAATGTCGCTGTTCTGGGCTTTTAAGAAAGGTGATACATGGTCTGCACTTGCACCTGTTACTGAATTAAATGCACCGGGCAGTTATACGGGTAATGTCGTAATTAGTGGTCAGATACTTTACCTTGTATCAGACAGACCGGGTGGAGTGGGGAAGACAGATATATGGTATAGTGAGCGGAAGGCAAATGGAACGTGGGGGATGCCAAGGAACTGTGGGAATGTTATCAATACATCATCAGAAGAGACCTTTCCTACTGTCAATGAACCGGGGGTGCTTTATTTTTCAAGTAAAGGACATATTGGAATTGGTGGTTTTGATATTTTTCGTGCAGTGGGCAGTGGTGCTGAATGGAGTGAACCCGTGAACCTGAAAATGCCTTTTAATTCAGGTGGTGATGATCTGGGATTTATTATGAAGGACAATTACTATGAAGGTTATTTTGCGTCGAACAGGAATGGAGGGAATGGAGGGGATGATGTTTATCATTTTATGGATACGCATGTGACAGAGAAATTGGAGAATAAGCCGGAGGTGGCGGTGCAGAAGATGGTTGTACCAGAGCGGGGTGTACCAGAGGTGATTGTTCCAGAGATGACTGTTCCGGAGCTGGCAAAGGTGGAGACACCTTCATCTCCGCGAAAAACGCTTAGTGGGGAGGATAGTGCTGTTATTGATAAACTTGAACACATGTGCTTTTATTATGATTATAACAGTGCGATCCTGCTGACTAGTTCAAGAGAACTGCTGGACAGGGTAGCGAATGTGCTCAGGAATTATCCGCAATGGAAATTGATGGTACGGTCTTATACGGATAGTAGGGGTAGCAATGATTATAATATGGATCTGTCGGCTTTGAGATGTTATGCTGTGATTGATTACCTGATTAAAAGTGGGGTATCGCCAAAGAATCTTTATTATGAAAATCTTGGGGAGCAGGAGTTGGTAAATCCGTGTGCGGATGGGGTGCCTTGTGGGGAGGAGGAGCATAGGAGAAACAGGCGGTCGACGTTGAAGGTGTATTATTGAAGTTTAACACAAAAGAGGAAGCAAGCTTCCTCTTTTGTGTTAAATAGCGACTTAGTTACTGGAAACCGTTATAATCAATTAGCCCGGTGGCGATTATTTTTGTTGTGTCTTTTTTACAACCGGCCAAAATGATAATGAGTAGTGATGTTTATTATTCAGGATGTGTGTTTTTTCTAAATAATAAAATACTGGTCACGATCATGTAAACGACTGTCAGACCGTGGATAAGCAGGTGTTGGATGTCTTTTGCACCATTGGTCATCAAGACAATACAAAAGTCATTAGCCGGTATGATGATGGCAGCTGTTAAAGCCAATGCAGCAGATCGGCGCATTTTCAGGAATAGAAATGGGAGTAGCATTAGTCCGGAAAAGATGTCGCGTATGCCCTTTATTCTTCCGTATGGCAGGTCTTCAACACCCGATATAGGAATTCCAAAACCATTGGCACCTACGGAAGGTGCTATTATAAATCTGCCGCCGATGAAGATGATTCCTGCTGCCAGTAAGAGTGTCATCCAATAAGATGCTGAATTAAATCCCCAGTTTTTGTTTGTTTTCATTGTGTTATGAATTAATAACACAAAATTGAAGCATTAGCGGATCCTTTTCATGCACCTGGGTTAATAAATAAGTCGCTTGCGGATCCGGCTTAAAGATTGGGGTTTGACACCTACATAAGAAGCGATATAATATTGGGGGATACGCTGCGCAATGTCAAAATAAGTCTGAACAAACTTTTGATAGCGTGCCTGGGGTTTATCGTTGTATAATGAGGATAATTGTGCTACCGCATTGATATAAACCTGTTCTATGGCTAAACGTCCGAACCTTTCACCCTGAGGAACCTGCTGATAGAACTTTTGCAGATCATCATAGCTGATCACCCAGGCGGTTGTTGTTTCTAAAGCCTGTATATTCGTAATTGCAGGTATTTTTGGTAGGAAGCTGGGATAGTCGCACACCCACTCCCCTTCTTTATTAAAATAGAAGGTTTGCTCTTCGCCGTTATTCCTCAGGTAATATCTTACTATTCCTTTTTCGATGAATACTACACGGCGGCAAATTTGGCCTTCCTGTAAGATATGCTCATCTTTATCTATCACTATTTTTTGAAATAGGCTATTGATGATTTTTTCATCTGCGGGAGATAGTGGCACAATAGATTTGATATTTTCGATAAGCAGGTTCATCTGAATTATTTACGTGGTTATAAATTTACACATTTTCCCTGTAGGCGCTAATAGATAGAAAATTGTTAACTTCCGACTGATGAACGAATCCGAAATATTAGTTGGTTTTCATATCAGAAGGGCGCATTACGATACTTACCTTCAGGCAAATGATATTCATTTATACACTTGCCCTGGGTGTGGGTTCCCTACGCTTACAGCGAGGGGTGAATTTGATATATGCAGCATCTGTAATTGGGAAGATGATGGACAGGATGACCATGCGAAGAGTATTTTAGAAGGATTGCAAACTGAAGGGGTTTTCATTTCAGGGCCGAATGGCAATTTGTCTTTGACGGCGAATAGGATTAATATTGGTCGTATGCTGGAAAGCAATATTGAACTGATTGATGGGGAGGTTGATTTCGATACGGCAAGGGTGTTGCGGACAATTGAATTTTATGAGCGGCGCAGGCAGGATATAGAAGATAGAATGACGGGAGACGAACTACCGCAGGACCATATCTGGATAGAATGGAAAGAGGTAAGTAAAGATCTGCTGGCGGCGCTGGTGGTGCCGAAGTTGTGATGGAGGTGTGGGGAGGCAACTTACCGAATTTTTTGATGAAATAACGCAATGGCCCTACACATATCATTATTCTTACCAATATGGGAAAAGTGGTTTCCCCTTCCATACCAGACAACACCGGGTATTATTATAAGCTAAAAAAGTACTACTATTAAATGTCATAATAAATATTCACTACACCCCAAAATATATCCAGATAAAATCATAGTAGCTAAGGAGAAAGGTGGTTAAAACGCAAAAATGAAGTGGAATACCCATCTCGCATGCTGGCTAAAAAAGTATTTTTTTTAGATAAACAAGTATTATCATGAATTGATTAAGAAGTTATAGATTTGTTAACATAAATATTCCACTATATGAAACTAAACTTTAGAATCACCCTATCACAACATTTTCCACAAAACATCAAAAAGAAAGCGAGTTAATCAAACTGGCATTTCATTATTACTACTAATTGACTGTATCACCAGATACAGCGATGGGGGCATTTTATCTGTCAGTCAAAAAAAGATTAGACACATTTTTCTACATCAAACATGTACACAATACATGTTAATATAATCAAACTATGCAAAAAGTCTTACTATTTGTAGTGTTGATTGCATTAATGATTTCAAATCCAGGCACTCTCCGGGCTCAAAACAATCCACGGGTCATTAAGGGGACTATTTCAGACAATAAAGGATTAAAGTTGCCTGGAGCGACGATCGTTGTGAAAAACAACACCAAAATTTCCACGATGACTGACGGTAACGGTCAGTTCACCATCTCTGTACCAGAGCAGGAAAAAACCTTGCTGGTTTCATTCATCGGAATGAAACCTCAGGAAATTAATATCGGTAACAAGACTACTCTGAATGTAGTATTGGAATACACCAGTACTACTCTGAGCGATGTCGTTGTGATCGGTTATGGTACACAGAAAAAATCTGATGTGAATGGTGCTATCAGCTCTATTAAAAGCGACCAGATCGCGAACATTCCACAGGTAAGTATGGACCAGATCTTACAAGGTAAAATTTCTGGTGTCACCATCACACAAAACAGTGGTGCTCCCGGAAGCGAAACTTCTGTGAACATCAGGGGTATCACTTCTTTAAGTTTATCCAATGAGCCGCTGTATGTGATCGATGGTGTACCTATCTCTGGCGATGCTACCAACTCAAGTACAAGTGGTCGCACAGTACAGTTAAGCAGTGCGGGCAATGATGCTGCCAGTGGTAGAGCGGTAAGCCCGCTGGCCATGATCAACCCCAGCGATATCGAGTCTATCGATGTGCTGAAAGACGCTTCTGCAACCGCCATTTATGGTGCAAGAGCTTCTAATGGTGTGATCATCGTTACGACCAAGAGAGGTAAAGCTGGTACCGCAAGAGTAGCCTATGATGGATTCTATGGTGTGCAGGAACAGGGAAAGTTCCTGGATATGATGAACCTGAGACAATATGCCAAATTCCAGAATGTACTGGCGGATCTGGCAGGTACTACACGGAGAGGAGAATTTGCCAACCCTGACTTACTGGGTGAAGGGACCAACTGGCAGGATGCGATCTTCAGATCTGCTCCTATGCAAAGTCACCAGTTATCTGTATCAGGGGCGAAGGATGGTACCGATTATTATATCTCCGGTGGCTATCTGAACCAGGAAGGGACTATTATCGGTAATGACTTTAACCGCTATACTTTCAGAACAAATGTGAACAGCCAGGTAAAACCGTGGTTTAAAGCCGGTACTGCTATGAATGCCAGCCGTAGTGAACAACACGCTACGCTGGGCGATAATACCGGTATTATTTATAACGCATTGCTCAATGCTCCAGATCAGCCTGTATATAATGCGGATGGTTCCTATGCCGGACCTTCCAGTACGACAGAAGGTACGATCAACCCTGTAGCGCAGGCCATGAGTATCACCAACAACCTTGTCCGCTATAATATCAATGCTACCCTTTACGCCGATATGAAACTCTACAAAGATCTGACCCTGAGATCAGAATTAAATGGAGACTTCAACTGGTCAAATGCGAAAGTATACTTACCTACCTATAAATGGGGTGCCTATACAAATGAAACCGCACAGCTGACTGAATACATGGCTAATTCTCAATATTGGGGCTGGAAGGAATACCTCACCTATGCACATCAATTCGGCACAAAACATAGCGTGACGGCTATGTTAGGGCATGAAGTGACGAAGTCTACCTGGGGTGGTGTGACTGCCAGCATCAAAGGTTTTGTAGCCGGGGATGACGACAACAACCAGACCCTGGGGAATGGTACTGCCTCTACCGCTACTGTAGGTGAATATAAGGGGCAGCAAACCATGGAGTCTTTCTTTGCGCGTGGTATCTATACTTATGATAACAAATATAGCCTGACTGCCACAGTCCGTTCTGACAGATCCTCCAAATTTGCAGATGGTCACCAGACAGGGTATTTCCCTTCTTTCGCTGCATCATGGAGAATTTCTGAAGAACCTTTCATGACTAAAGTAAAAGAGGTGGCTGACAACATCAAAATCCGTGTAGGATATGGTGAAGTCGGTAACCAGAATGTGGCCAACTATAAATACGGCGCTGCACTTGCCACCGTGAGCACTGGTCTGGGTACCGGGTTCCTGGTAGATAAAGTGGAAAACGTAAAACTGACATGGGAAGCTGCACAACAAACTGATGCAGGTATTGACTTTAGCCTGCTTAGAGGCCGGGTAGATGTGATCTTTGACTACTTCTACAAGACATCCAAGAACTTCATCTTCCAACAGGCGTTGCCCGGTTATGTGTTAGGCGGTACTGCTGAATATTCCAGTGGTGCTGTGGTAGGTGCTCCATACATCAATGGAGGTAAAATCAGCAACAGAGGTTTTGACTTTACAATCACTACCCATAATATCAATAAGAAAGACTTTACCTGGAATACCACTGTGACCTTCTCTCACTTCAAAAACAAGGTCGAATCTCTGGCCGCCGGTACACCTTATATCGACAAGAGTATTACAGTCAGTTACCTGAGCTTACCCGCTACCCGTACCATCGAAGGTGGAGAAGTAGGTGCATTTTATGGATATAAAACAAAAGGTATCTTCAAAACTGCCGAGCAGTTGAAAAATGCACCGTTACAGTTTGGCAGAAGTGTTGAAAATGCAAGCGGTGGTACCTGGTTAGGTGATATTCAATACGTAGATGTAAATGGTGATGGTGTGATTAACTCAAGTGATCAAACTATATTGGGAAGTCCTAATCCTACGTTCACTTATGGTATTACCAACACCTTCTCTTATAAAGGATTTGACCTGTCTATCTTCCTGAATGGTTCTTATGGTGGTAAAATTCTGAATGCGCTGAAATATTCAACAGCGGGATTATCTTCTCTGTATCAGAACCAAATGGCTTATACGGCTAACTTCTGGTCCGAAGAAAATCCAAATTCAGACATCCCTGCCCCAAGGATCGGGGATAATCCAAACTTATACAACTCTGATCGCTTCATTGAAAGCGCTTCTTATCTGAAGATACAGAACGTAATGCTGGGATATACATTGCCTTCTGAGTGGGTGAAAAGGGCGAGATTTAGCAAGGCTAAATTCTATGTAAGCGGACAAAACCTATACACTTTCACGAACTACTCAGGTCTGGATCCGGAAGTAGGTCAGAACAACCAAAGTGTATTCCTTCGCAACGTAGACCTTGGCCGGTATCCAGCTGCCCGCACGATCACTTTTGGTGTCAATGCAGAGTTTTAATCTAATTAAACTAAGTTAAAATGAAAACAATCATATCACTGCTAACTGTATTTTTATTGACGAGTTGCAGTAAAGATTTTTTCAATGGTACACCTCAGGATGGTGTAACCGTAGATGCCTACTATAAAACAGACGCCCAGGTAACCGCCAGTACAAATGCTTTATATAGTGTGCCCTGGTTTGGATGGGTGGGAAAAGCAGGATTGGGCATCTCTGAATTGTCTTCTGGTAATGCACGTTCTTATTCCTCCGATGTGATCAACTTTCAGGACTGGACGGCGACTAATGTGAATGCAGAAGTGGTAAACGCCTGGAACTCCCTTTTTACAGTAGTGGCACAGTGTAATGCTGTGATCAAAAACCTGAATGAAAAGGCGTCTTCTTCTGTAAGTACAGATGTGCTGAACAATGCGCTGGGCGAAGCTCACCTGATGAGGGCACTGGCTTACTTTCACCTGGTGCGCATCTTCGGTGCAGTACCTATTATAGAAGATTATACAGAATATATCAGTAACTACAAGGTGCATCGCAACCTGGTAACAGATGTCTACAAATTCATACTGATAGATCTTGAATTTGCAGAAAAGAACTGTTATACTATGACAAGAAGCTCTTCCTATTCTTCACAGGGAAGGGTATCCAGCGGCTCCGCCAGTGCCCTGATGGCCAAGGTATACCTATACATGCAGGATTATACCAACGCCCGTGCCAAGGCAGAAAAAGTGATCAGTAGCGGTGAATTCCGGTTGTATGGTGCGGATGTAACCGGCGTTACCTTCAACGACCTGTTCAAAACTGCGAATAACAACAACGAAGAATCTGTGATTCAACTGCAATGGGCTACGAATGCTACCTATGGACAAGCGAACCCCGCACAGTCCCTGTTGGCCTACACGACTACTATCTCCGGTTTTGGCGATGGATGGGGCGTGCTCTCACCCACCTTCGATCTGCTCGATATGTATGATGACGGAGATGCACGTAAACATGCTACTGTGATGGTGCCTGGTGATACTTACAGTGAAATACATTCTTCCGATGGTGGATTTACCGTAGGTTCAGATTGTAATCCTGGTGGCACACACACCGGTACGAAAAAATATGTAGTAGGGAATGCAAGTGATAATGGTGGTGTAGGTGGTTCACAGGCCATGCCCAACAATACTTACATGATGCGTTACTCCGATGTATTGCTGATCTACGCTGAGGCTATTATGGCCGGTGCATCCTCTTCTTCAGACGCTACTGCGCTGGCAGCATTGAATAAGGTACGTAACAGGTCCGGATTGACAAGTCTGACCCAGATCAAAAGAGGATATTACACGGCTAATGCCGCTTACAATGCAACTACTAATCCCAATGCGCCCACCACATTATACAGAGATGATATCCTGGATGAGCGCAGAAGAGAGTTTGCTTTTGAAGATGATTTCTGGTATGACCTGGGGCGTATAGATGGTTACAATGCCACGGCTCACCCACTTGCTATCCTGCTGATCAAACAGCAGGACAGAGGCACTTCAGATAACAGTACGGTTCCTGTTCGTTATGGTAATGGTTATTTAACACCAACGAATGACGACTTCCTGTTCCCGATCCCTGCTGTGGAAATCACGGCTAATCCATTACTGTCAGAAGCGCCAGTAGCTTATGACTTTTAAAGAATAAAAACATGAAAAATACTATTGTTTTTACCTTATTAATGCTTTTCGTGTTCGCATCCTGTAAAAAGGAAGAGGATTCATCTGCACCCGTGATCACCCGCATCAGAACACTTAGCAAGACAGATACGGTCACTGTTACCAAACAAGTGACATTAGATTCGTCTGTTACGACCACTTCATCTATGGTGGTAGCTGCTGATTCTACTATTACTTCCGGTTCTATCAGTAATCAATATGGGATCGTAGGTCAGCACCTGAAAACGACAATGAAGATCTACATCAATGGGGTGAGTATCTATTTCAATCCAACATTGGTTACAGATGAGCTGATCATATTTACCATTCCTACTACAGTATCTTATAGTACAAGTACGACTACCAACAAGATCACTGTTGTAACCATGCATGGTAGTGTGGATTATGATTTCACTGTCGCTCAACCGGCTGCCGTGATCAGTAGCTTTACACCTGCTGCGGGAGATGCCGGCACAGAGGTAACCATCACAGGTACTTATTTTGACAATTTAACCGGGGTGAAATTTGGCGATGTAACGGCAGAAATTGTTTCTTCCACTTCTACCCAGATCGTTGTCAAAGTACCGGATGGTATCGTGCAGGAATATATTTATGTCACTACACCGGGAGGTACTTCATCCTCTGCCACCAAATTCGGTTTCCAACATATCATTTATGATGATGCTTTGGCTGCGAACTGGGCTGACTGGAGCTGGAGTGTAAACAATGATTTTGCCAATACATCTCCTGTAAAACGTGGTACCTATTCTATAAAGGCGGCCTTTACTTCCGGCTGGGGAGGGGTATCTCTCGCTAACACCGGTTCTGCCAAAGACCTGAGTTCCTGTACCGCATTGAAGATATCCATTTATGGTGGTGCTGATACGGATGGGAATACCGTAAATATCGTGGTGAACAGTGATTATAGCAATGTTAAAACATTGACGCTGACAGCCGGTAAATGGACAGACTATACCGTATTATTAACAGAGGTTGGGTCTCCTACTACGCTGACATCACTGGTGATACAGGAATCCAGTGGTACAGCAGAGACCATCTATCTCGATGATATTGGCTTCCTGTAATTGTAGCATAACAGAAAGGGTGTATTCTGGTAAGAATACATCCTTTTTTGTACCGGCCAGGATGGTGTAGTATTATCAAAGAATTAATCATACAAAGGTCCTCACACCCATAGAAGAAGTGTATTCCTGTCTGAACTCTTTGGGTGTACAACCTTTTTTCTTTTTAAATATCCTGTTGAAGTTAGAGATGTTGTTGAAACCACTTTTATAGGCGATCTCACTAATAGTATGCGTTGTGTCGATCAGCATGCGGGAAGCATGTCCTAAACGAATCTCCAACAGGGTATCTACAAAGGTCTGACCGATCTTCATCTTAAAGAAACGGCTGAAGGCAACATTGGTCATAGCTGCAATCTTCGCAGCTTCTCTGAGTGTGACGTTCTTGTCGAAATTCTCATTCAGGTATTTCATGATCTTTTCGATACGACGGCTATTGTAGGCAAGGGTCTCAACAGGCACGAAACCTGAATCAGACAGGATCCGCATATTCCGGGAAGTAGACAGGTCATGCAGGATAGACATCAGTTCAAGTACAGAGTCAAATCCATGTTTTTTGGGTAACTGAACAAGCCGGGGCATAATCATCCTGGTAGTCTCTTTAGAGAAAAGGATACCCCGCAAAGAACGTTCAAACATGTTGCGGATAAAGTTCATCTGATTACGCTGAAGGAACTTTGCATCGAACAGGTCGCGGTGGAATTGTATGGTGATCTCTGTAAGCTGACCTCCCATAAAATGATGATTGAACCATCCATGATGAAGATTAGGTCCAACCAGTACTAATTCAAGCTCACCTATTTCTTCTATATGATCACCAATGATCCTTTTGGCACCGGCGGCATTTTGAATAAAATTCAATTCAAATTCTTCGTGGTAATGTAGGGGGAAATCGAATTCTTTTTTCTCTCTTGAAAAGAGGGTAAAACAGTCGCTTTGTGTGAGTGGTGTAATTTCTCTTAATAAATGCTCTTTCATGAATAATAAAGTATTACTTCAACATAAACAGTAAACATTTGAAATTTAGATACTTGTGGGTTAAATAAAATAATTCGACTGTTTAAGTATAATAAATAGATAAAAGAGTATTAAAGAAGAGTTAAAAATAACAGCAATTTTGTATAATATTATTAAACGTTATGAGCATTTAATCCGCAATTAAGAATTCCACTTGCTTAATTTAAAATCACTTTAAGATGCTAAAAAATATTTGTAGTATGATGATTGGTCTGGCATTTTCAGCGCATGCATTTGCGCAGGATTTTCCGGCTGATAAACAGGCTACACTGGAAACGGTTAATCTATACAGGAACCTGAAAAAACTGCCGGAAAAAGGATATCTTTTCGGCCACCAGGATGACCTGGCCTATGGGGTGAACTGGCGATATAAATCAGGTGCCAGTGATGTGAAAGAAGTGACCGGAGATTATCCGGCACTGTATGGCTGGGACCTGGGTGGTATAGAATCGGGAAAAGACGCTAACCTCGATCAGGTACCCTTCAAAAAGATCCGTAAGTATATCCAGGAAGCATATGAAAGAGGAGGTGTTTCCACCATCAGCTGGCATGTTACAAGTCCCATTGGAGCAGAAAAAGGTGCGTGGGATACAACGCATGGTACGGTGCGGGCTATACTTCCCGGTGGCGCCGAACATGCGAAATACAAAGAATGGCTGGATAATGTAGCTGCCTTTTTAGCTTCCCTGAAAGGTAAAAAAGGAGAAGCGATCCCTATCTTATTCCGCCCCTATCATGAGCTGACCGGCACCTGGTTCTGGTGGGGACAAAATGCCTGTTCTGCAGACGAATTCATTACGCTATGGCGTTTCACCATTTACTATCTGCAGCAGGTAAAACAATTACACAACTTATTGTACGTATACAATACCGGCGGTGAATTTACCAGAGAACAATTCCTTTCCAGGTATCCGGGTGATGATATGGTGGACGTTGTCAGCTTTGATACCTATCAATGGGATGATCCTGCTACCAGCAACAATTTTATGAAACAGACCAATGCGCAGCTGGCGATATTGGAAACCATCGCGAAAGAAAAGAACAAAATCTCAGCATTGGCAGAGACGGGATATGAAGCGGTTCCTTATGCACAATGGTGGACCAAAACACTGACGGATGCGATTGGGGATCATCACATTGCCTATACCCTACTCTGGCGTAACCATGGTTACAACGAATGGATGAAAAAGATGCATTACTATGTACCTTTCAAAGGACAGGTATCTGCTGACGACTTTATAATTTATTATAACCAGGATAGAACGCTGTTCCAGAAAGATGCGGCTGCACTGTCCCTATACAAGTAATGCATGAGATTAACATTTATTGATCTTGCAATCATCATTCTCTATCTGATCACAATGGTGATGATCGGATGGTTTTTACGAAAGAAGGCAAGAGAAAACAAAGAAAGTTATTTAATGGGAGGCAAGAAATTGCCGTGGTATATGTTAGGTTTAAGCGATGCTTCTGATATGTTCGATATTAGTGGCACGATGTGGATGGTCTCCCTCTGTTTTGTTTATGGGATGAAGAGTATCTGGATACCCTGGTTATGGCCGGTTTTCAACCAGGTATTTAATATGATGTTCCTGGCTAAATGGTTACGACGTTCCAATGCAAACACCGGTGCTGAATGGCTGGCCACCCGCTTTGGTCTGAAGGGCAAAGGTGTAAAAGGTTCTCACAGCGTGGTGGTGGCGTTTGCGCTGATTGGCTGTCTGGGATTCCTTGCCTATGGCTTTGTAGGATTAGGAAAATTCATCGAGATATTTTTACCCTGGCATCTTGTACAGCCCTATCTTCCATTTACCATACCGCCCGCTTATGTCGCTCATTTTTATGGGATTATTTTCACGCTCTTTGCGATGTTCTACTCCGTGTTGGGAGGCATGCATAGCATCGTGTTGAGTGATGTGATTAAATATGTGATCATGACGGTGGGCTGTATCGCTATCGCGGTGATAGCTATGTTGCACCTGCATCGTCCTGGGGTCGTGCTGAACGTACCGGGTGGCTGGGAAAATCCACTCTTTGGCTGGAAACTGGACCTTGACTGGTCTAATATCATCGCCGAGGCTAATAAAAAGATATCAGATGATGGGTATAGTCTGTTTGGTCTCTTCTTCATGATGATGATATTCAAAGGGATTTTCGCCAGTCTGGCAGGCCCTGCGCCTAACTATGATATGCAGAAAGTCTTATCATCCCGATCACCTAAAGACGCTTCTAAAATGACAGGTTTTGTATCTATCATTTTATTGCCGGTACGATATTCTCTCATCATCGGGCTCACAGTACTGTCATTGTTGTACTATCATCAACTGGATATTACTTCATCAACAGGCGTAGATTTTGAGCGGATCTTACCTTCTGCCATCAATACTTTTCTGCCGGCGGGTATATTGGGGATAGTACTGACAGGACTATTAGGCGCCTTTATGGGTACGTTTTCCGGAACTCTGAATGCTGCACAGGCGTATATCGTGAATGATATATACCTGAAGTATGTAAATCCACATGCCTCTACCAAAAAGATCATCTCCATGAATTACATCGTAGGGATACTGACTGTAGCGGTGAGTATAGTGCTGGGATTTTTTGCAAAGGATGTGAATAGCATTCTGCAATGGATAGTAGGCGCATTATACGGTGGATATATTGCTGCTAACATGCTCAAATGGTATTGGTGGCGCTTTAATGCGGGCGGGTTTTTCTGGGGAATGATCTGTGGTATCGTTGCAGCTTTGATATTCCCTTTAATTTTCAAAGGGCTGCCTTTGTACAACTGGCCACTTTTATTCGTCATTTCGCTGACTGGCTGCATCATTGGTACCTATGCAACTCCTCCTACAGATACAGAAACATTAAAATCATTCTATCGTACTGTAAAGCCCTGGGGGTTCTGGAAACCGATACATGAAATGGTAATCAAAGATGACCCGACATTCGTAGCTAACCGGCGCTTTAAGCTGGATATGTTCAATGTAGTGTTGGGTATCATCGCTCAATCCTGCCTGACCATACTTCCAATGTATGTCGTATTGTGGTTAAAACTGCCACTGCTGTTAACTGTTTGTGTACTGATAGTGGTGAGCTTTATACTCAAACGTACCTGGTGGGATAAACTGGAAAATTAACTAGTAACCGGAAAAATTATATTTATGAACTTTGAAAAGAGATTGGAAGCCTTACAAACGGCCTATGACCAATTGATTAGCCGGCCTAATGAAAAGCAACCTTTAGGCAATGGGGTATATGATAGGTACCGTTATCCTGTATTGACTGCTGCGCATGCACCACTTGCCTGGAAATACGACCTCAATAAAGGGACCAATCCATACCTGATGGAACGGTTTGGTATTAACGGCGTATTCAATGCCGGTGCTATAAAACTGAATGGTAAATACCTGCTGATGGCCAGAGTAGAAGGTGCTGATCGTAAATCATTTTTTGCGGTAGCTGAAAGTGACAATGGTATAGATAACTTCCGGTTCTGGGACCGGCCCTCACTCATACCGGAATTAGCAGTTCCTGATACTAACATATATGATATCCGGTTGGTACAACATGAAGATGGCTGGATATATGGGCTGTTCTGTACTGAACGTCGTGATCCATCTGCAGATGCAGGAGATCAATCTGCTGCCATCGCACAATGCGGCATTGTGCGAACTAAAGATATGCTTACATGGGAACGGCTGCCTGATCTGGTGACACCTTCTCCCCAACAGCGGAATGTGGTGTTACATCCTGAATTTGTAGAAGGGAAATATGGTTTTTATACGCGCCCTCAGGATGGGTTTATTAATACCGGATCTGGTGGAGGTATTGGTTTTGGTCTTTCCGATAGTATGACACCGGCGGTGATTGATCAGGAAATTGTGATCGACGCTAAAGTATATCATACTGTTTATGAAGCAAAGAATGGGCAGGGTCCTGCTCCGATCAAAACGCCTAAAGGATGGTTACATCTTGCACATGGTGTGCGTAATACAGCGGCGGGCTTGCGTTATGTATTGTATATGTTCATGACAGATCTGAACGACCTTACTAAGGTGATTTATAAACCCGGGGGGTACTTTATGGCTCCTGAAGGAGAAGAAAGAGTCGGCGATGTATCCAATGTACTTTTTAGCAATGGATGGGTAGCTGATGATGATGGTACTGTTTTTATTTATTATGCTTCTTCAGATACGCGGATGCATGTGGCGGTTTCTTCTATAGATCGGTTGTTGGATTATGTAGTGCATACACCGGCGGATGGGCTGCGGTCAGCAGCGAGTGTGGAGAAGATTCTGCAGATTATTGAGGGGAATGAAAGGATTTAAGGATAAAAGGAACCGTCTCAATAATAATTGAGGCGGCTCCTTACCTTGTCTGCTCTGTTAGTTACTAATCAATCAATAATTTATAGGTTGAAATTGCGCCTTTATTAGTCATAAAGCTCACAAAGTATAGGCCCGGAGTCTGCCCACTGAAATTATAAGTAAGTTGTTGTGTACCCTCTGTCTCCGATCTTACTACACCCAGATCTTTTACGAGCTTACCCTGCGCATCAAATAGCCGGATGATCGTCTGCTCATCTTTAGCAAGGGTTACATTGATGGTTGTATTTCCATGCGTAGGATTAGGATAAACACGGCTCACTTCGACAGTACTCAGCGCTGCTATTCTGGCTGAAGACGTGATCGTTCCTCCGGCAACAGGAGTTGCCGTTGCCGTAAGTGCAATTTGCGTAGTGCCTGTGCTGCCGCAATCAGGAGTGGTCAGGGTGGCACCTGCGCCAGCAGTGACCAGCGCTTTCACAGAGCTGGCAGGATCGGCCGTCAATGTATATGGAGGCGTGAAAGCCGCACCACTGCCGGATGTATTGCCGGAAGTATTGGTGAAGAGATTATTCTTTTGAGTGATGGCTGTAAATGTATTGTCCATCAGATCAATCGGATTTTTCACATTCTCAAATACGTTCCCTTCTATGAGCAGGTCGGCTTCATAGCCTGCCATGATGCATTTGTTGGAAACAGTGGAGTTGAAATAATTATTCACCAGGTGTACTTTACCAAATCTTACTCTTGGCATACGTTCTTTACAACCCTGTGCCCACCAGCAGTTGGCCAGTGTGATGCGCAGTTTTCCTCTGTCGCCGGTAGCGCCGTCACTGGAACCAAACAGGTTGGAGAAACGGTGATCGTCAGATCCTCCTGAGCCACCTGCAACAGGGGTTTTGTTGTAAGAGAATTTACACCAGGTCACTGAAATGTAATCGGCAGCAGCTTTGATATCCAGATTTCCATCCATACCGTCCTGAAAATCGCAATGGTCTACCCACACATTCGTACTATTATCGATCGTCATGTTATCCCATCCGTCAGTATCATAAGCAGCAGGGCCTACAAAAGTGACGTTCCTGAAGATCACATTTGATACACGTTTTACATAGATGATACCGGAACCATCTTTTGTGAGATCGTTTGATACCAGCTTAGAACCGGGCAATCCATAAATTGTCTTTGCTGACTGGTCCTGAAAACTTATTCTGCCACCAGAAGGAATGGTGATCGTGCCTGATATGTGCACGACTTTTACAGTTGAAGAAGTAATCGCAGTTTTAAGTGCATCATAGGTGCTTACAATTACGGGAGTTGCAGTTCCACCACCTGTTACACCGCCGTTTTGGCTAGCCCAGCCTACCAGACTACATTGAGCGTGGGCAAATAATTTGAAAAAGCAACAGATGGCAATCAATGCCCATCTTAAATACCGGGTTTTCATCATAGGATGTTGTTTACTAGTAATGGTTATAAATAGAGCAGACTACAGGTATTATTAAAATAACAGACCTGAGGGGTACCAGATATGGTTAGGTGGAAACTTTAGCGCTGCTAATATATATATTTCTAATAATATTGAAGACAGTTTTCTTTATTTAATATTCATCAGTGGTTGTGCCTGAAGATGAAGGAAGGTTACAAAAGCAATATACATTAATAAGGAAGCCACAGAAAGATATCTCCCTAATATCACTAAAATAAAATCAAAAAGTGATGCTTCTTCGTGAAAATTGCAAAAACATTGCAAAATTTATCTGAATATTTTTGATCCTGGGGCAAAAATCATAAACTCAGAAATTCCGGTTATCTAATTTTAACCTGCTAAAATTCCAAACAAAATTCACAAAAATCTAAGATGATTAAATTCAACAGATTAAAAGGTCTCAGCGTACTTGCATGTTTTTTTTCCACTTGCCAGCTTCAGGCGCAGAATAGAATAGCGCCTGCATATCCACTGGATAGCCGTAAATCCTATACTAAAAATGACTGGATTGCGTGGACAGCCACTTTTGCTCCGGAAAAGGAGCAGTTTGAAGCATTGATCCAACCACTGTATATACACGCATTAGAGACACCCTCCCGTGTTCCGCTCAATGATTTTTACGATTCAGAGACTGGCATTCGTGAGAACTTCAAAGCGAGAAGTGTTGTAGGCGGGTTCTACATGAAAGTATTAGCGGACAAATTGCACACTAACTAAATCATGTCAATAGGGCCGTCTCAAACTTCGGGACGGCCCCTTTTTATTCGGGTACCAGATGGAGAGCATTCTCGTACATGCAATTCTCATGGCCTTCTTGTTACTTATAATACATCCCCATTTCATTCCACAAGCGAATTTAATGAAGGAATCTTCCAGTTAAGACTATAACCCAAATAACTTCTAAGATATGTCATGGAAAAGTCTTACCTTTCTTTTTAGAAGAATATGAAGTAACATATCGTTACTTTACATCCCAGTAATTATTCACTCGTAAGAGTCTTTCTTCACATACTACCACTGTTAAATGAGGTAGTAATTGTGGCCTGAAAATAATCCTGAACGTTCCCATTGACCTTACCAATAAAACTACTATTTCCTTTTGAAGCAAACCGGACTATAATTAACTATGTGACGCTTCTATAATAGCTTGAATAAGGATTGAGTGGAGGTTTTACACTCAGGAGTTAACAACCTATTAAAAGGTTGTTTTTATGCAGCAACAATATTTATACACTTGGAAGAACATTAAGGGCCTATGACCTTAGAAATGGCTATTAAAAATATTAGCCTATCTTAGACACAACGACTTACCTTCTGCACCCGCTTTCAACAAGTTACAAGTTAAACAACTATTACAATGATCATGATAGAGCCCCATCACATTATAGCCATTGGTGCTTCCGCTGGTGGTATGGATGAGATTAATACTTTTTTTGATAATACACCATTAGATGGTGTTGCATATGTGATTGTTCAGCATCTATCGGAACATTTTAAAAGCAGGATGGTAGATTTACTGTCCAGGCATAGCAAGTTACGGATACAGGAAGCAGAAAATGAAATTCTCATCCAATCCAATCATGTTTACCTGATTCCCAATGATAAGTTAATGACCGTCCGGAATGGCCGGTTATACTTAACTGGCAAGGAAATGCAAAAGGCACCTTATCTCACCATCAATATATTTTTTAATTCCCTCGCCATTAGTTATGGTAAGAGAGCGATAGCGATTGTGCTATCAGGATTAGGGTCAGATGGTTCAGATGGTGTAACAGCCATCAAGAGAGCAGGAGGCCTGGTAATCGTCAGGGAACCTCTTACATCAAAGTTCTCCAGTATGCCATCAAGTGCAATAGCCACCGGAATGGTTGACTTTGTATTAGAACCTTCCGCAATGCCAGCAGTAATCGAAGATTACGTAGAACAACAGTTGGAAACGGCAGCCGGTGAACAGGAAAATGAAAATACAATTGTTTCTATCATTGATTATATAAAAGAGCAATTGCCACTTGATTTTTCAGATTACAAACTAACTACCCTTCTCCGGCGAACTAAACGCAGAGCAACCTCTGCTAATTTTACCACGCTTGAAGATTATCTGGAATTTTTGCGCGTAAATCCTGCTGAGGTGGAAACACTGGCCAAAGACTTTCTTATCAGCGTCACCTCTTTTTTTAGAGATGCAGAAGCTTTTGACATCATAGAAAAAAGTATTCTGCCCGATCTGCTATCTAATCTTAATCCCGGGGATGAACTTAAAATGTGGGTTGCAGGTTGTGCTACAGGTGAGGAAGTATATTCAATGGCTATACTGATCAAAGAACAGTTGGTCGGCCCTTATAAAAATACGACGGTGAAACTCTTTGCTACCGATCTGGACAGCTCTGCATTGTTATACGCCAGTAAAGGCTTATATCATTGGAGTAGTGTAAAAGATATGTCAACTGATAGGTTGCAGAAGTATTTTACAAAGGAGGGTGAGAGCTACAGGGTATCTCCTGGTATACGCCAAATGGTAATATTTTCGCAGCATGACCTGGTAAAGAATCCCCCTTATTGCAATATGCATTTTATCAGTTGCCGCAATCTGCTGATCTATATGACGCCCTATTTGCAGAAGAAAATATTTTCAATGCTGCTCTTTGGACTTAAGTATAATGGCTACCTGTTTTTAGGTTCCAGTGAAACCCCCACTTCTATTATCAACAACCTGGAAGTGATCAGCAAAAAGTGGAGATTATATAAAAATATCAGTGAAAAACGAACGATTACTTTCGATGCATTTTCAATACCTGAATCAATTCACTCATCTAAAATTACCCCGATGAGGGAATATGACGGTAGAAACAAGGGGAATGATGTAGCAGAAATGGTGAATGATATACTTGCTAATGAACTGGATTACCTGGCTCTAATTATTAATGACAACTATCAGGTAGTCAAGTCATATGGTAATACGGCCAAATACCTGCTTCAACAAAACTTTAATTCAAACCTGTTGGAATTGTTGCCCGAACAGCTGAAACTGGCATATAATACCTTAATAAGTCAGGTGTCAGTAACAAATAAAAAAATTGGTGTCCTGGGTATTCCTGTCGAATTAAAAGGTAAAAAAATTGCAGTAAGCCTCACCATTTCCCCACTGGAGGCCAAAAATGGAAGTCCGGCCTCATTTTTAATCATCTTTAGAGAAGATCCGGCCTTTTCGGATATTCATACAGAATACCAGGTTTTTGACGAACGCGCATATAATGTTCAATACTTATCAAACCTGGAGAGTGAATTGAAAGAAGTCAAAGAAAAGCTTTCCGCGGCCTATGAAAGAATTGATGCTTACAATGAAAATATGCAGTCTTTCAACGAAGAGCTTATTTCATCCAATGAAGAAATGCAAAGTACCAACGAAGAAATGCAATCCGTGAATGAAGAACTACATACCATCAATGCTGAGTATCAGTTAAAGAATAAACAGTTACTTGAAATAAATGACGATTTGAACAACTATTTCAGAAGTAATATTAATGGCCAGATATTTTTGAATGAACAACTTGAGTTAATGAAATATTCCCCTGCTGCTGTAAAACTGATCAATCTGCAGGAGGCTGATATCGGAAGACCGATCAGCCACATTTCCACTAATATCAGGATGAGTTCTATTGTAGATGATGTCATGCAAGTACTTGATGATGGGGTTGATATTATCAAAGAAATCGAAACCAATGAAGGGCATTGGTTCCAAATGATGATTATGCCTTACATAAAACAGGAAGAAAATATACGTAAAGGAGCGGTTATTTCCTTTAATGATATTACTGCACTGAAAAAGGCAAAGATAGAATTAGATGAAAAGAATGAAAGCCTCCTGCGTATTAATGCAGATCTTGACCATTTTATTCATATGGCTTCACATGATTTATTGGATCCATTGAGTAGTATAGAGTCAAGTATTGCATTGATGAACCTGCTGGAGAATAACAATTCGGAATTGATGGAGTTTACCAAAGTTATCAATTCCTCTGTTAAGAAATTCAGTTTACTTGTCAGGAGTATTGGCACAGTGGCCAGACTGGAAAACAACATGAATGATACCGAGCAGGTAAATATCAGTGAGGTGATCAGTAATATTGAATGGAGCCTTGAAAAAAAAATCAAAAATACACACGCTGTAATCACTACAGAACTTGAAGTAAAAGAAATATCTTTTTCCCAAAAGAACCTGAGAAGTATATTGTATAACCTGATTTCCAATGCAATGAAATTTTCCGGTCCTGAGCAACCGAAGATCCACATTCAAAGCAGGAAAGAGGGCAAATATGTTATGCTGAGTGTAGAGGATAATGGAATAGGTATGACCCAGGAAGGAATTAAAAAGATATTTACCATTTATGGAAGGCTCAACCTTCATGTAGAAGGACATGGTATAGGGTTATACCTTGCCAGAAAGATTATACATGCCGCACAAGGAGATCTGAAAGTTGAAAGTGCGCCTGGTAAGGGAAGTAAATTCATCATTTATATCAGACCTTCTTAGCATTGAATTAAATGTATGCCAGTGAAATATATTACCTTCCATTAAGATGCAACAATTTGATGCGATAGTTCTTATATTAACTGTTCTAGTTGCTTTATCAGCTTTTGCTGAAAAAGTAAAATTTCCGTTTCCAATACTTCTTGTAATTACTGGTGCAATTTTAGGTGTAGTTCCACATTTTCCTATGATCATTTTAGATCCGGAAGTGGTTTTTCTATT
The DNA here is from genome assembly GCF_001975825.1 of [Flexibacter] sp. ATCC 35208. GTDB lineage: Bacteria > Bacteroidota > Bacteroidia > Chitinophagales > Chitinophagaceae > Chitinophaga. The sequence goes on from NZ_MTKN01000081.1 coordinate 27,733, forward strand.
GTTTTTACCACCTTTGCTTTATGATGCAGCTTCCCATACCTCCTGGCATGACTTTAGAGAAGAGATAATCTCTATCTCAGCGTTAGCCATAGCATTAGTTTTTTTTACAACTATTACCGTAGCGCTTGCAGCTCATTATTGTATACCAGGATTTAGCTGGCCACTTGCCTTTGCACTCGGGGCCATTGTATCTCCTCCTGATGCTGTAGCGGCAACTGGAATTACTAAAGGGTTAAGTATTAACAAACGGATAATGACCATTATTGAAGGCGAAAGCCTGGTCAACGATGCCAGTGCGCTCATCGCTTACCGGTTTTCAATGATTGCAATTAACACCGGCGCTTTTGTATTCTGGCAAGCTGGATTGCAATTTACCTTATTGGTTTGTGGTGGTATATTATGTGGGTTTATAACCGGATATATTTTTGTATGGTTGCACAAAATGATCACCCACAATTCCATTGCCAGTACAAGTCTGACGTTATTAAGCCCTTTCATTTCCTATATTCTGGCAGAACAACTACATTTATCTGGCGTACTTGCAGTGGTTAGTACCAGTCTTTTTATTTCCTGGCGTTCGCCAGAGATATTTTCCTATCAGACAAGAATGCGGTCAAAATCAGTATGGGACACATTGGTATATATCCTAAACGGATTTATTTTTTTACTGATCGGACAACAATTGCCGAATGCTTTAAAAGAACTGGAAAAGTATTCATTACCCATATTAATTGCTTATGGATTTTTAATAAGTATCGTTGTTATCGTAGTGCGGGTAATGTGGGTCTTTGCAACAGCATATTCACATAATTTACTCTCTAATAAAATTAAAGCGACCGCTTCAAAGGATATCCAGGATGAAAAAATAAATACCTGGAAAAATGTATTGATTGTTGCCTGGACAGGCACCAGAGGTATTGTATCAATGGCTACCGCCCTGGCATTGCCAATAACGCTGATAGGTGGAGCGCCTTTTCCGCAACGTTCATTGATCCTGTTCCTGACCTTTGTAGTTATTTTTGTCACATTGGTCATTCAGGGTTTATCACTTCCACTATTGATAAAGATCCTTGGCGTAAAGCCAACTTTACAGGCCCATAAAGAGGAACAGGAACTAAAATTGTTTATTGTTCAAAATATTCTTCACTTTATTGAGCATGAATTTCCTATACACCTTGACGACAAAATAAAACGACAGGTAAAAGCAGAATATGAAGCCACACTTTTACAGCTGCAAAATAAAATTGAAAATGATAGTCGCCGGCAACACAGAAATATTGCTCAGCAGTCGTGGCTGTCAATCCCTATTGCCCCCATATTGACAGCGCAAATAGAAATTAGCAGGTTTCGTCGTGAATTGTTGATCAGACTTTATAAAGAAGGTAGCTATAGTAATCTATCTATCCGGAAGCTGGAGCAGGAATTGGATCGGGATGATCTCAGTCTGAATGAGGTGCTCATGAGAGGAGAAGAATAATACCCGATTAATATTGCCTTTCCCAATTACAATTGAATTATTATTAAAATAACTTTATTTATATCTTTGTTACCGTTTTCTATAGAGATATGCCACAACTAATTACCATTAATTTGATTTACAAAGAATTATGCAGTTAAATCATTTTAAGTATATGCTGCTTTGATTGAAAGATATGTTTTCTGAATATGGAAAATATAAAATTGTTCTAAACAAAAATGCCTAATCCCCGCCTAATGAATAGATTTTTAAGACTTCTCTTTTTATCCTTGACGTTTGTCATTAACGCTTATGCTCAAACGCCTGATGCTAACGGTATTGTATACGTTAAAACCGGTGGCACCGGTACCGGTGACAGTTGGGCCAATGCTTCAGGCAATCTCTCTGACGCATTAAAAGCCGCTACGACCAACACGGCCATCAAGCAAATATGGGTATCCGGTGGGACCTGGTTACCTAATTATCCAGCCGATTTTTCCAGTGCTGACAACAGAGATAAAACCTTTTTATTAGTAAAAGACGTCAAATTATATGGCGGATTTGCCGGCACAGAAACCACTTTGGCCGAACGCAATTTATCTCTCACTGCAAATAAGACCATTCTAAGTGGCGACTTAGGCACAGTTGATGACCTAAATGACAATGCTTATCATGTAATGATTGCTTCAGGTGATGTAGGCACAGCCGAAATTAATGGAATTACCATCATGAAAGGTACATCAACCACCGGTAGCTCAACAAATACATTAACCGTAAACGGCAATGGCATAATGCGAATAGCAGGCGGAGGTATCATATTATACGGAGCAGCACCTGCTATTAATAATGTAATAATTTGCGGGAACCAGGCGATAGCCGGTGCCGGTGTTTACATAGGATATAATTCTTCCCCTAAAATCACTAATTGTATCATAAATGGTAATTATGCGAATATTAGTGGTAGTGGTAATGGCGGAGGATTATTTGCATATCAGTCAACACCCCTATTCACTAACGTTGTAATCGCCGGAAATAATGCCGCTGGTTGGGGAGGTGCCCTGGCCATTTCATCCAGCACCCTGACCTTCAATAATAGTATTATTTATGGCAACGGTACATCTAATCCAATTTATAATCTTAGCGGGTCATATACAGCACAATACACTATGGTGCAGAATGTAGCTGCCAATGCTACTAACCATAACCCTGCCAGTACTGATCCCTATTTTGTAAATGCACCTTCCAGTTCTAACGCCCCATTTACCGAAGGAGATTATTCTTTGACTTCATCCAGTCCATTAATAGATCTGGGTAGCAATAGTCTATACACCGGTTTAAGTGCCACTTCCACCGATCTGGTTGGAAAACCACGTGTCGCCAATTACAGCTCTGGTGGTATCATTGATCTGGGCGCAATAGAATATCAGCCCCTCACCAGCCAGACAATTACGGTGGCAGATGCAGTAAAAACCTATGGTGATGCCGACTTTGAACCTGTAGCATCTTCCTCATCAGGTCTTGCCGTTACATTGCAGTCATCTGACGCAAGTATCGCACAACCATATATAGATGCCGCCGATGGGAACAAATGGAAGATAAAAATATTAAAAGCCGGGGTAGCAACCATAACTGTCAGTCAGTCGGGCAATTCCGTGTATGCTGCTGCCACCAATGAGACATTTACCGTAACTATTAATAAAGCTCCACTAACCATTACTGCAAGCGATCTTACCAAAACATATGATGGTATATCATTCAGCGGTGGGAACGACGTAACTTACAGTGGCTTCGTAAATGGTGATAACGCGTCAACAGCATTAACCGGCACGCTCGTATACAACGGTACATCTCAGGGAGCAACAGCGGTAAACAGCTACACCATCATACCTTCTGGGCTTACTGCCACAAACTATGATATAACGTATGCTTCCGGTACATTAACAATCAACAAGGCCGCACTTACCATTACAGCCAGTGATCTTACCAAAACATATGATGGTATATCATTCAGCGGTGGGAACGGTGTAACTTACAGTGGCTTTGTAAATGGGGAAGATGCATCAACCGCAATAACCGGCACGATCGCTTACGCAGGTACCTCTCAGGGAGCAACAACTGTAAATAGCTACACCATCATACCTTCAGGTCTTACTGCCTCAAACTATGATATAACATATGCTTCTGGTACATTAACCATCAACAAAGCGGCACTTACTATTACTGCCAGTGACCTTACCAAAATCTATGATGATATTTCATTCAGCGGTGGCAATGGCGTAACTTACAGTGGTTTCGTAAATGGTGAAGATGCATCAACCACAATAACCGGCACGATCGCTTACACAGGTACATCTCAGGGAGCAATAGCGGTAAACAGCTACACCATCATACCTTCCGGCCTTACTGCCTCAAACTATGATATAACATATGCTTCCGGTACATTAACGATCAACAAGGCCGCACTTAC
>NZ_MTKN01000082.1 GCF_001975825.1 [Flexibacter] sp. ATCC 35208
TGCCTGTAAATAATGCGCCAGTTGGTTAGCATGGGCATTCAACACAGCATAGCTGAGCGTACAGTCCTCAAAAACGAGGGCGATACTGTCAGGAGTTGCTTGCACACGGGCCTCAAACTGTGAAATAATCGTTTCTCCGGAAGGATATCCCGGAGAGGAAATATTAAAGGTTTCCAGCAGTTGTACTTCTTCTTCTACACTTAAATAAGGCAGGTCCTGTATGGCGGCCAAAGGCGTATCGAGGGCAGCCTGTAATAAATGCTCAAAATGGTCAATGAGGTTTTCAATTACATGCGAAGGGAACAATTCTGCTGCATAGTCTACGGCAAAGGTAAGATCCGCACCGGCAGTGTATTCCAGCAGGTGAAAAAACAGATCTTCCTGTTGCTCTGGCGCAGGCAGGTAATTGATAAAAACGGAGGTATTACCCAGCGAGGTATCATAACTGGTCCGTTGATAGGAGAAGGCAACATTATAAATATTTCCCGGCTGATCACGAGCCTTTAAAAGGTCATACAGCGGAAAACGCTGATGGCGATAACAGTCTTTCAACTCACCACCTACCTGTTTTAACAACGCTGTAAAAGTCATCCCGCTATATATAGGAGTAGTAAAAGGGAATACGTTTACAAATGCACCCAGGGTTTCCCTGAATTGCTTTTTATTACGGTTAAATATAGGAATGCCAAGCAACAGCTCATCTGCGTTATTGTACCGCTTGTGTAAGGCAAACAGTGTGGCAACGAAATAATGAAAAGCAGTAAGGTGATGATGCTCACAAAAAGCTGTAATGGCATTAAACAATTGCCGGCTGATGCGTCGTTCTACCCGGTGCGATCGCATGGATGTTTTACCACCAGCGTGAACGATAGACTGGAAAGCGCTACCTGTGGCAACTCCATCCAGGCGCTGCAACCACCATTGCTTATCTGCACCATATTGTTCCGTGCTCTTGTATTCTATTTCATCTGCAATAAAATCTGCGTACGCATAACCTGGTAATGCCGGTGCATCCACTTCCTTTACATAACTGGTATAGAGTTCAGCGACTTTATTGAAGAACAATGCCATAGCATAACCATCGAACAATACATGGTGCACTTTTGTATACCAGCAACAAGATGACTCACCTGTAATTATAAACCTTATTTTCAGCAGGTTTTTAGTTACGTCAAAAGGCTGTTGCATATCCTGCTCCATCCATCGCCGACATTCAGCTTCAGCTTGCTTATGATGGAAGAAATCAATAATATCCATGTCACAGGGCACAAACTCCTGGTTCTCATTAAAAGGAATGTCATTAAAGATAGCATAGCCTCTTTCAATTACGTCCGCCCCTTCCAGTACAAGGTTAATAGCTTTAATCAGATGTGGAAGCTGAAGAGCGCCGTCAATAAAGGCATATCCTCCTACATTAAACAAGGTTGATTGAGGATAAATATGTTGTGTTAACCAAATAGATTCCTGTAAGGTCGAAATATTTCTTATCGGGTTCATTAAACTGGTATTAAAATTATGCCTTTATAAAATTATTCATGTGGTCGCTGACAGTGTTAGCCAAAACTTTGGGGATACTCCTTTATTTATTAATTGCAAATCACAACCATACATAAAAGCCGCGGCCAAAGACCGTATGCAGGCAAAGCAATAGTGTTAATGGATGCATGTTTTGGGCATGGTGTATCATATTAATTATCCCTGACACGGCAATTTTAATTCAGTATCAGGATCGGGTTTACATGATTATTTGTTTCTGGTTACTCCATAACAGGTACAAAAATGTTGTGCAAATAATTTTTACGGAAACTAATAAAATGATTTTAAAAAGATGACACAATAGCAATTTAAAACAATGAATTTAGGGTTATTTTTCTGATTAATCAATCGCTGCTAAAGTTTCACCAGCATATATTCTGTATGGAATATTTCAGCATTAACGGAATATAATTCTCAATGACTTTTAGTAATTCTTTGTAAGGATTTTCATCTGAAATAATAGCATGTCACAATANNTATTGTGACATGCTATTATTATAGCTACTGCTTAAAACTGAATATTACCTATCACCTTTGCCAGTATCTCCGCAATAATCGCCCCTCCCTTATCTGAAGGATGTATCCCATCATAAGTAACATCTATCGCTTCCTTAGGATAAGGATATACATCTCCCACAGTAAATGGTATTTTAATATAATCAGGATAAGTATACTCTTTGTACTCGCGCGTTAAAGGATCCCTGAGATATTTAAACTTCACAGCCTGTGCTATCCCCAACCTGGGTTCACTATAAAGATCCACTACCTCCAGGTTTTCTTTCTTACCAATTGCTTTCACCGCATTAACAAAAGATTCCAGACTCTGTCCCTCCTGATCTTTATATGATCCCCAGCTACTGAAATTATGATTGAGAATGTAAACAAAATCGCCACGCTGCATAGGTGTCATCAGTATAATATGTGCTTTGGGGTTAAGGCTACGTAATTTGTCAATAATCACCCTGAAAGCCCCATTTAAAGTAGCAATCCCGGTGTTGTTAGTATAATCGTCCAATGTACCAGTTTTTACACCCAACCACCAGTCATTAGTACCCAGGAATATCGTATAAACATCTGATGGCTTCAGATCCAAATCATCAATTTTATAGGCAATTTCAACGCTTGTCAGATAATTTTGCCCTTTGTTGATATAGGTCAGGCCTGACACCAGTTCTGTTGTTCTTGTTATCCATCCTTTTTCAACCCGATTCTGACTTTCCTCCAGGTGGTCATTTAAATACGTAAAAGAATCGCCAATCGCTGTCCAGGTAATTTCTTTTTGCGGCCTAAAGGAACTCAGCACCAGTGAAAAAAGGAGTATTAGGGAAAATAGTTTGCACCCTTTCATATCATTCTTTTGACATATATACGTAGCATATATATTTATGGTTGCAAACTTTTTGACATGAATATTACCTGCTCCACTAATTTTATGTATGATTCCAATGTAAGCATACCCGGAAATTTTAATAATTTCCTGAAAATCATCTCACGAACAAAAATCTGCTAAGACCCAAACTATTATGACTCCTAACTTTACTAAAGAATAAATTTTTTCATCTGAAAAATGATACCTTCATTTCCACCACCGAATTTCATTCGTAACATCCTTAATATTCACCAAATTGACATCCAGATTCCAATTACCTGATATTGCTCATGATGACTTTAAAGCAACAATTGCCACGACCAAACAGGCTATAAAAACTTTAAAAGAAAACAATGATATCGACTCTTTAGCCCAGGCATACACTCAACTGGCTAATACCCACTATCATTTAGGAAACTATCAAAAAGCACAATTGTGTTGGAAAAAAGGGAACAAATTCATCCATTCAAAGACGGCCCCATCTCTCGTATCCTATTACTATCATACAATAGGAATAATACTAAAGGCAAAAAACAAATTCAGACTAGCCCAACAGGCATTTATTAACGGCATTAAAGCCTGTCCGGAAAATCCTCTTCCGGAGTTATTCATTCATTTATCATCGACTCAATTTGAATTACATCAATTTGATAAAGGAAGAGCTAATCTTGAAAAAGCACAGCAAGTAACGAATGCAAGTCCCGAATTAGATGAATTAGCCGCTCATTACTTTATACAGGAAGGAAAATATAAACAAGCGAATCAAAAATTCCAGTCAGCCTTAAAATCATTCAAAAAGATCTATGATGAAAATAATCCTAATGTTATCCGGGTTCATTCTTCACTGGATCAGTTAAAATCAGGCGGAGAGCATGAGCTTCGCATTCAAATAACTACAGGTAGCCTTTTCTATTCTTTCAAAGAATACATCAACATTTTTATTGCACTGTATAAGCAAACCGTTGATATGTTTGGAAGTATTAAAGCAATTACCAAACTCCCCACTACCGATCAATATCTGTACGATTACCAATTCTTCTCCTTTACTAAGTGTTGTAAAAGCTTCAATGCATTTTCCGCCCTGATAAACAAAGGAACCCCTGAAGACGCTATGGTATTATTGTACGCTATATATCGGAACTATCTTACAATGGCGTACCTTAATAAAAATCCGAAACAAGTACTCCCTTTATTTAAAACGCCCAACAATAAACCTGTAGCACTAATCGATCTCGTTAAATTATCCCCCTATCCGGAAGATAAAATAATCCATAAATTCCTCGATACATATCTAAGTGACTTCGCATACTCTAATTTTACAACATCTGAATATTACCGTAGTGTGGATGAGACATATTATCAATATAGCGCTAAGAATATGCTGCTCCAGGCAACAGAAATTGGTTTATACCTTCAATTACTAATCATTAAAGAAATCGGAAAATTGATAAGCAATGATAAATGGAAAAATCTTGTTGCTAAATTTATTAGGGAAGCGACACCTTTGCTTGTTGCCAGGATAGAAGTAACACATAAGGAAGATAATAAGCTTATGGCTGCAATGAAAAAAAGATTAGTTTATGCAAATTAGAACCACTATTCAATTAGACCGTTTTTGATGCCCCCAAAGACCTTCAATTAAAAATAAGCCTATAAATGTATATTTGCCACGCTATGAAACCATATTATCTCCTTTTATCCCTGATCATCATTGCCGGATGTCAATCAGCTCCTCAGCAGAAAGGAATACGCTATGATAGCTCCCACCCGTTTGAAAATGCTATCACTGAATTACAACCTACCAAAAAATTCCATGCCGTCATCACTACCGACCTGAATAATGATGGTAAAATGGATACCATCACAATGTCTGGCCCTCCCCTGGATCCCGGCACATTTCAACAAATCGAAATCGCCTTAAATGGTGGAGACATAAAAACTTTTGAAACTGATGGCGCCTGGGACACCATAGACGCATCGTTCCTGAAAAAAAACCAGAATGCCGTCAATTCTCCCCTTGTCTTTGTTTACAAAGACAACAACCAGTTCGCAATATTGCTATTTGGATATATCTATGGAGCAGGAAGAGAAGATTTCAATGTTATCTATGGTAAAGGAGCTCACTTTAAAATGGTTTTTGACAACGCATTTGAAACCCCAATAAAATTGCAGGATATCAATCATGATGGTCATTTAACACTGTTGGGTCGTGAAGGATGGGTGGAATTATATGGCAGGACAACTATAGATAGTCTCGGACCTGTCGATATCGGTACCTATGATCCATTTTCTGTGCTTACAATTGACATGGATACGGTGGTGATGGATGAAACAGCTACCCGCGAGTACAATGAACAAAACTATATATGGCTTGGCCCAAAAGCGAGTGAATCACTGAAAATTTATTATCCCGAAAATGGAGGTAAGCCTGTATTAGCAAAGTAAAAATTAAGGCATCACAAATGCGATGCCTCAAAAAATACACTTATTTATTCCGCTTCAAACAATACCCCACTATCCCTATTCCTCACCTTACTCCCATTCCCATGAAATACTCCGGATACCGTATCCACCATTGATTAATCCAAATAATATCCCAATTGCTTCAACCGCTCCAATATCGCTCCCTTCGTCCTGTCAAAATACACCGTCAGCCTGCTCACCGGCATCCCCTTCTCAAACATGATCTTCAACTCCTCATCCTGCCCTGCCGACCATGGCTTCGCCGCCTCTTTCAACGCTGCTCTCTTCTTAATAATACCCTTTTCGGGCGTAGACGTATGCTTATTAATTCTTCTCAGTGAAGAAGTTTTGACATTATTATAAGGATTCCCTTCTGCCTTCACCTTCAATACATTGATATAAGGCGAGGCTGGAAACCCCGCAGGCACGAGCGTCTCAGGAATATTCAACTGCCCCTTGGTCCTTGTAACCGCTACATATAAGAGGTTCACCTCCTCCATCAACCGATCCACATCTGCCTCTTCCTTCTTATTCAATTCCTTTAGCTTCTCCTCTGCAATAAAATCATTCACCAGGTACACCGTATCATACTCCATCCCTTTCGCCCTGTGCACTGTTGAAAAGATCATCTCTGCCTTATGACGATCCTCATCCCCTACATGCAAAGCTTTCAACTTCTTCATGATTGCAAAGATCTCATTCCCATACTCCTTCACAATCTCCACCATCGTCGCCAGCTGCACATCCTCCGTTTTTTCTATATACTCTTCCAGCTCGTCCAGGTTCCGCATTGACTTCACCACCTTATCATTCACCCTGTCTAAATTCCCATTCTGCAGGTTCAATACATCATACAATGATGTACCATCATCTGCATAGGTATATGAATTGATATTCCCCTCGAAATAAATATGCTTCACCTTAGGGTTATCCGTAATAAAATCTATCGCGTTCAGCAACAATCCAAGATTCGTTCTCGCGATCGTTGCCTTCAGGTTCCCCAGCTTCACAGGCTTTGGCCTGCCAAAAATGGAGACCTTTTGCGTTTCAGCCATGTGATTCTTCCAAAAGAGGATCTCAGATGCCAGATTAGCCACATCCTGCACATACCGGAAACTCGTCGATAACCGTAGTAAATCGTAATGAGCCTTCTCCAATGAGTTCACCGCATGCCGCCATCCGTAAATTTGCTGGTGCACATCACCTACTATCACTTTCGTCGCCTCCTGCTTCAGGATCACATCCAGCATTACCCCGGAAGCATCCTGTGCTTCATCAAAAAGTATATAGTCGTAATATAAGATCGGATTTACCAACTGGAACTTTTTCAAATAGAAATCATGGGTGATCTCTATTTCCCCCGTATTCATTTTATTTAAAATCGCCCGCGTTCCATTTTCTATGGTGGTATAAAACTTTGTCACAAACGCTACCGCTTCCTTATCTGTCAGCGTTTCCAGGTAGTTGAGCTCCACGATCTTTACCGTACTGCTGTTACAATAGTAAGAAAGGAATTTATTGATATGCGTCGCTATCACATATTCATTGTGCTTTTCTCCATTCCCCTTCAATCGCAACATATCCACAATCTCTCCATTCTTATACCCCTGCCCTCTTACCTTATATTTATGTGCAAATACAATTTGCTTATACGCCAATGAATGCGCAGTCTCTACCCGTACATTTGAAAGCCCCTTTGCTTCAAACTTACGTGTCGCCTCCAACCTGACTGATTTATTAAACGCAAGATATAATATGGAAGGGTTGCCGGGCCTCGACGCGGCATACTCTACTATAGTCGTAGTCTTGCCGGATCCCGCAATGGCATTGATCCGGACACTGCCCCTTGATTGAATAATAGCAGTCTGCTCTTTAGTCAGCTTTATTGAAGAATAGCCATTCCCTTGTTCCATAATCGCGAATTTCCCGCTAAACACTGAAATAAAAAAATTGATATGATAAATATCCACACAGGTAAAGCCAAAAATTTATTTATTTGAGAATTAAAGGTAATTTTTAATGAAATAGCTTTTTTATAAGAAGCTGTTCATTATTCAACCATTTTTCGACAATGCAAATGTGTCTGCTACCCAACAAGGTTATTTAATAAACTTAATCTCCATAATCTTTTGCTCAAAATCAGTCGCAGGTACCAACGCCCGCGACCTGATCCGGGTTTTATAAGTATACACCGTACTCACACTATAATCCAGGATCTTCGCAATCGCCTCATGCTCAATAATCCCCAACCGCATCAATGCAAATATGCGCAACGTCGCATTCAGCGTTTCACCCGACTTCGGCCAGATCTGGTCCTCTGTTTTCAACAATGCATTAAAGGATGCTATAAAATTCGGGAACATGGTCAAAAAAACACTATCCAGCATATTATACAAACTCGCCTTCTCTTCATTAATATGAATCCCCTTCATCAGATCGTTCACATCATTATACTTCTTCAGCTTTATACTATGCAATGTATGCTGCTTTATCTTCTCCAACGTTTCTATATAAGATGAACAGGTCTTAAAAAATAACCCGATCAATTCCTCCTTTATCTTCGACGACTCCCACAACTGTTCATTCACATGCTCCAACTGCGCATTCTTCTCCTTGATCATCAGCTCGCTGGCCCTTATCTGCAATAGCTGCTTCCTGTAAATAAATAACAGGAAAAACAACACCACCGCCACTATCAAAAATGTCAAAAAGCCAATCAACAACTTATCCCGCTGATGCTGTTTCTCATCTATCACTTTCCCCGCCACCAGCGGCAACAATGACTCTATCTGCACTGCCCGGTTTTTCGCCCCATAAAAATTGGCATTGCGCGCCGCTGCCTGCATAAATATATAAGCGTCATTTGTATGGTTCATATGATACAACTCCTGCGCCAACAGGAATATAGCCAACGTCTCCTTCGTTGAAGACCGTACATCCCCAATCGCCGCCAACGCCAAAAAAAGTACTTTATCCTTCCCCTTATAAGCAGCCGCTATCCGCGTAGCCACCATTGCAATACCATGAGGTGACAACCGCTGCTCCATGATCAGATTGAAAAAATAGTCCGGGGTCAGACTTTTATGCCTCAATGAATCCGGCAAAAAAGCCAGGTCAATCTTCTTTTCAAAACTATTCACCGGCGTAATCACCCGCGCCATTCTAAAATCCAGATCCGACTGCTCATAATATCCCTTCGAAAAAAATGGATCATTGTCATAATCCGCAATACTTTGATTCAACCTCGCCCGCATTGTCAGATAATCACTCCATTGCGCCTGTGTAAACCTGCTCGTATCAATTTTTCTAATTACATCAAACGCTTCCTTATAAAATCCGGAAAAATATAAAGTATACCCCAACCTGATCTCACTCTCAATCAACAGATCCTTTTGATGAAACTGCTCTGCCAGGCTCACCATCTTCTTTACATACACATATGCAGAATCAAATTTAAAAGAAGAATATTCCTCATATATATTTGAACAAAGATCATATTGCAGCGTAAAATCATTGCTGTCCGCACGAAGCAATGAAGACCGCAAATCTCCTATCCTATTGATCCTCGTCAGGTCAAAATTGTTCTCTTTTTTCAACTCTGATTTAAGCACCTCCACCAAACTATCTGCATCAATATGCTGTGCATACCCCTGAAAAAATGCCAGTACAAAAACGGCTATAAATGTTATTCTATTCATATGTAAGTACCCTAAAAGTACATTTTTTGTCCTGAAACCCCTTAGATTTTTTGCCCCCAAAATGCTATCAACACACTGATTATCAATAATAAGCAATTAGATTTTTCACCCACCATCTCCCCCGGCAATACAAGTCGCTTAATTAGTGATTTATTTTGATCCGCTGCAGCGATGTTAAAAAATTTATCCACGTTCTACTATTAAGCACTCCGTTATGCTAAAAAATTATTTTTGTCTACTCTTTATTCTGCTTGGATACACATCCTTTGCTCAAAACAGGACAATCACCGGCAAAGTCATTGATTCTACTACCAACGATCCGTTGCCAGGCGTAACGATCCGGGTGGTAGGATCCAAGGCAGGCACCACCACCGACGCCAACGGTTCATTTGTATTAAGCATTAGTACAGCTGACCAGGCCCTCACTTTTTCTTCCATTGACTACCTCACGCAAACTGTCCGGCTCTCCACCCAAAACACCCTACTGGTAAAACTGGTCCAAAATGTCAAGGAACTAAAAGGTGTCGAAGTGGTCAGCGTCGGCTACGGTACTTTGAACAGAAAGGAAGTGTCAAGTGCCATCACCCACGTGAGCGCGAACGAACTAAAAGCCGTCGCAGGCAATAACCCGCTCATGTCCCTACAGGGAAAAGTAGCGGGATTGACCATCACCAACACTGCCACCGCCGATCCAAACTCCTCTCCCAACATCCAGCTACGGGGCGTTTCTTCCCGAAGCGCAGGTCAGGGGCCACTGTATGTCATCAATGGAGTGCCCGGCGGTAATATCGATAACATTAATCAGAATGATATCGAATCTATCGACGTGCTTAAAGGCGGTGCCGCATCTGCCATCTATGGTACCCGCGGTAGCAACGGCGTGATCATCATCACCACCAAAAAGGGAACAGGCGATTCAAAACTGGTGTACAATGGCTACGTGAGCCTGGACAAAATCACCATGGCTCCCCGCGTGCTCACTGCCAGCGAGTTCCGGCAATATCGCGTCAATGCCACCCCAACCATGGGTATCGACTACGGCGCCAATACTGACTGGATGAAAGCCGTAACCCGCAATCCTACCTACGGCCAGAAGCATACCCTGCAGATCTCCGGCGGTACCGCAAATGATAACTACTTTGCCTCTGCCGACTACCGGAATGCCACCGGTATTGACCTTCGTGCCTCTAAAAAGGAATATGGCGCACGTCTGAATGTGAACCATACCTCAAAGAGTAATGTCTATACAGTGGCGCTCAATGTGGCGCCCCGGTATATGAAAACCAGCAATGCCGATCAATCCAATTTTAATAATGCTATAACGCTCAATCCAACTCAACCCGTGTACGACAGTACCGGCTATCATTATCTCAACACCGGTTTCTTCTCCAACAACCCTGTTGAAAATGCCCGGTTGATCAAAAGTCAGGCTGAGATAAGAGAACTGGATATGAGCGGTTCTGTAAGAGTGAACATCCTGAAGAACCTGTATTCTACAGCGACCATCTCCAATATTAAATCCTCTTACAAGAACCTTTATTTCCGTCCGTCTACCATGACCACCATCGTGCATACAGGGCAAACGACTAAAACAAACTATGCCTCACAGGAGCAGGTGGACAACGATCAGCAGAATATTGAATGGACCATCAATTATGGCCTCAACTATCACCAACACCATTTCAAATTACTGGGTGGCTATTCCTATAGCTATTTCAATTACCAGCAATTCAGTGCCAACAACTACGATTTCCCATTCGATACTTTTGAGTGGAACAACCTGGGTTCCGGTACCTGGAATGGTGGCGACAAAGGCAATGGCCAGGGCGCTGTATCCTCTACTCAAAATGATTCGCGCCTTGCAGCATTCTTTGGCAGGATCAACTATGACTTTGATAATAAATACATCCTCACTGCCAGCATTCGTCACGAAGGCTCATCCAAGTTCGGTACTGACAATAAATGGGGAAATTTCCCTGCCGTATCCCTTGCATGGCGTATCTCTGACGAGAACTTCATGAAAAATAAGATCAGTTGGCTCAACGACCTGAAACTGAGAGCTGACTACGGTATCACTGGCAACCAGGATTTCGGTAACTACCTTTCCCTGCTATTGTATAGTGGTTATGGATACTTCACCTTCAATGGTGTTACCTACCAGGTATACGGCCCTTCACAGAATGTGAACCCCGACCTGAGTTGGGAAAAAGCGATCAACTTTAACGCAGGCATCGACTTCGATATCTTCAATAGCCGCTTATCCGGTTCACTCAACTACTATGTACGTACCAACAAAGATCTGTTAGGATATTATAACGTACCACTGCCACCGAACTCTCAGTCACAAACATTCACCAATGTGGGTACTATGAAGAACTCCGGTCTGGAAGTACAATTGAATGCACAGGTCATCCGGAAAAGTGACTTCAATTATAATATCTCCTTCACCACCGCCCTTAATAATAACAAGTTCGTTTCTTTCTCCAACAAGGTGTATCAGGGCTCTCCTTACCTCGATCTGGCAGGATTACCAGCTCCTGGTAGCCCAGGTACAATTCAGCGTGTACAGGAAGGCCACCGCATCGGTGAATTCTATATGTTAAGATCAGCAGGTGTAGATGAAAATGGGGCACTGCTGGTGTATAAAAAAGATGGTACTATCGTCACCGCCAACAATGCCAATGCAGATGACAAACAATTTGTAGGCAATGGTCTGCCTAAGTTTACCGGTTCACTGGGTAATGTATTCACCTATAAAAACTGGGACCTGAACATCTTCTTCCGTGGCAATTTTGGCTATAAGATCTTCAATATGCAGGCATTCTACCTCGGTACGCCTGCTACACAAACAGATGCCAATACATTGCGCTCTGCCTACGATCCGGGTAGTAAATATGCGAAGCTGACCAGTTCATCTACATTATCACTGGCCTCCGATTACTTCCTCGAATCAGGTTCATTTGTTAAGATTGATAATGTGACACTGGGATACAGCCATGCTGTCAAATCCAAATTCATGCAAGCCTTCAGGGTGTATGCTGCTGCCAGCAACCTGCATACTTTCACCAGCTTCAAAGGCGGAGACCCTGACCTGTATCCCGTGAACGGTTTAACACCAGGGGTACAAGGTAATTTAAATTTTTATCCGGCTACAATCCAGTTCCTGGGCGGCTTACAGGTAACCTTCTAAAAAAGACAACCATGAAAAATAACTATATAGTGAAAGCTGCACTGGCCACATTGCTGATCTTTGGCAGCTGTACAAAACTGGATGAAACAGTATACGACAAGGTAGATGCTGACCAGTTCCTCACAAGAAGAGATGATGTGATCAGAGATTTTCTTCGTCCATTTGAACATGCGTATTGGAGCATTCAGGGAAATGATATCTATGCCGCCGGCGAGAACGCTACCGACGAAATAGGAACATACAACCGTCAGGGTGACTGGCAGGATGGTAACTACTACCAACGCATGCACTACCATACATGGACTACGCAGGATGGCTTTACAAGTGGCGCCTGGACTGCTTTTTACCAGGGTATCGTATTGGCCACCAACTCCCTGCAGGATATGGAAAGTATTACTGACCCTGCTAAACTCAATATTACTGCTACCGAACTTGCAGATTTTAAAGCAGAACTCAGAACACTGAGAGCCTGGTTTTACCTGCGTGCATTTGATTTCTATCGCAACATTGAAATCATCACCGATGTAAAACATACCACTACCGGCAATAAACAATCCACACCAGCCGAAACCTTCGCTTACATCGAGTCCGAATTAAAAGCTGCCATCCCTGATCTGCCTAAAAGAGCAGACTTAGGCAGCAACGGTATTGGCCGCTGGACACAGGCAGGAGCAGCAGCATTGCTGGTACGCCTCTACCTGAATGCACAGGCATATATCAACACAGATAGGTATACTGATTGCGCCACCGTAGCACAGGATATCATTGATGGTAAATATGGTGCCTATGCACTGGATACCCGTTGGGATGCGCCGTTTGATTATACAAACAGCACGGTCAATTCAGAAACTATTTACGGTTTCCCCTGTACACTATCACGTACCCACTGGCAATACGATGGCGGTATGTACTTTTGGAGTCTCACATACGATGCAGCTCCTTTGTATTGTAAGTTTACTGATTTTGGTCAGTCAAATCCAAGATTTGCATTACAACCTGGCAGAGATGTAGACAGTGTGGAATATCCATTTGCACTGGGAAAACCATTTGTAAAATTCCAACACTACCCTGACGATTATCGGCTTAAATTGTACAAGAACCTGGGCAACAGCACCCGTGAAGGTATGTTCCTCTTCGGTTACCTGCCTTTCGAACGTTCTGTGAATGGTGCAACAGTGCCAGATACGGTTCGTGGTAACAAAGGATCTTACCCCTTATTTATCCGCGACCAGGTAGGTTGGTTCCTCGATGCAAAACCAGGTACAGTCATTGCTGACAAAGAATCCAACATGAATCATGCGGATCATAATTCAGGCATATTTATGTTGAAATATCCGATGTATCCTACTCCTGATGCCAACCGTATTACATCCGCCTATGCAGAAGTACGTTTGTCAGAAATCTATTATTCACTTGCTGAATGCAAATACAGGGCTGGAGATAAGGCTAGTGCTGCCGTGTTACTGAATGCCGTTCGCAAACGTAACTATCCTGAAGGTTCTACAAGTCTGTATAAAACCGATGGTAGTCAGCTAACCGATCAGGAGATGCTGGATGAATGGGGTCGTGAATTCCTGGGAGAGAACCGTCGTCGTACAGACCTGGTTCGCTGGGGCGTATTTAACACCGGCACCTGGTGGGACAAACAACCTGATGCCGACAATCATACAGCCATCTTCCCTATCGGAAAAGATATCATGGGAGCCAACCCACAACTCGTGCAGAATCCCGGTTATGAATGATTATTAATAAACAATACAATAGATGATTCAAGTTTCAAAATGTTTCCTGTTCTTCCTGGGTGTCATGTGCTGGGGTGCGGTGAATGCGCAAAAGATCCCTATCCGGCAGTCAGGTCTGGTGGGCAATTCTATTGCTGAATTTATTCCGGAAGGCTTTGATCCATCGAAAACACCTTCATTAATACTGCAACGTGAGCCGGCGATAAAAGGTAAGGTGCCTGCTAACTGGAAAGTAGTACCTGAATTTAATGGAACAGGTGCAAGTGTTAAGCTGGATGAAGAAATCAGTTTATATGGTGGTGGAGAAGTAACAGGACCGCTGCTGAGAAACGGTCAGACAATCAAACTCTGGAATACCGACAATGGTGCATATGGTACGGATAGTGGCAAGCGACTATACCAGGCACACCCATGGGTAATTGGTGTAAGAAAAGACGGTTCTGCATTCGGCGTGCTCTTTGAAAGTCAGTGGAAATCTACAATGACCACCCACTCAGACAAGGTATCTTTTATTACAGAAGGCGGTACACGCTTCCGGGTATTTGTGATCGATCGCTCCTCTCCGCAGGAAGTAGTGAAAGGATTGGCAGAATTAACAGGCACCATGGAAATGCCGCCAAGATGGGCATTGGGCTATCAGCAATGCAGGTTCTCTTACCTCACGGAACAACGGGTAAGAGAGATTGCCGATACCTTCCGGCTCAAAAAAATTCCTTGTGATGCGATCTGGATGGATATTGATTATATGGAAGGCTTCAGGATTTTCACCTTTAATAAAAAGAATTTCCCGGATCCGAAACAGCTCAATGCCGATCTGCATGCAAAGAACTTTCATTCCATCTTTATGATAGATCCCGGTGTGAAAGCTGATCCTGCTTATTCCGTATACCAGTCTGGTACAGCGCAGGATGTATGGGTGAAAGATAGCACCGGAAAAGAATATCATGGCAAAGTATGGCCAGGTGATTGTGCCTTCCCTGATTTCACGATTCCCCGTACACGGCAGTGGTGGTCCGGGTTGTACCGCAACTTCATGGCCAATGGTATAGATGGTATCTGGAATGATATGAACGAACCCGCTGTGATGGATGGAAACCTGGGTACCATGCCATACAATACGCCACATCGTGGGGGTGGTACATTACCCGCAGGCCCACACCTGTTATATCACAATGCTTATGGCAGACTGATGGTACAGGCTACCCGCGAAGGTGTGATGGCAGCCAACCCGGATAAGCGTCCTTTCATACTCACACGTGCAAATTTACTGGGTGGACAACGCTATGCTGCCACCTGGACGGGTGATAACCTGGCAGATGCACGGTTTATGAAAGTATCAGTTCCTATGTCCATTACATTGGGTTTATCAGGACAGCCTTTCAGCGGACCGGATATCGGAGGTTTCCTGGAAAATACTTCTAAAGAATTATGGGCAGACTGGATTGGATTTGGTGCGCTGTTGCCATTTGCAAGAGGCCATGCCTGTGAAGGAACGAATAACAAAGAACCATGGGCGTTTGGCCCGGATATCGAAAAGACATCCCGCATTGCACTGGAACGCAGGTATCGGTTATTACCTTATCTCTATACGTTGTTTTACAAGGCACATCAGACAGGATCACCCATTATGCAGCCTGTCTTCTTTGACGATCCGGCAGATGCAAGGTTGAGAGCAGAAGAACAGGCATTCCTGTTAGGAGAAGATCTGCTGGTCATCCCTTCATTTGCACAGAACCCTGCATTGCCAAAAGGTAACTGGGAACAGTTGCAATTGATTGACGGAGATAGTCAGGATGCACATCAGGCAAGATTAATGCTCAAAAGCGGTCGTATTCTTCCTGTAGGGAAAGCAATACAGCATACAAATGATAATTCATTAGAGGAACTGACATTGTTTATTTCTCTGGATGGTGCAGGCAAGGCGAAGGGAGAATTGTACTGGGATGCTGGTGAAGGCTGGGGTTTTAAGAAGGGAGAATATTGCCAGTTAACTTTTCAGGCGAAAGAGGAAAAGGGAGTGACTAAAATTAGTCTGGCTTCAAGGAATGGGAAGTATGATATAGACAAAGAGATCCATCATATAAATGCAATCGTCATAAAAAATGGGGAGCGCTATCAGGGAGTGATTACACTCAAAGGCGGGGAGATAAAAACGAATTGATTATGGTTTGAATCAGGTCCACATCAAAAGGCATCGACGCTTGTCGGTGCCTTTTCACTCGCGAAATTTTTCGAAAATTACAGTCGTGGAGACCTCGCGATGGCGACCGTTATGCCCCGTGTAAATCAGCTGGATGCCTCGGAAAATATTGTCTTTTACTTTATCAACCTGGGCTTTTTCAATCCTACCTTTTATACTAACAAATTTTTTGCCGATGCAATACTGAATGCCGTAAACCTAAACCGGGCAAGGTTTTGCCAGTTCTTTCAGCCGAGTGACAAAGGAGGGGCCAGCATACAATTACTGGAATCTGACATACTGAGAAAATACAAATGCGAAAACTGCCCGAACTAATTCATCAATATTATTGATGACATTTTTTATACGAAATTTGTTTTTTATAAAATTAATTACATATCTTTGCCGTCCCAACGGAAAAAGCCGGTGGTATAAAACAAACGCGGAAGTAGCTCATTTGGTAGAGCACGACCTTGCCAAGGTCGGGGTGGCCGGTTCGAGCCCGGTCTTCCGCTCAAAAATAAAGGGTGTATCGATAATTCGATATACCCTTTTTTCATTTAGGCACCTGTCAGAAATTTCCCGTTGTTTATCACGGTACATACCAACAATGCAATTTTTGCTAATAAATGTAAACAATTGTTAACCCACTTGCATATGCGGGAATGTTTTCTAACATTGCGATTATGAAGAAAAACCTGATAAAAAGTGCCTTCGTATTAATGACACTTTGCGGCCTGGCGCAAGGTGCAAAAAGTCAGGACAAAACACACCCAAATGTCATTGTCATTTACACTGATGATCAGGGTACATTGGACCTGAATATTTACGGTGCAAAAGATCTTGCCACCCCCAACCTGGATGCACTCGCTGCCACAGGCACCCGTTTCACCAGCTTTTATTCCGCCTCTCCTATTTGTTCACCATCACGTGCTTCGCTGTTGACCGGCCGTTATCCTCAACGGGCAGGTCTGGCTGGCAATGCCAGCAGTAGCCATGGCGAAGAAGGCATGCCGGGTAGCCAGTTTACCATGGCAGAATTGTTTAAAAAAGGGGGATATAAAACCGCGCATATCGGTAAATGGCACCTGGGGTATGCCACTGAAAGCATGCCGAATCAACAGGGATTCGATTATTCGTTCGGGTTTATGGGTGGTTGCATCGATAGCTACTCTCATTACTTTTACTGGAATGGGCCGAATAGACATGACCTGTGGCGCAATGGTACGGAGATATGGGAACCGGGGCAATACTTCCCTGACCTGATGGTGGCCGAAGCAGGTAAATTCCTCGAAGACAACAAGAACACCCCATTCTTTATGTACTTCGCCATCAATATGCCACACTACCCTTTGCAGGGAGAAACCAAATGGCTGGAATACTACAAAGACCTCTCCAATCCAAGAAGGATGTATGCCGCTTCCATCTCTACCATGGATGAAAAAATCGGCCTGTTGTTGAAAAAAGTAGATGACCTTGGACTGAGAGAGAATACCATCATTGTATTCCAGTCAGATCAGGGGCATTCGCAGGAAGATCGCACCTTTGGTGGTGGTGGATATGCAGGACCTTACAGAGGTTCAAAATTCAGTGTATTTGAAGGTGGCGTGCGGGTGCCGGCTATCATCAGCTGGCCGGGGCATATACCTGTAAATACGGTACGTAATCAGTTTGCTGCAAACATTGACTGGTTCCCTACACTGGCAGAATACTGTCATCTTACATTGCCATCCAATAAATTAGATGGTCTGAGCATCGTAAAGGTCATCGCAGGCGCAAATCAGAATTCCCCTCATAAAATCTTCTTCTGGCAAAGCCAGGGAACCAAAACCGATCCTCAATGGGCAGTGAGAGAAGGCGACTGGAAACTGCTGCATAGCCCCTTTCAGGGGAAAGAAAATGAAAAGCTGATGCTGGTGAATATGAAGACAGACAGTTCAGAAACGACCAATGTGGCGGCACAACATCCTGAAATTGTACGTAGCCTGCAAGCGAAGTACGATGCATGGATCAAAGAAGTAGAACAACAGTAATGATCATATTCGTACAGACTGTTATGTTTTCGCACAGGCACTATCCAAACTACCTTCCATATTAAATCATTGCCTTACCTAATTAAATACAAATAATATCTAATATCTGTACCTTTGCTTCCTATTTAATATCCCTATGCTAACAACTAAAGAGAACACCACACCTCTCTCTGAGGAGGCTATTATCAAAATTAAAGAGTTCCGCTACGACTTCTGGAAATTCTTCCTGGGCACCTTCATCATCGGAGTAGCCGGCATTATCACCACCTGTATTTATAAAGGCTATGAGCTAAAGATCTCTTCCCGCCAAACGGAGAATGAATACCTGAACTCCTACATCACTCAATACAATAACCTGTATACCTCCGACTCTCTCGGTAAATACGACAAGATCGCCGAGATGTTCGAAGTACTGTCTATCGCCACCACCGATGCTGATATGCAACAGCGATGGGATTCACTAAGACGTTATTTTCAGGGAAAGATCCAGTTGATCACTGATTCTATCGGCAGGTACAAAGATTCTGTTGCGGTGGCGTCTATCAAGGTAGATAGCTTTAAACAGGTGCAGCAGGACCTGGAAGTAAAGATCAATACCCTCTCCAAAACGAAGTCAGAAGGGAATAATGAAAAGATCGTAAAACTACAGGTACAACAGGAACAGTTGAGAGACAGTGTTTCGACCAGGCAATTACAACTCAACAGGTTTGCAAATATCAAACTGAATGCGGAGAAGTATGCCCAGGAACGCATGATCCATCCGCCTACGTCCCTACCTGCTGCTGAAAAGAATTATGAAATTGTATATGACCTGGATCGATATACTGCACTGGGTAATACAAGTGAGATCATTGAAGGGATTGCAGTGAAGATAAATAGTATCAATGAGCAGACAGGTGCTATTTCAGTAACGGTGGATAAGAATGATCACAATGCACAGACACTGGAATTGAAACCCGGAAGTAGTACGCCTATGCTGACGTTCGGAGATGATACCTTCCAGGTGAAGATTACGATGAAGAGTTGTGAGGCACACATTATGCCCGGAAAGAAAGTAGCGAAGTACCAGATTATTGTACAGAAGCTGAAAGCGTAATTACCATGAACGCATATTAGCCGGATACCAGATTATTATATAAAAACTGAAAGCCTGTCACACAAAGGCTAAAGCCACAACCTTTCACACAAAAGCTACAACCATCAATACCATAAATGCATCAATACTCCCTTGGTGCATTTACTCCTTCTCCTCCTCCAATTTAAATTGCATCGCCTTATCCGCTTCATCCTCCAACTTAAACTGCATCGCCTCAGCCCCCATCTTATCAGCCTCTTCTTCCAACCCCGCATCATCATTCACCGGCACCCCAGCCTTCATCTGCATGGTAGCCTCTACCCTGCCCTGCTTCTGCTGTGCTACATGCCACGCCTCATGTGGCAAATGCCTTTCCTGCCCGGGTGCAATATGAATATCAGTTCCCTGTGCATAAGCATGGGCCTGCAACTGTGCAGGCTCTGAAGAGTTATAATGCACATTCACATCATCCATAGAAATACCAGATAGATTTTCTACCCCTGCCTTCAGGTTATCGGGTAAACCAGTATTATTTTCTTTTAGCTGAAAAGGCTGCACCGCCTCGCGGGATATACCAGATGAACCCTGGCGATCTTCTGTAACAGTAGGATTGTGATGCGTTATTTGAGGTTCGTATGCCATATAAAAAGAATGTAAAGTAATGTACTAAAAATTCTCTGAATTCCATAATAACATATACTACTATAGGGTATTCTTCACTTCAAAAAAAATTACTAATTTAATAAAAACATTACTGATCAGTGCGAAAGAACCCATTTGTTGTAATTTCCAACCAATTTCTTGTATAATCTATTGTTAATGAATTTGTGGCATCCTATATGCTGCCAATTCCCCAAATAGGAATTATGGAATCACATGCCGTTAAGATCATCGAAATCCTCGATGTTACACACGATGTAAAATGCTTCAGACTGGAAAAGCCCACAGGATACAACTTCGTCCCGGGACAAGCTACTGAGATCTCCCTTTCCATCCCCGGCTGGGAAGAAGAACGCCGACCGTTCACCTTCACTGCACTGAACGAAGCACCCTACCTGGAATTCACCATTAAGGGATATCCGGATCATGATGGTGTCACAAAACGCCTGCATGAGCTAAAACCAGGAGACACAATTAATATACACGATGTATGGGGCGCTATCTCCTACAAAGGTCCCGGTTACTTTATCGCCGGTGGTGCTGGTATCACTCCTTTCATCGCCATCCTGCGACAACTGTACAAGGATCAAAAAATAACCGATAATTATCTTTTCTTTTCGAACAAAACAGCCGCTGATATCATTTATGAATCAGAGCTGAACCAGATCCTTGGCAAAAACATCCGTCACACCCTGACGAAAGAAAAGAAAGATGGCTTTGACAACAGGAAGATAGACGCCAGCTACTTAAAAGAACAGATCAAAGATTTCAATAAACACTTTTATGTATGCGGTCCTGACCAGATGGTAAAAGACATCAGTGCCGCACTGGAAGAACTGGGCGCCCAGACAGATGCCGTCGTATTTGAAAAATAATGACGCCCTTTTTTACCAACCTGTAGATAAACTACACATACACTCACTCACAATTAATTAATTTTATGACTGACACTTCAGCAACAGTAAAGTCTACCTCCATAGACGCTCTTTCTGTTAATACCATTCGCTTTTTATCCATTGATGCTGTTCAAAAAGCCAATTCCGGCCACCCCGGCCTGCCATTAGGCGCCGCACCTATGGCGTATGTATTATTTAACCGTATCATGCGTTACAATTCCAGTGACCCGAAATGGTTTAACAGGGATAGATTTGTACTCTCTGCAGGACATGGTTCTGCTTTATTATACAGCATGCTTCACCTCACCGGCTATGACCTTTCGCTCGATGACCTGAAACATTTCAGACAGATCGGTTCTAAAACACCCGGTCACCCTGAAAGCATGCTTACCCCTGGTATTGAAGTGACCACAGGTCCATTAGGACAAGGCCTCGGCAATGCCATCGGTATTGCGATGGCCGAAGCACACCTCGCCGCTAAGTATAACCGGCCTGATCATAAAATTATAGATCACTTTACCTACGTAATCGCCAGCGATGGTGATATGATGGAAGGGGTGGCCTCTGAAGCTTCCTCTCTGGCAGGCCACCTGAAATTAGGCAAGCTCATATGTCTGTATGATGATAACAAGATCTCACTGGATGGTCCTACCAGCCTCGCCTTCACCGAAGATGTGCTGAAAAGATATGAAGCATACGACTGGCATGTGCAAATCGTTGAAGATGGAAATGACCTGAATGCCATCGAAGCTGCTGTGCAAAAAGCACAACAGGTCACTGACAAACCTTCTATCATCGCCGTACGTACTATCATTGGTTATGGTAGCCCGCTGGCAGATTCCAATAAAGTACATGGTAGCGCCATGGGCGAAGAAAACGTGCGCAAAACAAAAGAGTTCTATGGCGCAGACCCCGACAAACAATTCTATGTGCCTGCCGAAGTAAAAGAGCACATGCTGCTCCGCACTAAAGAAGGAGCAAAACTCCAACAGGAATGGAACAAACAATTCGATGCATATAAAGCCGCTTTCCCTGCCGAAGGAAAAGAACTGGGGTTAAGCTCCCATGATGAATTACCGGAAGGATGGCAAAAGAGCCTGCCTGTGTTCACAGAAAAAGACGGCGCATTGGCTACCCGCCAGGCGCATGGCAAGGCGCTGCTGGCCTTAAAAAAGGTCATTCCTTACATTTTTGGAGGTAGTGCCGACCTTGCTTCTTCCAATGACATGCCGCTGGATTCAAAACTGAGTTTCCAGCCTGATCATTATGAGGAAACAAACATCTGGTTTGGTGTTCGTGAACATGGAATGGGATCTATCCTGAACGGAATGGCGGCACACAAAGGTGTTCGTGTATATGGCGGTACCTTCCTCACCTTCTCCGATTATATGAAAGGCTCCATTCGTTTAGCTGCTTTAACAAAAGCACCTGTCATTTATGTTTTCACCCACGACAGCGTTGGCCTTGGTGAAGATGGTCCTACCCACCAGCCTGTCGAACAGGTAGCTGCACTGCGTGTAGTGCCCAATCTCGTGACTATCCGTCCCGGTGACGCGAATGAAACGGTACAGGCATGGCGACTGGCACTGGAAAGAAAAGAAGGCCCTGTTGCGCTGATCTTAAGCCGTCAGAAATTACCGGTATTGGATCAGTCAAAATTCCCTTCTGCCGAAAATGTGAAGAAAGGCGCTTATGTACTGCAGGATAATGGGGAGGAATTACAACTGATTTTGATCGCTACCGGCTCTGAAGTGTCTCTGGCACTGGCTGCTCAGGAACAACTCAGTAAAGAAGGTATAAGCAGCAGAGTTGTAAGCATGCCTTCATGGGAACTGTTCGAAGAACAGGATGCCGCTTACAAAGAAAGTGTACTGCCTAAAAAATTAGTAAAAAGAATATCTATCGAAGCCCTCACACCTTTTGGATGGGATAAATACGTGGGTACGGAAGGAAAAGTGTTAGGCATCAATCGCTTTGGTGAATCCGGACCGGGAGAAGAAGTGCTGAAAGAACTGGGATTCTCTGTTGAGAATGTGGTCGCTGAAGCAAAGAAACTGATCGGTTAATGGCAAGCATATGAAAAAGGGAAGGCGCCTCATGGCTGCCTTCCCTTAATTTATTTAACCACATACTTCACCTCCGCCTTTTTTTCAAAATCGTAAAGCGTCAGCTTACACATTGTGAAATATGGGAAGGCCCGGATGTAATATAAATTTACAATTTCATAACTTACAACCTATATTCCAATCTGTACTTTTGCAGTATATGGATGGGGCCAAAACAGAAATATCTTTACTCCATGATCTTGCCAGCGGAAGTTTTGCTGCTTTTGAAATATTGTATCATCAGTACAAGCAGGCTGTATATGCGAATATATATAAGATGATAAAGCAGCCGGCAGCAGCAGAAGATATCTTACAGGAAGTATTCCTGGCTCTCTGGCAGAACCGGGAAAAGATTCATCAGGATAAATCTGCAGGGGGATGGCTTTTTGTGGTGAGTTATAATAAGGCAGCTACTTATCTTAAACAGCAATTAAAATCGGCTATAATACTGGATGAATATCCTGAAAACCTTCCGCAGGAGGAACAGGATGATGATGAGCTTTACAATTTACAGCTTTCTATAGTAGAAGATGCCATCAACCATTTACCCGCCCGTAAGAAAGAAGTATTTCGTTTATGCCGCCTGGAAGGCAGGCCCTATGAAGAAGTAGCAGAAATAGTAGGTATCTCAGTGCCATCTGTAAAAGACTACCTGAAACAGTCCACACGTTTTATTAAAAGTTATGTACAGGACGAATATACTACCGCCAGAAGTCTTACTTCCTTATCCCTGCTGATTATTTTCCTCGAAAATTACTGAGTTAACAATCTGGTAACATTAGAATCATCCCCTTTTATCCTCTCCGGGAGTATTTACTATTGAATGGAAGATATCCAACATCTAATAGAAAGATTCTGGGCAGGTAAGCTTACCGCCGTAGAAAAAAAACAATTGTTCGAGTATATGAACAGTGATGAAACTGCGTGGAAAGAATATATGGAGCAGGCATATACCGACAATCATGAAGAACTGCTAAGTGAGCCGGCAGGAGAAAGAGTATTACAGGGAATACGTGAGCACCTGATAGTCCCTAAGAAGGTAGGCATTATAACTATGTGGAGCCGTTGGGCAGCAGCGGCGATGATTATTATTATAGCAGGATGGGGATTCTTTTATGTAAATAGGGATACTCATTTGCCCGTGAAGCAGACAGCATCTGTAGCGCAATTATTGAAGTACAGTAATACCGGCAGACATATGAAGGCACTCTCACTATCAGATGGTACTGAAGTGCAGTTACAACCAGGCAGTACACTTCGCTATTATCCATTATTTGATAGCCTGGAACGTAATATATTGTTAGAGGGAACTGCGTTGTTTAAAGTAGCAAAAGATAATAAACGTCCTTTCAGTGTTACCGCGAAAGGATTTACTACTACAGCTTTAGGAACAGTTTTTTCTGTAAGTACTTCACAGCCGGATAAACTGTTAGTAAAGCTACTGGAAGGAAAGGTAGTTGTAAAGGCCGCAAGGGGCAGTGATCTTGTAATGAAAGAAATGTATTTAACACCAGGACAGGAATTCGTTGTTAACACGGTACTGAAACAATTTCATGTTGATAATACGATACTGCCCAAAGACGTACATGCAAGAGAGCATATCATTATCATGTCATTTAATAAATCGAAGTTGCAGGAGGTATTTGCTCAACTGGGCAGCTATTATCATGTACAGTTTGATTTAGATACTGCAGCAATAGAAGGATTGTCATTCACAGGAAAATTTGAAAAGTCAGACTCCCTGCAGGTGGTATTAGCAGCCATATGCAATATGAATGATCTTACATTCAGTAAAGAGGGAAGGAAAATAATCATCAGCAAACCACAGTAAATCCGGATTTATAAGCATACTGTAACCGCTTCATGGGCGGAACAGAATACCTATTGTCAAAATTATAAAAGAAAAAAATGCAACATCACAGGTTTTTTCGACATTTTATAACACTCTGTCTATTATTAATGAGTCTTAGCGTACAGGCACAGCAAACTGCCAGGATCAAGGGAATGGTGGTGAATGAAAAAGGAGAGAGTATGCCTGGCGTTACTGTTCAGATGAATGAAACCGGCAGTAAGGATATCAAAGCTACTATGACCAATGAGAAAGGGATTTATACATTTGATCATTTAACAGTAGGTAGTAAATACGATTTTATTTTCACTGCTGTTGGGTATGCAAAATATATTTCCAATGCTTATCTGATCAATGACAGTGATAATAACTCCTTACTGGTAAGAATGAGTATTGCTACAAAAGCATTGGGAGATGTAGTGGTGATTGGTTACGGGCAACAATCAAGGGCTAGAGTAACCGGCGCTATCTCTCAAGTGAAGTCGAAAGAACTCAGTAGATATAACGGGAGTAGCTTTGCGCAGCAACTGGCAGGTAAGGCGGCTGGTGTAGTTATCAATGATGCATCCGCACAACCAGGTACAGATCCCCAGATAGTAATCCGTGGTATAGGTACATTAACGGCAGGAAGAAGTCCGTTAATAGTAGTAGATGGATTTCCATTATCAGAAGGATCTTCTTTTAATTCCATCAATCCACAGGATATTGAATCAGTAGATATCCTGAAAGATCCTGCTTCCGCTGCCATCTATGGTTCCAGGGCCGCTAACGGCGTGATCTTAGTAACAACAAAAAAAGGAAAAGCAGATCAGTTTAAAGTATCATTGGATGTATATGCCGGTACACAGCAAAGAGCAGATCGTGTTAAATATGCAGATGCTTATGAAGCGGCTACCTTTTTTACAGAGGCAAGAGACTGGGGATATGTGTCAAAAAATCCGGCTAACAGAAGCATTAACGACGACAGGGCTACACGTATTGCAAAAGGTGGTAGTTTGCGGGAACTACGCCTGAATTACCTGGATCCCTACCTGGCAAAACAACCAGGGCTTACTAATACTAACTGGCAGGATGAGGTATTCAGAGATGCGCAGATGAGCAGTTACAACCTGGCTATCTCCGGTGGATCTTCAAAGACAAATTATTATGTGGCGGGTAATTATTTAAATCAGCAGGGAATTGTAATCAGTAACGGATTAAAACGCTATAGTGGTACCATCAAACTGGATACTAAATTATCTGACCGTTTTGATATGGGGGTAAGCATCAATCCTTCCTGGAATTCACAAAATTACTTTGATAATAACACTAACTGGTCTAATGATCCGATAGCTGATATCTACATTATGTATCCGTTTTTCAGTCCGCGTAATGCAGACGGATCATTAGCTATTAGTAAACAGATTATCGCCAATACACCTGAAGATGGTGCATTGGGAGAAAATGCAGTAGCACTGGCTACAAAGATTAAGAATAAGAGAGATTTTTTCAGAACATTTGGTAATGGATATCTTTCATATAAATTACTGGATGGGCTGAAACTAAAAACAATGGTGGGTGCAGATGTTGTCAGTAATCTGTTCGACTTTTATAATCCCTCCGATATAGGACAATACAGAGGTGCTGCACCTAAACCAGCAAGTGCGATAGAGACAAGAAACATGAATGTGAATTACCTCTGGGAAAATACACTGAATTATTCAAAAGGCTGGGGATCTCATAACCTGGATGTACTGGCAGGTTATACTTTCCAGAAAGAAACAGGATCAACTACCATTGTAACAGGTTCAGGTATTGCAGATAATAATATTACTAACATAGGAGGTGCTAGTGCATTTACGGCAGTCGCAACCCGTTATACATGGGTACAGATTTCCTACCTGGCCCGCGCACAGTATGCTTACCGGGATAAATACCTTTTATCTGCCACAATAAGAAGGGATGGTTCTTCCCGTTTTGGTGATGACAGAAAATGGGGAAATTTCCCCTCTGTAACAGCAGGCTGGATATTGAGTAGGGAACGATTTTTCCCGCAATCAAATGTACTGACCTTTACCAAACTGCGTGCTACATATGGGCAATCCGGTAATAACCAGATAGGATCATACAGCTCAAAAGCACTTGTAAACGCTTCTAATTACGTATACGGTAATACACTCGGAGCTGGGTTTGCAGCCACTACTACTCCCAATCCTAATCTATCCTGGGAAACAAAGACATCCACCAACCTGGGTATTGATCTGGGCTTATGGAATCATTTTAATATTACAGCAGACTATTATAGTGCTATTACAAAAGATCTGCTGCTGAATGTACCCGTTCCAGATGCTTCCGGCTTCAGTAACTCTATACAAAACCTTGGGAAGGTTAAAAACTCAGGTTTTGAAGTGGAGTTATCTGGCACAGAGATAGGCCTGGGACCGGTAAAATGGAGCTTTAGCGGAAACCTTGCTACTAACAGGAATGAAGTAATGGCATTGGCGCCAGGTCAGCAACAGATTATTTCAGGCGCTGAAAGTAATTTCCTTACAAGAGTAGGCGGACCAATAGCTGAATTATATGGATATAAAGTAACGGGCGTGTATAAGACACAGGCAGATATCGATAACACCCCTCACATGACAGGCACACTTACAGGAGACTATAAAGTGGAAGATATTAATCATGATGGCAAGATTGATACAAATGACCGTATGGGGTTTGGTACCTACAATCCTAAATTCACCTATGGGTTCTCAAATAATTTCTCTTATAAGGGACTTGAATTGAGTGTTGCTTTTCAGGGAGTTCAGGGTAGAAAGATATATGACAGGCAGATAGCTTTGTTTGATGAAGCAGGAGAAGGATTTTCTGTACCTAGTAAATATTATTATGATAACCGTTATCATCCTGTTGATAATCCTAACGGATTCTTAGCCCAGCCTAATCTTGGTAATTTATCCAGCAACAGGAAGTTGACACGCGCATCCAATATGTTCTTTAAGAAAGCAGATTATCTGCGACTGCGCAATATTCAGCTGGCATATAACCTGCCGGCAGCATGGACTTACAGGGTAAAAATGTCTGCTGTAAGAGTATATGTTACCGCCAACAATCTATTCACTATTACCGATTTCAGAGGCTACAATCCGGATGCAACGTCTACAGACAATGTATTAACTAATGGATTGTCAATGGCCAATTATCCTGTAGCAAAATCATTCATCGCAGGCTTTAACGTCACCTTTTAATTACTTATCATGAAGAAGATCAGCTTTATTATATTATTGTTCTTATGCAGTTCCTGTACGAAGGAATTATTTCAGAACCCTTCTACTGACAAAGAGTCAGGAAGTTTTCTAAGTACCGAAACAGAGGTAGAGGAGTATGTGAATGCAGTATATGCCAACTTACAGTTCAACGGGTTATATGGCCTGTATATGCCTGCGCTTACAGAGATCCCTTCTGATAATACTTTTGATGAAGTACCTGCCAATGATGATGGTATTTACGGACAATTGGACCAGTTTACCCTGATCCCTTCCAATGCTATTATTACGGCTGCCTGGCAGGACTCTTACAAGGCTATCCAGAAGGCTAATGTAGTACTGAACCGTATTGATAATATTCCATATGCAATACCTGCTACTAAAGAAGCCCGTAAAGGAGAAATGAAGTTCATTCGTGCATTGCTCTATTTTAACCTGGTAAGATTATATGGAAATGTACCTTTAGCACTGAAAGAAACAACAGATCCTAATGTATATTTCGGACAGGGTCGCACTCCGGCAGCAGATGTATATATTCAGATAAAAAAAGATCTTACAGAAGCAATTGATGAACTGCCGGTTTCTTCCACACAGCCAGGGAAAGTAATCAAAACGGCTGCACAGTCATTACTGGGGAAAGTATACCTGACACTGAAAGAATATACCAATGCGGAAACAGTGCTGATGGCAGTCGTTAACTCAGGTAAACACCACCTGATAACAAATCCGGCAGATGTTTTCAGTATCAGTAATGAGAACAATGCAGAGATTATATTTGCAGTGCAGTTTGCATCGGGGATAAATGGAAATACCGAAGGAAGTACGATGTTTCAGCAGTTTAGCCCTTCCGGTACTCAGTCAGGAGCAAAAGGACACAATCTGCCAACAAAAAGTTTATACAATCTATATACCGCTACTGATAAAAGAAAAGGAACATATATTGATGTTACTGCTTCAGGAGTACCTTATTGTAAAAAACTTTCTTTGCCAGTGACTGTTATTACAGATGGAGGCAGTGATGTGGTTGTATTACGCTATGCCGATGTATTGCTGATGCTGGCAGAAACAGAGAATGAACTGGAGAAAACCGCTGCCGCTATCTCTTATCTGGACTCCATCAGAACAAGGGCGGGCCTTACTGCCACCAATGCTCTCACGCAGGTCGATGTAAGGAGCACCATAGACCTGGAAAGAAGACTTGAACTGGTAGGAGAAGGGCAACGCTGGTTCGATCTGGTACGCACAGGTACTGCCATAGCAGTAATGAATAAATGGTTTAGTGATAATGGCATACTGACCACGATTGACGCACATAATCTTTTAATGCCTGT
Source organism: [Flexibacter] sp. ATCC 35208 (assembly GCF_001975825.1). GTDB lineage: Bacteria > Bacteroidota > Bacteroidia > Chitinophagales > Chitinophagaceae > Chitinophaga. The sequence continues at coordinate 29,375 of NZ_MTKN01000082.1, forward strand.
ACCACAGGGACAAATAAACACAGATCCTACAGTGAAACAAAATGAAGGTTATAATTAATCATATGAAACAACTGCTCACTTTTTTATTATTGTTATCTGCACTGTCGGGCAAGTCACAGGTGAATGCTATTATCAGTGAATTTAAGAACCCGGCAGGGAAAGAAGTACTGGTAGCCGCTCATAGAGGAGACTGGCGCGATGCTCCGGAGAATTCTGTTGCAGCTATTAAACTGGCCATCGCAATAGGCGTGGATATAGTAGAATTAGATGTACAGAAAACCGCAGATGGTCAGCTAATCATTATGCACGATGAGAAAATAGACAGAACCACTACCGGTAAGGGAAAAGTGGGAGATTTTACACTCGACTCCCTGAAGAAACTGTATTTAAGAAACGGATGCGGTGTTCCTACTCAACACAGGATTCCTACACTGGAAGAAGCAATGCTGGCTGTAAAAGGAAAAGTAATGGTGAACCTGGATAAATCTTACAGGTATATCAATGAATGTTATGTAGTACTTGAAAAAACAGGTACTGTTGAACAAGCTATTTTTAAAGGAGATGCACTGGCAGCTAAAGTGAAAGATGATTACGCTGCTGTATTGAAAAAGATATATTACATGTCTATTGTATCACTGGATGATGCAGAAGCATTCAACACCATCCACGACGCAATAACACAGATAAAACCAACCGCTTTTGAATTGCTATTTAAAAGAGATACTTCTGCTGTTTTATCCCATCTGAAAGAAATCAAACAATCAAGATTATGGGTAAATGCCTTATGGCCTAGCCTGAATGGCGGTCATTACGATGATATGGCTTTTGATGATGGCAATATAAAAGATAGCTGGCAATGGCTGCTGGATAAAGGCTTTAATATTATTCAAACAGACAGACCTGCTTTATTACTCGCCTATTTAAGAAAAAAGGGACTACATAAGTAATCTTCGAATTATCCAACTATTAGTTGAAAATCTCTTTATTCCTCCATCATTACAGATATACCTTTGTTTTGATAGAAAGCCTCAGACCCCTCGTCTGAGGCTTTCTACATTATTTAATTATAAATTCATTGTTATGTATTTCCAATTTTAATTTTGTGAGAACCTTATGGAGGTAAATTAAAAAGATAATCATAAAATTGTATAAAAAAAGTGCAGAAAATGCACGTAAATTCTATACCAGGCCTCATGGCTTGAGGGTTACACTACAATCAACACGTCCATAAATCTTCTCTCAGTAAGTAGGACACAGTATAGGCGACAAACAAACTTTTAAAAATTTCGCCGAACAAATTCTACGCTACAGTATCAATGTTGGGTCGGATCCTGGTCTTTACTTCAATTAAACATACAATAATTCTATGAAGTTGTTTACACTTT
>NZ_MTKN01000008.1:0-13424 GCF_001975825.1 [Flexibacter] sp. ATCC 35208
AAAAGTATAAACAACTTCATCAACTATGATGATACCTTTTCGAATAACGTGTAGCCGTATTTCTAACGTCAGTCAGCTTTATTTGAATATTAATTATATTATTATTTATTTTGGTACTTTAATTTAAAGTATAACCCTCCCTATCCAAAAAGTACACTTGAGCGGGACAAAAAATTAAAAATGAAAAAAATAGTACTTGCATCCATTACCTTATCAGCATTGGCCTTTATTTTTTTGGTATCTCAAACAGGCTGTTCAAAGAGTGATCCTGTTGAGACAGATAGCACTTCCCAGTGCAAACATACTATAGTAGGCTTATGGACAGGCGCGTCAGTAAATGTAGCAGGTTCCGGACAAGATTGGAGTGTGTCCATCAGACCGGATGGTACTGTATCTTATGAAAATACAATTCATGATACACGTCAACTTGCTGTTGGTACCTGGGAGCTTAAGCATGACACCCTGACCTTTACGACTGTAGGTGTTTACGGTTATTCAATTTTCCAGGGGGCAGTACAAACATGGACTGCAAAATATGATTCAACCACTGGCAAATTATCCAATGGAACTTACGTAACAACATCACCTAGTGCTGACTCAGGCACTTTTACTTTAACAGAGGTTAATAACACTTGTACACCAGCTATACAAGGTTTATGGACAGGTTCTTCAGTGAATGCTGCAGGTTCCGGACAAGCCTGGAGTGTATCCCTCAGGCCGGATGGTACTGCATCTTATGAAAATACAATTCATGATACACGTCAACTTGCTGTTGGCACCTGGACACTTAAAAATGACACCCTAACATTTAGTACTGTAGCTGTATACGGTTATTCAATTTTCCAGGGAACAGAACAAACATGGACTGCAAAATATAATGCAACCACCGGCACTTTAACAAATGGAACTTACGTAACAACATACCCTGCTGCTGACTCAGGCACTTTTACTTTAACAGTGGTTCAATAGAAATAGCAGAAAGCATTTTTAATCAATATTTCGATAGCCATCTGGCAGTCACAATAAAAAAAGACCCGCTTAATGGGTCTTTTTTTATTGTGATGGAAAAAAACCTATTTTGGCAAGGTAAGGGGTGTTGTTATTTAAATTTTTTATTATTAGTAATTTGGCCGGAATTATGCATTAGAATGACAGCAAGTTGAACCCAATGCTATTTTATATTTGTACAAAATTACACACATATTATGTCCATAAAAGACAGGATCAGGTTTTGGCAATTTAAGAACGAGGCTAGAAAGGCGGATGGTAGTAGCCTGAAGACAATGAACCTTGGCAAGCATAAAATTACTTTTAAGAAAGGAGAAGAAGTGATTCATGGATACCGTGAGCTGTTCAGAGATGGTATCTACACCTTCGCTTCTGATGCTGCTAAGCCGCTGATCATTGATTGTGGTGCGCATATCGGAATGAGTGTGATCTTTTTTAAAGATCTATTTCCTGCCAGCAGGGTGATTGCCTTCGAACCAGATGAGGAGAACTTCAAATTATTGACAGAGAATAGTCGTCAGTTTGCTGATATTACGCTGGAAAAAAAGGCGATATGGATACATAATAAAGGGGTTTCTTTTGCCTCTACAGGAGATATGTCCAGCCATATTGATACCACAGTCACACGTGAGGTAAGTGTACCTAGTGCGCGTTTATATGATTATCTGGATCAGCCGGTGGATATGCTGAAGATTGATATTGAAGGGGCGGAAGTAGATGTGCTAAAGGATTGTAAGGATAGGCTGCATAATGTAAAAAATATGTTTGTGGAGTTTCATGGCAATGTGAATGAGCCGGAGAAGCTGAAGGATCTGCTGGAGATATTCAGGGAGGCTAAGATAGATTATTATATTAAGCAGGCGAATGACTGGGCACCTTATCCGTTTTTGAATATGGAGAGTAAGGATGGATGGGATGTACAGCTAAATATATTCTGTAAGTATGTAAAGCAATAAAAACAAGTTGTATCTATAATAAAAGAAGTTGTATCATAAGTTACGATACAACTTCTTTTTATTTATTTTTACGCCAATAAAGTTAGTACCAACCCAATCAATGCCGGTAGTCCCTGAACAAAGAATATTTTCTTTGCCGCTGTCAGGGCGCCAAAGATTCCCGCGATCACCACACAGCTCAAAAAGAATACCGCAATATTCTTTTGCCATGCAGGATCACTGATAAAGAATGACCAGATCAACCCTGCTGACAGAAAACCATTGTACAACCCCTGATTGGCAGCCAGTCCCTTGGTTGGCTTAAACATTTCTGCTGGCAACTGTTTGAACGTTCGTTTGCCCGCAGTCTCCCACGCAAACATTTCCATCCATAAGATGTACAGATGTTCCAATGCAACCAGACCTACAAAGATCTTCGCAATAATGACCATATTTAAGTTTGTTTTGATTATGCTACCGGACGTGCAGGATCTGTGATCCATTCGCTCCATGAACCCGCATACAGTTTAGGAAAAGGATACCCGGCGTATACAGACAGCAATACATTGTACGCCGCCGTTACACCAGAGCCACAATAAAATACAACATTCCCCTTTGCAAATTCTTCTTTGAAATGATCTTTGTATACAGCAGGAGCTGCTACCCCTTCTGCACCTATCTGTGCATTGAAAGGTTTAGAAATCGCCGTAGGAATATGACCAGCTACCGGATCAATGGTTTCATTCTGCCCCGCATACCTGTCAGCAGTTCTGCTATCTACCAAACAGGTATTACCCGCTTCTATCGATGCCATTACTTCACTCACAGAAGCCAGCATACTATCATTAAAATTTCCTACAAACTGCTTTGGTTGCAAAGGCAAAATATCACCCGTCAAAGGATAACCCGCCGCTGCCCACACAGCCTTACCACCATTCAATACAGCTACCTTCTCATGCCCGGCCCAACGTAGTAGCCACCACATTCTCGCTGCCGCCATAAAACCCGCAGTCGCATCGTACACCACTACCTGTACATTGGCATCAATACCCAGTTTGGAAAGCGTCTTTACCAAAGCTTCTTTTCTTGGTAATGGATGACGGCTGGTTTTACCAGCTATAATTTCGCCGGACAGGTCATAATGCAGATCTGCATATACTGCACCCGGAATATGTGCTTTCTTATATTCTTCTACTCCCCATTTTTTATCCGCCAGGGAATAGCTGCAATCAACAAACAGAAAATTGGGGTCATGCAAATTTTCAAGGGCCTCTTTCGGCTGAATGAAAGTAGTATAGCTCATAATCTTTTATTTTTTAAAACACGAACGGTATTAGTCGCCATGTTTTCTTTTTATACTGTTTATACTCCTCCCCGAAGTTATTGATCAATACCTGTTCCTCTACATGCATTCTAAACAAAAATGCACCGGTTACAGGCAATACCGTGATCAGAAAAGCAATATAGTTATTCATCGCAACTCCATTGCCTACAAAAGAGATCAGCGATCCCAGGTACGCCGGATGTCGTAAATATTTATACACACCAATTTGTACTATCCTGTGATCATCCCGGATCGTTACATCTACCGTAAAGTAATGACCTAGCGTATAGATCGACCAGAACCGGAATAACATTCCTACTACAATCACCGCTATACCAAGTTTAGAAAAATAAGGGTAGCTCGTGATCGGAGCTGCTGTATATTCCGCTAAAAAAGATCCCAGCGGCAATGTAGCCATAATCGTCACCCATATCCAGAGCAACGATTTTCTGTCTGTTTCCTGTTTTTCCTGAGGACCGGAACGGAAAATGCGGTTCAGAAAGATCTCTGAAGCCAGCCAGATAGCGACAATAGTTGTGTATAACATAAAGATGCAGGTTTTTCAAAAGGGTCTGGCGCTCAATCTTTTTAGATGGTTTTTACATCTCCGTTTTCATAGGCAATGATCACAGTAGGCTTCAGATTCAGGAACAGGCCTGTTTCTACAACGCCCGTAAGCGCTTTTAATTGTTGATGCAGCAGCTCCGGTTCACGGATTACGCCAAATGAACAATCGATGATGTAATTGCTGTTGTCGGTAATATAAGGCTGATCGTCTTTCGTTCTGAGAGATGGATTTCCCTGCAGTGCCTGCAGTGTTTTGAATACCAGCTCCCAACCAAAAGGTACGACTTCTATTGGTAATGGAAATTTTCCAAGCGTCTTTACAAATTTTCTTTCGTCACCTACGATCACACGTCTTCTGCTGGCCAGCGCCACAATCTTTTCTCTGAGCAGGGAACCACCGCCGCCTTTTATCAGCTGTCCTCCTTCACTGATTTCATCTGCCCCATCTATATCCAGGTCCAACGTCTGGATTTCGCTGAATGAAGTGATCGGTATGCCCAGTTTGATGGCCTGTTTTTCCGAAGCAATGGAGGTAGCCACTGCCTGGATATTCAATCCTTCCTTCACCATCTGACCGATCTTTTCAATCGCCCAGTAAGCGGTAGATCCTGTACCCAATCCTACCAGCATACCTGGTTGTACCAAAGCAGCGGCCTTTTCGCCAGCGGCTTTCTTAGCTTTTGTGATTGCATCCATGTATATGACTCTTTTGAAATTTAATGCTAGTGTACAGCAATATAAGCCTTATTTTTACGATCCACCTTACACCACATTATGAATATCGACCCGCACAAAGGATCAATGACCACACTACTTCGTATCAGGGCTATCTTCACCGGTTCTGTCGGCAACCTCGTAGAATGGTATGACTGGTATGCCTATGCTGCATTTGCAATTTACTTTGCTCCGTCCTTTTTTCCCAAAGGAAATCCTACTGCTCAGCTACTGGATACAGCAGCTATCTTTGCAGTTGGTTTTCTCATGCGCCCGGTAGGTGGCTGGCTCTTTGGAACGATTGCTGATCGTACGGGTCGCAAAACTGCGATGACATTGTCAGTATTGCTCATGTCACTGGGAAGCCTCATGATTGCAGTCGCCCCTACGTATCAGACTGCTGGCCTGTTTTCTCCTGTTTTATTATTGCTGGCGCGGTTATTACAAGGCCTGAGTGTGGGTGGTGAATATGGTACTTCTGCAACCTACCTGAGCGAAATATCTACACCTGATAAAAGAGGTTTTTATTCCAGCTTTCAATACGTAACCCTCATCGGCGGACAACTCATCGCACTCGGGGTACAATTAGTATTGCAAAAAGTATTTCTCACCCCCGATCAATTGCATGCATGGGGATGGCGCATACCATTTGTAATTGGCGCCTTCCTCTCCCTCTTTGCACTCATCATCCGCCGGCATATGGAAGAAACGATTGCTGTAAAAAAAGGCGATGAAAAACGTGGTTCCCTGAAAGTATTATTCAATGAACATCCCAGAGCGATTATGACTGTGGTAGGATTAACAATGGGTGGTACATTGGCATTTTATACCTACACCACTTATATGCAGAAGTTCCTGGTGAATACCGTACATCTTACCAAAGAAAGATCTACTGTGCTCACCTTCTGGCTCATGCTCATTTATGCCTGCATACAGCCCCTCTGTGGTATGCTGAGTGATAAGATAGGCAGGAAACCTTTATTAATCACATTTGGGGTGGCAGGTACCTTATTTACAGTCCCTATCCTCACTGCGGTAAGTCATGCCAGCACAGAAACGACTGCATTCCTTTTATTATTAACAGCCCTGGTAATAGTAAGTGGCTATACTTCTATCAATGCTGTGGTAAAAGCGGAATTATTCCCTGCACAGGTACGTGCACTAGGTGTAGGTTTACCCTATGCATTGACAGTCGCCATCTTTGGCGGCACTGCGGAATACATCGCGCTGTATTGTAAGAAGATCGGTCATGAACCCTGGTATTATTGGTATGTGACAATTTGTGTGTTCATCTCCCTGATCGTATATGTATTTTCTCGCGATACAAAAAAGACATCATACATGAATAAAGAATTATAAAACGCTGCCATAGGAAATTTCAAATCCAGCCGAAAAATCCTCCCTGCTGCCGCAGACCAATCCAAACTTAATTATACATGAATCGTCCATTTGCCGATATGCCTTACGGCTATCCCCCCGCCATCTGCTATCCCCTTACCGAGATATGCATGTACATTCTTTTTTTAGGATGCCTCTACCACGCATGGAAACAAGGTATTTCTAAACTCGCCTATTTATTAGGCGGCTTTGGTTTCGGCCTCCTCCTCGAATATGTAAACGTAAGAGCCAATGCAGGTTACAGATACGGCCACTTCCTCCTCATGATCGGCGACATACCCGTAGGCATCGGCGCTGGCTGGGGCATCATCATGTACACTTCCCGTCTCATTACCGAAAGTATGAACATGCGCACCTGGCCTGCCGCCGCCATGGAAGCCCTCCTCGCTCTAAGCATCGACTGGAGCATGGATGTAGTCGCGTATCGCCTCCACATGTGGCACTGGAACTGGGAAACGATCATCAATCCATCCGTCGCCTTAAGTGCACAATACTTCGGCGTACCCTGGGGCAATTTCTACGGCTGGTTATGCGTCGTATTTTTCTACTCCCTCTTTTCCCGCTATTTAGAAAAGACCCACATCTGGAAAATAGCAATTCCCCTGTTTGCCATTCTCATTTCACAAATCGCCTTATACGTCACCCTTTTCCCCATATCTTTTTTTCTAAAAGATCATTTTAATATCCTGAGCGCAGATAAGCTAGTATTTACCCTCCTTTTCTTTGCAATGCTAACAACAATTGAGATAATTAAAATGAAACGACAACCACTGAACTTACCCTTCATCACCTGGCTGGTACCGGCATGGTTTCATAGCTACTTTTTCTGCTGGTTATTCATCGGTGGCTTTGCGGCTGAAAATACCTGGATGACCATTCTCAGCGTCCTGAGCTTATTAGTAGGAACGCTTATCCATTGGCTATTGATTTTAAATACTAAATCCCGAACTTAGTGACCACTAATTAATCAATCATGGAAAAGGAAACAAGGGCACTTAAGATCAGCAAAATTGCAGCAAAATCGGCCATCCGTTTATTTGTCATCATCGTATTTGTAGGCGCACTCCCTTTTGTCACAGGCGAACAACCCTGGAGTAAAAGACTGGAAGGTGCACACTTCGTCATCCCAAATAAACTGACCCTGATAGCCCCTGCCCTGCTCTTTGTAGGCTTGCTCACCCTGATCATACTGGTCATCAAAAAGAAATACGCCGTTATTGATTACAACTGGCTGCTGGTACTGAATGCAGTCATCCTGCTGGCGTATATCACCATCATTTACATCAGGTTATATTCGCTCATTTTTGTATAATAAATATCTACAAATATCTACTCCATTGCTCCTGACAGAAGAACATGTACTCGCCTTGGCCCCGGATGACGCTTCCCGTAAAGCGGGATCCGCATTGGCAGGTCCGGGAAAATGGGTAAGCAAAGGCGCCAACTCTGACGCATTATGGGGGGAATGCCAGGGAAGCGGCAGCAAGCCGTATCAAACCCAGGTAGACATCGTAAACGTAGCTTTCAAATGCAGCTGCCCCAGTCGAAAATTCCCCTGCAAACATGGTATAGGACTCATGCTCCTCTATGCCCGGCAAAAAGATACCTTCACGGACAATACACCCCCTGCCTGGGTGAGTGAATGGCTGTCCAAACGCACTGAAAAGAAAGTCGAAAAAACAGATAAACCTGTAGACGAAACTGCGCAGGCAAAAAGACTACAGGCACGCCAGCAAAAAGTAGCCGATGGCATCACAGAACTCATGCTCTGGATGAAAGATATCGTCCGGAATGGCCTGTTGCAGATACCTGAAAAAGGAGACGCCTACTGGGAAAATATGGCACGAAGAATGGTCGATGCGCAAGCGGCCGGCCTTGCAGGAATGGTACGTGCACTTGGCGAAACAAACTTCTATAGCGAAGGCTGGCAAAATGCGTTTCTCGATCAGCTCCTGCGCATCTATCTCGTGGTACAGGGGTATACCCAAAGTGCTGGGTTAGATGAACCTTTACAACAGGAACTCCGTGCCCTGATCGGTTTTACCCAAAACCAGGAATTCCTGAAGCAACAACCCGGTATCAAAGACACCTGGCTGGTACTCAGTAAACAGATCAATGAAGAAGAAAACCTGATCACAGAACGCTACTGGCTCTATGGTCAACATAGTAAGCAATCCGCATTGGTACTTCAGTTTTATGTTAAGAACCAGACACGTCCTGAAGTATTGATTACACCCGGTATTGCACTACAGGGTGAACTGGTTTACTTTCCTTCGCCTACGCCACTCAGAGCCATTATCAAATATCCTATCTCCAACATTTCGCTGCCAGCAGTATCAGGTATGGAAGGCTGGGCACAGGTCACAGATACTGAAACTTCGCTGTACGAACAGATGCCTGTACGCAGTGAGCGCCCTTACATTGTACAGCAATTAACACCTGTTCAGCACAATCTGCAATGGTGGCTAAAAGACCAGGAAGAAAGACTGATGCCCCTGAAAGCAGGCTATGCAAACATCTGGAAACTACTCGCCCTCAGTGGTGGTCAACCATTGAACATGGCACTGCTGGGCAAAGAACAACAATACGAACCTTTAGGCGCATGGCATAACGGCTCTTATAAACTATTGTAATCGCGGGACAAAACTTATGTGGAATAATATTGTTAACACCGTCTTGTTAGGTACAGGCAAAAAGCAACTGCGCAAAGACGATTTCCCACCTGCATTATCTGCCGTAGCTGATACCGTACTGGGAAATAAATCGCTGGATGTGGAAACACAGTTTCTGCACCTCGCCGCTATTGCGCTCAACTATCGCCAGAGTGGCGTCACTGCACTACAAGACAGCAGTGTCACCCTCGAACCTGCACCTGCCGAAGTACTGCCCTATTGTAATCCTGCTGCATGGCAGGCATTACACACTGCGATCGACATGGGACTACAGGCACTCATTCTCTACTGGATGGAAGCCTGTGCCGCAGCACAACAACTGGCGCCTCCTGAATTCATTCCTACCCTGATGGATATGGCCATCAGGGAAAAACAATGGAGAAATATCGCTGTCACCGTTTGTGGCAAGAGAGGTGAATGGCTCGGCCAACTCAATCCGGCATGGGCTTTCAAAAAGGCTGACACCAACGAAGAATGCTGGCAAACAGGATCACTGGAAGAACGCAAACAGGTACTGTCTTCAATCAGACAGGAAAACCCTGTGCAAGCCAGAGAATGGCTGCAACAAACCTGGTCACAGGAAAACGCTGCTACCCGTGCTGAACTTCTGAAGGTATTGCAGATCAATGCAGGTGAAGAAGATGTACCCTGGCTGGAAACACTGCTCACCGACAAAAGCTCGAAAGTAAAAGACGAAACATGGACATTGCTCAAACAACTCCCCACGTCTGCTATCATCCAGGCTTACTGGCAGTTATTGCAGCATAGCATCACACCTTCTAAAAAAGGATTGCTGAATAAGAAGTCGCTGGACATCGAATTGCAACTACCTTCTGATAAGCGGATTGCTGATTCAGGCATCCAGTTATTAAGCAGTTCAAAAAGCGTAAGCGATGATGCTTTCATTCTCTATCAGCTCACAACATATGTACCACCTGTATGGTGGGAAAATTATCTGCAAACAGATAAGAAAGGTGTAATCACTTATTTCAACAATACTGAGCTCACACAGCAATTTAATCAGGCATTGGGTTTAGCCGCCATCCGCTTCAAAGACCTGGAATGGCTGCAGCTGATCCTGAAAGAAAGCAAAGAGTTTTTCAAAGATGCACTGGATGCCTTACCCGTTCACGAACAGGAAGCCTATGCACTGAGATTCTTTGAAAAAGAACCACAGTTTCTGATCCGCTTTCTCAGCGAACGTGATTATGAATGGGGACTTCCTGTGACCAGAGAACTATTCAAATGGATTGCTAAAAACCCTTACCAGTACAACCGCAATTTCTTTGACAAGCAGGTACAGAATATACCCTTGTCAATAGCAGGTGAGCTGGAAAGTTTCGCACCTGAATTGCCCGCCTATCAGGCTACCTGGAACAATACGACAGAACACATCAAAAGATTATTGACCTGCAAGGCAGCCATCAATAAAGCTTTCATCAATAAAAAATGATCACCTTTTTAAGCAGATAAAAAATGTCCAACATTTTACGTCAACACGCGGAACAACTGTTCGCACAGGAACTGGAAGAACTGCAAAAGCAGGATACTGAAAAGCGTCCTTACATGTGGAAATTATCTCCACAAACCGTAGTTACTTACCTCATTGGTGGTACACTGAAAAATGGATTTGAAATACAGCCTAAATACATTGGTAACCGCCGTCTCATGGAGATCGCAGTAGCCACTCTTACTACAGACAGGGCATTGCTGTTATACGGCCTGCCTGGTACTGCCAAGAGCTGGGTAAGCGAACATCTTGCTGCTGCTATCAGTGGCGACTCTACCCTGATCGTACAGGGTACCGCCGGCACTGGTGAAGAAGCTATCCGTTATGGCTGGAACTATGCCCGTCTGCTGGCAGAAGGACCCACCCTGGGCGCTATCGTGGAAACTCCGGTAATGCGTGCCATGAAAGATGGTAAGATCGCCCGTATCGAAGAACTGACCCGTATCGGTGCAGATGTACAGGATACCCTCATCACCATCCTCTCTGAAAAGACACTGCCTGTCCCTGAGCTGAATACTGAAGTAATGGCCCAAAAAGGCTTTAATATCATCGCGACAGCCAACAACAGGGACAAAGGTGTAAACGACCTTTCCAGCGCCTTAAAACGCCGTTTTAATACTGTTATTCTCCCTGTTCCTGACAACATGGAAGAAGAGATCGACATCGTGAGGAGAAGAGTAGAAAGTTATGAAAAGGTAATGGACCTGCCAGCTGAGAAACCAGCCCTGACAGAGATCCGTCGTATCGTAACCATCTTCCGCGAACTGCGTAGCGGTATCACTGCCGATGGTAAGACCAAGATCAAAATACCAAGTGGTACACTCAGCACTGCCGAAGCAATTTCTGTAGTGAACAATGGCCTGGCCATGGCTGCTTACTTTGGTGATGGTTCTCTCAAAGCAGCCGATATCGCTGCAGGTATTATCGGTGCTGTGATTAAAGATCCCGTGCAGGATAAAATTGTATGGCAGGAATACCTTGAGACTGTCATCAAAACAAGAGAAGAGTGGAAAGATATTTACCGGGCATTCCGGGACCTGTAAACGTATACTATGTCAATTCATATACTGGGCATACGGCACCATGGCCCCGGTTCTGCCAGGAGAGTACGCTCTGCCCTGGAAAAGATCAAACCGGACATCGTGCTGGTAGAAGGCCCGCCAGATGCTGATGGTATACTGGAATGGGTGGGACATGATGAATTGAAACCACCGGTAGCAATTCTCGTATTCCAACCCGATGATCCAAAGAAAGCTGTGTTCTACCCATTCTCGGAATTTTCTCCGGAATGGCAGGCAATCCTGTATGCAAGACAAAATAAGATCCCTGTCAAATTCATGGATCTGCCAATGGCTCATCAGTTTGAACTGCGGCATCAACCCACTGCTGATTCTTCTTTGAATAATAATGTGGTGGTTCCTGATGCAGAAACACTCAGGCGTAATCCTATCGCATGGCTGGCTGCTGCTGCTGGTTTTGAAGAAGAAGAAACCTGGTGGGAACATGAATTCGAATACCGCCAGGATGAGGAACAGGTATTCGAAGCCATCACCGAAGGCATGCATGCCCTGCGTACAGACCTTCCTCTCCCCTACGATAGAGAAGAACAATTGCGTGAAGCATGGATGCGTAAAACCATCCGTCAGGCAGAAAAAGAAATGTACACAGAGATTGCAGTGATATGTGGTGCATGGCATGCGCCTGCACTCACGCACATGCCTAAAGCAAAAGATGATAATGAACTGCTCAAAGGATTACCAAAAGTAAAAACAGCGGTATCGTGGGTACCCTGGACATATAACCGTTTGAGTTACAACAGTGGCTATGGTGCAGGCATTAATTCACCCGGTTGGTATGAGCATATCTGGAATTATCCCGCTGATGATGGTACCCGCTGGATGGCTCGCGTAGCAAGACTGTTCAGGGAAGAACAAAAAGATATCTCCGTCGCACATGTGATGGAAGCAGTTCGTCTTGCCACAGCATTAGCATCACTTCGTGGTTTACCAAGACCAGGATTGGAAGAGCTAAATGAAGCAACACTCAGTGTACTCTGTAATGGTGAAGACATCCTGATCAAACTGATCGAGAAATCTTTGATCGTCAGTGATAAGATTGGTGACGTACCTATCGATGTACCTCGTCCGCCATTGCAGACTGATATCGAAAAACTACAAAAGAAACTGCGCTTACCACAGACAGCCGATTTCAAAGATTACACTTTAGACCTCAGAAAAGAAAACGACCTGGAACGAAGTATCTTCCTGCATCGTCTTGAACTCTTGGGTATTAAATGGGGGGATCGTTATGATGTATCTGGTAAAGGTACATTCAAGGAACAATGGCGATTGCAATGGGATCCCTCTTTATCTATCGATATCATTGAAAGAGGTAGCTGGGGCAACACGGTAGAAGAAGCCACCAACAGTTATGTAAAATATCGTGCACAGGAAGCAACTTCCCTGAAAGAAGTATGCGACTTACTGGAAAGCGCGATACCTTCAGAACTGGATGCTGCCGTCGATTTATTAATCCGGCAGATCAATAACCTAGCTGCTGCAACAGGCGATGTAATGCAGCTGATGACGGTATTGCCAAACCTTGTACAAATCAGCAGATATGGTAACGTACGGAAAACAGATGCTGCACTGGTAGAAGGTATCATCAATGGTATGATCACCCGTATCTGCATCAGTTTACCTACTGCCTGTACAAGTCTTGCAGAAGATGCGGCAACACAGCTGTTAGAGTTATTCTACAATATGAACGATGCAATCCTCCTATTGCAACAGGATGATCTCACTACACAATGGCAACAGACATTATCTTATATCGCACATAATAATAACACTTCGCCTGTGATCGGTGGATATGCTACCCGCTTGTTATCTGATCACAGACAAATTACAGGCGCAGAACTGGTCAAAGCATTCAGCTTCGCGATGTCTACTGCCAATTCTCCTGCTGTAGCTGCGGCATGGCTGGAAGGTTTCTTAAAAGGAAGTGGTACATTATTGTTAGTAGATAATGATCTGTGGACAGTGGTGAATAACTGGATGAACCAATTGGAGCAGGATACATTCACACAACTGCTGCCTTTACTGAGAAGAACATTTTCAGGATTCAGTAAACCTGAAAGAAGAAAGCTCGGTGAGAAAGCAAAAAGTGGTGTCTCCACAGGTAGTGCGGCTGCAGCTGTCGAATTGCATTTCGATGAAGCGCGTGCAGGAAAAGGTATTCCGATTGTAATGAAAATGCTGGGACTTAAATCATAAAAATAAGCTGCACTGAAAGGT
>NZ_MTKN01000008.1:13439-183528 GCF_001975825.1 [Flexibacter] sp. ATCC 35208
AGCACCAGAAATTTCAATAAAAAGAAACCTTATGGACAACTTACATAAATGGCGACTCGTACTCGGTGGTAAAGAATCAGACGGCACCGGCTTCAATCTCACTGGTGATGAATTGAAAATGGACCAAACCCTCGAAGCCCTCTACGATAGTGAAAAGAAAGGAGGACTCGGTCCCTCCTCTCCTAACGTAAGCCGTTGGTTAGGTGACATCCGCACCTTCTTCCCTGCTTCTGTCGTACAAGTTATGCAACGCGATGCATTGCAAAGATTAAACATCACACAGATGCTCTTTGAAAAAGAGATGCTGGAAAATGTAGAACCAGATGTACACCTGGTTGCAACGTTATTAACGTTGCGTCATGCAATCCCTGATAAAACAAAAGATACGGCCAGACAAGTGGTACGCAGAGTGGTTGAAGAATTATTGAAGAAACTCACACAACCTACACAACAAGCTATTACCGGCAGTTTACATCGCAGTATCCGCAATCGCCGTCCTAAGCATAATGAAATCAACTGGCATGCGACCATCTTGAAAAATCTGCGTCACTATCAACCTGAATATAAAACGATCATACCAGAAACACGTATTGGTTACGGTCGTAAAACAACATCATTAAAAGATGTGGTACTTTGTCTGGATCAAAGTGGATCTATGGGTACGTCAGTTGTATACTCCGGTATCTTTGGTTCTGTCATGGCATCTATTCCTGCTATCAAAACAAAGATGGTTGTATTCGATACATCCGTTGCAGATCTCACAGAAGAATTAAAAGATCCTGTTGATCTATTATTCGGTGTGCAGTTAGGTGGCGGTACAGATATTCAGTTAGCACTGAATTATTGCCAGCAGATTATTACAAGACCAACAGATACTGTACTGGTATTAATCACTGACTTATTTGAAGGAGGTAGTAATGATCGTATGCGTAAGCGTACTGCTGAATTAGTGGCAGCTGGTGTACAGGTAATAGTATTGCTTGCATTAAATGATGATGGTGCACCTTATTATGATCATGACAATGCACAGTTCCTTTCTAATTTAGGTATACCTGTATTTGCATGTACACCGGATAAGTTTCCGGATATGATGGCGGCAGCGTTGAGTAAACAGGATATAAATAATTGGGCAGCAAGGGAAGATCTTGTATTAAAAAAGTAAATGAATTTGGGTGTGGCTCTCAGCCACACCCAAATTCATTTACTCAACCCAAAAGGTCCTGCCAGAGGCAGGACCTTTTGGGTTTATTTACAATTAAAAGATGTTATTGACAGGTAATATCAACATACTTTCAGCCATTCATCATCCTGAGATATCACCCCTGCTTCTATAGATTGTTTAATCGCATTAGAAAGCTCCAGCTTCAACTCCTCCGTCGCTCTCGTAAACCCTAACGCCTTCGCCACTAAAGGTATTGCCGCTTCCTCCGTAATCGCCACCGCATCCCTCACCACCTTCTCTATCGCCACCGTCATTTCCTCCGGTGCTATATACATCACCTTCCTTGATGCCGCAGGCATATTCGCCCTATTCCTCAATACCGGTACTTCCATTTTCGCATCCCACAAGAACGGCTCTTTCACCACAATACTCCCGCTCTCTTCCGCACTTGATATCGCCTGTTTCAACGTTTCACGTATACGACTACCCACTCTCGCTACGCCTGCTGCTTCAATCATTCTTCTCGCTACTTCCTCTGTATGTACCGGACTTTCTACCTGCACAATTTTTTCTAACCAGCTTCTCAATTTATCCAACCCATGTGCATGCAATTCTTTAGAAGAAATCTCCATCGGTAAGATAGCAGTTTCATACAAGGGCTGCTCTGGCATCGTCATATCTTCCTCTTCTCTCACCATGGTAAAATCTTCTGCTATGTCTGGTTCTTCTTCAGGAATCACTTCATTCTTTTTTGACTGTTCAACCGCAGCTAACAATCGCTTGATTTCTCTCGCAGGATGTCTGAACCAATCTGTACTCCATACATGATATAAGTTCCATCCCATATCTTCCATCACCTGTTGTCTCAACCTATCTCTGTCTCTTGCAGAACGTGCAGAATTATAACCTTCCCCATCACACACAATACCTATCATATACTTACCCGGATGTTCAGGATCAGAAATAGCAAGATCAATAAAAAATCCTTTACTACCCACCTGTTTATGTACAACATATCCTGCTGCCTGTAAGTGTTTTGCTACTTCTTCTTCAAAAGGAACTCTCGCTGGCAATCCATCAGCAGATGGTGTATACAATTGTCCATGCTGTGCAAAGTAGAGGAAGTTCTTCAATGCTTTCACACCTTCACTCTCCGTACGGTTCAGATCTATATCATCAGAAGTCAGGTTCGTAAATACCTCACATCTTTGTTTCGCACGCGTGATCAATACGTTCAGTCTCTTCTCACCTCCTTCATTATTCAACGGACCAAATGCTAAACTCACAGATCCATCAGCAGTACGACCATATCCTATACTAATGTAAATAACATCACGTTCATCACCCTGTACATTCTCCAGGTTCTTTACAAAGAATGGTTCATGTGGATGTGCTTTAAAGAATGATTCTACTTCAGGCAGTTTCTTTCTCGCTGCTTCCAGTGATTCCTGTATCGCCTGCATTTGTGCAGTACTAAATGCCACCACACCTAAACTTAAATCAGGATGTTCTTTTGCATGTCTGATCACCGCTTCTGTAATTGCATTTGCTTCCTGTGGATTAGTACGTGTTTTACCACGATCGTAAACAGTATCTTTTAGATGATGATAAATCAATCCCATCTGATGCGTCGCACAAGGACTTGGGAAGATCACCAGTTTGTTCTCATAAAATTCCTGGTTAGACAAAGCGATCAATGATTCATGACGGCTTCGATAGTGCCAGCGCAACATACGTTGTGGAGCACCCTGTGCATCACACATACCTAATATACTTGGCATATCCGCAGTCACATTTTCTTCATCATCAGTCTCCTTTAATAATGAATCGAAGAAACTACCTGGTGGCATCTGTTTGCTATCACCCACTACCACTAATTGTTTTCCTCTCAGCAATGCACCCAATGCATCGACTGGTCTTACCTGCGAAGCTTCATCGAATATTACCAGATCAAACTGCAATGATCCCGGTGGTAAAAAATTAGCAATAGACAATGGGCTCATCATGAATACAGGTTTGATAGCCTGCACTGCCAATCCCGCTACCTGCATCAGTTTGCGGATAGGCATATGTCTTGCTTTCTTATTGAATTCAGTACGTAGTACATTTACCTGTCCACCCGCATCCAGGGGAGGTATTCCATCCCAATGTTTTAATGCAGCACGCGCACGATTGTATTGCAGGTTGAGTGTATCCAGTTTTACAAACTGTTTCACTGATGATTCATGACTCGCTCTTTCAAATTTTCTCAATGCAGCATGTTTCACCAATGCCTGTTCATACAGATATTCGTACCATGTTTTTTGCAAAGCAGGTTTCAAACCTTTCAGTGCTTCCGGCCAATAAATAACTGCATCGATCAAAGATTCCAATCCTTCATTGATAGCAGATGTGGCTAAATTGTTCCACGAAATCATTAAATGTATTTCAGGTAATCCTGCAATCCATGATTCCATCAGTACGATCTGATCTTCGTAAGAACGTTGTAATAAAGGAGTGATTTCTTTGTAACGAATTTGTTCATTGAATGCAGTGGCTGTCACAATTTGTTCGATAGCAGCTCCATGCTGTTGTAAATATTTTAACAGCGTATCGAGATATTTTTTCGCTGCGGCAACAGGCTCATTTTTTTCAAGATAAGAGAGGATCACTTTATCATATGAACCGATACTTACCTGTCTATGTGCATCACTTAAATAATTAGTGATTGCTTCCAGTTCATTCCAGTTACTCAATCCTTTTTGCCAGCGCTGACCAAACAGATCTTTAGCCAATTTTTCATCATCCTGCACTTGCTTATCCAATCGCTTTGCTTCCATGATTGCATCTACACAAGCAAGTTTAGCAGCTGCATCAGCAGGTGCACCATTTCTACACAATGCAGCTAACTGACGATTACTTCGATTGTAATCGCCAATAGCAAACTTGAACCACTTCTCTCCATATGCCAACAGGTTTTGTCTGATCTCCAGCACATTTTGTTCCCATGCCTCAGGTATCAAAATTGCATCATACACCTGATGGATCTGTGCTAATCTTTTTCCTGTTTGCAACAGTTCTTTGATGTCTTCTTTTCTTTGCAGCCAGGCTACATTCGAAATATTCACACCTGTTAATTCAGGACGTACAGAAGCCATTTGTACCACATAAGAAAGATCCATCGTATCCTTCTTATTTAGTGGCATTGGTGTACCTACCTGCGCAGCAATCATCGCACTTTCATGTTGCAGACTTTTGATTGTCTCAACAGTTTGTTGCATGAGTGGTATCAGTTTCTCTTGTTCTGATGGTGTTAAAATAGTTAACTGACTCCCCCAGAATAATAATGCAGATGGCATACCTGTTTCACCTAAGCGCGCAGTGATTCTATTCACCATATTTTCTGCACGCTGCATATTGCTGGCATCCCAGTTTGCAATGTCAGGAATCGGTATGCGTGGTAAGATCAGATCACCTGCTTCTTCTTTTAATTGCAACAGGTAACCCATCAGTTGTTGTGGCGTCAATCCACTTTTACCAACAGGTGCATTTACTGATAAGCAATAATCATTCAACTCTCGTCTGTACTCATGCAGTAAAGCAACTTCCTGTTGCAATTGCATGATCGCTGGTTTACCTAGTTCCAGTGTACGACGCAGTTCCTGATGTAATTCTTTTTTATTTGCTTTATGACTATGCAGTTCTAAACATGCATCGCCCAGTTGAATACTATCCAGTCTTCTCTTCACCACTTCTAACGCTGCCATTTTTTCTGCAACGAAAAGTACTTTCTTTCCTTCACCAATGGCATTTGCAATCAGGTTCGTAATGGTCTGTGATTTACCAGTACCGGGGGGACCCTGAATCACAAGATTTTTCCCTTCCTGTACAGCAAGCATAGCGAGTAGTTGTGAACCATCCGCATCTACTACCTGATGCATTTCATGTGCATTGGTTTCAATGTCGATAAATGTTTCGTCACTTACACGGGATTCACCTTCACTAAATCCTGCACCGAATAAACTTTGCAATACAGGATGCACAGCTGGTTGTTCATCCGCCGGCCAGTTTTCACTATCCATGTCATGGTACAACATCAGTTTTCCGAAAGAGAAAAATCCTAATTCAACAGTATCCATTTTCACTTCCCACTTCGGCATACCATATACCGCATCTGCAATTTCCTGCAGGTAGTCATTGATAGAAATTTCATCCGTTTCCGGCATGTCTGGCAATACAATTCCGAAGTCAGTTTTGATCTTGGTTTGTAAGCTTAAGTTCATCTCTACATCACTACCTGTATACCGTAAACGAAAACGCTCACGTGCACTACTTCTTTCCAGTGATACTGGTATGAGTATCAAAGGTGCTTGTCTTGCTTCTTTGGTATTGTCTTTTTCATACCACTGCAACATTCCTAAAGTAAGGAAGAGGATATTTACACCTTGTTCTTCCAGACTGGTACGTGCTGCATAGTAAGTATTGAGTAATCTGTTTTGTAGTGCGGCGGCAGCTTCCGTAGTTTGCAAACGGGTATCGTACACGACTGTTTCAGGCAGTGCGGTAGATCCTTCTTTTTGCTCTTCTTTCGGAAGTCCTGCATCGTCAGTAGCAGGTGGTGTTACCAATACTTCTTCTTTCAAAAATGCATTGGGGTCGTCCAGCATACTAGCTGCATTATCTTCCGGGGCAACAGCTTTCTCTTTGTTTTCTTTATTTCCTGGTTTGGGTAAAAACGTCATCGCCTTACCCTGTTTCACCAACACTTCATATACGTTGGCACTCTTTTCCTGATCGATATGAACTCCACGGCTAACCGGTAAGCGATAATTTAATAAAGGGTTACGCAGCCCCAGGTCGAGCAACTCCCTTCTCGAGGCTTCCAGTTTGGAGAGGATTGATTCCTGCATGTACAGCTTGTTATTACAACAAAAAAATTACTAATTATTTTTAGAACGAATGATATTAATAATTATTTGGTACAATAGCTGAGTAGTTAGAAAATTAACAGTTTATAAATGCGGGTGTTAGGTTTTAGCGAAAGCCTTCCCAAATGCCCTTCGAACGAATTGATGCTGTCTCTGGCAGCATCAATTCGTTCGATATAGAATTTCAGCACTATCTTTATCATACATAACCATATAACAACACGTGTATCAGGTATTATATTTTCTTTGGGGCACGAACTGGCACATCGCCATCAAGATCATCGGCTATGTATTGATCAGCCTTTCCTTTATAGGGGTGGTCGGCACTATCCTGCTGGAAAACCGTAACCCTGTCAAAGCGTTGTCTTACATCATGTTACTGGTGTTCGTCCCCATTCTCGGATTGATTGTATACTACTACCTGGGCCGTGACCTCCGCAAGCGTCGCCGCTTTACCCTGAAAGGCAGTAAGGACGAGACTTTGATGCTAAGATATTGGGAATCACAGCGTAGAGAAATTGAGCACATGCAGCTCGCCCTCCGCAATTCCGTAGCCAGCAAACAGGAGATCTCTGCTATGCTGTTGAATACCAGAAACTCCGTCCTTTCTCAGAATAATAAAGTCCAGATCTTACTCAATGGTGAAGAGAAATTCCCGGCAGTGATGAAAGCACTCAGGGAAGCCAAACATCATATACACATGGAGTACTACATCTTTGCCGCAGATGATGTAGGCAACGAAGTAGCAGACATACTCATAGAGAAATTAAAAGAAGGTATAGAAGTCAGGTTTGTATACGATGACCTGGGATGCAGTGACATTGGCGATATCCCGGATCTGTTGGAAGAACATGGTGCGGAAGTATTTAAGTTCTCACCTGTACTCATCAATTTCTACCTGAATGCAAACTATCGTAATCACCGTAAGATTATCGTCATAGATGGCAATATCGGCTTCACTGGCGGCATCAATATGGATGACCGGTATCTCAATAACGGTAAGCATCCTGTGTTCTGGAGAGACACGCATTTGCAGCTGGAAGGTGATGTGGTAAACCTGTTGCAGTTACAGTTCATGATGAGTTATCGCTATTGCAGTAAGAATACATTTCCATTCAGTGATCCTTACTTTCATCGTTCCAGTATAAAAGAACATTGCTTTGCAGATATCGTAGCCAGCGGACCTGATTCAGATTTTCCTATGTCGATGCAGACCATACTTATGGCGATCAATGTAGCAAGAAGAAGTATCCGTATCAGCAATCCTTATTTCATTCCTAATGATCAGATACTGAGTGCATTGCAGATGGCCGCCCTGGCAGGGAAAAATGTAGAACTAATAATACCCTCGCGTGGCGATTCATTCTTTGTACAACATGCTGCACAATCATACGTGAAACCTATGCTGGATGCAGGTGCAAAAGTGTATTTCTATCAGAAAGGATTTATTCACGCCAAGACCATCGTGATCGACGATAACCTGGCAATAGTAGGTACTGTAAACCTTGATAACAGAAGCTTTTATTTGAACAGTGAAATTGCAGTAGTCGTATATGACCGGCCGGTAGTACATAAATTAAACGCTGCCTTTGAACAGGATTTACAGGATGCCGTTCAGATCGAACGGCGCACCTGGAAAAACCGCTCTATCTGGCAGCGTTTTATAGATGCAGTGTGCAGATTGTTCACACCATTATTGTAATTGATTAAATATCATCTTCATTCGTCTCGTCCAGATCTTCATGCCTGTCTCCGCCTAAGCTGTAATAATTATTTTCTTCATCTTCCTCAC
Organism: [Flexibacter] sp. ATCC 35208; assembly: GCF_001975825.1. Classification (GTDB taxonomy): domain Bacteria; phylum Bacteroidota; class Bacteroidia; order Chitinophagales; family Chitinophagaceae; genus Chitinophaga. Next base: position 21,301 of record NZ_MTKN01000008.1, read on the forward strand.
CAATTTCTTCATCCGCATCATCCAGTTCACTGCCTGGTACATCCAGGTCATCTTCATCATTAAATTCTTCCGGAACGGAACCTTCTTCTCTGGCTATTTCATTGTTGATTCTTCGAGATCCTGTTACGCCTTCCACATCCAGTTCCTCTCTCTCTTCATTGTTCATGATGTCTTCACTGGCAGGATAAGTAGGATATCCCGGAAATGTCTGATCTCTTTTTTCCGCTAATTCATCCTGGGTTGGAATGTGTTCATTCCCATCTTTATTTTTTAAGTTTTCTTTTTTCATGGCTTGATCTTTTAAGTATTTATCGAAAAAGTTATGCCAATACGATTTAATTACTGCCTATGAATTTCAAACATACCGGGCTAGGTGTCTTCAGCTCTTCCTTTTGTTTTTTGAGGAGTCCGGTTACTTTGTCTCTTTTAAAGACAGTCACATTATTTGAATTCTGATGAGCCACCAACAGGAAGTTGCCGCTCGGGTCGATCACAAAATTTCTTGGTGTTTTTCCACCTGTTGCGATCTCTCCTTTTTTCACCAGATTCCCTGTTTTGGCATTGATAGAAAAAGTCAAAATATTATTAAGGGGATCACGATTTGTTGCGTATAAAAATTTTCCATCCAGTGAAATGTGGAGGTCGGCTGCCCAGGGTTTGCCTTTGAAATTGTCCGGAAGAATGGACACTGGCTGGAAAGGTGTCAGCTTTCCTTTATCATAATGGAAGGCTGTAATTTTTCCATCCAGTTCATGCAGTACATACACCCATTTTCCATTGGGATGGAATACCAGGTGGCGGGGACCTGACCCCGGAGGGAAAGGTGCAAATCCAGGATTAGCTGGTACTACTGGTTGCACATCACCCTGACGGTAATTGTAAATAGCTATCTGATCTATGCCCAGATCGGATACATATAATTGCTGGTGATCCGGGCTGAAATATACACAATGCACATGTGGTTTTTCCTGTCGCTCTTTGTTGGGACCGGAGCCGGTATGTTCAATAGTTTGTACAGGTGCTTCGAGTCGGCCATCTGGTTTCACAGGGAGGATAGAAAAACTGCCCCCTGAGTAATTGGCGACTACCACATATTTTCCATCCTGGTCAGTGGTGATATAACAAGGGTCGTCACCACCTGAAGGTTGTTTATTTAGAAAGGTAAGTTGGCCGGAAATAGTATCCCATTCAAAGGCACTTACATTCCCTGGATTATTTCCATTGGTTTCATCCACGGCATACACATATTTGTGATCCGGAGAGATAACCAGGTAAGAAGGGTTCTCTACATTTTTCGCAGTGCTTACAAACCGGAAGGTACCGGTTTGGGTGTTGAAAGCATAGACGCTGATACCCTCATCTGATGTTTTGGTATAGGCACCGATGAGTAAATATTTTTCAGCGGATGTATCTGTTTGTGCAAGCAAAGTAGAGGCAAATAGTAAAGCTGTGCTGGTGAGTAAGATTTTGATCATATTCGGGAATTGTTATGCCTAAACAAATTACTAAAAGTATCTAATAACAGGAAAACGCATTTTAAGGGGGTAATTTTAATTTGACCTTTATTTTGAAGGATTGGTATAGGTCATTAAATGATCGTCGAAATTTAAGGAGATAATGAAGTCATTTTGAAATAACATAAATAATTGATTTTCAATAAATTAAAAGAAATAACGCCTTATCAATCGAAAAAGTCATGATTTTCGATGGACACTATGAATTTTGTCTTTGTAAATATTCATAACGCCATTTTCATTGGCCTATTTAAAAACAAAGAACCCAGTCCGAAGAAAGGGACCGGGTGTTTATTATACTTCTAATTTAACCTTCACTTTAAGTAATATTGAGGCAAGGGAATACCTTGCCCTTCATGACAAATTTCTTAAGCTACGAATACAGGAATTTATAAAAACGTATGTTCAGTTTTATTTTCTAAAAGGTGGATAATTTCATAAGGTTTAAAGTAGGAATCATACTACAGGGAAAATATATATTGGTCTAGTGCTCATAGTTGTGTCGTTTCATTGAGGGATATGATTCAGTACTTATAGAAACGAATATAGTCAAAAAAAAATACATGCTCTACAAAAGCATGTATTTTTTATTCTATAAATAAAAAATTAAAATACGAGTTTTATCGCCCCATATACACCATCAGAATTTGTACATCACTTGGATTTACCCCACTGATTCTGGATGCCTGCCCCAAAGTACGAGGTCTGATTTTATTAAATTTCTGCCTTGCCTCTGCACTCAATGATACCAATTTTGTATAATCAAAACTATCCGGGATCACCAGGTCTTCGAGTTGACTCATTCTTTTTACCAGTTCATTTTCCTTTTCGATGTATGTTTCATACTTGATCTGGATCTCTGCCTGTTCCAAAGTTTCATCATCAAATGCAGCAAGTGCATTTTTCATCCTTGTCACATTATCCCTCATAGAGAAAATATCCATAGATGGACGTAACAAAATCTGGTAAGCACGAATTCTCTGAGGCAGTGGAGAAGTATTTTTCTCTGCCAGGAAGTGGTTAATTTCTTCCGGATCGATAGGCAATTCTTTCAGAATCGCTTTTATTTTTTCTACTCCTTCTGATTTCGATCTTACTTTTTCCATCCTGTTCTCTCTTGCCAAACCAATTTTATGACTTCGTTCGGTCAGCCTTAGATCCGCATTATCCTGACGAAGCAATGTTCTGAATTCTGCACGGGAGGTAAACATACGGTAAGGTTCATCTGTACCCTTGTTGATCAGGTCATCGATGAGTACCCCGATGTATGCTTCACTTCTTTTCAGTACAAAAGGTGGCTGACCAGTTGCCTTAAGGTGAGCATTAATACCTGCCATCAAACCCTGACATGCTGCTTCCTCATACCCGGTAGTACCATTTATCTGACCTGCAAAGAACAGGTTTTGAATATGTTTGGTCTCCAGTGAGAACTGCAACTGGGTAGGTGGAAAGTAATCATACTCGATGGCATACCCCGGACGGAACATCTTAACATTTTCAAAACCCGGCACTAATTGCAGGGCTTTATATTGTACATCTTCAGGGAGGGAGGTAGAAAATCCGTTCACGTAAATCTCTACGGTGTTCCAACCTTCTGGTTCTACGAACAACTGGTGTCTATCCCTTTCGGCGAACCTGTTTATTTTATCTTCGATACTTGGACAGTATCTAGGTCCCCTACCCTGTATTCTACCCTGGAACATAGGTGACCGGTCGAAACCAGTCTTCAGCATTTCATGTACCTCATTGCTGGTATAGGTAATAAAACAACTTCTTTGTTGCTCAGGTTTTATCTTCTCAATATCCAGGTAAGAGAAACCTGTGATGACATCATCACCTTTTTGTTCTTCCATTTTGGAATAGTCCAAACTTCTGGCATCGATACGAGGAGGTGTTCCTGTTTTGAGGCGATCACTTTCGAAACCAAAGGAAACTAATTGTTCGGTAATTCCGGTCGCAGCTTTCTCTGCAACCCTTCCTCCACCGAATTGTTTATCGCCGATGTGCATTACCCCATTCAGGAAAGTTCCGTTGGTGAGAACAACACTTTTTGCTTTGATTTCATGTCCAAGACCTGTCACTACCCCATAGCAAATACCATCTTTTACAAGAAGGCCTTTCACCATATCCTGATAGAAATCCACATTTGGGGTTTGCTCCAATGCTTCCCTCCACTTGGCTGCGAAGAGCATTCTATCATTTTGTGTACGGGGGCTCCACATAGCAGGCCCCTTAGATCTGTTCAACATACGGAACTGGATCATGGACTGGTCGGTCACAATACCAGAGTATCCACCCATGGCATCGATCTCCCTTACTATTTGTCCTTTTGCGATACCTCCCATAGCTGGGTTGCAACTCATTTGGGCAATAGTCTGCATGTTCATGGTTACCAGAAGAACCTTTGAACCCATATTCGCGGCAGCCGCCGCTGCTTCGCAACCGGCATGTCCTGCGCCTACCACTATAACATCGTAAGATGGAAACATAATTATAATTATACTAGAGATGCAAAGGTACAACCAAGGAACCACATATTATGTTCCACGTGGAACATTCACAAATAGAGTGAAGCTATAGTATAACTTCATTGCCAACATACCACCAAAAGTGCACCAAAAGGTCACCTCAATATCCCTGGGATATTGAGGTGACCTTTTGGTGCACTTTTGGTGATGATTAAATGACGGTGTTACACCGTAGCCATGATATGGCAATGGTATACCTAAAAAGAAAAAATAATTCTAGTGCTAATAAAAAAGCTACCCAAATGAGGTAGCTTTTCAAAAAATAAACAATGTTCCACGTGGAACATTTATACCGTAATACCTAAATATTCCTTCAGACACTCATTTTCCTTTGCCCTCATGGCAGCCGACTGCTCTTTTGACTTATCCTTATATCCACATAAATGAAGTGCTCCATGAAAAATAACCCTATGCAATTCCTGCTCTACAGGTACCTTGAACTTCTCTGCATTATCCTTCACTCTATCTATACTAATATAGATCTCCCCTTCCGTTACATTAGGATCTGTACCCAATTCAAAAGTTACAATATCTGTATAAGTATCATGTTGCAGGAACTGCTGATTAATTTCCAAAAGGTACTCATCTGAACAAAACACATATTGTAAGTCCTTCAATTTTTGTCCCTCTCTTGCAAACTTCTCTTTTATGTATGCCTTCAACCTTGTTTTCTCTTTCAGGTTTACCTTTACCTCGTGGGAAGTAAAATTAATCGCCATATACAACTGCTGTTTTATAGTGTAAATCTATATGTAAAAGTATAGTGAAATTTCTGATTAACAGCACACTATCTTTGGGGGTCTCCCCAGTAGCCAGTACCTTTGCACCATTGATTAAACACCACATGAGATGAAAAAAAGTGCGATTAAATTGTCCTCCCTTGCGATAGGAAAAAGTGCCGTGATTACTGCTTTCGAAAGCGACGATTTACATATAAAATTAATGGAAATGGGATGTGTGCCAGGTGAAACAGTAAAGATTGAAAAAATCGCACCTCTTGGAGATCCCATCTCAATTATGGTAGCTGGATATAATCTTTCCCTCCGCAAAACCGAAGCAGATTATATCTGGGTAGAAGAACTCTCTTAAAGATTTCCGCCTCTCAAATAAATACCTGATCCATGCCCTCATCCAATTCTTTGCCTACCCATCACCTTGATACATTTCATAAGGAACGTCATCGTACTTCTTCCAATGTCATCTTTGGGTATAACAATTTACCAGTACAACATCAGATCCCAGGATTTGAGTTGTACCCCACCGAAGGCATGATACCGGATTATGGTCCGGCAAAATCTACATTTTACAGAGTCGGTATTATCCTTCAGGGCAATCTCCATATGCAGTTAGGTCTGGAGCATTTCGATATAGGACCTTCCAGCCTGACATTCTCTATCCCCGGACAAGTACATAGTAAGTCTAACGCCAGCCCTGACATCTTCGGTTACTATATATTATTTGACTCAACCTTTCTTGAAGGCCTACTCCCACATGTGCATATGAGCGCCGAATTCCCTTTCTATGACTATGCTGGTTCCCAGCTACTAAATTGCAACGAGCAGGAAATCAATGAAATAGTAAATTTTATAGGAAAAATAGATACAGAACTAAAGGCAGATCATTCAGGTAAACTGACTGCTATCAAAATGTATGTCTACCTGTTACTATTGACAGCCAAAAGATCTTATGAAAGGCAATCGCCAGTCAACAACGTTCCAGCAACGACCCATATGGTCACGCTCTTTTATAAACTGGTGAGCCAGCACTTCCTGCAATACCGGCAGGTGAGCGACTATGCCCGTATGCTCCATGTCACACCCAACCACCTGAACAGGGTTGTAAAAAGTACGACTAACCGCACTGCCTCCGATGCCATTCAGGAAATGTTGGTGCAGGAAGCAAAAGTATTATTACAAAATACCTCACTCTCCATTTCAGAAATTGCTTATCAGTTGGACTTTAGCGAGCCAGCTGCATTCAATCACTTCTTCCGCAAAACCACCGGAGGAACACCACTCCAATACAGAAGCATAATCTGATCAATTCAACGCATCATTCAAACAATTTTTCCCCTCCTGGTATTTGCAACTTTGTACGGTTGAAACAAACAATACGTACAATGGAAAAAATAATCGTCGCCGGTGGTACTTCCGGAATTGGACTAGCCACTGCAAAACTGTTCGCCGAAAAAGGTGCATCTGTAATAGTAACCGGCCGTAGTGAAGAAAAGTTAGCTGCTGCCAGGTTAACAGCCCCTGGTATCACAGCCATTTCTTTAGACAGTACCGATGCCGATGCACTGAAATACTTCTTTGCACAAACTGGTCATTTTCACCACCTGATCCTCACCCTGAGTAGTTCAAAAGGTGGTGGCCCATTCGCCACCATAAATCTGACTGATCTCCGTGCCGGCTTTGATGGCAAATTCTGGCCACACTTACAAACCATTCAGGCTGCACTCCCATGGCTGGATAAGGATGGTAGCATTACTATCATCACTGCAGCATCCTCCACGGCAAAACTGCCTGGTACAGCTGGTTTGGCGGCGATCAACGGCGCCCTGGAGATCATGGTACCTATTCTTGCAAAGGAATTAAAACCATTACGCATCAATGCTGTGTCACCAGGTGTGATCGATACTGATTGGTGGAACTTTTTAAACAGTGAGGAGAAAAGTGCAGCCTTTGAAAGCTATGCACAGGGCATTGCTGTAGGCAGAATAGGTAATCCACAGGATGTGTCTAACCTCATTGAAACTGTTGTGCATAATTCATATATAAACGGCTCAGTACTCAATGTAAATGGGGGACTGATGTGAATTGTGAATTCGCATTTACACACATTTGTGGAAAAGTGCGCAGACTAATTTAATTTTTGAAGGCCTTGAGAATCAAACAGCTTAGACCATACCCAGGTGATCATTATATATGCGATTCTCCTGGCCTTCATTTTGAAATTTAGTCACCTTTCCATTTTTTGTGAATTTTATGTGGATAATTGTTTAAAATATCTGCTTTTACGAACGCGCTGAGAATTAAACGAACCTATTTCAGCTCAATTATTAACATTTCCACACGATTCTCAGGGCCTTTATATATGAAGGCCCTGAGAATTGAATGACATTTATACTATCCTTGATAGTCAAATTTCATCGCAATTATAAAGGCTTCTTTTTTAAAGAGGCTGAGAATGAAATGACTCCTATCCTACCTCATATCTATAAATTTCATTAAAACCTCAAGCCCTTCAATCAACAACGCTTTCACATTTAACTATACAGTAGTTCACATTATGTGTTAATTACCCATTGAATTCTAATAAGCTTCATTATACACATAGGGGATGTGTAAGAATTTTGTGAATAAAGAGAGTAAAATTCTATTTGAAGGGCTCGAGAATGAAGTGATGCGGACAATGGGTGGACCAGAATAATTCTACGCAATTCTCAGGGCCTTCATTTTTATTTTCATTATCTATTCCCACATTCTGTGAATCAGCTGTGGATAAGCAGGCATATAATCTGAATTTGTGAAAGCTCTGAGAATTAAGTGTACCTTATCTACCCCTTGACACATAAATTTTATTGAATTCTCAAGCGGTTCATTCAGGAAGCCTTTCACAATTTAATCCCATAGATATCCACACCATTATATATACTATAGCACAACTACAGGTCACTTATGGGCACAAAAAAGCCCGGTTAAATGACTAACCGGGCTTTAGAATCAAATAATTAATTCATAACTATTTGTATTTCAATACTTTAAATTACAGACCAGCCTGTGCACTAATCTCCAGCATCCGTTCAATGGGTTTTTTGGCCGCTATACGGAGTTGTTCGTTCATAGTGATTTCCGGTTCCTCGTATTCCATACATAAGTAAAGCTTTTCGAGTGTATTGAGTTTCATGTGTGGGCAGTCATTACAAGCACATGCATTGTTAGGTGGTGCAGGAATAAAAGTTTTGCCTGGATTTTCCTTTTGCATCTGGTGGAGAATTCCTGTTTCGGTCACCACGATGTATTCTTTGGCATCATCTTTTTTGGAAAAGTTCAGGATACCAGTGGTGGATCCTATATAGTCAGCGATTTCGAGCACAGCTGCTTCACATTCCGGATGCGCCAAAACTTTGGCTTTGGGATGGCGGATCTTGAGTCGGGTGATCTTTTCCAGGGAAAAAATCTCGTGAACCATGCAAGCTCCATTCCAGAGTAACATGTTTCTACCCGTTTTCTTGGCCAAATAAGCCCCTAAATTCCTGTCGGGGGCAAAAATGATGGGCTGGTCTGTGGGGACGCTATCGATGATCTTTTCGGCATTAGAGGAGGTGCAGATGATATCGCTGAGCGCTTTGATTCCCGCAGAACAGTTGATGTAGGAAATAACCAGATGGTCAGGATGTTTTTCTTTGAACTTGCGGAATAACTCCGGCGGTGCGCTATCGGCAAGTGAACAACCCGCTTTCAGGTCAGGTAACAGCACCTTTTTCTGCGGACTTAGAATTTTTGCGGTTTCGGCCATAAAGTGCACACCAGCAAAAACGATTATGTCAGCATCGGTTTTGGCAGCCTGTTGGCTAAGTCCGAGACTGTCCCCGATGTAATCTGCTACGTCCTGGATATCTGGTTCCTGATAATAGTGCGCGAGGACGATTGCATTTTTTTCTTTTTTTAATCTTTCGATTTCTTCAAAAAGATCCAAACGCGAATTGACCGGCAAATCCAAAAAACCTTTTCGTTGCAAATCTTTTTTTGCGATTTCGAGCTCCCTTATCATAACTATATTTATAATTTATTCTTTTAAAAAAGAAAAACCCACTACTACTAGGGCTGTGAATATGGGGAAAGTAATTTTTGCCACCGTGTACAAATGTAGTTGTTATTCTTTTTGCCTGTTCTATTCACAGGAAATTAACAGCCCATTTCGGCCATAGTATTGATTTTTGGTACTAATATCCACATAGGTGGATTTCTCATGGCGTGAATATTTTGTTAGGGCACCCAGTATTAAGAAAGTGTTAACTACCGGGTATAACAATTCACAAAACGGACCATTTTTCATTCAGACCAACATTTAAGGAAATAACAAATTTAGTTTTACGGTCAACGAACTCGGGTTTTTCAGAGGTTATTGAACAAAAAAGGAGGGTTTTTTAACAGGTCATGTGGATAAAACGAGCTCAAAAATTATTTCTCTATGCATTTCCCGTTTTTAGTTTTACTTTCACTTTTGTACACATTTAGATGTGAATCAGGAATCTGGACAATCTAAAATGTGAATATTGAATCCTTAAATTGATTAAGTGGTTTAAGCCCGAAATAAACGTCAGTAGCGGACCTCTGGGAGGTGATTTTGGAGTGTACACAATACTGTCTTTTTTAACCTTAATGTGGATAACCTGTGAATGAAAGATAAAATACCTATACCGTGATTTGCGATGAAATCCTTTACTGTATTGGGTTTGAGACAAAAAAAACTGTTTTGTAGTTACAGTTATTTTATTCTATTTTTGCTTTCCTTAAAAAATTTAGACTATATAATATATGTCAGTTATTCAGAAGATCAGGGATAAATATGCCGTGGTGATCGTAGTGGTGATCTGCGTGGCTATTGTCAGTTTCCTGCTGCAGGATGCCTTTTTCGGCAGAAATTCCATCATGCGCCGTTCTACCACGGTGGGTAAAGTAAATGGAGAAGAATTAGACTTCTCTACGTACCAACAAATGATCCAGGATGCGGAAGCTTCTGCTCGTCAGCAAAGCCCAACCGGTGCCGTGACTGAACAGATCCAACAGTATGCACGTGAGCAGGCCTGGAATCAGTTCGTAAGCGAACAGATCATGACTGCTCAGTATGATAAACTGGGTATTCAGGTAACTGAAAATGAACTTTTAGATCAATACACTGGTAAAGATCCAAATCCTGTTGTTGTTCAGCAATTCACAGACAAAAAAACCGGTCAGTTTGACCGTTCTGCATTACAGCAGGTACGTAATAATGCTAGCCAGGACCAGACCGGCAGGATTAGTACTGCGTTGAAACAGATGGATGACTATATTGTAAGGTCAAGAATGCAGGAAAAATATGTATCTCTTATTAAAGGTGGTGTATATTATCCTAAATGGTTGGCTGACGCTCAGATAAAAGATAATTCACAGTTTGCGAATGTATCTTATGTATCTGTTCCATATGCATCTATTGCAGATTCTACTATCGCTGTAACCGATGGTGAACTGAATACATATATTAATAAACACAAAGCTAACTTCAAATCTGAAGAAGGCCGTCGTGTAGATTACATCTCTTTCAATGCACTGCCTTCCGCTCAGGATACTGCTAATGCACTGAAAGTATTGCTCGAAGCAAAAGATGAAATGGATACAACTGGTGTTGCAGATATTGAAAACTTCGTAAAACGCAATTCTGATATCGCATACTTTGATGGTTATGTTGCTAAATCCGCACTGATGGTTCCTCAGAAAGATACCATCGCTAGTCTGCCAGTTGGTAGCACGTTCGGACCTTACTACGACGGTAGCATGATCGTATTTGCAAAAATGATGGATCGCAAAACTTTACCTGATAGTGTAAAAGTGCGTCATATATTAATTGCTACTGCTAATCCTCAGACTGGTGCAGGTCTGTCAGATTCTCTGGCTAAGATCCGTATCGATAGCATTGCAGCTGCTGTAAAAGGTGGCGCAGATTTCAAAGCACTGGTTGCTCAGTACTCTGATGATCCTGGTAGCAAAGAAAATGGTGGTGAGTATGATGTAACTCCTTCTTCTTCTTTCGTTCCTGAATTCAAAGATTTTGCACTGGATGGTAAAACTGGTGAATCTAAAGTGGTGAAAACCCAGTTTGGTTATCACCTGATCCAGATTATGAGCCAGAAGAACTTTGGTCCTGCGCTTAAAGTAGCTTACCTGGGTAAACCAGTGGAAGCCAGCAATGAAACTGATAGTAAAGCTTATGCTGCTGCCAACGAATTTGCTGCTCAGAACCATGACGCAAAAACTTTCGAAAAGACAGTACAGGAAAAAGGTTTGAACAAACGTATTGCTGATAATCTCCGTCCTATGGATTTCGTAATTCCAGGTATCGGTGCAGCCCGCGAATTAGTTCATTGGGCTTACGAAGCTAAGAAAGGTGACGTGAGCAATGTATTCACTTTCGATGGTAAATATGTAGTAGCTGTCCTGACCGGTATTCGTGCAGCAGGTACTAAAACATTGGATGAAGTAAGACCAGAAGTAGAAGGACTGGTGAAGAAACAGAAGAAAGCTGAGCAGCTGATTGCTAAGCTGAAATCTCCTGCTACCCTGGAAGCTGCTGCTGCCGCTGTAAACCAGCCACAGCTGAAAGCTGACAATGTAAACTTCGCTACCCCGTTTGTTGCTTCCATGGGCTTTGAACCAAGAGTAGTAGGTGCTATCTTCAATAAAGCATGGGGTGTTGGTAAAGTTACTGCACCAATTGAAGGTAATGCTGGTGTGTATGTAGTGAAGGTTGATAGCTTTGTACCAAATACACAGGGCATGGATCCGCTTACTATGGCAACTCAATATGAGCAAACTGTGAAAGGTACACTGGATCAGGGTGGTCAACTGTATGAAGTGCTGAAGAAACTGAATAAGATTGAAGACAATCGTGCTAAATTCTTTTAAGGAATATAATAACTGATAAATATTAAGCCTTGGGCATACGCCCAGGGCTTTTTTGTTTATGGGGTATTGTTTTAAATGAGTAAAAATTTCGCTCCCAGCAAAGCTGGGAGCGAAATTTTTAGAAAGCGAAGGAGGTCAGACNNGTCTGACCTCCTTCGCTTTCATTCGTTCTTACACGCGATTATTTAGTAAATTTGATTCATGGAAGAGATAGTAAACAAAGTAGCGCAAAGTGGACTCCTCACATTAGATCTGGAAGACTACTATCCTCAGGAAGAAACTGTTGTTTTCGACCTGAAACAATATCTTTTCATGGAGATGATCCTGAAAGAGAAAGATTTCCGTGCCGCCCTTCAAGAATTAGACTGGGAACAATATCGCAATAAAAATGTCGCCATCATCTGTTCTGCAGATGCTGTAGTTCCATTTTGGGGCTACATGCTCGTCATGACCTACCTGGAACCCATCGCACACTATGCAGCCTTTGGTTCTAAAGAAGAAATCTTCAAAACCCAGTTCATGAAGCGCCTCAATGCAATTGACATGACCGCTTACGAAGACAAACGTGTGGTTGTGAAAGGTTGTGGAGATAAAGGCGCCGGCGAAGCCGCTTATGTGGAAATCACCCGTTTGCTGCGCCCGGTGGCAAAAAGTATCATGTACGGAGAACCTTGCTCCACCGTACCGATCTTCAAAAAGAAATAATCAGAACCATCCTCTTTTTCTGAAGAAAATGATCATGCCCACCAGCATGAAGATCATAGATCCTAATACGATAAAGTACCCGTTGTGGGTATGCAGCTCCGGCATGTACTCAAAGTTCATCCCGTAGATACCTGCTACCAAAGTTAATGGCGCCATCAGTGTCGTCACCACCGCCAGTACCTTCATGATCTCATTCATCTTCAGGTTGATCTGGGTATGATATTGTTCCTGTACGTTCAGGAGTGCTTCACGGTAGTTTTCCGCCAGATCGTTGGCCTGTATGATATGATCATACACGTCCTTAAAATATTTCATAGTCCGCTCATCCAGCAGCGGACTTTCGCATTTCATAAACCCATTGATCAGGTCCCGTACCGGTGAGATCGCTCTTTTAAATAACAATAGCTCCCTGCGCAGGTAATTGATCCGCGCCAGTGTGCGGGTATTAGGTTGATGCTGCACCAGATCTTCCATCAGCTCTATACGGTCACCTAGTTTATCAAGAATAAGGAAGTAGCTATCCACAATCACATCGAGCAGGTTATAACATAGATAATCTGCCCCTGCGCTGCGGATCCGCGAATTTTCTATCCGTAGTTTTTCTCTTACATGATCGAATACATCTCTGGTCGCTTCTTCCTGGAAGGAAATGACATAATTTTTTCCTAGTACAATGCTCACCTGTTCATATTCTATAGTTGCTGTCTCTACATTGTAATACGCCATCGGCAGTAAGGCAAACAGGTGTTGCCCTATCTCATCCATCTTGGCCCGCTGTCCGACGCTCATAATATCTTCTTCCAGCAGCAGGTGAATGCCGATTTTTGTACAGATCTCATGCACCGTTTCCTTGTTGATTCCATCTACATTGATCCAGGTTGCTTCTGGTGTATCAATGTATTTGAAAATCGTGCGATGATCCTCCCCTGAGCTCTCTGTGAAATGAACCGGAGTGTAATCAAAAATTGTTACTTTCTCACATCTTCCCGGCGGGCGTGAAGTAGGGCCTGTCACTGGGTTATAGTTCATAATCCGTTGTTTCCTCACCTTGAATGGGTTCAGTACATCCGGAATCGGAATGGGTATGATGGACTTCGACTTACGCATGTTATAAATTTAAACAAAAAAGCGCTTTGCTATGTAGCAAAGCGCTTCTAAAGATATGGCCTTTCATTTGCAAAAGGTACTGCAGGCGAACGTTCCACCAGCAGCAAAAGATTGGTTATTAAGATAGGATATGGAGACTAAGTATTATAATACTTACGCTTCCGTAAAACTTACGGAACAACAAAAACGTTAGTACCAGAAATAGGGAATTACAAATAAAGAATGGGTAAAAATTAAGTCAGTTTCAAACACATCCCATGACACTCACTTCCATTTTGTTGTGATGGTATTTCTCGTCATTCTCAGAAGGTATATGGTTCACACTGATTGTCCTGCAAATAACACTACTGTCATAAGAATTCCAAAAAAAATAGAATAAATACTACAAAAATGTAAGAAAAATGAGTAACGATACCTGCATTGAGTAAAAATGTGGACAATCCAAATGGGGAAATCATCTGTTAAAATACCCGCTGGTAGTGGATGACTAAAAGGAAGGGTTTTTGTACTGGCATAATCAGCACTTAAACACCATCATTTTTAAAACATGAATTATGGAAAACAAGCTGAGTAATAAGAAAGTGGCCATCCTGGTGGCAGATGGTTTTGAAGAAGTAGAATTTACCAAGCCCATGGAGGCATTAAAAGATGCTGGTGCGGAAGTAGACGTTGTATCCCTCCACGATGGAGAAGTAAAAGCGTGGGCTGAAAAAGATTGGGGTAAAAGCTATCCCGTTACGCTGACAGTAAGCAATGCCAATGCGAAAGATTATGATGCCCTGGTATTACCAGGCGGTGTGATGAATCCTGATCATTTACGTGAGAATCAGGATGCCGTAAACTTTGTAAGCGGCTTTTTTGATGATAGCAAGCCAATAGCTGCTATCTGCCATGGTCCGTGGACGTTGATTGAAACAGGTGAGTTAAAAGGAAGAAGGGTTACCTCCTATCCTTCTTTAAAGACGGATTTGGTAAACGCTGGCGCCAACTGGGTGGATGAGGAGGTTGTAGTAGATAATGGACTGGTTACCAGTCGTAACCCACATGATCTGCCTGCTTTTTGCAGGAAAATGGTGGAAGAGATTGGAGAAGGTGTTCACGCTTGAGCAGGCATGTAAAATGAATGTGGGCAGTACAGGAGGGATCCCTCTTTGTTACTGCCCACATTTTTTTATTTTTTCTTTTTATATTTTATTTCTACTGGCGCCATTCCGGTACTAATCATGCCCAGCTTCTTTGCAGCTTTCTTTGATAGGTCTATCACTCTTCCTTCAACAAAGGGGCCTCTGTCTGTGATGGTTACCTTTACAGAGCGGCCGTTGGCGATATTCACCACTTTTACTTTTGTACCAAATGGTAAGGTACGGTGTGCGGCGGTCATTTTGTTCTGATGAAAAATACTGCCACTGGCGGTTTTCCTTCCCTCAAATTTGTCAGCATAATAAGATGCTTTTCCGCTCTCGGTAATTTTCCTGCTACAGGAGGAGAATAAAATAAGCATCGCGCTACACAGCACGAGCATCCATCTTGTGTGTTTCTTTGTAATCATAGGCATGCCGCTAAGTTAAACCAATTAGAAAGGATAACCGATCGCAATATTCAGGATCAGATTCTCTTTGCGCCAGTCCGGATCTCCAAATTTGATATCTTTCATGACCCATCGCTCCCCTTCCGGCAACCATGGTTTTCGAAGCGGAAAGGCCAGATCCAGGCGTACTACCAGGATAGATGCATCTACACGTAAACCGGCACCCGCATCTACTGCAATCTGACTAACAAATCTACTGGTGCTGAACTGACTACCCAGTTTTTCCGGTACTTCCTTCTTCAGCCAGATATTACCAGCATCCAGGAATACAGCAGCATTGAAAATGCCGGTGAGATGCGCACGTATTTCAGAGTTATATTCCAACTTCACATCTCCTGCTTCATTTGCCAGGTATTTACTGCTGGTATCACGATAGCTACCAGGACCCAGTGTTCTGGCGCGGAAACCTCTTAAACTGCTGCTACCACCTATGAAAAATTGCTTCACAAAAGGAAGGGTGGTAGAGTTGCCATATGGCATACCGTAACCGGCAAAGAGCCTGTTCACCCAGGTCAGTGACCTGTTCAGTTTCCAGTAGTGACGCACATCGGCAGACAAACGGATGAATTGTGCAAATGGACTACCGAAAATGGTCTTCATACCTGTATCATTTCTGGGAATGATCAAACCAGCCAGGTTACCGGAGTAATCGATGTTCCCATTCATGTAGAAGGTATGCACCTTATTCGTAGCCTTGTTATCGTAGGTGATATCGTAGTTACCGCCAAGAATAAATTGTTTCTCAATTGCTGAGCGCTGGCTTGGATCATTCAGTAATATACTGTCGTAGCCTGCTGTCGTCTTGGTAGGCAGTACATAGGTGATAGATACCGGTGCCCACTTGTGCTCCAGGAACTGCGTCTTGCGCCAGATGTACTGGAACTGGAAGTTGTAAGCATTCAGGTTATACAGCTGGCTACGGCTATACAGTTCATAACTCACGCTGATGCGGGTGCGGGGTACATAAGGTGTATGTACATTCAGGTTCCAGAATGGCTGATAGAAACGGGGAATCGTCATCGCTGCTTCTGTCTTCAGGTTATATGAGTTACCACCAACCACAGTTGAATTGGTACCCTTGCCTCCCACCTGCCATTCCAGACCACCGGATAATGAGATTTCCAACAGATTAGCATAATGAAGCCAGTTACGGTCTTTGGATGTGATCTTTATTTCGGAACCGGCGAAGTTGTTGGATTTGGATGTACCTCTCAACTCGGCGGACAAGCTACGCCTTGGATAAGGGGTGAGGAAGAAACTGACATTGAGCCTGGAACTGTCTCCCCTCACCTGCCGGAACTGCCCTTTCACAAATTTGAACGTACCCAGGTCAGTGAGACGATGTAGGGTAATGTCATGATTACTCAACCTGTACATACTATCCGGCTTCAGGAATACCATTCTGTCAAATACACTCGGCTTGAATTTTTTGGTAGAATCTATAATACGAATACCGTTATATATTACCGGCGTACCCTTTCGGGAGAGCGAATCCTGGTCCAGTGAATAATTCGGGTACAGCGTGATGTTCTTCATCGTGTACGGTCGCTTTGCCTGTGGAGGAGTTTCGTCTTTTACTTTCAGATAAAGATCAACCATACCATTGTTGGTACTATCAACTTCCACCAGCAGGTGATCGACAGTGAAGTAATAGTAGCCCTGGTCTTTCAGTATGTTATTGATTCTCACTCTTTCGGCCTTGATGCTATCCAGCCTGTAAGGGCGGTTGATCTTGAGAGAGGTATGTTTATAAGCAGCAGCAATGGCTTTACCCAGATCACTGCTGTCTGTTTGGTAAGTCACACTCTTAATACGGTAACGATGATTGGGCGTTACGGTGTAAACACCGGATGCTTTTTTACTACCGGAAGTTTTTATTTCAGAAGTGACCAGCGCCTGAAAGAAACCATTATCCACAAGATATTGCTCCAATACATTGGCAGTGTAATCTGCCTTTACAGAACTTAATAACACAGGAGCTTCTCCCAATTTATTGCGTAACAGGTGATTGAGACCTTTTCCTTTTGGTTTTTTACCAAGGTTATATAGATAGAGCCGGATGGGCATACCCAGGAATTTTTTGTTCGGCTTCGGCCTTACACTGCTTTCCAGGCTGGCATTCAGCGTACCATAATCCCTTGGCTTTTTGCCAACCCACTTGACGGAGGTTCCTGTATAAAGGCGATCGCCTTCCGGTACTGACTTAGTAGAACTACACGAATAAAAGCCCATGGCGAACAATGCTGCCAGTATCGGGGAAATTATATGTTTATAGCTTTTAACCATCTTATTTCTTAGTACTGGTTTTCTTCTGGGAACGGAGTTTTTCAGATTGCTTATCTTTTTTCGCCCGCTGGAATATCTCGCGGAAATTATCATAGTCCATGATCAATGCAAAGGCTACACCGGTTTCTACTACCTGCCCTTCGATAACAGTGGTATTGTCCTGACGCTGGTACACCCTTACACGATAACGGCCATCGCGGGTCAGTTTATATTCTACTGATACGTCGCCTACCAGTGTGCTGGGGTTTGCCTGCGATTCACCTTCCAGCATCACATTGGAACCAATGGATACAGAGAGGCGATCATTGAACAGGCTCTTGGAAGCACCTACTTTCAGATTGGTGGTTTGCTGTGCGGAACCGGATGAATAGTCTTCGTCTGATTGCAGGTCGAAGTTGAGGTCTACACCTTTGATCAGGCTACCAGCCAGGTTATTCAGCTGTTGAGAAAGGATCTTGCTCACACTCTGACGAGCCATGTTGCTCACGCCATAGTCGCTGCTACCTTCGCCTGACATCGGATCTTCAGGTATAAAGCTATTCAGCACCAGCAGACCCATTACCTGTTTGTTCAGTTCAGATGGGATCTGGTTAATCTGTTTGATGCGGTTATACACACTACCACTAAATGCATTTTGTTCTGCCTCCGGCATATCCAGTTCGAAGGAGATGTCTGGTTTCAGCAGATTGCCTTTGATATGGAGGTATACATAGAATGGTAATTTCTGTTTGTACTTGTTCCTGTCTGTCTGGGAGAGACTGGTCAGCTGATCCTGTACCAGGTCAGCCGCTTCTGCATTCACGGTATACTTTGCCGTGATATCCAGATCTGCATCGGTAGCGTCTCCGCTAAAGGTAATGGCACTTCCCTTTTCAATGGAGAAAGAGCGTTTGATCAGTTGGTTCAGCGACATTTCGTACTTACCCTCAGAAATTTCGTAACGGCCGGTCAGACTCATTTTGCTACTGGCATCCAGGGTCGCATTGATGCTGGCAGTACCCTTTGCTTCTACATAGTCACCATTCACAGGGTCAATGATGATACGGATGGTAGATTGAGGCGTTATCTCAGCATTGCCTGAGAAGTTGATGCCTTTCAGCTTTGGGTTTTGCAGTTTAGTGCTGTCTACCATTTTCACCAGCGAAGAATCCAGTGGATTGTCCTTGTCTACAAATATGATAACCCCTTCCCTGTTAGCTACCCCCGGTTCTTCGGATGGCAGGGTGACGGTTACATTCGATTTGTCGCGCAGCTTCACATAAGCATCTACTCTTGGCAGATCCAGGTTGCCCCTTACTTTGATACGGGTGTCTACGAAAGCAGGCCCGTAATACATTTGCTGAGGGTCTACCTGTTTACCGAGGATCATGAAGTTGTCTGCGTTGATATTGAGGTTGAAGTTATAATTAGAGTAGTCTTTTGTATTGATACGACCGTCCAGCACTAACTCATTCTGCAGGCTATCTGCTATTACGAATTTGTTGAACTGTACACCTTTTTCATCCAGTATGATGTTCTCATCAGGCATGGTGATATTGGCGCCTACATAGGTGATAGTACCACCAGCATCATTGAAATGCAGGTTCCCGGTTGCTTTAGGCATGTCGGTAGTACCTGTGATTTTGAAGTGGCCATCAGCACTACCATGCATGCGGGTCATATTACCGAAGGTGAATGACTCCAGCGATTTCATGTTCAGCTGGTTGATATCCACAGAGGCATTGATAATAGAGTCGTACGTTCCTTTTACCTGCAGGTCGTTGTCATTGCCTTTGAGATTCATGTCCAGGCTATACTGGTTAGGCTGTGGCGTGTTCACTTCGGCAGTTAGTGTACCCAGGTCAGATGCCCTGAAAGTCAGACTATCGACCGTGAGTTTTGAACTGATCAGCGGCGATTGATCCAGGTTGCGTATAGTGGCCTGCGCATTCAGGAGGCCATTGGCAAGTAAGGTATCGGCAGCCAGCAATGCGGTGATAGTAGAGAGCTTGAAGTTTTTGATATTCGTTTCGAGCGTGGGCAGTTTGCCATTGGCACTACTACTATCAGGTTTTGTCTGGATGGCGATGGACTGGTCATTGTATGATAACTGGATGTGGGCAGTATCAGGGCCACCATTGTGAATGTGGATCCGGTTGTTCTTATCCACCTGCCATTGCTGACGGTTCAGCAGCAGATCTTGTTTCAGTGAAAGTGCCAGCGCATTGTCCGGCAGGAATTCCACGAAGCCGCCTACTTTATATTTCGGATTGCGTTTTATGTCATCCAGCAGCAGGTCCCAGTCTACTTTCCCAGCTGTAGCAGCTGCCGTCAGGGACGTGTGATACAGGGGCATTACTTTATGATGAATATCTGCGAGAGATACCTGTGCCTTGAGGGTGGTATCTAAGATATTGGCATTAATGGCCAGGCTATCTATTAAGATAGAGTCGTAACTCAGCTTAGGCAGGGCGGCATTGAGCACCAGCAGGCTACTGTCAGAATTCAGACGGCCGCTGATGAGCAATGGATATTCCATGCGCAAGGTCGGCGCCATAGCCTGTAAGCTGCGCGGAAAAGTCAAAGAGGCATTCCAAAATAACAGTTGGCCGGTCGGCAGTTGCACTAGCTTAGCACTGTCATAAGGACTTAATGGCTTGTTGATGATTTGTCCGAACGCAGGGCCGATTTTGGTATAATCGATATTACCATTGGCGTTGATAAAACCAAATGGACCTGTGAGGCGCAGGTATTGCTGGTCCTTGTATTCAGCTAATAAAGAAATGGTATCTAATACGAAGACCTGCCCGTTGGTGGCCACCTGCCAGCTGGTGAGGAATGCATTCCCATCCAGGCGGTTGGGAGTAAGGCTGCTGAAATCTACATCCATATTTCCTCTCAGCTCAAATGGATCACTGTACAGGTGTGTGGTATACAGGTCTGCACGTTGTATCTGGGCATTGGCTTTCAGTGACTGGAGGGTCGTATCATTCAGTGTACCATCAGCATTGAAGGTGAGGTTGATACTGGAATCGTTGCTCTGACCTTCAGCATGTAGTTGTTGCTTGTCGATATTGGCTTTGATACTAACATCGTGGTAGGTATACCTGTTATAAGTCGCTTCGTTGATGTGGGCATCTGCTTTTGCAATCATACCCGGGAAGGTGTATCCCTTGCCAGAAGCCATGATGCGGCCACTGATCCAGCCGATGGTGGTATCATAGAGAAAATAACCTGGTTGAACACGGAAAGAGGTGAGGTTGAGGTCATAACTGCTATGGATACTATCGGTGATGTTGATGAGATGGGCGGTCAGACTGGCATTGGCGGCATTACTCTTCAGGTCCAGCTTTGTCTGCATGTCTTTCATGCCACCGAGGAAGCTACCGGTAATGATCATCTGCTCAGGCAGTCGGGGCGTATCCGGCATAGTACCTGGCGGCAGCCAGGAACGCAGGGCCTTATTTCCGGAAAGGATGTAGAGCGAAGGCAGGTTGGCATACAGGTGATCTACATCTGTTACATGGTCTACTTCACCTTTGGCATTGATACGGTTGCCTTTATTGTCAGTAAGATTGAGTGTTTCGATGATCAGTTTGCCCAGGCTGCCTTTGAGGGAAGTAGTGAGGAAGATTTCCTTATCCCACAGTGGTTTCATGGACGGGTTATTACGGCTGTCAGGCACAAAAGGGAGGAACTCACCAAGGGTGATGTGGGTAGAGTCCAGGTTAGCCTGCAACTGTAAAAGGTCGAGATGGTCAGAAATAGAAGACCAGTTTGGGGCATTCAGCACAATCTGTTTGCGCAGGATACTCCGGTTTGTTTCCAGCAGCAGGTTGCGCAGGGCGATGGTAGTTGCTGTGTATAATACATCGAAGTGACCCTGTTTAATCCCAAAACCTGATTTATCCTCCTGTACGGACAATTTGTGCAATACGGCACTGATAGTGTCCGGGTTATAATTGATATTGCCTACGTGAGCCACGAGGTCTTTGAGGAACAGGTGGTTGTAGTCAGGATCTTTTTTACCGGCACCTCTTGGAGCAGGTGCGGTATTATTATCGTACCGCAGGTTGATATGTTCCAGATCCGTTTTGGTGGCCAGCACTCTCCATGTATTTGGAGCAGCGCTGTCAGCAGGAGCGGGAGCGGAAGTATCTTTTGCGATATTCATGGTGACCATGCCGCCTGCGTTCCTGATGGACAGCTCACTTACCTGTATGAGTGTGGAGTCCATATCGATGCTGGAATTGAGGAGCTGTAGCTTACCTATTTTCCAGCCAGTGCTCAGGCCACTACCCTGATCGGCGTACAGGAAGGAGCTATTTTCTATTTCTAATTTTTTGAGAATAAGGTGGAAGGGTGTACTGGTGGTATCCATGGCAGGAGGCGGCGCTGTTGCTGCCAGTACCTTTGGCCTGTAGTCCTGTTTGAAGTAACCCTTGAGTCCATCGATCTTCAACCCACGAACAGCGTATAATCCCTGGTTCACGAGCAGATCATCAGGATCTACATGAAGCTCCTGGAAGGTGACCACGGCGTCCATACCTTCGGGGCCATCTAAATACCGAAGCGATACATGTTTCAGTGTAACGTCTTTGATGAGGAATTGAAGCGTAGTTCCTGTGCCGGTGCTTACTGTGTCCGGGATCGAATCTTTGGTAACGAAGGCGTCTACAATGAACTGGTAGTTGAAGGAAGAGTCTCCGGGGTTACGGTATATATTGGCCGTGACTGAATCCCATTCAAGGCTATTAATTCTCAGCTCATTGTTGAGAAATGCCAACAGATTGTAGCGGACTTTCAGATTTCCGGAGTAGAACAATTCCTGTTTGGAAGTATCTGCTACGTATACATTACGTAGTTCCAGGTACTGCCACCCGCGTACGCGGAGGTAGCCGATACTAACAGTTGTATGCAATTTTTTCCGGAGATATTGTTCTCCCTGCCGACGGATGAAGTCCTGTACAGATTCCAGCTGCAATACAAGAACAGCCATTACCGGTATAATGAGCAGGATTACAATTCCCCATAAGAGCCAACGCCACCATGGCCGGCCGTGATGTTTTTCATCGTTAGTTGCGGGTGCTGTCATTTAAAAGGATTACATAGAAAATACTGAGTTAAAACGCATTAGGCGGACCCTTGTTTAAACATAGAGTGTTAAACAAAATTTGTACCTACAGAAGGGGTTTAATTAAAAAAGCGCTTTTATCGTCGATAAAAGCGCTTTTTATGAGTATTTATGGGTGGAATTACCAATTGGGAATATTCCGCTGATTGAATTTCTGGATGTAGTAGACCAGGCGGTCCTTATTTTTAGGATCCTGGTAAAACTCCCTTGTTAAAGCAGTATCGTGTGGGAGGATGAATTTCTTCATATTATATAAGGTCAGGTCGTAGAAGTTGCCGGTGGTGAGGTTGATGACTTTTTTGTTCACAGCAGCAGGCGGGGTATTGCTGAATACCATGCCGCCGGTAGCTGTGTTGGGTGTAGCGGAGGTAATGGCGCGCACCTGGTATAAGCAGTAGTAGCCAACTTCTTCAACTTTTTGAAGGCCATTGTCTCTCACGTAAAGGTTAGTGCCGTCGCAATACCCCCAGTATTTTTTTACTTTATGTTCTTTGCCGGCGCTGTCGATGGCGACCAGTTCCGTAGGGGCAGACA
This sequence comes from [Flexibacter] sp. ATCC 35208, assembly GCF_001975825.1. GTDB lineage: Bacteria > Bacteroidota > Bacteroidia > Chitinophagales > Chitinophagaceae > Chitinophaga. Next base: position 44,343 of record NZ_MTKN01000008.1, read on the forward strand.
TGAGGTAGACCTGGGCGGCGGCGGTTTTCCCTTTTATTACAACATTACCGGTTTCGGAGGGTTCGTTGTTGCGGAACTCTTCGAAGGATTTGTAAATGCCTTTTTTATAGTTGTGGGTGTCGTAGATGGTGTGGCCTATCTGAGCGAAGGCGGTATTGAAAGCTCCTGCCAGAAGGAGGAATAAAAACGTCTTTTTCATGATAAACAAAAATAATCAAAATGCCGGAGCCTTTGACTCTGACATTTTGATTAACTCAAACCTTTCCGCGGCCTTCGGTCGCGGAAAGGTTTGAGTTTTTATAAAAAGAAAAGGCCGGGTAAAGACCCGGCCCGGCTGAAGGTTACAACAAAATCTAAACCTGCTTATGAGAATCTTTAAAACTAATGTGTGTTTGTATCAATCAGCAGGTTAAAAAAAGATACGCACATTCACATCAAGATTATGTGTTTACACTGCCAGTGCTGGTAAAGAAGCGTCTTTGCTTTCCAGGTGGGAAACTCCCATCAGGAACTCATCTACTTTACGTGCACACTCACGGCCTTCGCTGATCGCCCATACCACCAGTGATTGTCCACGGCGCATATCGCCTGCGGCAAACACCTTAGGAATAGAAGTCTGGAACGCCTTCTCCCCTGCTTTCACATTGCCTCTTTCATCTTTTTCAACACCCAGATCGTCAAGCAATCCGGTATGCTGCGGATGCAGGAAGCCCATTGCCAGGAAAGCCAGTTCGCAAGGAATTTCTCTTTCAGAACCAGGTACTTCTGTAAATCCACCCGGACGACCATCTGCGCCCAGGCTCCATTGCAGATCTACCAGTTTCAGGCCTTTCAGGTTACCGTTACTGTCACCTACGAACTCTTTGGTACCGATAGCCCAGTGGCGGTTTGCGCCTTCTTCGTGCGAAGAGGTTGTTTTCAGCACCATTGGATATGTAGGCCATGGCATATAAGGAGTACGTTCTCCCGGTGGCTTAGGCATTAGTTCCAGCTGGGTGATGCTCACAGCCCCATGACGGTTGGATGTACCTACACAGTCAGAGCCGGTATCACCACCACCAATCACTACTACGTTCTTGCCGGTAGCCATAATATCTTCCCCGCTTACAGTGCGGTTGCTTACGCGTTTGTTCTGCTGTTTCAGGAAGTCCATTGCATAGTGCACACCTTTCAGCTGACGGCCAGGAATATTGAGGTCGCGAGGGATGGTGGAACCACCAGCCAGCACGATCGCATTGTATTCACGGAGCAGGTCGTTCACGCTTATGTTCACACCTACGTTGGCATTACACTGGAAGGTGATGCCTTCTTCTTCCATTACTTTCACGCGGCGGTCGATCACCCATTTCTCCAGTTTGAAGTCAGGGATCCCGTAGCGGAGCAGACCTCCGGGAACATCGTCTCTTTCGAACACGGTTACCAGGTGACCAGCGTAGTTTAGCTGAGCGGCAGCAGCCAGGCCGGCAGGACCGGAACCAATTACTGCTACTTTCTTGCCGGTACGTATACGAGGTGTTTTAGCCTGTACCAGTCCTTTGTCGAAAGCGATTTCGATGATGTGGCGTTCGATTTCTTCGATTGCCACAGGAGGTTGATTGATACCCAGTACACATGCACTTTCGCAAGGCGCAGGACAGATACGTCCTGTGAACTCAGGGAAGTTGTTAGTGCTGGTTAAGATTTCATATGCTTCTTTCCAGTCTTTGTGATAGACTGCATCGTTGAATTCAGGAATTACGTTACCCAGCGGGCAACCGCTGTGACAGAAAGGAACACCACAGTTCATGCAGCGCGCAGACTGTTCATTCAGCTTGGTATCTGAAAGTCTTTCTACGAATTCGTTATAGTTCTGGACTCTTTCCCGAGGAGCTATCTTTCCAGGCAGCTCTCTTGTAAATTCCAGGAATCCTGTTGGTTTGCCCATTTTGGTTGTCGTTAGATTGTTAATGTTACTACTTCTCTACCTTCTCCTTTGCGTTGGAAGCTGTCAGCACCGCTTTGTATTCTTTCGGGAATACTTTCACAAAATGACGCAGCTGGTTTTCCCAATCCTTCAGGATGAACTTAGCCACAGTACTGTTTGTGTAAGCGTGGTGCTTGGTGATCAGGTCGTGCAGTGCGGTAACGTCATCCTGATCCAGCGGATCGAGGTCAATCATCTCCTTGTTGCAACGGCCGGCGAAATTGCCTTTCACATCGTATACATAAGCAATACCACCACTCATACCAGCGCCGAAGTTACGGCCGGTCTCACCAAGGATGACGGCCCTACCACCGGTCATGTATTCGCAACCGTGGTCACCCACGCCTTCGGATACGATGGTAGCGCCTGAGTTACGTACACAGAAACGTTCACCTGCTTTACCACGGATGTAAGCTTCACCGGAGGTGGCGCCATAGAAGGCTACGTTACCAGCGATGATGTTTTCTTCCGCTTTGAAGCCTGCTTCCGCATTTGGATAAAGGACCAGTTTAGCACCGGAGAGACCTTTACCGAAGTAGTCATTTGCCTCACCTTCCAATTCCAGGGTTACACCTTTGGTGTTGAATGCCCCGAAGCTCTGGCCGGCAGAACCAACGAATTTAAAGTGGATCGTATCTTCTGGTAAACCCGGGCCCTGATAACGTTTAGAGATCTCATTGCTCAGGATTGTACCTACGGAACGGTCAGTATTTTTAACATTAAACTGCTGGAATACCCTGGTCTTCTTGTCGAGGGCTGGCTGTGCAGCTTTCAGCAGCTGCCAGTCAATCACTTCGCTGATACCGTGATCCTGTTCTTCAGATTTGAACAGCGCTGTTGTTGCATCAGCTGGTTCTTTGTACAGGATCTGGGATACGTCCAGGTTTTTATATTTCCAGTGGGTGATGTTCTCTCGTACCTGCAGGCAGTCAGACTGACCCACCATTTCATTTACGGTACGGAAGCCCAGTTCAGCCATGATTTCACGGAACTCTTCTACCAGGAATCTGAACAGGTTCACTACGTTTTCAGGATCGCCATTAAAGCGTTTGCGCAGTTCAGGATCCTGTGTTGCCACACCTACAGGGCAGGTGTTCAGGTGACATTTACGCATCATGATACAGCCTTCAGCCACCAGTGCAGCAGTTGCTACACCCCATTCTTCCGCACCCAGCAGGGTTGCGATAGCGATGTCGCGGCCTGTTTTGAGCTGACCATCAGCCTGCACGGTTACACGGCCACGCAGCTTGTTCTTCACCAGTGTCTGGTGAGTTTCAGCCAGACCCAGTTCCCATGGCAGACCAGCATGCTTGATAGAGCTGATCGGAGATGCACCGGTACCTCCGTCGAAACCAGCGATCAGGATCACATCTGCCTTTGCTTTGGCAACACCGGCAGCGATGGTACCAACACCTGCTTTAGACACCAGTTTTACGCTGATGCGGGCAGCACGGTTGGCATTTTTTAGGTCGAAGATCAGCTGAGCCAGATCCTCGATAGAGTAGATATCGTGGTGGGGAGGCGGAGAGATCAGACCTACACCAGGTGTAGAGTGACGTACTTTCGCGATCCAGTCATCCACTTTATGGCCGGGCAGCTGGCCACCCTCACCGGGTTTAGCACCCTGTGCCATTTTGATCTGTAATTCATCTGCATTGGTCAGATAGTTGCTGGTCACACCGAAACGTGCACTAGCTACCTGCTTGATAGCAGAACGCATGCTGTCCCCGTTAGGCAACTTTTCGAAACGCAGTTCATCTTCACCACCTTCACCAGTATTGCTCTTGGCACCGATACGGTTCATAGCGATGGCCAGTGTAGAGTGGGCTTCGTGAGAGATAGAGCCAAAGCTCATAGCACCTGTTGCGAAGCGTTTGAAAATGCTTTCTGCAGATTCCACTTCATCAAGGGTGATAGACGGACGGTTACGTTTGAAGGCGAAAGTGCTACGCAGGGTAGCTGCTTTCTCGCTCTGGTCGTTTACCGCTTTAGAATATTTCTTGAAGATGCTGTAGTCGCCCATACGGGTTGATAACTGCAGCAGGTGGATAGTGGTTGGGTTGAAGAGGTGGAACTCACCTTTTCTCTTCCACTGGTAGATACCACCTACACCCAGACGGGATACAGGGGTTTCTTTACGGCCGTAACCCATCCAGTGCTTAGCGAGGGTTTCGCGGGCGATCTCGTCGAGGCCCATGCCCTGGATGCGGGATACCGCACCGGTAAAGTATTTATCTACTACCTGACGGTTGATACCTAATATTTCGAATATCTGTGCACCCTGGTAAGATTGCAGGGTGGAGATACCCATTTTGGAGAAGACTTTCAGCAGACCATCGCAGACAGCCTTTACGTAGTTCTTCTTCAGTTTGTCAACATCGTATTCAGTTTCCAGTTTGCCGGTGAGCTTCAGGGCACGAATCGTGCTCAGGGCCAGGTAAGGGTTGATTGCCGTCACCCCAAAACCAAGCAGACAGGCAAAGTGATGTACTTCCCACACATCGCCGGCTTCTACGATGATACCTACCTGACCACGGTATCCTTTGCGGATGAGGTGGTGGTGTACAGCAGATGCAGCGAGGATAGACGGGATAGCGGCATGTTCAGAGTCGATCGCCCTGTCGGAGAGGATGATTACTTCATAACCATCTTCAACAGCATCTACAGCATAGCGACACAGGCGTTGCAGACCTTTCTCCATAGAGCCGGCTTTACCGTCGGCACGGAAGTAAGTTTGCAGGGTCTTCGCCTGGAACAGACCGGTATCAATGCTACGGATCTTTTCCAGCTCGTAGTTGCTCAGGATGGGGTGACGCAGGGCCACACCATGACAGTGCAGAGGATTTTCGTCCAGCAGGTTGCCATTGTTACCTACATAGGTAGCCAGTGACATCACCAGTCTTTCGCGGATTGGATCGATAGGTGGGTTGGTCACCTGTGCGAACAGCTGTTTGAAGTAGCTGGTCAGGTGCTGTGGCTGATCGCTCAGCACAGCCAGGGGAGCATCCGTACCCATAGAGCCGATTGGCTCCTTACCATCCAGTGCCATTGGGGCGATGATGGTGTTCAGGTCTTCGGTAGTATAACCGAAGGCTTGCTGGTATTTAAAGATCTGTTCTGGTTCCAGGTGACTGAAAGTTACACGAGGTTCAGGCAGTTCTTCGAGACGGATTTTGTATTTGTTCAGCCATTCGCCGTAAGGTTGCTGAGAGCAGATGTTCTGTTTCAGTTCCTCATCGCCAATGATTCTGCCGGCTTCCATGTCCACGATGAACATTTTACCTGGTTGCAGACGGCCTTTTTCTTTAATATTTTTAGGATCTACGGGCAGTACGCCGGCTTCTGAAGCCATGATTACACGATCGTCTTTTGTAACAACGAAGCGTGCGGGGCGCAGACCGTTACGGTCCAGGGTACCACCGATGATTTTACCATCTGTAAAAGAGATACAGGCAGGACCATCCCAGGGCTCCATCATAGAAGCGTGGTATTCATAAAATGCTTTTCTTACCGGATCCATGTCCTCGTTGCCGTCCCATGCTTCAGGAATGAGCATCATCATAACATGAGGAAGGGAGCGGCCGGTGAGCAGCAGCAGTTCTACAACGTTGTCCAGGCTGGCGGAGTCAGACTGGCCTTCTTCGACGATAGGCGACAGCATGTCCATTTCTTCCTGAGAGAAGTATTTGGATACGAAGTCCTTCTCGCCGGCGCGGAGCCAGTTGAGGTTACCTTTCAGGGTATTGATCTCACCATTGTGCGCGATGTAGCGGTAAGGGTGAGCCAGTCTCCAGCTAGGGAAAGTATTGGTAGCGAAACGGGAGTGGATCACTGCGAAAGCAGATACCATCTTCTCGTCGCTCAGGTCAGCGTAATAGTGACGTACCTGATAGGTGGTCAGCTGGCCTTTATACACAATCGTTTTAGTAGAGAGGGAGGCAAAGTAAAACAGTGCTTTTTCCTTAGGAACGGTATTCCTAACGGTTTTAGATACATAATTACGGAGCACGAAGAGTTTACGTTCAAACTCGTCATTGTCGGCTATATGATGAGGACAGGCAATAAATACCTGTTCGATTTCAGGTTCTACTGAAAGGGCGCTTTCTCCGATGCCGTCGGGACGAACGGGAACTTTACGATATCCGAGAATATCGAGGCCAAGTTTCTCCGCCGCTCGGGCCAGGATCTCGCGACATTCTTCTCTCCATCGTGGTTCTTTTGGAAAGAAAACCATACCTACACCATATTTACCAAATTCTGGCAGACTAATGCCTATCTTTAGACATTCGTCGTACAAAAACTCGTGCGGGAGCTGGATAAGGATCCCTGCCCCGTCACCGGTGTTTTGTTCACAGCCACATGCACCGCGGTGTTCCATATTTTCCAACATGGTAAGCGCATCCCGGATGATCTGATGCGATTTACGGCCCTTAATGTGGACAGTAAAGCCTGTTCCGCATGCATCATGTTCAAAATCCGGGTGGTACAGTCCTTGCAATTGCTTCACTTCTTGCATTCGTTTAGATTTTTTGACCTTGGCACACACTTCACCCTTCTCAGGGCGCGGTGGAGGTACCGTAATTGTTTCGGGAACGGTATAAAGATACTAAAGGAAGCCGGTATTTTTTATTAAAACCTTCTTATAACACTAAAAATTTAGAAAAGATTAAAAAAGTATAGGCATTTGTTAGAATATAATAAGAGTGAGTGGTAAAAGTGTACTTATTTTACCCTTAGAGGAGTAGATCGTGTTGGAAATTAGTTTAATGTATGCATAGGGAATCCGCACTGGTTGCTATAGCAACCAATAAAATGGGGTTATATAATTATTAAGTGTATGATCCGGACTATACGATAGTCACATTGATCCCCATCTCTTCTACGGCTTTTACAATATGTGCTGAGATGCCACTATCGGTGATAATTTCATCGATATCTTCCAGACCACATATTTTACCAAACCCTCTTCTGCCGAATTTGGACGAATCGGCAATGACAATTGTTTTTTGTGCAGCAGCCACCATGCGCTGATTTAGCTGTGCTTCCATTAGATTTGTAGTTGTAAGTCCGAATTCAATGTCTATGCCTTCGAGGCCGAGGAACAGTTTACTGCAGGAGAAATCGGCGAGGATGCGTTCAGCATAGTTACCCGTTACGGAAGAAGAACTGTTGCGGACAATGCCTCCCAGTTGCAATACTTCTATTTCCGGATAGCGTAGCAGTTCCTGTGCTACGTTGAGTGCAGGGGTGATGACGGTGAGATGGCCTTTAGGGTGAATGTTCCTGGCCAGGGCCAGGGCGGTTGTGCCAGAGGAAATAATTATCGCGTCATTATGTGCGATGAGGGTAGCCGCAGCTGCACCAATGAGATTCTTCTCATCCCGGCGCAGTTTTTCTTTTTCATTTACAGGCTTGTCATTGATATAAGGATTATTGACTGTAGCGCCGCCGTGCGAACGGAACAGTAAGGCCTTGTCTTCCAGTAACTTGAGGTCTTTCCGGATAGTTACTCCAGATACATCAAGCTCTTTGCACAGGTCTATTACATTTACATATCCTTTTTCCGCTAACCGGTCTAATATATATTTATGTCGCTCAGCGATATTTATCATTGACATACGCGCAAAAGATTTTGTTGCTTCAATTGGTTACAAAATTACTTTCATGTTGTTGAATTTAATACATGTAAACGGAAAAAAATATTATGAAAAAGTACGCTTTTTGATGTATAAAAGTGGTTTTGGTGTATAGTATGTTGAAAACTAGTTAACAAAATATTATTTTCAACCACTGAATAGAAAGTCAAAACGAAAGTGGACTACTTGAAAGAGCGAAATAAAAAGAAAGATTTGAAAAGTGAATGTTATTAAATTCAATGAATAAGATGAGATCTTTACAAAAATTGTTGTCGGTAGTAGCCTTGTTGCCCGCTGTGATGGCTGCTGCACCTTTGCCAACGTTTTTTAAGGTAGGTCATAGGGGTACAAGGGGAATGATGCCGGAAAATACGATTCCTGCCATGATCCGTGCAATTGAAGATGGAGCAAATACCCTGGAGTTTGATGTGCATATTACAAAAGACGGACAAGTAGTGGTGTACCACGATGCCTCTTTTGACCCGGCATATACGACCAGGCCCGATGGTAGCGAGATTCAGCCCAGTGAGAGAGGTAAATATATTTTCTACCAAATGAATTATAGTGAGATCAGGCCTTTTAGAATAGGTGAAAAGCCCTATCCTAATTTTCCACAGCAGCAAAGAATGAGGACATATGCCCCATTGCTGTCTGAAATGATTGATTCTGTCGAAGCGTATAATGAAAAACACCACAAGCCGCCGGTTTATTATTTACTGGAAATCAAATCTTCTGAAAAAACGGATGGCAAGGAACAACCTGCCCCGAAAGAATATGTGGAAAAACTGATGGAGGTAAAACAGCTGAAAAAACTGAAACACAGACTGCTGATCCAGTCTTTTGATATGAGGCCGTTGCAGGTGCTGCACAGATCATATCCCAAAGTGACATTGGGATTCCTGACAGGAGATAAGAATGTATCTTTTTACCAGCAGCTGGAAGGCTTGGGATTTCTGCCTACGTTCTATAACCCACATTTTTCTTTGGTGACGAAGGAATTGCTGGATTATTGTCATAGTAAAGGTATGAAGGTAGTGCCCTGGACAGTGGCGGATCTGGAAGATATGAAAAGGTTGAAGGCAATGGGAGTAGATGGAATAATAACGGATTATCCGGATAGGATAAATAAGATATAACCAATTATGAGGCGACCTTCAGTTGCTTAAATTTAAATGAACAAGGCGGTCCGAAAGATCGCCTTGTTCATTTGATGAATGGAGGTTGTTTATCCTAATTAATACACATCTTTGCGAATGACAATCAGGAAATTATCAATATTATGACCAATATGAACAAAACATTATCCGCCCTGGCGGTGGTACTCGCCAGTACCTTCGGCCAGAAAGATACTGTAATGGCACAGACCCAACCGGCAGTTGCCCGCCCTAAGTTGGTAGTTGGTATCGTCGTAGACCAGATGCGCTGGGACTACCTGTACCGTTATGCTGACCGCTACGGAACCGGCGGTTTCAAAAGACTGTTAGGTGAAGGCTTTACATGTGAAAACGCATTCATTACCCACCTGCCCTCCTACACCGCTGTAGGTCACAGCACCATTTTCACCGGATCCGTACCAGCTATCCATGGCATTACGGGCAATGGCTGGACCGACCAGGCCACCGGCAGAGAATTCTATTGCACCGAAGATTCCACCGTAACTCCTGTGGGTACTACCACCGATGCGGGTAAAATGTCTCCACGCAGTTTACTGGCTTCCACCATCACGGATGAACTGCGACTGGCGACTAACTTCCGCTCTAAAGTAATAGGCGTATCCCTGAAAGACCGTGCTTCTATCCTGCCTGCCGGCCATATCGCAAACGGCGCTTTCTGGCTGGATGACAGCAATGCATCTTTTGTGACCAGCAGCTATTACATGAAAGAATTGCCGGAATGGGTAAAGCAGTTCAATGCTAAAAACGAACCGGCTGAACTGATGGCCAAACCATGGGAGACCCTCTATCCTATCAACACATATGTACAAAGCACAGAGGACGACGTGACCTGGGAGAATACTTACAAAGGAGAAACCGCCCCTAAGTTCCCACACGATCTGCCTGCTATTTATAAAGTAAGCAAAGGTAGCCTGCGTGCCACACCAAATGGTAATACCCTCACACTGGATTTTGCAAAAGCTGCTGTGAACGGATATAACATGGGGAGCGGTCCGGTGACAGACTTCCTCACTATCAACTGTGCTTCTACTGATTATGTTGGTCACCAGTTTGGGCCTAACTCTATCGAGGTAGAAGATACTTATCTGCGCCTGGACAAAGATCTGTCAGCGTTCTTTACCTTCCTTGATCAGAAAGTTGGTAAGGGGAATTACCTGGTGTTCCTCACAGCAGATCATGGAGCTTCTCACTCTGTAGGTTTCCTGAAAGAACATGATATTCCTTCTGGTCTGGTAAATGACAAAGCAATCATCGCTGGCCTGAATACTGATCTTAAAGGTGTGTTTGGTGTAGATAGTCTGGTAGCGAATACCAATAACTACCATGTTGACTTTGATGTAAAAAGGATCAAAGCAGCGAAGCTGGATTATGATGCAGTGAAAAAAGAAGCAGTGTACTTCCTGCAGACAGTGCCGGGTATTCAGTTTGCTGCAGATCTGGACAATATTGGAAATAGCGCATTGCCTGAACCGATTAAGCAAATGGCCGTGAATGGATATTATCCTAAGCGCGATGGTGCAGTGATTATGATTCCTGATCCGGGATGGTATGAAGGTAGTCTGAAAGGTACGACGCATGGTACATGGGCGCCTTATGATACGCATATTCCAATGGTGTTCATGGGTTGGCATGTGAAGCATGGATATACCAATGAGAAGACGAGTATGACCGATATAGCAGCGACGGTAGCGGCAATGTTGAAGATACAGATGCCGAGTGGTTGTGTGGGTAGAGCTGTGATGGAAGTCTATAAATAAATGAGGAATTTAATTGCAATTAAATTGAGAGGGGGCCAGCGGCCCCCTCTCAATTTATTATGGTTCGGGATCGAAGTAAAACCTCGCCTTCCCTTTTACTATTCTTATATACATCGGATCACTCGCCAGACTCTCATTCTGCAATCTATCCAGGGATGTCAGCACATAAGTATACTCCTTACCTTTCTCATAAGTACTATCTACATACTGCGGATCTGAACTCTGTGTCAGGATCGTCAGGATCTTCTCAGGATCATTCAGATTGATCACCTCTCTTCCTTCAAAACGATATAACACATACTGCATAGTACGATTGGTGGTATCTCCATCCACCCAATGCAAATGCAATCCATTCGACCTTTCAAAAGCATCTGCAAAATATGGTGGCTCCGGTGCTCTGAAATTCAGCCATGACATTGTAGGTCGTAAAGCCGGATAATGATAGAAGTGATTCCGTAAACTATCTTCTATCCCTCTTGGATTACCATTGAATGATTTAGCGCTATAATAAACATTCCCCTGTACCGTATTGAGGGTTCGGGACTCGGTAATCTGTACCGGTAATTCATTCGGGTTACTCCAGGCCGCATTACTATTGATCCGGTACACCCCGTGGCCAATATACAAATGACGACCATAGGCATGCTGTGCCCACCAGTTCAGCAACAGTTCATAGTCTGCCACCCTGAACCCCCTTTCCCAATACAGTTGCGGCGCCACATAATCTATCCATCCGTTCTTTAACCATTTCAGTACATCAGCATACAAGTCATCATAGTTGGTAGTACCACTTGTATAAGACCCTTCCGGATCTTTGCTTTTATTTCTCCAGATGCCGAATGGACTTATCCCAAACTTCACCCATGCTTTCTCCTGCTTGATGGCAATGCTTACCATATGGATGATGGTGTCCACATTGTACCTGCGCCAATCGTCTTTTTCCATTCCCTGTCCATGCTGGTGATAAGAAGCATTGTCAGGAAATTCCTTGCCTGGCACACGGTATGGATAAAAGTAATCGTCAAAATGAATGGCATCTATATCATAACGGCGTACTACGTCGCGTATGATCTGAGTGACATATTCACGCACCTCAGGTACACCCGGGTCAAAGTACTTCTTGTTATCATAAGTGAGGAACCATTGTGGCCGCATCCTGGAAATGTGGTTCGGTGTTACATTGTTACGACTGGCATTGAATACCGCACGATACGGATTGAGCCAGGCATGAAATTCCATACCCCTTTTATGTGTCTCTTCAATCATAAACTGAAGTGGATCATAATAAGGATTCGGCGCCTGTCCCTGTGTGCCAGTCAGGTATTCCGACCAGGGTTCAAAGGGCGATGCATAAAAAGCATCTGCTACCGGGCGGATTTGTACCACCACGGCATTCATGCCATTACGCTGCTGTGTATTGAGAAGGTTGATAAATTCCTGTTTCTGTTGTTCAACAGGTAACCCTCTACGGGAAGGCCAATCGATATTCTCTACTGTTGCTATCCATACGGCTCTTAATTCCCGTTTGGGTGGCAGCTGTGCCTGGACATGATTAAAAAAGCCTGCCAGGAGGAAAGCAGCCACTAATAAGTGTTTCACCATTCTACAATACGTTAAGACCTGAAAAATTGCGAAAATAAGGAAACCTGATTACTCTCCAACAAGGTGTGTGAAAACACCTAACTGGTTAGTAAGGAGTACTTTGCAGCACAAACGGTGCCGATCTTTCTAAGAAAGACAGATTATTGAAAAGATAAGGTCAGATGAGGACGAAATGATTACTAAACTTTTCTACCCAGATATTGTGAATAGTCAGGTAAGCGTACTTCATATTCCTGGTGCATGAGAGGAGATGTAAGCAGGAAGTCTGCAGAGGTACGATTGCTGGCCATAGGGATATTCCATACTACACCAAGGCGGAGCAGGGCTTTGATATCAGGATCATGTGGAAGTGCTTCCATGGGATCCCAGAAAAAGATCACGACATCGATTTTGCCTTCGGCGATCATAGAGCCTATTTGCTGGTCGCCACCTAGTGGGCCGGATAATAATTTTCTGACAGGGACGTCGAGATTTTCTTCAATGAGCTTGCCTGTGGTGCCGGTAGCGTAAAGTTCATGACGGCAGAGTACGGTTTTGTTGTAGAGGGCCCATTCTATGAGCTCAGCTTTCTTGTGATCGTGTGCGATCAGTGCTATTCTTTTGCGTGCATGCAAGGTTTTGACAGTGGGCATACTCAATGATGGCGTTATTTCCCATAAAGTTAATATATAGAATAATGTGCCATGTATATTTTTAAAAAGATTTCTGGAACGTTGATAATTCGATATTTACCTATATGATTTTGTCTATATCCCCATTGAAAATAGTAATAGTTAAAAGGGCTGAATTCCCTCAGATTCTAGTTGAAAGTAGTTACCTTTGTTCTATCAAAAGTTTAGAATACCATGATTAAAACAGGAAATCCCATCATCAGCATATATACGGAAATGACGCCGAATCCGGAAACCATGAAGTTTGTTGCTAACAAGCTCCTGTACCCAGGTAAGCATATCGACTTTCCGGATGAAGCAAGTGCAAAACCATCTCCACTGGCGGCCGAACTGTTCAGCTTCCCGTTCATCAGAGGTGTGTTTATTATGGCGAACTTTATCACGCTGACAAAGACTCCTGAAACTGATTGGAATGATATTATCCCTACTATAAAAGCTTTTCTGAAAGAGTATCTGGAAGATAACCGCCCTGTTTTGAACGAAGACGAAATCGTTGATAAACCAGCAGCCGGAAACGAAGTAAGTGCAGATGATACAGATGTGGTAAAGCGTATTAAAGAATTGCTTGAAAACTACGTAAAGCCTGCAGTTGAAATGGATGGCGGTGCCATTCAGTTCAAAGACTACGAAGATGGAACTGTGAAACTGATGCTGCAAGGCTCATGTTCAGGTTGCCCTTCTTCCATGATCACACTGAAAGCCGGTATCGAAGGCATGATGAAGCGTATGATCCCGGAAGTGAAGGAAGTGGTAGCTGAAGCGGAATAAGCCATAGTTGAGAGAATGATAGTGTTAAAAATGAGCACAGTCTTTTTGACTGTGCTTTTTTATTTATCCCATTTGCCACTATCTTGCGACTGTTACAAAATCAGGCCTCATACTTATGAAATATCTCTTTATAGCTGCCAGCTTGCTGTTTGCAGCGGAAATACATGCACAGAACGCCCTGACAGTCCACTACAAGGTGCGCTATCATGGGGAAGAAATGAAAGACGCCGCCTCCACTTTATTTATTGATGGTAAAAAGACTCATGTAATAAAGGATACGGACGCTGGCGCAAAAGAACAGCAATACATCGACTATACAGACAACATAACCATGCAGGTGTTACGCCTGGAAGGCAGAGCTGTCACCTTCAAAAAGAAAATAGAAGATTACGAAAAGCCGGAGCTGTTATCCGATACTGCAACCATAGCCGGCTACCTCTGTAAAAAAGCCAAAGTTATCATCCGCTCCAATACTGTTGAAGTATGGTATACCAATGCCCTGAATGTAAAGGGGACACCGGCTTTAGGTGTTACTCCTGGATTAGGATTGGTGTTGAAGACTGTGAGAAACGGAGAAATGGAGGTCGTAGCTACCGAGGTAAAGAAGGGCAAAATCAATCCGAAAGACCTGAACTGGCCGGACGCTACCGCAATGGGTACCCTGGTAGATCAGGCTAACTACTCCCGTGAAGTGATTGACAGTCGCTATACCACCATTCCGGTATTCAGTAAGGAACAGGTTTCCTTTGGATATGACAAACCTAATCCTGCTGCGGACCAGCGCGATGTGACCTATCACTATGCTGGTGGTACCGTGGTGCTGAAAAAAGTAAAACTGCCTAAATACGAACCCGGTCGCCAGCTGTTTGCAGAACTGGCCCAGTATTCCAACGGGGATGCTTATGACCGCACCGGTTCAGTATTTATGATTCCTGTGGATAAACAGCGTTCTTTCCTGAATGGTCTGCAGAATGGTGTGAAGGACCTGCCAGTTTATAAGGAGAAATACCAGGGCGTAGTCGCTACTGACGATTACCAGCCTACCATGGAACTGCTGCGCTTCTTTACCCCTTTTGGCATTCATCATTATAATGAAAGAAGCCAGATAGCTGGTTATAACTGGGCTGATTCTGCAGTATTCCGCCAGGAGATCACAGAGCTGCAGTCAAGGATGGAAGGTGATGTCTGGTTAGGGGTTTTCATCGGTAACTATGACAAAGGTGGCCATATCGTAAGTCTGCGTCTGAAGTACTTTAAAGGTGACGATGATGGAGGATTACAGACACCAGATTATTTACAGCCGATTTTCAATACTACTAACCTGATGGAAATGGCAGGACAGGAATATGGTACAATGTTCGACCATGATTCCCTGACCGTGAAAGTAAATATTCCGGAAGGTGTAAAGAACTTACAGCTCCGTTACATCACCACTGGTCATGGCGGCTGGGGCAACGGCGATGAATTCGTGCCTAAGCTGAATGAAATATTTGTAGATGGCAAGCGGGTATATCACTTTGTGCCATGGAGAACAGATTGCGGTACTTACCGGTTGCTGAATCCATCATCCGGCAATTTCTCAAACGGGTTATCATCTTCCGACCTTAGCAGGTCCAACTGGTGCCCGGGTAGTTTGACACCGGCCGTATATATCCCACTACCAGATCTGGCGCCTGGCGTACATGAATTTAAAATAGCGATTCCATTAGGAAAGAGAGAAGGAACCGCTTTCAGCGCGTGGAATGTATCGGGGGTATTGATGGGAGAGAAAAAATAGCATGTAAAAAAACGTTGTTCGACGCTTCTTCGACCGTTGTTCGACTGTTGTTCGATGCTTCTTCGACGCTTCTATAAGCTAATACTGATTTTCAAACAGTTACACTACCCGATTTTTTTAGGGTATGGGTACACTTATCTTTGCGGCATGAATGTGGATGTATTTTACCAGGCGCTGATAGAAGGAGTCAGGGCCATGAGCTGGCTGGAAATCCTGGCAGCGATTTTTGGCGCCATCAGTGTAGTATGTAGTAAGCAGAACAGCATCTGGTTATATCCAACAGGTCTGGTCAGCACGGGTATTTATGCATACCTGTTATCCAGGGAGCAGTTTAAGCTCTATGCTGAAGCGACACTGAATGTTTATTATTTCATCATGAGTGTATACGGCTGGTACCACTGGGCCAGGAAGAAAGCTTCTGAACCGGAAGTTCCTATTGCCTGGGCATCCGGAAGGGATTGGGTTGTAACCGTGGCAATTACTTTGATTGGCTGGGCAGTGTTCTATTACCTGCTGAGTCATTTCTCGAACTCAGATGTACCGTTGATAGATGCATTTGTATCAGCCACCGCCTGTGCTGGTATGTGGTTGTTGGCACAGCGGAAAATTGAAAACTGGATCTTACTGAATATATCTAACCTGGTAGCGGTCCCGTTATTATTTCATAAAAAACTAGTCGCAACTGCGGTATTGACCATCTTCCTGTTTATAGTAGCAGTGATGGGTTATTTTAGCTGGAAGAAGATATGGAAGAGCTATACAAAGTAGTGGTTATTGGTCCGGAGAGCACCGGCAAAAGTACGCTCAGTGAGTTTCTGGCGTCGCATTACGAAACGATGTGGGTGCCTGAATATGCCCGTCAGTATATAGAAGAATTATCTCGCCCATATGAGCAGTCCGACCTGCTGACCATTGCAAAAGGGCAGCTGGAACTGGAGGCAGCAAGAGCGAAGCTGGCAAACCGCCTGCTGGTATGCGATACCGATCTGCATGTGATCAGAGTGTGGAGCGAGTATAAATATGGTGAATGCGATCCATGGATACTCGCGGCTATTGCAGAAAGAAAATACGATCTGTACCTGCTCACCTATATTGATATTCCATGGGAAGATGATCCGCAAAGAGAACATCCGGACCCGGCTATGCGTGAACACTTTTATAATGTCTACAAAGAGATTGTACAATCTTCAGGCGTACGCTGGGTGGAGATCCGCGGAACATTTGAAGAAAGGCAGGAAACGGCGGTGAAGGTGATAAATCAGTTACTTGGAACTGATCAGTTCTGATATATCCGGATCGCCGGCCAGTAAGCGCATTTGTACTAAAATTTTCTTTTGTCTGTACAGGGTGATCCTTGCAGGTGGTACCACAGTATATCTGACAGGATTGGGCAGGCAGGCGGCGATCATAGCCGATTGCTCTCTGTTGAGACTTGCCGCTGTTTTATGATAATACTGCTGAGCAGCAGCTTCTACACCAAATACTGCATTGCCGGTCTGAGCTATGTTAAGATATACTTCCAGAATGCGTTCCTTGCCCCAGAGTTTTTCAATCATGAAGGTGAAATAAACTTCCAATCCTTTTCTGAAATAGCCTCCCCCCTGCCACAGGAATACGTTTTTCGCTACCTGCTGGCTAATCGTGCTGGCGCCATGAATCTTCTTACTCTTCTGGTTATGCTTCATGGCTTTTTCGATTGACTTAAAGTCAAAGCCATTATGGTCAGGGAATAACTGGTCTTCACTGGACAATACTGCCAGCTTGGTGAATTCAGATATCTCTGAATAATTTACCCATGTTTTATGAAACTTTGTGTCGCTACCCCATGTGCCAAACCAACTTGAAATCATCGTAACAGTAATGGGGGGATTGACCCATTTTAATGCAATGAGGTACACGAAATGAGCAATAAATAAGACCAGGAGAATCCTCTTCAAGTGTCGCCATGTTCTCGGAACAATTCCTTTCAACTTCATCCACAAAATGATTTTGGAAATTGGGCGGAAAGATAGTAAGATTATTTAATGTCCATGTTAAGTATGGTCAGCTTTTTATACAGCTGGTGTGGTAATTGGTAGTATAATCGTAAATTTACTCTATGCTTTTAACTTTACACCCGGACAACCCGAATCCCCGTCATTTAAAGACGATCGTGGAATGTCTGAAAGATGGAGGCGTGATTATCTATCCGACCGATACGGTTTACGGCATGGGCTGTGACATCTCACAGCACAAAGCTATAGAACGCATTTGCCGCATCAAGCATATTAATCCTGCCAAGGCCCAGTTTTCGTTTATATGTTACGATCTCAGTCATTTGTCTGACTATGCACGAAGTGTTGATACACCTACCTTTAGAATGCTGAAGAAGGCATTACCGGGACCATACACATTTATTCTGCCCGCCAGCAGGCAGGTGCCCAGAATGCTGAAGCAAAAGAAAGATACGGTTGGTATACGCGTGCCCGATAATAATATCAGCAGAGCAATCGTGAAGGAATTAGGTAATCCTATTCTGAGCACATCGTTGCCTATTGAAGCTTACGTAGAAGAATATACTGATCCGGAGATCATCCATGAAAAGTTTGAAAACATCGTGGACATTGTCGTGGATGGTGGTCCTGGTGGTATGCAGTTTTCTACAGTGATCGATTGTACGGGGTCTGAACCTGAAATGATCAGGGAAGGGATTGGCAGTTTTGAAGAAATCGTCTAAAACATTTGAGTATGAAAATATGTAGTGTTTTTTTGCTGCTGTTTTTAGGATTTAATGTTGTAAAAGGGCAAAATAAACTCTCTGTAGCGCCATTATATCCGCTTCAAAAAAAGATGACGCCGTCAATTACTTTTGTAAAACCCACTACAGCTGTAACTTTCACGCCGAAAGTGACTCCTCCCCTGACTCCTCATTCCTATTATGATCAGTGCTTCGGATATTTCTGCAAAAAGGAGTGGAACTTTGAGCAGCGTACAAAGGTGCCGTTGAAGTTCAGGTTAGGAACCTACCAGGAAGCGCAACGCATTGAAGGCAAATAAAATATGTGCTTTCTGTGTGGCTTAAAATCCTTTTTCATAGCGGAATAAGAGAAATTTTATTGACAAAAGCAAATAATTTACTTGCTTCCGGCAAGTAATAAAAAGGGGCTTTTTCCATTGGAAAAGCCCCTTTTTATTGAGAAAAAGAACACTATTGTTTGATGCCCAGTTTTTTAGCGATATCTGCAGGCAGTGCTTTTTTGTTCAGCATGATGCAGGTCGTCTTATAAGCGAAGAAATTTTCAGAAGCATAGAAGTAGCCACTACCCGGATTGGTAGTACCCCATGAATTTTTCACACGGAAGTATACTTTACCATTCTGGTCTTTTGCCATACCTATGATGTGCATACCATGGTCATCCTGCGTTTCGAAATTGTCGAAAGCTTTCTGACGCAGTTCAGGAGTGATGGTTTTTTCTTTTACCGGTTCTTCAAATACTTTCTTTTTCTCGTCAGCGGTCATGTCACTAAAGTCAGTTTCCGGAACTACAGCCAGGCCTTCAAAGAAGTTGAATCCTTTTTCTGATACATCAGATGCCCATGCAATGGTGTAACCAGTCTGGATCGCATTTTCTGCGATAGCAGTAAATTCATTCAGGGGTACATTGTACACTCTTTCCCAATTCCAGTTGTCCGGCACTTCCAGTACGAACTGTTGGTAATAAGGGTGGTGAGTGAAAGATGAAATCAGTACATAATCATCTGCATTCAAACCCAGTTCTTTTGCAAAGGATTGCGGCGTGTAAGATTTACCCTGGTAATCAAATTTTTCAGGAGCATCGCCCATGTATGCATTCAGTACGCCATCAACGGCTTTCTTCCAGTTAGGATTGACAGTACCTTCATTAGCGCCGATGGTCTTGGTCATACCTTCCAGGATAGAGACCATTTCAGCGTGGTTATATACTTTATCGCGGTTGCCGTCGTATACTGCCTGTGGTACCAGTCCGTATTCGCGCAGGCAGAGCAGATCGTCAGGGAATCCACCACCCTCACCAAAGTTAGCTTTGCCATGCATACGCACGTAGTTTGCCGCCTTAAGAGGATACATTTTTCTCACCACAAACATTTCGCTCAGGTTTACGCCTTTGCCTTTGCCATTGCGCAGAGCTTCGGCCTGAAAGAAAGACAGACCGGAGAAGGACCAGCAGGTACCGGTACGACCCTGGTTTTCTACATCACCTGCATCTAAGTTCTTGATTACGGTAAATTGGTATTTGCTGCCTTCTTTGTTAGTGGTTTGCGCCATGGCAGTCGTGGTGGAATAACACACGGCCAGGCCTAAAATCCATTTCTTCATTTTGGTTTGGTGTTTTGATTTGAAAACGAGGTTTCAAATGTAAGCCAATCCAATTATACTCAGAAAGAAAGTTAAGGTAAGCGGTTGTTAGTCCTGGGGGAGTTCGTATTGCGCACGGGATATTTCCCAGCGCCATAATTGCGTGTCGGGGTTTTCGCCGGCAAAGGACATTCCTGATTTCTGGAGCACTTTTACAGAAGCGGTATACTCCTCCTCTGTATGGGCGACTACCCGGGTCACATAGGAGTGCCCAAAGGCGAAACGGATCAGGGCCTGTGTCAGCTCTGTACCAAACCCCTGTTCGCGGTAGGCAGTCGTGATTTCGTAGCCAATTTCTACTACGCCGTTAGCATCGGGGCGGCCTTTGAAGCCACCGGTACCAATCAGCCGTTTATCTTCCTGGTGAACCACCAGGTATAGAAACCAGCCAAGCATCGAGGGATCGTTGCGCAATTTGTCGTACGATATCAGTACAATTTCAGGGAACTCTGTCCAGAATAGAGGTATATCAATATCCAACAAATGGCCCAACGTTTCTTTTCCTTGTAACAACGCTTCGAAGTACTGTAATGTACAAGGCAATATTTGCAACCTTGAGGTCAGGATCATGGCCGAAAGCTAGTAAACGAATTTGGAAAACACAAGAGGGGTGTAAGTACTAAGTGCTGCGGCAATGCAGTATCTTTTCTTATAAATTCCATGGTGAATAAAGGCCGGACAATGATCAATTGTCCGGCCTTATTGTGAATATATTTAACACTTTATTAGTAATTAGTGGGCTTCCAGCCAGTTGCGGCCAAGGCCTATTTCAGCTTCTACCGGAACCGCCAGTGGCAGTGCATTGCGCATACCCTCCAGGATGATCGGCTGGATGATTTCAATCTCATCTTTATGAACATCAAATACCAATTCATCATGTACCTGAAGGATCATTTTTGAACGCAGGTTTTGCTCCTTCATTGTTTTGTGGATGGAGATCATGGCCAGCTTGATCATATCGGCAGCAGTACCCTGAATAGGCATGTTGATGGCATTTCGTTCTGCATAACCTCTTACCACCGCGTTGGAGCTGTTGATGTCTTTCAGCCAGCGCTTACGGCCCAGCAGGGTTTCTACATAGCCATTCTGCTGTGCAAACTGTTTCTGTTTATCCATATAGTGCTGGATCGCCTGGTACTGCGCGAAGTAGTTATCGATCAGCATTTTGGCTTCACTACGTGGAATACCCAGGTTCTCGGAAAGACCGAAGGCGCTCACACCGTAAATAATACCGAAGTTTACGCTCTTGGCATTGCGGCGCATATCAGAGGTTACCTCTTCCAGCGGAATGCCGTATACCTTGGCCGCAGTAGCCGCGTGGATATCTATACCCTGGCGGAAAGCGTCTATCATAGCCTCGTCTTCGCTGATGGCAGCAATGATGCGTAGTTCTATCTGGGAGTAATCCGCAGAGAGAAGGGTAAACTCTTCATTGCGGGGTACGAATGCTTTGCGGATTTCCCTGCCCCTGTCAGTTCTGATCGGAATATTCTGCAGGTTCGGGTTGGTGCTGCTCAAACGGCCGGTTACAGCTACTGCCTGGTTATAGGAAGTATGTATCCTGTTTGTGCGTTTATTAAGCATGGTTGGCAGTGCATCTACATAGGTAGATTTCAGCTTACTCAGCTCACGGAATACGAGGATGTCGTCTACGATCTGGTGCTTGCTGGCCAGTTTTGCCAGTACGTCTTCACCTGTAGCATATTGACCGGTACGGGTCTTTTTTGCTTTCGGATCAAGGGCCAGTTTTTCGAAGAGTACCTCACCCAGTTGTTTCGGAGAGGCGAGGTTGAAACGCACACCAGCCTGAGTGTATACGCTTTCTTCCGCCCTTCTGATTTCAGTATCCAGCTCGCGGGAGTAATCGATCAGGGCCGGGATATCGATGGCGATACCTTCGAATTCCATATCGGTGAGGACTTTCACGAGTGGGTTTTCCACTTCGTAAAATACCTTTTCTACGTTTTTAGCAGGCAGCAGTGGGGCGAACTTTTCTTTTAGCTGCAGGGTGATGTCGGCATCTTCTGCTGCATAGTCCTTGATCTTATCGATCTCCACATCGCGCATGTTGCCCTGATTCTTACCTTTTTTTCCAATGAGGGTTTCGATAGAAACCGGTTCGTATTGCAGGTACTGAGCGCTGAGCAGATCCATGCTGCGGCGGCCTTCAGGCTCTATGAGGTAGTGGGCAAGCATCGTATCAAAAACAGGTGCTTTGATCTCTACACCATACCACTTAAGTACCAGCATATCGTATTTCAGGTTCTGGCCAATGAATACGATGTGGGTAGTTTCGAAGAGCGGACGGAATTCGTCTACAATGGCCTGTGCCCCGGCTTTGTTAGCAGGTACGGGTACATACCAGGCTTCGCCGGCTGCAAATGAGAAGCTCATTCCTACCAGGTCTACAGCATTTGCATCGGTACCTGTCGTTTCAGTATCGAAGCAGACTTCCTGTTTGGAGAGCAGGGTGGCCAGCAGTTCTGCTCTTTTTTCAGGTGTGTCTGCCAGGTGGTAGTTATGTGGTGTATTGTTGATATTCTTTTCAGCAACCAGGATACTTACTATCTGTTCAGGGGTATCTTCAGTGATAGCTGCCGCGGAGGTAGCGGTAACGTTGCCGAATAGGTCCAGTTGAACTTTACCGTTAGTAGTAACTTCACTACTGGCGCCAAAGGTATCGCCAAGAATACGTTTGCCCAGGGTTTTGAATTCCAGTTCAATGAAGACTTCAGAGAGCGCTTCTTTGTTATGGTCTTTGATGCAGAAGTCTTCTTCGTGGAAGGTCACAGGAACATCGGTGATGATAGTGGCGAGTTGTTTGGAGAGGATGGCGCTATCCGCACCAGCTTTGATCTTTTCTCCCATTTTACCACCAATCTTGTCTGCATTGGCCAGTACATTTTCGATGGAATCGTACTGGGCTAAAAGTTTCATGGCGGTCTTCTCTCCTACCCCCGGAATACCAGGAATGTTGTCGACAGCATCACCCATGAGCCCCAGGATATCAATAACCTGGTGCACATCTTTGATCTGCCATTTTTCACACACTTCTTTTGGGCCAAGAATTTCTTCTTTGCTGCCCATGTAAGGTGGTTTATAGATGAATACATTTTCTTTTACGAGCTGGCCATAGTCTTTGTCCGGTGTCACCATGTATACTGTGTAACCCGCTTCGGCAGCCTGCCAGGCGAGGGTCCCGATTACATCATCGGCTTCATAACCGTCTAATTCAACACAAGGGATATTGAAACCGGTGATAATACGTTTGATATCGGGAATAGCGTCAAGCAGATCTTCAGGTGCGTCTTCACGATTCGCTTTGTAATCGACAAAGGTGGTATGTCTTTCGGTGGGGGCATGCGTATCGAATGCCACTGCCATGTGTGTAGGTTTTTCTTTATTGATCAGGTCTATCAAGGTGGAAGTAAAACCAAACTGGGCATTGGTGTTACGACCAGCGCTGGTGAGGCGAGGGTTCCGGATCAGGCCATAGTATGCGCGATATATGAGAGCCATGGCATCCAGTAAAAAAAGTTTCTTTTGCATCTGCCAAAAGTAACTATGAATTGTGAAATATATCGCCTGAGTTAGGATCTTTGCCCTCAAAGAAACGCACATGAAAAAAATATACCATCTGTCGACCTGTAATACCTGTAAAAAGATTATAGATGCGGTAAAGGCGAAGGAGAATGGGTTTGAGTTGCAGGATATAAAGACGGAGAAGATAACACCGGCGCAGCTGGAAGAGATGCATAAACTGGCAGGAAGTTATGAGGCGTTGTTTAGCCGGAGATCACAGAAATATCGTCCTATGGGATTACATGAAAAAGAGCTGACGGAGAAAGATTATCATGATCTGATCCTGCAGGAATATTCTTTTTTGAAGAGGCCTGTGAGTATTGTGGGGAAAGAGATCTTTATCGGGAATGATAAGAAGAATGTAGAAGGGCTGGAAGCGGCTGCGAAAAAATAATTTTTATAGTTTTTGAAGNNCTTCAAAAACTATAAAAATTCAGACGATTGCCGAAGGCAATCGTCTGAATTTTTGATCTTCATTTATAAAGAGGCAGCAAAATTTCTGACTACTTGTTTATACTGTTCCATATCTTCCTCATGTTCAAAAGATTTGAACGGGAATGTTTTGATATCCTCCAATGCTTTCTCCAATCTGAATTCAGATTGATTCACATTATAGAAGAATCCTTTTTTCATCAGGAACTTACCCAGATATTCCTGCTCAGACTGCCCCGGAGTGGGTACTAATATCGCTTTCTTATTCAGCTTTACAAGGTCCATGAGGGTGGTATAACCAGAACGGCTTAACACCATATCAGCCCCGAGCATTGCTTCATTCAATTCTTTTGCATTCAGGTGGTTTACCTGTTGAATACGTGGTGTGACCTGTTTCGTTTCAGGCGTACCTGGTTTACCACTTACGATCAGCGCACTGATAGGTAATGCTGCTACTTGTTCCAGTACCATTTTTTCCAGGTTGGAACGTTGAGGTTCAGGACCTGAAATCAGGACCAGTAGATCGTATTTTTTAGGCACATCTGGTCTGTTCTCAAAACGGCTGAGGCAACCTAAATAGGTAGTATTAGGAGGCAACACTTTTGGATGACCCAATATACCTGAAAGGTTGTTGGAGCCGGCATAGTCCGGTATCCAGCAGGCACCATACCTGCGGATGTAGCTGTAATTGATCTTTTGCAGAATGGTCTCAATGATCCCGCCAAACGGGGTCTTGATCAACAACTGGTGAGAGATAATAACAGTAGGGATGTCCCGGTGATAGAGGCCGAAGCGGTTGTCGGAGATGACAGCATCGATGTTGTGTTCCTTCACAACCTGTTGCAGCCATCGTTGCTCATACTTGATAGACTTGATGATCTGAGGGATCTGCTGAATAATTTTCGGCCCAAAGAACCAGCCCTTTTGAGCATACTGGATGCGGTATCCGGGAAGCGGCAGGATAGTCAGCTGTGGGAATTCCTGGCCTAACAAGGCAGCATGTTTCCCCTCGGCAGCAATAACTACATTACAGCCTGCGTTTAATAATTCGTGAATGATAGGGATATCCCGGGTTGCATGACCTAATCCCCAGTCCAGAGGGACTACCAGAACTGTTTTACGCGCAGATTTTGTAGGCAAATATTTGAAATTTTTACGAAATTAGCTTAATTTAGAAATGCGCACTGTTAAGAAAAGGTAAACTCTCGTACAGACTGGCATCTATAACATTTTTGAGGAAACAACATAGAGTATGAAATCAAATAAATGGCTGACTATCTTTCTTCTTTGCGCTACAATCAGTATAATCGGACAGAGCTGTAAAGTTTTAAAGAAAAACGATTGCGGATGTCCTACTATGAATAAAAAACGCATGCACTGATCTTTATTGAGAATAGCCGGATCGTTCCCGCGCATATTAAAGACCTTGTACATCCAGTTGTTGAGCACACCAAATCACTTACGCCTACTGAAAACGCCTTTAAACAACATTTAGGGGAACAATCAATTTATTCTAATGAAACAGGTTGAAAGGGATTTATTGTTTGTCCTGCATGAAGACAGGTACAGCGAGAAACAAATTCAAAATGCAGTAAGACAGATTAACGAAATGCTATCCATGGTAGAAACAATGGACTATCTATGTAACGTAATGGAAGTGGCTGATTGTAACAGGAACAAAATCACCAGCAAGCGTCCAGTACTGCAAAAAGCATTATCAAGACAAGAAGTCAAACCTTTTGAATTCATCATACATAAGAACTAAATACCAGACAGTTCAATTGTAGTGGCAGGCAGGTCGTCACTCTACACCCTGATGTCATCAGTCAGGCATTGCTACGTGTATCACTAACATAGCCGATTACTATCTTTATTCACGTTTGTCGTTAATTCACAATTGATTCGTAGGTTTGCGAGCAAACAAATTTCTATTGATGGCAGACTTCGCGCAACTTCACGATTACCTGATTCCCATCTCAAAAGCAGACCTGAACAATGAACTGGAATATGATGAGTACCAGATCGGTGCCATCTGTGATTGCTATGAAGATGGAAACATTCCTGATCTGGATGCGGCTGACATTATATTAGTAGGTGCTGCTGATGAGCGCGGATATGGACCCGGCAAAAAAGGGCCGGATGCTGCAGATGCCATCCGCCGTGAATTCTTCAACCTCTTCTACTGGCACAAAGAAGTGAAGATCGCCGATATCGGTAACCTGCGCCCTGGTATTGAACTCACTGATACCTATGCCGGTCTGAAAACAGTAGTGGCCGAACTGGTTAACTCCCAAAAAACAGTCATTATCCTGGGCGGTTCTCACGACCTGACCTATGCTCAATACAAGGCTTACGCAACGCAGAAATATGTGATAGAAGCCACCGTGGCCGATGCGTTGATAGACCTCAAAGAAGATTCAACAATCCCGGCAGACAGCTTCCTCATGGAAATGTTCACCGAACAACCCAACTACATCCGTCATTACAATCACCTCGGTTTTCAGAGTTTCTATGTACATCCCCGGATGCTGGAAACACTGGATAAACTCCGGTTCGATTGCTACCGCCTGGGCAAGGTGAGAGAAAACATGGACGAGATGGAACCGGTGCTGCGGAACACAGATATGCTGAGCCTGGATATCAATGTCATTAAAAACTCCGATGCTCCTGCTAATACCCTCTCCCCTAATGGGTTGGCTGGCGATGAGGCCTGTGTGCTCTCCCGCTATGCAGGTATGAGCGCCCGACTGAGTTCCTTCGGCATTTATGGTTATCGTCCTGAAAAGGATAGAAACCAGCTGACGGCTAAACAGATTGGTCAGATGATGTGGTACTTTATGGATGGCG
The DNA here is from genome assembly GCF_001975825.1 of [Flexibacter] sp. ATCC 35208. GTDB lineage: Bacteria > Bacteroidota > Bacteroidia > Chitinophagales > Chitinophagaceae > Chitinophaga. Next base: position 70,928 of record NZ_MTKN01000008.1, read on the forward strand.
TAGCTATCCGGCATAAAGAAGCCGTGCTGCAGGACCGCGAAGCATTCTGGGAGTTTAATATTGTATGCGGGGACATTGAAACCGTATTCCTGAAAAGTAAAAAGACCGGGCGCTGGTGGATGCAGATGCCTGGGAAAGAATTCTTACCCTGTGCCTATAACGATTACCTGCTGGCGAGCAATAATGAGATCCCGGAGAGATGGTTGCGCCACCAGGAGCGGATGTAAACACCACGAACGGCAATGAAAATAATAGTAATTAAATCGTACCTATCATGCCGAACACTAAGGAAACCCGCGCCCGAATTAACCTGATCCAGAACCTGCAGGACATCGCCCTGATTACCATCGGTGTGCTGCTGGCCGCCGTTGGCCTAAAGGGGTTTCTATTGCCCAATGAATTTCTGGATGGAGGCGTAACGGGTATTTCACTGCTTATCAACCGACTAACCGGATGGAATATTTCCGTACTCCTGGTCATAATAAATATCCCTTTTATATTACTGGCTTACAAGCAGCTTTCTGTTGAATTTACCATCAAGGCCATGTGTGCCATTGTGGGATTGGCCTGTGCCCTCGTATTTATCAAAGTACCAACTATCACCAGCGACCACCTGCTGATCGCTATTTTCGGCGGTTTCTTCTTAGGCGCCGGAATCGGCTTGTCAGTAAGAGGCGGTGCCGTATTGGATGGTACGGAAGTACTGGCCCTTTACATCAACCGCAAGACAGTGCTGTCCATGGGAGAAGTGATTATGTACTTCAACCTGGTCATCTTCAGTGTAGCGGCGATCCTCATTAATATTGAAACAGCACTGTATGCGATACTGACTTACCTGGCTGCATCCAAAACGGTAGACTATGTAATCTCCGGTTTTGAAGAATACATCGCCCTCACAATTATCTCCAATGAAAGTGAACTGGTGCGCAAAACATTGACGCTGACCCTGAGGAAAGGTGTGACCGTATTCAAGGGACAAAGTGGTTATGGTAAGCGTGGTTCAGTGGATAAGGATATTGATATTATCTACACCGTGGTTACCCGCCTGGAAGTGCACAAAATCATTGACGAAATAGAGAAAATAGATGAAAAAGCATTTATAGTGCAACACAATATCAATGATACAAAGGGTGGCATGATCAAGCGCCGGGCCACCCATCATTAATTAAGAATGGATGCTCTTGAGTAGCTCTATCACTCTGTGTTTCAGGTATGCAGCTTTGTTGTCTGTGAGGATCATATCGTCGTCCAGACCTGCGAGGGTCTGCGGTCTTTTCTTTTCAGCACGGACTTCGATGTCTTTGAAATAGGCTTCTTTCTTTTCTGTCCATTGAGCCTGAGCGATTTCTAAAGTTTCGCGGCGGGGATTGTCCAGATTATTGTAGACCTGATTGTAAACGGCGGCGAGGAGGCTATCCATTTCCTGATAGTAGGCCAGTGCACAGTTATAAGAGTTTCCTCCCTGACTTAAACATTCCTGATAGCGTAATTCAATAGAGTCTACAGCTGTTTTTCTGGTTTGTCCAAATACGGTCAGAGTTATGCACAATGGCAGGCATAGTAAAAGTAATTTCATAAGATATGATTAGGTATACAAATATAGTAAAAAATGATAATACTATTTTTCGGGATCTAAAAAGCAAAAAGAGGTTGGGCCTTTGGCCCAACCTCTTTTTGCTGGAAAATAAAATGGGTGGTCTTTCAGACCACCCATTTTATTTTTAAATAACTACCAACTCATACCAATCTTCCGGCTTGAAATACTGCTTAGCTAACACATGCAGTTCTTCCGCTGAAATCGTCTTGATCGTCTTGATATTATTATAGAAGTAATTCTCATCCAGGTCATTGAGGATCAGGTTCTTCCAGCGCTGTATAATCTGGAAAGCTCCATCCAGGTCACCCAAAATAGACCCGATCATGAAGTTCCGTACCAGCGCCATTTCCTCCTCATCCACCACTTCATCCTGCATGATGCGCATCTCCTTATAGATCTCTTCAATCGTTGCTTCGCACACATCTCTGCCAGCTTCCGTATGGATATTGATAGCACTTGCCTGGCGGAAATTGTATACCTGCGAAGAAATACCATAGGTATAACCTTTCTCCTCACGGATATTGCTCATCAGGCGGGAACCAAAGTAACCACCGAAAATGGTGTTCAATACCATCATCTTCGAATAATCAGGATGGTAGCGATTAGGGAAATGACGTGCTATACGCACAGCACCCTGTACCCCATTCTCATCATTGAAAATGCGGAATTTTTTTTCTTCCGCCGGCATGATGGAAATTTCCGGTTTGATGATCGTCGCTTCTCCATTCCATTTGGTGGTACCAAAGTATTGGTTCAGCTGAGGGATCAATTGATCCGGTAGTTTGCCAGCCACGAATATGCGGCAGTTATTGTAAGTGTAATGTTGCTGATAGAAAGCTCTCAACGTTTCTGTCTGCAGTGCATCGTATGCCTCCATGCTGCTCACGCGGCCATAAGGATGGAATTCTCCAAACAGGTATTTGTCAATATGCCTGTTCGCTACGAAATCACATTTCTGCAGATTCACCGCCAGCCTTTGCTTCATGTTCTGCTGGAAAGTGGCCAGTTCTTCTTCAGAAAAAGCCGGATCCAGTATCACTTCCTGCAGCGTAGGCAGCAGGGAAGAAAAGCTTTTGGTCAGACAGTGAAGGGTGTAAGTACCAAATTCATGGTGGCAGCTCCTGTTCAGGTAAGCCCCAAAGTAATCGATACTTTCATTTATTTGCAGTGCAGAATGCTTACCGGCTCCATTCTTCATAAGGAAGTTGGAAGCAGACGCAATGAGGTTTTCTGATTCGTACCAGCTACCTGCGGGAAATACCATTTCCAGCTGCAAGGTTTCCTGTTCATCCGATTCAATAACGTATACTGGGATGCCATTATCCAGTGTGAATTTCTCATACGGTTTCAGTGCGACTTCAAAATCAACGGCATCTTTTATCTCAGGGGCGAGTTTACGATTTATCATTAATCTTAGTGAATATTAGCCTGCGTAATAGTAAATAGTATTTGAGTTCTTCTCGTCAAAGAGTATAGCTGCCTGTTTGTGCATTTGCTCGGCAGTTACCGCTTCGTAGTTGCTGAATTCCGCATTCATGAGCGAGGCATCGCCCATCAGCTCATAGAATGCGAGGTTATTCGCTCTGTTCAAAAGTCCCATGTCTTCAAAAGCGAGCATGCTTTCCACGCGGTTTTTCACTTTTTGCAGCTCTCTTTCAGGGATGATTTCCTGTCGTACTTTATCCAGCTCTTCCTGTATCGCTTTTTCAGCATCTTTCATCTTCACGCCTTTTACCAGTTTGCCCTCGATGGTGAACAAACCTGCATCCAGCGTGCCGAAATGATAACAATCAATATTACTGAAGAGTTTTTTCTCTTTTACCAGTACCTGGTGCAGACGGGAAGAAGCGCCGCCACCCAGAATATCAGAGATCAGATCGATTGAGTAATAGTCCTTGTCCAAACGACCCGGCATATGATAACATTTGTACAGGGCATCCAGTGGTACATTGGCTTTTACTTCCAGTTTGTGCGCACCCTGTTGTGCCGGTTCCTGCGGAATATTACGTTGAATAGGCTCTCCTGCAGGAATATCGCCGAACCATTTTTCTGCCAGCGCTTTTACCTGGGAGGTGGTCACTTTTCCTGCTACTACCAGAATGGCATTGACCGGACGGTAATATTTGAAGAAGAAACTTTTTACATCGTCCAGTTTTGCATTTTCAATGTGTGCCAGTTCCTTTCCGATGGTCATCCATTTGTAGGGATGCACAGCGTAAGCCAGGTCACGCATCTTGTGCCAGATGTCGCCGTAAGGTTTGTTGATGTAATGTTCCTTGAACTCTTCGCATACAACCTTGCGCTGTACATCCAGACTCTTTTCGCTGAATGCCAGGGAGAGCATACGGTCGCTTTCCAGCCAGAAAGCTGTTTCTATATTTTCTGCGGGAAGTTGAATGTAGTAGTTGGTCAGGTCACTGGTCGTGTAAGCGTTGTTTTCACCACCGGCCATCTGAAGCGGTTCATCATATTCCGGGATGTTGACAGAGCCGCCAAACATCAGGTGTTCGAATAAGTGCGCAAATCCTGTCTTGTCAGCATCTTCATCGCGGGAGCCCACATCGTACATAACATTTAACACTGCCATTGGCGTGGTATGGTCTTCATGCACAATCACGCGCAGGCCATTGGCTAAAGTGAATTTATTATAATGGATCATATTCCTATTTATGAGAACTGCAAGTTAAGGTATTAAAAATAAAGAGGAATGTCCATATTGATTTTGCCAAAGGCAGGCTAAATACTTATTTATCGAGGTAGATTTCCCGTTGTTTATAGTTGATGGTAATGGTGCGGAATTGTGACCAGATATAAGAGCCAATGGAACCGGCCACTTCTGTTAATCCGCCTACGTCATTCACCTCCTTACAGTAACTGCCGGAGACCTTTTCCATGCGTACAGCGCCAAAGGCCAGGTAAGGAATGATGGTATTGAGGTAAGTGAGTTGCTGGTACAGGTCTCCTACCTTGTCTGTACCGACGATGGGCAGAACCTCTCTTAGGTGGTATTTTTCAACGAAAGGCCAGTTAAACAGAATACCGTAATCACCACCGGTAATGAAGTGGTAACGGCTACCCAGGGATCGGCCATCAGGCAGTTCTATCACAGCTTCTATGACAGGAGTATCAAAATTCAGCGTCATGGGCAGGCGCTTGCCAGGTACGCTCATTGGTGTTTTGCCCTGACGATATAGTAAGATCCGGGAATTGGTATAGTCAATCTGGACGATGAACATTTTGATCAGGTCCACGCCAATAATGCCGTCGATATGAATAGGCGATTTTTTGAATTCCTGCAGCGGTTCTAAATACACTTTTACCAGCGGTAATCGGGCCTTCCCAAAATAGAGCAGATTGATCGTGGAGGTGGGTACCCTGACTACAATATCGTCGGTGCCACTCAGTCCCCCATCTTCTTTGGTTTCGAGTTTCAGCTTTTTAGCCGTTTCGTTACTCAGCGTGCTGGCTTCGGCGCCTGTATCGAATATAAAATGTAGGCTATCCTCCGAACTACTCTGAGAGGCACTGATAATCAAAGAGTGATCATAGACCCGGAATGGCAGAATGGCTACCGGTTCTGCGGAGACAGGTGGTGCCTGGGCGGCCGACAATAGCGGCAAAGTAATAAGTATGTAGAACAGTAGCTTTTTCACGTTACACATCAAACGAAAGATAATGCAAAGTATTATAAAATACTTTTGATGAGTACTTTTTTCAGCATGAGCTCATTGTTCCTGCTGATGAGTAACATAGGCCGGGTACCTACATTTTTTAGCTGTTCCCTTACGTCCTGTATGTTGTTAGTGAAGAGGTTATTGATCGCCATGATGATATCTCCGGGCTTTAATCCTGCCTTTTCAGCAGGAGATCCTTTGATAATATCGGTGATTTCAATTTTTCCGTCAATCATATACATAACCAGCCCGGTATAGGAATAATCGAATGGTTCCTTGAAGTGATTATTGGGCAGCAGGTAGATTTCCTTTTTGCCATAATTGAGATAGATATTGAAACGGCGAAGAAGATCATTGCCAATCATGCCACCAAGAAAAGGATAGGCTGTGATATTCGTCTGATCGTCAAAGACATAGACAGGTACGTTCCGAAAGTTAAAATTGCCGATTTTGAACTCCCCGATAGTGGTTACATCCATAGTCATTTTCCCTCCAAGGCCCTGGGCTTCGGTTTGAATTACTTTTCGTTGTTTTTTCCGGGTGGAGAGTACGGTACTGTCGCTCACGAAGTGTTTGGAAAACAAAAGACACATACCCGCGCCTGTATCAAAGTAATACCGGCTTTCACGCTGGGTTTTACCATTGCGGAGCTGACCGGTGACAATGGGAATCTGGGTGAGGGTAGGATGTAATAATGACCCACCTTTAGGATAAGTGAATTTCCCATGGGTAAACAGCAGTATCTCTTCGGCATTATAGTCTACCAGCACATTATAGCGGCTTAGCAGGCTATACCCAATAATGCCATCTATTTGAAGGCCATATACCTGGCTGATCAGCTCATAGCTGTTGACATGAAAATTGAGGCTGTCTACCTCCAACCCTGGCAGCAGCAGCGTTCGGTCCATGGCGAAATCCACTCTTTTGGACCCTCCAACCCCACGTACAACTTTGTCAGATGGTGTGAGCTGAATACCTAAGCGGATACAGGTGCTGGTGTCCAGAGATATGCCTGCACTACCGGTATCAAGGATGAACTGGAGTGTATCGGAAAAACCTTTTATCTGTGCGAGTATCACCACTACGCCCCCATAGTATTGTCTGAATGGAAAGCGACAGATCAGCGTACCTTCTTCTTCCTGAGGCAGTTTTGATTGAGCGGTTGCAGCGTGGAATATAGAAAGTGCTAATAAAATGATACAACAGTGCTTTGACAATGTTGCTTTTTGCATACGAGAGAATGACAGAATAACAGTTGTATAAATGTAGGATTAAAAAAGCCGATTACCTCCTAAAAATCCACCAATGGCGGGATATTGTTTTTTGCTACCTTTGTTTATCATGGAACTGAAAGATCTATATAGGAAAGCATTAAATTTTGAGTGGCTTACACCGGAAGAAGGGGTATATCTGTTTGAAAAAGCACCGCTTACGGAGCTGATGCACATCGCAAATGAGCTTCGTAAACAGCAGGTTCCACACGGAAAAGTTACCTGGCAGATAGATCGAAACGTAAACACTACCAACGTGTGTACGGCTAACTGCAAATTCTGTAACTTTTATCGTATCCCAGGTCACGGAGACGCTTACATCACGTCAATTGAAGAGTACAAGGTAAAGATCGAGGAGACCCTGAAATTTGGCGGCGACCAGTTGCTGCTGCAGGGCGGACACCACCCGGATCTGGGCCTGGCATTTTACGTGGATACCTTTAAGCAGCTGAAACAGTTGTATCCTACCCTCAAGCTGCATGCCCTCGGTCCCCCTGAAGTGGCACACATCACAAAACTGGAAAAAAGTACACATATAGAAGTGCTGAGCGCACTGAAAGAAGCTGGTCTGGCCAGCTTACCAGGTGCCGGGGCTGAAATCCTGAACGACCGCGTGCGTAGGCTCATTTCCAAAGGGAAATGTGGTGCACAGGAGTGGTTGGATGTAATGCGGGCGGCACATAAGCTGAATATCGCATCCTCCGCTACAATGATGTTCGGGCACGTGGAAACTATAATGGAGCGTTTTGAACACCTGGCGGATATCAGACAGGTACAGAGCGAGAAACCGGAAGGTCATTATGGCTTCACCGCTTTCATTCCATGGACATTCCAGGATGTAGATACCCTGTTGTCCAGGATCAGAGGGGTACACAACATGACCACTTCCGAAGAATATATCCGTATGATCGCTTTGAGCCGTATCATGCTGCCTAATATCAGGAATATCCAGGCTAGCTGGCTCACAGTAGGTAAACAGGTTGCTCAGATCTGTCTCCACGCTGGTGCGAACGATTTCGGATCTATCATGATCGAGGAAAATGTGGTAAGTGCTGCCGGTGCTCCGCACAGATTTACCTACAGATCCATGCAACAGGCGATCAGGGAAGCTGGCTTCGAGCCGCAGCTGAGAACCCAGTTGTACGAGTTCAGGGAAATCCCGGGGGGCATCCAGGAACAGGTGATTAATTATTAATACTGATGTATATACGTATAGCGGCTTGCGACCAATCGTCGCAAGCCGCTATTATTTTTAGCAGGTCAATGTAACTCTCCTCTTTTTTTCCCGTCTAACCAACAGTTAAAAGGAGGAGATTATGAAAAGGCTAGGAGTATTGCTATTATGTATAGGGCTGTTGTCCATCACAGCCTGTACCAGTACCAAACTAACTTCGTCCTGGAAAACACCTGATGCCAGGCTGGATACCAGCAAAAAAATGATTGTGATAGCCCTTGTTCCACCCAGGGACAAAAAACTGCGCATTTTAATGGAAAATGAGCTCGTCAATGAGCTACAGAAAGAAGGCTTCAACGCAGTATCTTCATTTGCCAAATACGGCCCGGACGACGCCCTGTCGAAGACAGGAGATGAGAAGGCCGCTCTGCACAAATTTAGAAATGGTGATGTGGACCAGGTGCTCACTATCGCCATGGTAGATAAAACAAAATCCAGCGGCTATGTGCCCTCCTACCCTTATGCCCCTTATTACAGGGGATGGTACGGCGGTATGTTTACCCCTGGTTATTATACCACGAATGTGCGGTATGAATGGGATACGAATCTGTATGACCTGGGACAGAAAAAACTGATCTACAATGCACAGTCAGAAGCGATTGATCCACCCACTGCTTATAAGCAGGCATCACAGTTCGCCCGTCAGATAGTTCGTGATATGCAGCGGCGACAGTTGTTTGCAAAAAGTTAAGTTTATTATATTTGAGGTTTGGTCACTATACCCCGGACGGTATAGGGGCCAAACCTTAATTTTTTATGCTGGAGTTAGCCGTAGACGATCAGATTTTACTCAGGCAGTTACAACCTGAAAATGCACCGGTGCTTTATCGCACCCTCGATACATCCCGTAAGGCGTTGCGCCGATTTCTCCCATGGGTGGATTACAATACCAATGAAGATCATTCCCTTCGTTTTATAGAGATGATGCTGCGCAAAGCAGAAGACCAGGAAGCAATTGCCTTTGGTATCTGGTACAATGGTCAGCTGTGCGGAGTATTGGACCTACATTGCTGGGATCACCTGCTGCAAAAAGCCGAAATCGGCTATTGGCTGGCAGAACATTGCCGTGGCAAAGGTATTGTCGTCGCCTGCTGCAAGGTGCTCATCTCTTTTGCTTTCGAAAACCTGAAACTCAACAAAGTAGAAATTCGCTTTGCTCTGGAAAATGACCGCAGTGCCCGTATTCCTATCAAACTTGGATTTACGAAAGAGGGTATTTTGCGCCACAATGCCAAACTACATGGACATTTTGTAGACATGGTAGTTATGGGTATGCTGCGCAATGACTGGAAATACTGATTTAAGTAGGAATCAGATATCACATATCAGCACGGCTTCTTTCAGCGACGAAAGTTTATCCGTTTTGGTAGGAATGAATTCCTGTGCTACAAAACCTTTATACCCTGTTTCATAAATTGCTTTCATGATAGCCGGGTAGTATAATTCCTGGCTGTCATTGATCTCATTTCTGCCGGGCGCGCCGCCAGTGTGATAATGACTGAAATAAGTATGGTTGTCGCGAATGGTGCGGATGATGTCGCCTTCCATGAGCTGCATGTGGTAAATGTCATAGAGAAGGCTAAAACGTTCTGAACCTATCCTTTTGCTCAGGGCCACGCCCCAGTGTGTATGATCGCATTGATAATCAGGGTGATCAACTTTGCTGTTCAGCAGCTCCATCACGATATTCACCTTCTTTTTTTCAGCATACGGCAATAAGCGCTGCAAACCCATAGCGCAGTTTTCAATACCCTGCTCATCATCCAGTCCCTCTCTGTTACCAGAAAAACAGACTACGGAAGGAAAGCCGGCTTTGGCCGTTTCATCGATCAGGTACTGATAATAAGTGATGAGGTCATCGTGGTGTTCCACACGGTTCCACCCTTTGGCGATATTCCATGCATCGTTCACAGATGCTACCATGGCACAGGTGAGGCCAAATTGCTTTGCGGTTTCAAACTGGTGGGGATACAGGAGATCGATGGATTCCAGCCCTATTTCTTTAGCACCCTTGCAAAAGGTGTCCAGTGGAATGGATTCATAAGGCCAGGCACACACTGAATGACGGATACGACCTTTGAGCAGAGTGGACATATAACGATAGAATTTTTTATAAATATAACGTGGAACTACGCATTTTTGAAATGCGTACAACCAATCCGGGGTGAAATTCGTAACTTTATAGTAGTATCAAACGTTATAGAAGTACAGTTACGCCTGAGTTAGAAAAAATTACGAGTAATCCCAGAAAGAAGAAAAAATCAGCATTTTTTAAAGGATTGTATCCCAAATCATTATTCCCAAAATATCGCCCCGGCCATAGACTCCGTAATTACTATACCACCATCCGTAATTGAAATTGGTAAGCTATTTGATTATACTAAAATGTTCACAATTTAAAGCGGAGGTCAATATGGAAAAGAAATTTACTCCGGCCTTATGGATTTGTATACTGATGGACCTGATTGGCTGTGCCAGTTATGCAGTGCCCGTGTTAGGCGAAGTGAGTGATGTAATTTGGGCTCCCATTTCCGCTATCATATTCTACAGAATGTTTGGTGGCAGTATGGGTGCATTCGGAAGTGTGTTCAACTTTATGGAGGAGTTATTCCCGGGTCTGGACTTTATTCCGACGTTTACACTAAGCTGGATAGTACGCAGGATTGCTAATGGTATAAGAGAGCGCAAATCCCCTGCGCCGAAATACAAAGTTGCATGATCCGATGGTACTGCCTCTATGGTCAAACGACAAAGTTATTAAGGTTGTAAGGTTATAAAGCTGATGGTACGAGGGGAGATGTTTCACCGTCACCTTTATTTCCTTTCAACCTTTCAAAAAATCTGGAGTCATTTTACATGTATAATACATAAAAAAAGGAGTGCATATCGCACTCCTTTTCTGTTTTACATTCCACCGCCACCGCCCGGAGGAGGACCTCCCGGCATGCCGCCACCCGGAGGACGCATAAAGCGCATTTCGCGTGGAGGGCCTTCACGATTATTATTATTGTTCGTACCGAACTTACGCAGGAAGTAAGTAAAGCTGATCATAAAGTAACGTTGCAGTACCATGTTCTGTGTATCCTGGATGTAGTTCTCACCCGTAGTACGGCTGATGCTGATATTTTGTTTCAGCAGGTCGTAAGCATAGAATTTAAATTGTCCCTGTTTTTTCTTCCCCACAAACTTGGATACATATCCGTTCAGCAAAGTATAATCTACGTTGTAACCCGCAGCCCGGCCTGCATTCAATGTGTATGTCATGTCACTGCCCACCTGAAAACCTGCAGGCAGATTGATGTTGAAATCCAGAGAGAATGAATAGTTGAAATAGTTGGTGTTGTTGCTTGGCAGGATGTCGTATCGTGCTGCTGCATACTGTACACTACCAGATGTAGATACATCAAATAATTCTTTGAAGAAGTAATTGAATGTAATGCCTTCGGTCAGACTGAAGTTTCTGGTATAGTATTTCTTGATATCGCTGAAATCCTCATCTTCACCTGTGAAGCTCGCATCTCTTTTGTAAGAAACGTTCGTACTGATATTCAGAGAAGTGATGTGATTCTTGATGGGAATAGAGTTCACCATACTACCACTCAGTGAATACACCCCATTCGTATTGATCGGTTTAGTGTATTGCTTACCGGTAGAGTCATCTGTACGGTTCGCATTTACAATCTGGTTGTTGGCGAATGTTGCATTTGCATTTACAAAAATACCACGGAATGAACTTCTGTTAAATGCGTTGTAACCCGCCATCAGACTATGTGTGAACGTAGGCTTTAGATTAGGATTACCCTGCTGTACATACAGTGAATTGGTCAGATCTGGTAGTGGTTGCAACTGAGAAATAGTTGGTTGTGTTGTGCTACCATTATAGCGGAAACGGAACCTTCTACCCTGCTCAAAATTATAGTTGAAACTTGCAGATGGAAAGTAGTTCACCGTGTACTGAGAGATATGTGTATTCCTGCTTACGTTATCATTCACCAGACTATTAAACCTCACATTCATACCGAAGGTATAGTCATACTTGAACTTGTTCGTACGGATATTAATACCTGCCTGATTAGAAGAAAATGTATTTTCAAAAATGTTACTCAGGCTATCATTCAGCACATCATATTTTCCGGAAGCATTTGCATCATAAGTCAGGTTTTTGGAAGAGCTATAATTATTGCTATAAGTATAATCCAGTTCCAGGTATCTGTCTTTCATCAACGGTTCAGTGTACGTCAATGTTGCCTGATAATTTTTACCGATGTTATTCGCATTTGTCTTCCTGTCATAACCGCTGGTATAAGCGGACGTAGTATCAGTCGCTACATATTCGTCCAGCGACTTATAATAGTTCTGACGATCGGTAGTATTATATCCATACGTAAAGTTGGCGCTCAGCGTACGACCTGTTTTATGAAACTTCTGACGGTACAATGCAGAGCCTGAAAAGTTTGGAGAAGAAGCACCACTACGGTTGGTATTGGAGCCATCGATAGAGGTTACTTTATTGTTATCCTGCTGTTGGTAGTAGCTGGTTGAATTTGTACTACCATCAGTATAGGAGAATGTAGGTGTAAATATCAAAGAGTGGAAAGAGTCAATTTCATACTCGATCCGCATGTTGAGACGGTTGTTCTTATTTTGAGTAAGGGAACCGGTAGTAGAGTTGTAATAGTAAGAACTATCGGATGTAAAAGTTTGCTTTGTGTTCTGATTTTTAGTTTCAGTTTTTACATCGTTGATGAAGTAACTACCATTGATTTTTAATTTTGATCCAAAGTCCTGATTATAGTTGAAACCTGCATTCCAGTTGGTAGTGATGCCTGTGGTGCTGTTACCACCCAGGTTGCTGATAGTAGATTGAGCAGCACCTCTGCCACCGCCGCCACTACGGCCGTTACTACCACCACTGCCATTGTTGCTGCTGGAGAAGTTGAATACGTCCTGCATGGTAAAGCCCATGTTATTGACGTTATTACCACTACCCAGGAAAGAGAGCTGACGGTTATCGCGGAAGGCGTTTGCATTTGCATTGATAGCAAAACGATCATCTGTACCATAGCCGGCAGATGCCTTTCCGAATACCCCTTTTTTCTTGTCTTTTTTAATTGTGATATTGATGGCTTTTTCAGTATTACCATCATCGATACCTGTAAACTGTGCCTGATCTGATTTACGGTCTATCACCTGAATTTTATCGATCACTTCAGCAGGCAGATTTTTAGTGGCGAGTTTGGGATCATCGCCAAAGAATGGTTTACCATCTACCAATACTCTCTTTACCGTTTCACCCTGTGCTGTGATCACTCCATCTTTATCCACAGTAACACCGGGCAGTTTTTTAAGCAGGTCTTCCACCACTGCGTTTTCGCGGGTTTTGAAAGCATCTGCATTGAATTCGAGGGTATCTTTTTTTACCACAACAGGCGGTATTTCCTGTATGATCTCCACTTCACCCAGGGTGATACCTTTGCCCAGGAGGTGAATGGTACCCATATCAACTACAGGTTGTGCAGCAGATACAGTAATGCTTTTGAAAATTGGTTTATAACCCAGGTAAGTAATATATACCCGGTAGCCACCGGCAGAAAGACCGGTAAAGCTGAAGCCACCTTTTTTGTCAGTAAATGCAGTAGCTGCAAGAGAAGAATCCTTGCCATTCAGCAATGCTACGGTGGCATCAGCCAAAGGATGAGATGCGGTTGAGTCAGTCAGTTCTCCTTTAACCTGACCTGATTGCGCTTTGGATATAAGCGCAATCAGGATCAGGCACAAAGTCATAAGGGGGATCCTTTTCATGAGGAGGATGTAAGTTAAAGTAGTAGTCTTTTAATTCCTGTTTTGTCTGTCACGGAATTTATCTCTGGCCTCCTGACGCATTTTGTGCATTTCTTCTTCACTCACTTTCTCCGCATTACCAGGCAGGGAAACTTTTTCAGGAGGTACCGGTTTAAAGTCTACTTTCTTTGCTGTAAAGGAACGGTTGTTACTTTCAGCAGCCAGTACGACGCCATTTGGTTCAGGTAACAGGCCATTTACAGGGCTGTAGCTGAAAGGCAGGTCAGTTGTATACCATACGGTATAAGTTTCATCCCTTACGGTCACAGTAGCTTTTTTGCAATTGTAACCAGCGATTTTCTTAGTCTTATCACCCGGTTTTACATCTTTTGCCGGACGGAAATCTTCTTCTGCAAAGTAGGTTTTAGTAGAGTCATCTGGTTTGGTAAATGTTTGCAGGTATTTATGGCTCTGCAGGTCTACGAATCCGCCACCCATCATACCAAATCCACCACGGAAACGGCCACCACCAACTCCTGGAGGAGGGCCTTGTTCACCACCTTCACCCGGAGGAGGAGGAGGTCCCTGACGATCCATGCCGCCACCAAAGTTAGGACGTTCTGTTTCCAGCTTACCGTGGCCGGCTGCGAAAAAGAAATGTTGGTTTATAGTGATTACTTGTCCTTCTTCATCGCCGCCATCACCGCCTCTTGGAGGCATTTTTTGACTCAATTCATAATCGATCACACCGCTGTTCTTGTCCTGTGCCTGTGCCGTGAAGCCAGTGAAGGCTATCAGGGCGGCACCAAAGAGGGTTTTTGATAAATGGTTCATGTGTTTGTTTTTTTTCTTTCACAAAAGTCAATATTCGGCACGCATTTTCAGGTTAAATAGCTTTATTTATTGTTAATTACTGTTAATGAAAGAACATAATATGGGCGCAATGGTTAAGGTTCCTTATTTACTGTTAATTACTGTTAAGGGGATAGCCATGATTATCCTATAATCAAATAGCTTTGCATGATAAATTCATTGATATAATGCGCCAGCGGATCCGAAACATTCTGATACTCATGTGTATATGCATTCTAGGCATCTACATGTTCCAGGGATACTGGTTATATAACTCTTATCACATACAGTTAGAACAGTTCAGTAAAGATATTAACGAATCATTGCGTACAGCTGTCTACAACAAACAGTTTGCCGACGTACGCCGGTACTTCAGGCGCTTTAACAGAGAGCATGGAGACAGCCTGAGAGGCCCTGGTGGCGATATACCTCCTCCTGGTCCTGGTCCCGAAGAGGGCGAAGGTCGCATGCACGTAATGGTCGATGCGAACGATCATGCCGGTCCTCATCAGAATCCCAGCCGTGTGTATGCCGATACGCTGGCCAGGCAAATTTCCGATTTTCTGCTCCTGAACAATATTACCAGCGATAGTGTCAAACTGATAAAGCTGGACTCCATCTTTAGTGCAGAACTCCACGGCCGTCAGATCAAAACTGATTTCCGCCTGGATACTTTTCATATCAACTTTGAAGGTTTTGCCAGGGAAAGTTTCCGCGATAGTCTGCGCAGACGGGGTCCACAAAAGACAAGCAAGATCCCATTCAATCCCGCAAGCAACCTTTTTGTTCAGGCGGTGTTTCAATCACCCATGCAATACATCCTTGCCAAGATGCTCTGGACCCTGGTAGGTTCCTTTGTTTTGCTGGTGCTGACGACGATCTGCTTTATCTACATGTTGCGTACCATCCTGAAACAAAAGAAACTCTCAGAGGTAAAGAATGATTTCATCAACAATATGACGCATGAGCTGAAAACGCCTATCGCTACAGTATATGCAGCTGTTGAAGCCATGCAGAATTTCAATGCCCTCAACGATCAGCGCAAAACGCAAACTTACCTCGACATCTCCAAGCAGGAGCTGCAAAGGTTGTCTGACCTGGTTGAAAAAGTATTGCACATCGCATCGGAAGAAAGAGAAGAAATAGAGCTGTACAAAGAAGAAACGGACATCAACGAAATCATGGATACGATCATTACTAATCACCAGCTCAAAACTAACAGACCCGTGCAATTCAGGTATGATAACCTGATTGGTGAGCGGCTGGTAAATGTAGACCGTACCCACTTGTCAAATGCGATCAATAACCTCGTGGACAACGCCATCAAGTACTCAGGAGAATTGCCTGTGGTAAACATCCGTAGTTCCATAGAAAACGGTAACTTGATCGTTCGGGTAAAAGATAATGGCATAGGTATTCCTAAAACATACCAGGAAAATATTTTTGATACTTTCTTCCGGGTACCGACCGGCAACCTGCACAATGTGAAGGGATTCGGACTGGGCCTCAGTTATGTCAGGAAAATAGTAGAACTGCACGATGGTCGTATCACAGTACACAGTGAACCGGACAAAGGCAGCGAATTTATCATCCAGATACCTGTCTGAGATTAAATCTGTAACTATGGCTAAAGTATTATTGATAGAAGACGAATGGCAACTGGGACAAATCGTAAAAGATAGTCTGGAAATGCGTGGCTTTGAAATGCTCTACGCGACTGACGGAAAGGAAGGACTGGATTTGTACCATCAGCACAAACCAGATGTGGTGGTGCTGGATATCATGATGCCAAACATGGACGGCTTCACCGTTACTACAGAAATCAGGAAACAGGACAAAGTGACCCCGATTATCTTTCTCACAGCCAAATCCCAGACTGCGGATGTGGTAAAAGGATTTGAACTGGGAGGCAATGACTATCTGAAAAAGCCATTCAGTATGGATGAGCTGATTGTAAGGATCAAAGCTTTGCTGCAGCGGTTCAATGATCAGCCAGCGGCGCAGGAGGCTTCTGGTGCCGATGTAATCCAGATTGGCCAGTACCATTTCAACTACACCAAACAAACCCTGACCCGCAATCATGAAACTGCTTTCCTCTCCCACCGGGAAGCTGAGATACTGCGGCGCCTGTCAGAAAATTTGAACCAGGTAATAGAAAGGAAGAGTATACTGCTGGATTTGTGGGGCGACGACAGCTTTTTCAACGCCCGCAGCATGGACGTTTTCATCACCAAATTGCGCCGCTACCTCAAAGATGACCCAAGGGTACAAATTGTCAACATCCGGGGCGTGGGTTATAAATTAATTTTCTGAGTATATCATTATCTTTGCTGTCTTATGGATCACATAGAACAGCAAATAGCTGCCTACAAACAGGAAATCCAGGCATTTGAACCGGCCACAGCTGCCGACCTGGAAGCATTCCGCATCAAATTCCTTGGTACCAAAGGGATTGTAAAAGCTATATCCGGAGAAATGGCGAACGTGCCCAAAGAGCAGAAAAGAGAATTCGGTTTACTGCTCAACGGGTTTAAGCAATTCGTAGAAGAGCGCTATGCGCAATTTGAACACCTGAAAGATGGTGCCGGTGCTGCCGCTACCGATGCGGACTTTACCCTGCCTGCGGAACCTCACCGCCTGGGTACCCGTCATCCTATCAGCATAGTAAGAAATAACATCATCAGCATATTTGAACGCCTGGGTTTTGCGATTGCAGAAGGGCCTGAAATAGAAGATGACTGGCATAACTTTACCGCACTGAACCTGCCGGAAAATCACCCGGCCAGGGATATGCAGGATACTTTCTACATCAGCAAGGCACCGGACTGGTTGCTGCGCACCCATACTTCTTCCGTACAGGTAAGGGCAATGGAAAAAGGTGAGCTGCCTATCCGTATCATCTGTCCCGGACGTGTATACCGCAATGAAACTATTTCCGCCCGTGCACACTGCTTCTTCCACCAGGTAGAAGGATTGTACATTGATGAAAACGTTTCTTTCGCTGATCTGAAACAAACGCTCTATCACTTCGTAAAAGAGCTGTTTGGCGAAGATATCCGTATCCGCTTCCGTCCTTCCTACTTCCCGTTCACTGAACCCAGTGCAGAAATGGATATTTCCTGCCACATCTGTGGTGGTAAGGGTTGTAACGTATGTAAGCATACCGGTTGGGTAGAAATCCTGGGTTGTGGTATGGTGCATCCGAAGGTGTTGGAGAACTGTGGTATCGATCCTGAAAAATACACTGGTTTTGCCTTCGGTATGGGTATAGAACGTATTACTATGCTGAAATACCAGATTAAGGATCTGCGGTTGTTCTCAGAAAATGATGTTCGATTCCTGGAACAATTTGAAGGAGCAGTCTAGCAACAAGCATATTTGAATATATTTACAAGCAGGAGAAAAGCGCGCAATTGAATTATCCATACGCCTTTTCTCCTGTTTTTCTTTTTTACCCCCAAAAGACGAAGATGATCCACCTGGAACAAATGCAAACGATCGCTGTATGCGGGGCTGGCACCATGGGCGCCGGCATAGCACAGGTAGCCGCTGCCAGCGGTTTCAACACAGTATTGTTCGATGTACAACCAGCTATGCTGGACAAAGCCAGACAACAGATCAGTAGTCAATTATCCACCCTGGAGCAGAAAGGAAAACTGAAGGAAGGGATGGCGGTCCAGATCATGCAACGCCTGCATTTTACGGCACATACCGGCGATGTAAAGGCAGATGTGATTATAGAGGCCATCGTGGAAAAAATCGATATTAAAACAGCATTATTTCGGGAATTAGCGGCTGTGAATAATGAGTACACGATCTTCGCTTCCAACACCTCTTCTCTCTCCATATCATCCATTGCAGCGGCGGTGCCTCATCCTGAACGGGTAGCGGGCATGCACTTTTTTAATCCCGCACCGGTAATGAAACTGGTGGAGATTGTGAGTGGTGAAAAAACAACGGACAGTGTTGCACAACTGTTGCATGCATTGGCAGTTAAAATGGGTAAAACACCGGTACAGGTCAGGGATACTCCCGGCTTTATTGTAAACAGGGTTGCCAGGCATTATTATTTAGAAGCCATGCAGGTTGCAACGGAAGGAATTGCACCGTACAAAACAATAGATCGCCTGCTGGAAAGTGCAGGTTTCAGAATGGGACCTTTTACCCTGATGGACCTGATCGGCAACGATGTAAACCTTGCCGTGACGCAATCATTGTACGATGCATTTGCAAAGGCTCCCCGTTTTACGCCGAGTCCATTACAGATAACCTGTGTGCAGGCCGGTGATTTAGGAAAGAAAACCGGGAAAGGGTTTTATAATTATCTTTAGACAAACGGAACAAGATTACATGATATTAGTAACAGGAGGAACGGGATTTTTAGGCAGTCATTTATTACGAAAACTGGTGAAAACAGGCGTACCTGTAAGGGCATTATACCGCAAGGAAATTCCTGAACAGCTCAAAGAAATTGCAGACAAAATCACCTGGATAAAAGGTGATGTACTGGATGTAGTCGCACTGGAAGAAGCCATGGAAGGTGTTGAAAAAGTCTATCACTGTGCAGGTGTAGTATCATTCCGCCCGGAAGCGCGTGAGCAGATAATGAAAGTGAACATAGATGGTACTGCCAATGTGGTAAATCTGGCGCTGGATGCTGGCGTGAAAAAACTGGTACATGTGAGTTCCGTAGCTGCTCTGGGGCGTGCAAAGACCGGGCAGATGATCGATGAAAATACTGAATGGCAGGATAGTCATCACAATTCACAATATGCCGTGAGTAAGTACAGGGCAGAGATGGAAGTATGGAGAGGTATTGCAGAAGGATTACCTGCTGCCATCGTAAACCCATCGATTATCCTGGGCCCTGATTTCTGGGAAGATGGTTCCGGTCTGCTCATTAAAAATGCCTGGAAAGAATTCCCTTATTATACAGAAGGAATTACTGGTTTCACAGATGTGGAAGACGTGGCTGAAGTGATGATACGCCTGATGGAAAGTAATGTAAGCGGACAACGTTTTGTAATCTCCGCAGACAACTGGCGATATGTAGATCTGTTTACAGAAATGGCGATACAACTGGGCAAAAAGCCGCCACATAAACTGGTGAAACCATGGCAGGCAGAGATAGTATGGCGGATAGAAACATTGAAGAGTAAGATCACCGGAAAAAAGGCCGTGTTAACAAAAGAAACTGCACATACTGCGCAACTGAAAGTATACTACAATAACGGGAAGATAAAGGAGGTATTGCCGGACTTTACGTTTACACCACTGAAAGAAACGGTGGCCCGTATGAGTAAAGCATATCTGAAAAAGATGCTGTCCTCATCTAAGCAGTAATGCCGCTATTGCTGCAGCAACTACAATGCGCTGTTCCTCTTTTAAATTATTCAGGTCTAACCATACCCGGGGACTATTACCAGGTATGACTGCCGCCACTACCTTCTTCCGGTACACAAATTCGTACCGGATATTTTCATAAGAATTTACGATGCCAAAATGGTTATTGGCAGTGACTTTGAACTCTCCCAGTGAAGAGCGGAGTATGCCTGCCTGTTTGTTGTCGTTCAGGTCCAGATAAGTCATATTCCGGAGGATCATTTCCCAGGTACCCAAAGTAGAATCGGCAACCTGGATGACGATATAAGTAAGTTTATTGTTAGCCTCAACATGTTCCAGTACGGATGGTAACGAACGATCTGAGAAAGCGATGCGAGGGGTAAATAGCGACTGAATATGCGCCTTACTCCCTGTGTTGCAGGTATCACATAGCAGCTGGAAATTGAAGGCGTCAATGGGGTTCTTTATGAAGGAGAAAGAAGCAGGTTGATCGATACCGTTTTTACGGTCGCCTGTGGTATACTTATCGAAGGAAATTGTTTTGGCGGTAAACCAGCCGTCTTTAATAGTGACAGGAACTTCGGTAAGCCCTTTCTGGGCTACGGCAGTCAGGGTGGAAAACAGGAGAAGCAATGTTCGGAAAAGCATGTTCCAAATGTATAAAAAAATAGCTTCTGCAGGGTGGCAGAAGCTATTTTACAAAAGCGTTTATTTAGACGTTAATTTCTCCCAGATTTCAGGGATACGTTTGATCCATGCCAGTTCTTTCATCTTCATGCGTGCATCTTCTACCGGAGAACCAAAGTACGTTTTTCCTCCTTCCAGTGAAGCTGGTACACCACTTTGTGCCAGCACCACAGCTCCCTTACCGATCACCAGATCTTTGGATACACCTACCTGACCCCAGAGGATCACATTGTCTTCGATATGTGCTTTACCACCGATTCCTACCTGTGCAGCAAAAAGACAGTTACGACCAATTACGGTACCATGACCGATATGAATCATGTTGTCAAACTTAGTACCGCGACCAATGATAGTATCACCACTTACACCCTTGTCAATGGTACAGCCAGCGCCGATTTCCACATCGTCTTCAATGATCACGCGACCGCAGCTTTCCATCTTATCATACATCACTTCCCTGTCTGCTCTTTTCTTAAAGTAGAATGCATCTGCGCCAATCACGGTACCTGCATGAATGATTACGTTGTTGCCAATTACTGTATGATCATAGATGGTAACGTTGGGATGAATAAGACAGTTCTCGCCGATAGTAACGTGATTTCCGATGAACACATTTGGCTGAATGATAGTGTCCTTCCCTATTACCGCAGTATCGCTGATGGGTTTGGTCGCTGGTTCAAAAGGACGGAACCTTTTCACAATTTTAACATAAGCACTGAACGGATCAGGTAATACAAGCAATGTTTTACCGGGAGGACAGTCAACTTTTTTATTGATGATAATAATTGTTGCTGCAGAACGCAGACACTTATCATAGTACTTTTCAAAGTCTACAAATGAAATATCACCCGGAGTAACCTTATGTATTTCGTTAATGCCGGTTGCCATTTGCTGATCGTTGCCTTCCAGCTCTGCGCCTATGTATGCAGCGATTTCGGTTACCGGTATTGGAGCATTGAACTTCATATATTCTGCTGTTTAGTGCAACAAAGGTAGGTGAGAATCGGGATATTATCGTTTGTGTAAATTTGGTTTGATTGCCGGCACAAAAAATCTTTCAGTTGTGCTTTTTAACTGTTGTTATCCACACTTTTTTTAGTGGTGTGAATAAAAAAGTTTGCATTTTTTTTCTTTTGTGATAAAATTCTTTTTAATATTGTGTAGGGAATTTTTGTTCCCTGTACTTACTAACCCATTCACATAACAAGAAAGTCTGATTGTAAAAAACGGTCAGACTTTTTTTATGCTCACTCAAACCCTTTATTCATCAATATTTCAGCCGATAGTGCTATCACAATTATGTGATAATTTATCATAGCATGGTTATTCCATTTTTTGGAAAAAATTCCAATCTCAGGATACACATTCAACGTAAAGCAATAAGAATGAAGTCAATAAGATTTAGATAGCACTACTGAATAGCTGTGATTGTGGTTGTCTGCGCCATAAACGAGCATCAAATGCCATACAGATATTACGGATAAAAGGACGTCCTTTTTCTGTTACAAAAACCTTCTTTGGTTTTACAGCAACTAACCCATCCTTTTCAAGTTCCTGCAGTCTTTGCAAACCTTCTACAATCGCATCACACTGCACATCTGCCTTGTTCCAGGTAGTTTCAAAATTGCACATCAGTGCCTGAATATGGCGGCGAAGTAACAGGTCTTCGGTACTCAGAATATGTCCTCTTACTACCGGAAAGTCATCGTTGTTTACCCTTTCCATCCACCGATCGATCGTCTTCTCGTTTTGTGTATAAGCATACCAGCTATCGCCGATAGATGATGCACCTAAACCAATCATCAGTGAAGTATGATGATCTGTATAACCCATAAAGTTGCGGTGCAGGGTACCCTCCTGTGCTGAGCGGTACAGGGAATCATGTGGACGGGCAAAGTGATCCATTCCTATCTCTGTATACCCATTTTCAGCAAACATCGTTTTACCCAATTCGTACAGCGCGCGTTTTTCTTCATCCTTAGGCAAGTCTGTTTCAGAATATTTGCGCTGACCATTTCCCTTGATCCAGGGTACGTGTGCATAGCTATAGAATGAAATCCTGTCCGGACCCAGATTGATAATCTTATTAATGGTATCCTGTACACTTGTCATCGTTTGTAAAGGCAAACCATACACCAGGTCATAGTTGATGGAAGTAAATCCAATCTCCCTGGCCTCGTTCGTAACCCGCTCCACCGTTTCAAAAGGTTGTATACGGTTGATAATATCCTGCACCTTTGGATCAAAATCCTGGATACCCAGACTCATACGTCTGAACCCTAAATTGTACAGGGTTTGCATATGTGCCACAGTGGTATTATTGGGATGCCCTTCAAAACTCAGAGACGCATCAGAGATCAGGTCAGCATGTTCATAAATACCAATGATGAGTTGCGCCAGGTTGTCGGCGCTGAAGAAAGTAGGCGTACCTCCTCCAAGGTGAATTTCGCGGATTCTCGGGCGTTTTTCAAACAGTTTAATGTAGAGGCCCCACTCCCGTAAGATAGCGTCCATATAGGGCTTTTCTACCCCATGATTGATGGTTATATGCTTGTTGCATCCACAATAAGTGCACAACTTTTCGCAATAAGGAAGGTGTATGTAAATGCTGATACCCTCGGTTGAGTTGGTCGCCTTAAAAGATTCCTGCAGGGATTGTTTCCATCTTGTAGCATCAAAGGTTGATTCATCCCAGTAGGGAACGGTGGGATAACTGGTGTACCGTGGTGCAGCGGTATTATATTTCTGAATGAGAGTCATTGTAGTCAAGGTTTAATACAGTGTAAAGAAACCCGCTCTTCCTGAGGAGAAAGTACCGGACTGATATACGGAATGCCCAGGTTCAGGCCACGCATGATCAGCAAGATGGCCATAATGCCGGCTATAACGGGTATGAAACGTCTGATGCGGTTACGGAAACGCAGACTGATCAGCTCTGTGAACCAGCTTACCGCTACCATCGCCGGTAAGGTGCCCGTTCCAAAAGCTGTCATGAACAGTGCTCCCTGCCAGGTTGCACCTGTTGCTATCGCGCCTGCTATGGCGAAGTAAACCAATCCACAGGGCAGTAAGCCGTTGAAAAAACCGATTGCATAAAGTGTACTGAAACGACGTTGACGAAGTAAGTTGCCAAGGATCGATTTAATTCTTTTGGTATAAAATCCTCCTATTGCAGGAAGACGAAAGGACTTCCATCCGTACTGAAAAAAAATGACCAGCAGCAATAACCCTCCTACTGTAATAGAAAGCCATTGCTGCAGGCCACCGAGATAAAATTGTCTGCCCAGCCATCCGAAAAAGATGCCAAGGCCTGTATAAGCGCTCACACGTCCTGCATTGTACAGTAATATGCCTCCCAGCCTGCGCGTACCTTCCAGGTGCTGAACCGGCAAAGTAAGCGCTATCGGCCCGCACATACCTATGCAGTGAAAACTGCCTATAAAACCCAGCGAAAGCGCATAAAGAAATGTCAGGAACATATTGTGTGCTGTTTAAATTAGTTCACCGATATATTCTCTTCCTGGACGTAGTGTTTGCCCTTGGCATCCCATTCCATTTGAACCTGGTAATCACCCTTTTTCAGTTTCTGTTTGCTGATGCTCATAGTACCTTCTACACCAGCGCGGAGCGGAACTGTTACGTCCTGACGGGAATCCGCAGCTTTGTAAAAAAGGATCTTACCACTCAGTGGTGTTCCCTGCATTTCAGGAGGGAAAGTCACATCTATATGATCGCCGGCCTGATCGATCTTCACCGGTGCCGAAAGTAATGCTGCTTCTTTACGTCCGTCTATCACCTGTTGGTATTTCAGCTCTTCCGCATAATAGTCATTGTTCACCATTTCCACATGTGCATGCATACTCTTGGTAACCAATGTGAGCATACCGGCGGCAAAAAGAACGAATACAACGATGATGCTATGTCCCCAGTTCATGATGATTAGTTTATAAAAGTTATTGGAATTGTATCGGTCCCAGGAAAGTAGTTTTGATGGAACCGGTTTTCTTGTCGCCTGCATATAGTGCTACATGCAGCACCGTTTTTCTTTTCCCGATCGCACTTTTGGGTAATACGATAAAGAAGGTGCCTTCTCCCTGTGATTCTGCTTTTACTTTGATCACAGAAGCGCCAATTGATTGTATACGACCTGCTATATCTTCCAGTCTCAACGTCAGCGGAATATCAGCTGTCGTTTTGTTGATTAGTTTTACACTGTACAGGTTGGATACGCTGTCCTCTCCTCTCTCCTGGTACAACATACCTCCAGCACGGATGATATCGCCACCTACCGGTTGTCTGCTTGCCAGCATAAAAGTGATGGCTGCAACGATCAGCACCAGGATACTGCTGTACACTTTCATACGGGCGGTGATCGTCAGCGGTTGTTTGTTGGCAATACCATCTTCTGATGCGTAACGGATCAGGTTCAAAGGTCTGTTCACCTTCGCCATCATGAAATTACATGCATCGATACAGGCAGTACAGCCTACGCATTCCAGCTGGGTGCCGTTACGGATGTCTATACCTGTGGGGCACACCTTTACACATTGTGCACAGTCGATACAATCTCCGAAGGCAGCATCCTGTTGTTTCTTAAAATGGCTTCTGGGTTCTCCCCTTGAGTAGTCGTATGCTACGATCACGGAATTTTTGTCCAGCAATGCGCCTTGTAAACGGCCATACGGACAGACAATAGTACATACCTGCTCCCTGAAAAAAGCAAAGACGCCATAAAAAATGCCTGCAAAAATGAGAATGGCCGTAAGGCCACCAATATGTTCAGTTACAGGTCCCGTAATAATGCGCGAAAGGTTGTCTAAACCTATAATGTAAGCCAGAAAGGTGTTGGCGATCACGAATGAAAGCGTATAAAATAACACCTGTTTGCTGGTCTTTTTGAAAATCTTGTCTGTAGTCCAGGGGGCTTGATTCAGTACTCGCTGTGCAGCCGCATCACCTTCTATCCAGTATTCTATCTTTCGGAAAAGCATTTCCATAAAGATGGTCTGGGGGCACGCCCAACCGCAAAAAAGACGGCCAAAGGCCATCGTAAAGATGACTATAAAGAGGATAAAGGCAACCATTGCCAACCCGAAGATGAAGAAATCCTGGGGCCAGAAAAGAGCGCCGAAGAGGATAAAACGGCCTTCAACTACGTTAATTAAAAAAAGGGGCCGGCCGTTTATCTGAATAAACGGTCCGGCAAAAAACGCAATGAAATAGAGATAGCTAAGAATACTTCTCGCATTATAAAGTTTACCCTTAGGTCTCTGTGCATAAATCCAATTGCGTTTCCCTTGTTTATCCACAGTCGCCAAACTGTCTCGAAACGTTGTATCCATTGTGAACGCATTAAAAAGTGGGCCGGGACTGATTTCCGTATAACCGGTCAGTCCGGCCCGTGAAAGGTTATTTTTCCAGATTACCCTGTGGCTCCTTCGGATTAGGAGGGTTAGTGCCATGAATACTCTTTACATAGCTTGCTAACTGTGCCAGCTGTCCGGGAGAGAAATCATCTTTCCATGACTTCATCCCTTTTTCAGGTATGCCATATTTGATAGTCGTGAATACCTTGTTGATCGTTCCTCCATGTAGCCAGTAGTCATCCGTGAGGTTGGGTCCTACCACACCCTGACCCTGTGGGCCATGGCAGGGAGCACAATTGCTCGCGAAAAGTTTGGCCGCAGCAGCCAGATCCGCAGGATCGGTCAGCTGTTTCAAAGTATTCTCATCTACATTGTTCGCCGCATTTTTCAGATAGGCAGCTTTAGCTTCATCCGCTTTCGCATTGGCTATAGCCAGCTCTTCTATCTGTGATGGTGCTGAGTGAGCAACCTGGAATCGCCAGAGGTATACTACGGCAAATACAATACTGATGTAGAACCCGTATCTCCACCATGGAGGTGTTGGATTGTTCAGCTCATGGATACCATCGTAATCGTGGCCCATGTCTGCTTCAGCTTCAGAGTCAGCATCCAGCGTCTTAGTGTCATTCAGCTTTTCCAGCCAGTGGATACTTTTTTTGCCTTCAGCTACTGCTTTTTCAGCTTTCTCAGCTCTTACTTTACGTCTGCTCTTAATACCCACCAGGATACGAAGCGCATACAGCAGAGCGATGATAACGAGGAGTTCAAGGCCGATTACAGAGATCAGCAGGTAAAAGGAAGATGTGGACAGACCGCTGATGATGTTTGTTGTGGCTGTTGTTGTCACAGCTTCCTGTGCCATAGCGCCGGAAGCTGAAAAGAGGCTGCCTACCAGTAAGCCTCCGATCAGGAGTGCTTTACTGTTTTTCAGTCGCTCCTTATAGATGTCAATAGCACCAATAACAGCACTACCCAATATTACAATAGCGATGAACAGGCCTACGATCACGGTGAGGAGTACGATAGCTACAGGGTGGCCCAGTTCTGATGGACCATCTGGCTTGTAGGAGGTGTATTCTTCCGCAGCCGCAGGTAAGCTGGCCAGCAGTGAGAACAACAGTGTTGTATTAAAAAGTCTTTTCTTCATTGTTGGTCAGGTTTCAGCTTTCGTCTAATGGGATATTACTGATGTGGTCCACCATACCTTTTGGTGCTTTGAAAGCCCAGAAGGCCGCTACTATAAAGAACAGCGAAAAGAGGACCAGCGATATCAGCGGGTAAATGGTTACACCGGTGATGGATTGCAGATAGTTTATGAACTTCATGATAAATCAGTTTATTTCGTTTTGATATCCTTACCCATCCTTTGCAGATAAGCAATTAACGCTACGATTTCACGGTCTTTACCAACATGCAGTTTTTCTTTTTCCAGAGAACCGGCAATTTCATTTGCTTGTTTTTCCAGATCTGCGGTTGCCTGATTTTCATATCCTGGCGCGTATGGTACACCGAGTTTACGCATTACATTGATCATAGCTGGTGTCTTGGTCTTATCCAGTCTGTCTTCAAATAACCATGGGTATCTTGGCATGATAGAACCTGGAGACATAGAGGTTGGATCCAGCATGTGATTGTAATGCCATGAGTCAGGATACTTGCCACCTATTCTGGCCAGATCCGGACCGGTACGTTTTGAACCCCATTGGAACGGGTGATCGTACACGAATTCACCTGCTTTGGAATATTCACCGTAACGGGCTACCTCATCACGGAAAGGACGGATCATCTGGGAGTGACAGGTATAACAACCTTCGCGGATGTAAATATCACGGCCATGCAGTTCAAGCGGCGTATAAGGTTTTACGCTGGAGATAGTAGGAATGTTGCTTCTTACCAGGAAGGTAGGCACCAGTTCCAGTAAACCACCAATTGCTACTACGATCAGACTGAATACTGCCAGTTGAATTGGACGACGTTCAATCCAGTTGTGCCAGTGTGCTTTACCATGTACCTCTATCACTTTTGGCAGTGCTGGTGCTTCTGCAGCTTCGTCAGCTACAAACGTACCACGACTGATCGTCTTCGCCAGGTTCACAATCATCAGTATCACACCAGAGATGTAGAATACACCACCTACAGCACGCAATGCATACATTGGAACAACCGTGTGAACTGTTTCAAGGAACTGATATTTCAACTGTCCTTCAGCAGTAAACTCTTTCCACATCATGCTCTGAGTGAAAGCAGCCCAATACATTGGAATCACATAGAAGATGATACCCAGGGTACCCAGCCAGAAGTGAGTATTTGCCCATTTGCGGTTGTACAGTTCCGTGCTGAAAATACGTGGCAGCATCCAATACAGGATACCGAAGGTCAGGAAGCCATTCCAACCCAGTGCACCTACGTGTACGTGAGCGATAGTCCAGTCGGTATAGTGGCTGATAGCATTTACGTTTTTAAGGGAGAGCATCGGACCTTCGAATGTAGACATACCATAACAGGTCAGTGCTACTACAAAGAATTTCAGTATCGCATCTTCCCTTACTTTATCCCAGGCACCACGCAGCGTGAGCAGACCATTCAGCATACCACCCCATGAGGGAGCAATCAGCATGATGGAGAATACAGTACCCAGTGACTGTGCCCATTCAGGAAGAGCAGTATATAACAGGTGGTGAGGACCAGCCCAGATGTAAATAAAGATCAGCGCCCAGAAGTGGATGATAGACCAGCGATAGGAATACACAGGTCTGTTCGCAGCTTTAGGTACGAAGTAGTACATAAGGCCCAGGTAAGGAGTGGTCAGGAAGAACGCAACCGCATTGTGACCGTACCACCATTGTACCAGTGCATCCTGCACACCGGCATACCAGGAGTAACTCTTCATGAAGCTCAGTGGCAACTCGAAAGAGTTGATGATGTGCAGCATGGCAATAGCTACCCATGTACCAATGTAGAACCAGATGGCTACATACAGGTGGGCTTCTCTCCTTTTCAGAATCGTACCCAGCATGTTCGCACCAAATACAACCCAGATAAGTGTGATAGCAATATCCAGTGGCCATTCCAGCTCGGCATATTCCTTACCGGTAGTATAACCCATGAACAGCGAAAGGGCACCACAGGCAATAATTGTCTGCCAGCCCCAGAAGTGAATTTTGCTCAGCAGGTCGCTGTACATGCGTGCCTTACACAAGCGTTGAAGTGAATAGTACACACCCATGAAAATACCGTTACCTACGAAAGCGAAGATGACAGCATTGGTGTGAACGGGCCGGATACGGCCAAAGGTCGTAGGTGCAAAGTCCAGGTTAATGCCCGGGAGTACCAGCGCCAGCGCGGCCCAAAGACCTGCCAGCATACCAATAAGCCCCCAGCCAATACTGGCATATGCAAACCATTTCACGGTACGGTTGTCGTACGCAAATTTTTCAAGAGACATATTTGTGCGATTACGGATGACGAGTTGATCGTAGAAAAAAATTAAACTTCCTGTTGCTGATTACTTATTGCTTACAATTAGGTGGAGTGGCAGTGCTGTTGTTGTTACAAGATGGTGCTGGTGGTGTAGATCCGCTGGCGTGTTCGGTTGGCTTGTGCTCAAAAAGAATTCGATGGGCCGGCGAGAAATGATCTTCAAACTGTCCGCTTCTTACCGACCAAATAAAGGCCGCCAGGAAACATATCGCTACCAGTAGACTGGCTCCTAGTAATAAAATGATCACGCTCATGGTGAGTTGTTTTAATTTCCATGAACAAAGCTAGCCTACTACGTTTGCGGGGACGATGATGCCGCTCAATGAGTGCGCTGATATAAATCAGTGCACTCATTGAGCAGTATCCTGCTTTAATAAATTGAGTAGAAGAATCCTGAAAACCCACCTTTGCTCCCTTAGGCAAAGGCAGGTTTTTGAAAAAAGTAATGGCCTGTTTTTAGCGTCTGTCGGCCCATTCGCTCAGGCCATATGAGAGTAATATCATGCTGATAGAATTGGCCGGCATCAGAATCGCCGCTGTAAGCGGAGATAAAATACCCTGCACTGCAAATGACAACCCGATCACGTTATAGATCAGTGAAATTACAAAGCTGATGACAATGATCCGTTTGTTCGCTATACAGATCCTGATAAACTTTGGTAATCTCGTCAGTTGTCCTGCTTCTAAGATCCCATCACTCGCGGGTGTAAAGTTGTTGCTGTCTTCGGTTAATGATATACCTACATCACTCTGTTTCAGTGCGCCTGCATCGTTGAGACCATCGCCGATCATCAGCACACGTCTGCCCTTCGTTTGCAGGTCCAGTATGTAGTTTAGTTTGTCTTGTGGTTGTTGGGTAAAGCGGAGTGTGGCGTCTTCTCCCATCAATGATTTCAGATAGCCCGCTTCCCGGTCATTATCGCCAGAGAGCAGGGAGAGGCTGTACCCCTTTGTTCTCAGGCTTTGCAGCAGCGTACTAATGCCTTCACGGTATTGGTTACCGATCAGGAAATATCCCAGCGGCTGCTCGTTGATAGCTACGTATACAATGCTACCATCGTTGTGCATAGCAGCAGTGCGGGTGCCTGTAAAGGAGGCGTTGCCCAGCAATATTGCATCTTCCTGTATATATCCGCTTACGCCCATACCTGTGGTGGTTTTGAACCCGCTTACAGGTACTCTTGGAATGTTGTGATAAAAAGCGCTGATCAGTTTACTGAGTGGGTGGGTAGATTGAGCGGCTACAGAAGCGATGCTCATAATCTGTGCCCTTGAAAGTGCAGGCCCATGCCAGGTGACAGGGATATCCTTGTTGCCGGTCAGCGTACCTGTTTTATCAAATACAATGTCTGTAATACCCGCCAGCCTTTCAATGGCACCCGCATTGCGCAGGTACAATTTATGTCTGCTCAGAATGCGGAGAATGTGACCATTGGTGAAAGAAGCGGCTAAGAGTAATGTACACGGACAGGCTACAATCAGGATAGACGTGGCTGCCGGCCAGATCCTCGTGTGGTCAAACTTCCACCAGTAAAGGGCTGACAGCGCTGCGATTGCCAGCAGCAACCAGGTGAAGTTACGCGCTACCAGGTGAATGAATGACTCCTGACGGGTCACTTTCTGCTTCAGTTCATCCCTGTTCCAGAGACTGGTCAGGTAACTTTGCGCCACTTCCTTGATCGTCAGGATCTCGATGTTTCCTTCTAACTGTTTACCTCCTGCATACACGATCTCACCTATCGATTTGCTTACCGGCACCGACTCTCCGGTTACAAAGCTATAATCTACGAGGGCTGTACCGCGTACCAGGATACCATCTGCTGGTATCAGCTCATTGTCGTGAATGAGTAAGGTATCATTTACTTTGATGTCAGGAAGTGCAGTAGGCACTTCCTGACCATCTTTTATAATTGTAATGGCTAACGGGAAATAAGAGGTATAATCCCTGTCGAAAGATAATCCCTGGTAAGTCTTGTCCTGCAGAATTCTGCCGATCAGCATGAAAAATACGATACCGGTCATTGAGTCGAAATAACCGGAGCCAGAGCCTGAAAACACATCGACCAGGCTGCGTACAAAGGTGACAACGATGGCGAGTACGATGGGAGCATCAATGTTCAGAAAACCTGTCTTGAGGCCACTCCACGCCGATTTGAAAAATACCTGAGCACTATAAAAGAATACGGGCAGTGACAGTGTCACATTCAGTATTCTGAAAATCTCATTCATTTTCGCATCGGAATAACCATAGTTACCAAAGTACTCTGGAAAACTGAGCAGCATGATATTACCAAAGGCAAACCCGGCTACCCCTAGCCGGTAAATCAGGTCCCGCTGTACACGGGGTTTCTTTTTCTGCATGTCCTGCAGGCTGATATAGGGCTCATAGCCAATGCTGGTCAGTATTTCAGCAATGCGGCGAAGGGTCGTCTGCGACTGCTGGTATACAATACGCGTTTCCTTGCGGGTAAAGTTTACCGTTACGCTTTCAACCCCGCTATCCAGCTTGTGCAGGTTCTCCAGCAACCAGAGGCAGGAGCTGCAGTGAATATGTGGAATGTAAAAAGTGATGTGCGTATGATCGTCATCCCTGTATTGGATCAGTTGCTGCTGGATTTTATTATCGTCAAGAAAGGCAAATTTGTCCTTCCTCACAGGTATCCTTTGAGCAAGTCCGGGTTTATCATTTAAGTTATAGTATTCACAAAGGTCATTCTCATTGAGCAGTTCGTACACTAGTTTACATCCCTGACAACAAAAGATCTTATCCCCAATAATGATAGTAGTGTCAGCACAGGCCTCCCCGCAATGTTCACACTCCACTTCTATCCCAGGGACGGCGGTAAATGTAGCCATGATAAAGGATTTGGTGCAAAAATACCGGCAATGCGAAGGGGGAAAAATGACAAGAGTCAAGAACGGGGCTGACAACAATCAGGAAATAAAGGAAATGACAGGACGGTGATAATTAGTCCTGCAGGTTGGCGGTTTTGGTGATTTCTTCTTGGTTGAGCAGGCGGATTTTCTTGCCCTGTAGCTCAATCAGACCGTCTTTTTTGAATTCGGAAAGCAGGCGGATGGCTGATTCTGTGGCTGTGCCTACCAGGTTGGCAATCTCTTCACGGCTTAGGCGCACATTCAGGGTGGTGCCATCCTGCTCTACGCCATAAGTTTCCTTGATGAAAAGGAGCGTTTCGGCCAGTCTTTCCCGCACCGGCTTCTGAGCCAGGTGGGTGATCTTGGTCTCGGCCTTACGGAGTTCGCTGGCAATGATGCGCATCATCTCGAAAGAGAGGTTAGCATCTTTTTGCAGGATGCTCATGAAAAGGTCTTTGGGAATAAAGCACACGGAAGAATCGTCCAGTGCAATAGCAGAAGCGGTGTACCTTTCCGCAGACAGAAGTGCCTTGTAGCCGATGATGTCACCTGGCTTAGCCAACCTGACGATCTGTTCGCGGCCATCATCTCCTGAATGAGAGAGCTTAATTTTGCCGGTATTTACGCAGTAAATGCCGAAAGGATAGGTGCCTTCCTGGAATACTACTTCTCCTTTTTTGTAGGTGGAGCATACTTTGGCGGCGTCTATCTCTTCCAGATTGCACTTTTCAGCTTTGAATAATATTGATCCAAAGCGATCCTGACAGTTCATACACGAGGCATTATGGAAAGGCGTACACATAGTATTCAATCTCCAAAATTACTAATTTAGTGGATTAAAACCTGCAAAAAATCACTTCCGGGAGCATTCCTTATGGCATTTAATTATTATATAATATATAAACCTTTCCAGGTACTTACCCGTTTCGGCAAAGAAGAAGGGAAAGCCAGCCTGGGAGATTTTTTTAAAGTTCCCCCGGATGTTTACCCGGTGGGACGTTTAGATTACGACAGTGAAGGCCTCCTGGTGCTGACCAATGACAAGGCCCTCAATCACCGCCTTCTGGATCCGAAATTTGCACATGAAAGGGAATACTGGGTACAGGTAGATGGAGCTGTGACCGACACTGCTGTACAACAGTTGCGTCAGGGGGTACCTATCAATATTGATGGTAAAATGTACAAAACCCGCCCCTGTAAGGCCACCCTTTTTCCGGAAGATCCGGAGGTCCCTGACCGCAACCCTCCTATCCGTTTCCGTAAGAGCATTCCCGCCCCGTGGATAAAATTGTCCCTGAAGGAAGGAAAAAACAGGCAGGTCAGGAAAATGACCGCTGCCGTTGGCTTCCCAACGTTGAGACTTATACGTTACCGGATAGGTAAGGCTACTATAGCCGGTTTGCTGCCGGGCGACATCAGGGAATACAGCCAGCAGGAGCTCTATGACCTGCTCTTTAAAGCCTGATCTTGAACGTTTCTTTGCGCTTTGGCCTAATTTAGGTAGGTTTGTTGCTTACAAATCTCTATTATGCTGAAATCAATGACCGGCTTCGGAAGGGCTGAAATCACCCGGGGAGAGACAACAATAGTGGTAGAAATTAAATCACTGAATGGAAAACAGTTTGAAGTAAACCTGAAAATTTCCCCGTTGTTAAAGCCCTACGAGTTTGATATACGCAACCAGCTGCAACAAACGTTAGTACGTGGAACGCTGGATGCCAGTGTTAATATCAGGCAAAACGGTGCAAACCGTCCGGTGGTCATTAATACAGATCTGGCAAAGTTCTATCATCAGTCTATCACCACACTGGCCGATGAACTGAATTTGCCTAAAGAAGATATGCTCAATGTGCTGATGAAGCTTCCAGAAGTGGTGAGCCCTGCTAATGAGCAGATCTCTGAAGAAGAGTGGCAGGAAGTCGAAACAGCACTGAAACAGGCTATTTCCGACCTCGATGCCCATCGCCTGGACGAAGGTTCTGTGCTGGCAGCGGACCTGCTCACACGTATAGAGAACATTGAAAACTACACCATCAAGGTAAGAGAACTGGATCCGCAGCGTAAAGACAGGGTAAGAACCAGACTCGAATCTCTGCTGGCAGAATATGTAGGTAAAGAAAACATAGACGAGAATCGCCTGGAACAGGAACTTATATTTTATTTAGAAAAACTGGACATCTCTGAAGAACTGGTAAGACTGGAAAACCACTGCCGTTACTTCAAAGAAATCCTGAAAGAAGCAGAACCTTCCAAAGGTAAAAAACTGGGATTCGTATTACAGGAAGTAGGCCGTGAAATTAATACGACCGGTTCCAAAGCTAATGATGCCAACATCCAGCAATGGGTAGTGCTCATGAAAGATGAGCTGGAAAAAGCGAAAGAGCAGGTGCTGAATGTGCTGTAATAAAAAACCGTATCGCAATAGTATATGAATAAATTCTTCCGGATGATGGCTGTAGGAATGTTGCTGGTAGCAGCTTCCTGCGAGCCCATGAAGATGGACACCTATGAAAAGAACCTGGAGATCCCGGGGCATGAATGGGCCTACAACTATAAGCCAGCATTTGAGGTCACCCTGCAACCGGCAGATACAGCCTATTTGTATAACATCTATGTGAATATCCGTCACAAGGATGCATACCCCTATAGCAATATTTACCTGCTGATCGATACCCAGTTTCCGGGCGAACAACCAATACCACAAAGGGTAGAACTGCCCCTTGCTGATATGACCGGTAAATGGCTGGGTAGTGGGCTGGACGATATTTATGAACACCAGATCCCCATTCAGCAACATGCGATACTGAACAAACCAGGTATTTATAAGTTTACCTTTGAACAAAACATGCGGCAAAATCCGCTTCCGGATATCATGAATGTTGGCTTACGGGTGGAGAAAGCCGGTTTACGGACCAATGAAAAAGCTACTCAATAAACTACAGGACGGGAAAGCCATTTCCGTTATCTATCTGTTTGTACTTGCATATACGATCCTGGCACTCGTATGGTGGGGGGTGCTCCTGTTTATGCAAAGCGAACAGATATCCCGCTTCGAAATCCAGAACCTGGTGCTGAGAACTGACAGTGTTGCACATCCGGTAGAATATCAACAGGAACTGGCACGGATACAAACTACAGAATACCGCCGTACTGTCATGTTTATCGGCGAGGGAATTATTTTTCTGGCCATTATTTTAATGGGTGGTTTCTTTGTATACCGCTCCATCTACAAGCAAATGAAGCTCTCACAGCAACAGCAGAACTTCATGATGGCCGTAACACACGAACTGAAATCCCCTATTGCTGCCGCCAAACTCAATCTGGAAACCCTTCGTAAACATAGACTGGATGAGGAAAAGCGGTTTAAACTACTGGACAATACCATTCGCGAAACCAATCGTCTTGATCAGCTGTGTAATAATATACTGCTGGCATCCCAAATGGAATCAGACCGTTATAAACTGTTCCGCGAAGACCTCAATTTTTCTGAATTGCTGGTCAATGGCGTAAAGGAAATCAAAGGTAGAATAGCCACACACTCCATACAGGCACATATTTTGCCTGATGTATGGCTGAATGGTGACAAGTTCATGCTGCAGATAGCGCTGAACAACCTCGTAGAGAATGCTGCTAAATATGCACCCAAAAATACGGTCATAGACGTACGGTTAGAGGAAAATGCCGGCCAGCTTAGGCTGGTAGTGAAAGATGAAGGACCAGGCATCCCAGTTGATGAACGGGAAAGGATCTTCCTTAAATTTTACCGCATAGGCAACGAAAATACCCGCAAAGCCAAAGGCTCCGGGTTGGGCCTCTTCCTTACCAGAAGGATCGTACAGCAACATGGAGGCACTATCATCGTAAAAGATAATGTACCTGCCGGAGCATATTTTGAAATCACATGGCCGGTATATTCCGTACAAACGGCGTAAATTACATTATCAGTAATTTAAGCTTATCGAAATTTAAACTATGAAGGAAGCTACAAAAGCATCCATACTACTGGTAGAAGATGAAGAGAATCTTCAGGAAGCCCTCAAGCTGAACCTGGAGCTGGAAGGCTATGAAGTTACGGCTGTAGATAATGGAACCGCTGCTTTAAAGGCAGTGAAAAACGAGTATTTCGACCTGATCATACTGGATATAATGTTGCCGGAAATGGATGGCATCGCCGTGTGCGAAAACATCCGTATCCAAAACAATGAAGTGCCCATCCTCTTCCTCAGTGCCAAGAACAGTAGTGCAGACCGCGTATTGGGCCTGAAAAAAGGTGGCGACGACTACATGACCAAGCCTTTCAACCTGGAAGAGCTGCTGCTGCGTGTAGAAAAACTGATCTTAAAAAATAAGAAGATCCAGGATAAGGACTCCGTCTCGAATGTCTACCATTTCGGTGATAATCAAATTGATTTTGCTGCGCAGGAGTGCATCGGCAAAGATGGTAAACACTATGAGCTGAGCAAAAAAGAAACCATGCTCCTCAAGCTACTGATCGAAAATAAAGGTGAAGTTGTGACCAGAGAAAAGATCCTTCAGGTCGTATGGGGGTACAATGTATATCCTACCACCCGTACGATTGATAACTTTATCCTCAACTTCCGCAAGTACTTCGAAGAAGACAGCCGGAACTCAAGATATTTCCATTCAGTAAGAGGCGTAGGCTACAAGTTTACAGAATAGTCCTCCCTGCTGGCCAACCTGTTAATTGCGAAGTGCGGTTCACGTATTTCGCAATTTTTTATTTATAACCCCTGATTCCCCTACCACTTACCGGCCAAATCACACCGCTTTTAGCATAAATACTGCCTTGTAAGAAGTGTTGCTTTCGCCTTCGGGGTATTTGACGGATATTGTTATTCCTAGTCAGACAAAGTTGCATTTAGTTCCGAACTAAGATTTAATTGTATCCTTGGAATAGTAAACCGATAAGGCGTGAGTTTTTGCTTTGATTTGTTCAATGCAGCGGGCTGGCAATATTGGCTGTTTTTTTTATTGAGCCTGACCCTGGTATTCATTCTGTTCCGAAGCCGGGAAAGTAAGCTGAAAAAGGATGTGGCAAAAGAAATAAGCAGGCAGCAGGCAATCATCCATCTTGAAATGCATGCATTTCAGGCACAGATGAACCCTCACTTTATTTTTAATAGCCTGAATGCTATACACCACTACATCCTGACTACCAGTACGGATCTTGCATCCCTGTACCTTACACGTTTTGCCCGCTTAATGCGGCTCATCATCCGTAACTGTAACAAAGAATGGGTGAACCTTGAAGAAGATGTGGAGGCACTGGAACTTTATCTGCAGCTGGAACAACTCCGGTTCGGCCCACAGTTCGACTACCAGCTGGAAGTCCTTCCTTCTGTGTCTCAGCAGCTTACTTTTGTCCCTCCCCTGCTTATACAGCCATATGTACAGGATGTCATCTGGCGCCGCCTTTTGTTAAGGCCGGGCAAAGGTGGTATGCTCAATATCACCATTGACCGCGAAGGAGATACTATTGCTGTATGTATAGAAGATAATGGCGTACACCATGAAGCGCCCGACCTGGACCAACAGTCCTATCTGAACAAAGGAATTACCATTGCCGTAGAAAGATTGCAGGTGATCAATGAAAAATATCACATTCAGGCCAAAATAGCGGAAGAAGAAGATCTCACCGGCCATCGTATCAAAATCTCCATGCTCCATGTCAATAGCCGTATGATGCCAGCTTATGGGGGCTAATGCTTAGCTCCCAAATTAAAAATAGATCCAATGTCAGCAGATTTTGTATTTTCAATGCAGAATTCATTACCAGTGACAATATTTTCGTAAACAGATAGATTCATAGTATAATCTCTATAATACCTAGCCCTCAACCAATAGAGAAATACGATAGGACAAGAATTATTTATCAGATCATGCGAACCATCATCGTTGATGACGAACGGCTGAGTCGGAGTGTACTAAAGCTATTATTAGAAAAACATTGCCCCTCTGTTACTGTCGTCGCCGTATGTGCGGATGGCCTTTCTGCGCTTGAAGCCATAAATAAATATCAACCTGAATTGCTTTTCCTGGATGTGGAAATGCCGGGCCTCAATGGTTTTGAGGTGATAAATGCCTGCGGCCATATAAATACCGCGATCATTGTCACCACTTCTCACGAAGAGTATGCCCTACAGGCAATCCGTCATAATGTAGTCGACTTTTTGATGAAACCTATCCTCAGGGATGATCTGCAGGACGCGGTGGACAAAGCGCTGGTGAGGCAGGCGCATCTTACAGAAAAGGGAAAGTCCCTTACCCGGTCAGGCAATAACTTGGAATTGCTACATCAGCAACTGCATCCTGGTGAAAGACTGGGATTGCCCAGCCCCGAAGGTGTGCGGATGATCCTGGTAAAAGATATTCTCTACTGCATGGCCGATGGGATCAATACCCGCATGCACCTGCTGTCTGCACCCGCACCTGCTATGGTTTTCCGTTCCCTCAAGGAAATAGAAAATATGCTGAGGAACAAAGGATTCTTCAGGGTACACCACAGCTATGTAGTCAATCTGAACTACATGGAACGTTACCTGAAAGGGGATGGCGGAGAAATTATCATGAATGATGGAAGCTGTATTCCTGTCTCCCGGCATAGGAAACAGGATTTCATGGAGCGAATCGAGCGGTTATAGTTTTTTGATATCTCCACAAGACATCCAGCCGGTTTTTCCGTCTGGCAGCTCTATCTTACAAAATTCACTGGTACCGTCAGTGATCTGCACTTTTACACCTTCATGTAGTTCGAACAGATCTTTACTGCCCTGATCGGGAGCTGATTTCACCTTTACTACATTCCCCATGATGATGCCATTGTCATGCGTTGTGGCACTGACATAAGTGGTAATACCCATGAACAGGTAGAAAGCGAAAAGCAGGCCGAATACCCCTGTCACACTCTTCACAACAGTGGGCTGCAGTGTAGGACGAAGTAATAGTAAGATGCTGCCTAAAACCGTGAGCCAGCAAAAGATAATGGCGCCGGTAGCCCAGCCATTAGGGTGATGCATATATTTGATAGCTGTCCACCATTGCTGGAAAAACAGCTGTGGCAATTCGTTGACATACCCTTCCACCCGCTGATTGGCAATGGCGAGGTTGTGTTGAGCCGCTTTGCTGAATGGATCTGCGAGCAGGGCTTTTTCATAGCTGTACACAGCCAGACCGGTACGGTTAGCTTTGTACCAGGCATTGCCTGTGTTGATGAGGAGCTCCGGCTGATCAAAACCTTCATCTACCAGTCGCTGATAGATGCCGGCAGCTTCAGTGTATTGTTTCTGTCTGAAAAGGGCGTTAGCTTTCTCAAATTCCTGCTGTTGTGGAGCGGTTGCCGCCAGCAGGCGGGTACTGCTCATCAGTGTGCATAAAAGTATAGCGGTTACGATCTGTTTCACGTTGTTGACTATGATTTTATTTAAACGGCGCTCTTCGCCCTTGTTAGTTCATCTTCCAGTTTACTGATTACCTGTACGGCCTGTTGATAGGTACCCTGCATCCTGGTATTGTTGTGGTTGGGCGTATACAGGGCCATTTCACAATTATCCAGCAGGTCAAACAGGTCGGCGGTATATTGCTCACTGACGTGTTGCTGCGCCAGTTTATCCTGGATCAGTTGTTTACTCAGGTCAGCAAATGGTACATGCAGTTTGTTACTCAGATAGCCCCATACAGCGCGGGAAGTCTCTTCGTAAAATGCTTTGTCCTTGCCTTCTTTCAGATAGCGGGCAGCCAGTTCCAGTCGCTTGAGCGCTACCTTATTAGCATAGCGGTGTTTCAGGAATGCTGCATTGTTCTGCTGGTAATCCAGGCGGCGGCGGTACAGCCATGCACCGATCAGTGCCAGCAGCGGCAATACCAGCAGCAGGTAGAACCAGATAGAAGTAATGAAGTAAGTATTGTGTTTAACCCAATCCAGCACGCTGTTACTATTGTTCGTGATGGCGTTTTTATTGATGCTGAAATCTTCTTTGTCTCTCTTCGTTTGCTTACCAGCTGTCACATGAATGGTGAATGGCTTGGAGCTAACAGTTTTGTAAGTTTTGGAAGCCGCATCGAAGTAAGAGAATTCCACAGGTGGAATGGTCTGCTCCCCTGCTTCTACCGGCATCAGCACATATTCAAAAGTACGGCTACCAGTAAGTGGGTTGCTGTTCTTTTCAATATTGTCTGACACTTTTGGATCGTATTTATCAAAGCTGGCAGGGATGTCAACTTTGGGCGGATTCAGCAGGTTCACATTGCCCTGGCCGGAGATGGTCACTTTCAGGGTAAGTGCATCGTCGGTAGACAGGCTGTTCTTATCCACAGTAGCGGTCATGTTAAATTTGCCCACGGCTCCATTGTAGCTTGCCGGGCGACTATCGACCGGCAGTGGTTTTACAGTAACTTTTACCGGTGCTGTCTGGATCTTGTAAGGAACATCCTGGTATTCTACTTCCGGACGGTTAAAGACATCATCGAAGAATGGATCATTGAACGCGTCTTTAAAAGCCGGGTCATTGAACATATCAGCGAGTGGATCTTTGCGTTTACCATTCTTCACCAGTTTCACCAGTCTTACATGGTTGTCTACCTCTACAGGATCCAGTTCCAGCGTTCCTGACTGCATCGGGAACAGCATGGTTTTACGGATTACGAATACCCTGTAGGGAATGCCGTTTACCATTTCTTCACTGGCCTGTGGCGGGTTTGGCAATTCTATATCTTTAGCGGAAAATCCTTTGAACGCAGGTACTTTGGTCACACTGGCGTTAGTCGGTAGGCGGGTGTACAGCTTGTAGGTCGCAGTCAGCTGTTCGCCTTCGTAGAGGGATGTTTTGTCAACATCTACTTTTACGAAAATGTTCTTTTTTAGCTTGGCATTGATGTCTTCACCATTCTTAATCACACCTTCCATTTCTTCTGCCTGATGGCTGGGAGCACTACGCTGGCCCATGCCGGCAAATGGATTGACAGGTACCTGCTGGCGTTGTGGTTGTTGCTGTTGGGCAGCGGAACCGCTGATGCCTTTTGCCACTTCGATGGTGACAGGATTGGACTTTACAATATCGCCGTTCACACGGGCGGCAGCAGCAGGAATGGTAAAGTTACCCACCCGTTTTGCCCTGATCAGGTAGATCAATGCAATATAATCAGAACGTCGGCCATTGACGATCGAAGTACCCTGCATCTGGTTAGGGCCCTGCAATAGTTCAAAGTCGTTGAAGTTCGGTGGTGTGAACTGGGTTACATTGGTCCCGTTTTCCAGCATAAACTGGATCTGGAACGGTTCGTCCAGTGCCACTTTATTGCTTGATACAGTGGTGGTGAATTTAAATTCCTGCGCTCGCAGACTAGATGCTATACCCAGTAAAAACAGCAGGGATAGCAGCGACCTCCTTATGCTAAAAGTGATGACCTTCATAATGTATAACAAATTTAACCAAACGGCGCCCCTTAACGCGGCTGTCGCGGTTAAAAGTTAGTTAAAAAAAATATAGATATGAGGGCGTAAAACGCTTGTTTGTAAAGGTTTTAGCCAATATCTCCCAAAATTGGACGCATGATCACTTCTTCCACAACAGCCTGAGCAGAGAGTGTGTAGGCTGCCCATAGCAGGTTCGCTACATCAGCAGGTTCCATCATTCTGTCCGCAGGGCCATCCCATCCCTCCCACGATGCGGTGAGCGTTGGTCCGGGGCTGAGGGCGGTTACCTTTACATTGTGAGATTTGAGCTCTTCACGCAGGTTTTTGGAGAAGCCCAGCAGGGCGAATTTAGTGATGCTATAAGCCCCTCCATTTGGATAGGCATTGTAGCTGGCGGTAGAGCAAAGGTTAAAAATGTGTCCTTTACGTTGTGTGATCATTGAGGGTAATAATTGCCGGGTGATAGTATGTGCGCTAAATACATTTACGGCCATCAGATATTCCAGCAGTCCGTCTTCCTGCTCGTGCAGGGCCCCGGGAATGTACAGTCCTGCGTTATTCACGAGGATGTCTACAGTCTGGAATGTCTCTTTTATTTTATTGGCAAAAGCCAGTACGTCTTCCTTTTTGCTCATATCGGCAGAGAATGTCAATACCTCTGCCTGTGGCGCTTTTGCTTTAATGTCTGCAGCGGCAGCAGCCAGTTTGGCTGCATCCCTGGAACAAATAGCTACATTAAATCCTTCCATGGCAAGTTTTTCGGCGATGGCTTTCCCTATACCTTTACTGGCACCTGTGACTACTGCGTTCATAAATCCTGTTTAGAAGCTGGAAAATAGTAAAAAATGTGGATTTCGTATCTTTGTAAGACATGAAATACAAGCATATATTTTTTGATCTGGACCACACATTATGGGATTTTGAAACCAATGCTTACCAGGTCTTAGAAGAATTATACCACACACATACGCTGGCCAGCAGAGGAGTTCCCTCATTTGAGGTGTTCCACCGCACCTACATGACACATAACGATAAATTGTGGGATCGTTTCCGCAAAGGATTCATTAACCGCAACGATCTTCGGTTCAAACGATTCAGCAGAACCCTGCTGGATTTCAAGATTGGAGACGATAAGTTGTCGCATGCCATGGGTACCCAGTTCCTGGAAATCCTGCCTTATAAAACCACTTTATTCCCCAATGCAAAGGAAGTACTGGAATACCTGGCAGCAAAGAACTACCCGATGCATATGATCACGAATGGTTTTGAAGAAACCCAGCTGATTAAGATGAAAAGCTCCGGGATAGATCAATTCTTCACCCATGTAATTACATCAGAATTAGCAGGTAGTCTCAAGCCTTATCGCGAAATATTTGATTACGCTTTGAAAATGGCGGGCGCTACTGCTGAAAGTAGTATCATGATAGGCGATGCATTGGAAATTGATATTCTCGGGGCGCACAATGCAGGAATAGATCAGGTGTACTTCAATACCCTTGTGCCTGTGACAGGAACATTAAAACCGACATATGTGATCAAAGGATTGCAGGAGCTGAAAGATATCTTATAAGGTTTGTATACTCGTTCTATACTACTTGTATACTCATTCTATACTTATTGTATACTCGTTCTATACTCATTCTATAGTGCCAGACCGCTGCTACAATACTACTTGTATACTTATCCATAAAAAAGCCGGCTATCAATAATAGCCGGCTTTTTTATAATTATTTCTTGTTGACAGGTTTTGCTGCTGGCGTAGCCTGTGCGGTAGCTGGAGCGGATTTGGCCTTCTTTGTCCGCAGGCTGGCCGTATTACCCGGCTGCTTGCAGCAGGCACTTTTTCCGGTAGCATCCTTTTTACAGCTGGCTTTAGCCTTTTGTTTGTCCTGTGCCATAGCGGCGCCTGTCAGGAAAATCAAGGTCATTGCACTGAATAACATCTTCTTCATTAGCTGGATGATTTAGTTACCTTTTAAAGTTAACCTTTTTCTGCTTATAAAGTAGCGATCACAGTCTGGCCGGAACGAACTACCTGTTCCAGTTGCACATCTACTTTAGTACCGATAGGCAGGTACAGATCCACACGGGAACCGAACTTGATAAAGCCCAATTCCTCATTCTGGGTCACC
Organism: [Flexibacter] sp. ATCC 35208; assembly: GCF_001975825.1. GTDB lineage: Bacteria > Bacteroidota > Bacteroidia > Chitinophagales > Chitinophagaceae > Chitinophaga. Next base: position 114,655 of record NZ_MTKN01000008.1, read on the forward strand.
TGCATACCTGGTTTCAGATAGTTTACGATACGACGGGCAAGTGCACCGGCAATCTGTCTTACCAGAATGTCTGCCTTACCATTGCCGATTACTACGGTATGACGCTCATTTTCGGTAGAAGACTTAGGGTGCCATGCTACCAGGTATTTACCTGAATGGTATTGAGACAGCTTCACTTCTCCGCTGATTGGATTTCTGTTTACGTGCACGTTCGCAGGGCTCATAAAGATGGATACCTGCAGGCGCTTGTCTTTGAAGTACTCCGGTTCGTAAGTCTCTTCAATTACGACTACTTTACCATCGCAGGGAGCCATAACCAGGCTTTCTCCCAGTTTCATTTCTCTTGCTGGAATGCGGAAGAAAGAAACGATAAACAGGAATAAAACCACAGAAAAGGCAGCGACGATATTGCCTACAAGTGGCATACCGGGTAGGAAATAAATGACTGCACCACTGATCAGTGCTAGTACTACAAAGGCGATCAGAATACTGGCCAATCCTTCTCGATGAATCTTCATGCTATAATTGTTAGGTGATATAGTTTGGTTAAAGCGAATACAAAGTTAAACCATTGCGAAGAAATGGATGTAAATCCATGCAAAAGGTGCCGCCAGTATAAGAGAATCGAAGCGGTCCATAAACCCTCCATGCCCTGGCATAATATTGCCGGAATCTTTCACCCCCGCCATACGCTTGAGTTTAGATTCTATGAGGTCGCCAGCAGTACCAATTACTGCTGCCAGACCTGCCAGCGCCATCCAGTGTTGCAGAGACAGCCACTGGCTCCCCCAGTTGTAGCCATATTCGCCGGCAGCGGCTACGGCCAGGATCATCCCTCCTACTGTACCTTCGATGGTCTTTTTAGGAGAAATGGAGGGGAAAAATGGTGTCTTTCCTATCAGAGAACCCACAATGTAGGCCATCGTATCGTTGATCCAGATAAAAATAATAAGCAGCAAAGGAATGAGCCAGCCGGGGCCTGTACCTACGCCATCCGGACCGGATTTGAAGCGGATGGTGTCATAATTCAGACACAGGTGCACAAGCAGACCAAAGGAAACCGTGATATATAGCAGGCCCAGTGCGGAATAGCCGAGATTTTTCAGAGAAAACTCTTTGCTAAGCAGGATTTCGCCAATAGGCAACACCATCATGAAGATGATAGCCATACACCAGCCAAGGAAACCTAAAGAGAGATTGCCACCCGCAAAGTGATCACCACTAAATGCCATCATCAATGCACAGCTGGCTACCAGCACCCCGTTCTGGTGCCATCCGGAAACAGCGCCATAGTCAGGATCGATATGCTTGATAAGTTTGAAATACTCCTTTAAGGCAAAGAAATTAACCAGGAAGAATAACAGGAAAAAGGTAAATGGACTGTATAGGATCCCGGCCAGCATGATCGCTACAAATACTAACGCCGAAGCTGTACGGGTGAAGAATGTTTTCATCTATTAAAGAGAATAGTTTGTACAAAAATGGGTAAAATAAACAGTCCATGCAAATGGTATCTGTAAAATTACCAATTAAATGTGTCTTATACTCAACAGGTTGCTATTGAATTGCTGGCTTTGACCGGCGCTGTAACACCCACACCCAAAGGCCAGTAACGACCAGACTTGCAATGGCTGCCAGCCAGTTCGACTGCCCGCTTGCCATCGGATCGGTTTTCATCAGGTGCATCTGGAACAGATACATAAGTACTACCTGCAAACCGTTGTTGATGGAATGTGCCAGAATGGACAACCACAGGTTCCCTGTCAGATAATAGATCACACCCAGCAGGAAACCCAGTATCACTCTTGGTACAAAAGATAGCCATTGCATGTGTACAGCGCTGAATAGTAGCGCCGTAACCAGTATCGCTAACCATGCGCCATTTTTTACCGGCATCATTTTTATCATGAGTCGCTGTACAACGCCTCTGAAGAACGCTTCTTCGGCGATCGCTGGCATCACTGCAAAAAATAAAACGTTCCCTAATAGAGTAGAAAATGTATCCATTTTGAGTAGATCGCGGGTCATCTTCTCTGCTACCTCTTCCTGCATACGCATGGTCTCCGAAACTGGCCATGTTTGATTCCACTGGGCGGAAAGGTCTACCATTGGCAGACTTACAAGCATTATCAAAATTGCTAATATTGCGGGTGTCAGCTTCGGCCCACGGTTCAGGGAAAGATATTCCATGGGTTTTGGCATAGCTAATCTGGCAAAAATTAACGCCGGCAAAAGATAAACGACTAAAGTGTAAAGTATTTGCGTTAATTTCCTATAGCCGAGAACTTTAGGAACCGACGAATCCAGACTTTGCAGCGTGAAAATGGTATACCCGCTGATATGAGGAAAAACGATAATTAAAAATAGAAAGTAAAGCAGGTAGAAACCGATGAAAAAGCCAATGAATATTACAAATTGAAAGGACGGTGGATACTGCTTCATATAACCTGTCTTAGATTAATTTTGCGTAAATTTACAGTGTGAAATTGAGTTGGCAATTGCAATCCGGGAAATTCCGGCACCTTGGTCAACCCTTAACAGAAAAAGATGGTAAAGATAGGTAACATACTATTGGGCGATTTTCCGCTATTACTTGCTCCCATGGAGGATGTAAGTGATCCGCCCTTTCGTGCGGTGTGTAAGGATAAGGGTGCTGACCTGATGTATTCAGAATTTATCTCTTCGGAGGGTCTTATCCGTGACGCAATCAAAAGCCGGCAAAAGCTGGACATCTTCCCTGAAGAACGTCCGGTAGGTATCCAGATATTCGGAGGCGATGAAGAGCCTATGGCTATGGCCGCTCAGATCGTGGAAGCCACCAACCCCGACCTGCTGGACATCAACTATGGATGCCCCGTTAAAAAAGTAGTATGCAAAGGAGCCGGTTCCGGTATCCTGAAAGATATTCCCAAAATGGTAAGACTGACCGCCGCAGTAGTAAAAGCTACTAAACTGCCGGTAACAGTAAAGACCCGCCTGGGATGGGACGACGATACCAAAAATATTGAAGAAGTAGCCGAAAGACTACAGGATGTAGGCATCCAGGCCCTCACCATACACGGGCGCACCCGCACCCAGATGTATAAAGGCCATGCCGACTGGAGCCTCATCGGGAAAGTCAAAAATAACCCTCGTATCCACATTCCTATATTCGGCAACGGCGATATCACTACGCCCGAACAAGTCATCGCTGCCCGTCAGAAATATGGCGTAGATGGCGTTATGATAGGTCGCGCTGCAATAGGATATCCGTGGATCTTTGATGAGATCAAGCACTTTATGGCTACCGGCAAGCATTTGCCCCCACCATCCATTCAGGAAAGGGTAGACGTTTGTAAAAAACACCTGCGCCAGTCAGTAAGCTGGAAAGGCGATGTGGTAGGCATACTCGAAATGCGTCGTCACTATACGAATTATCTCAAAGGGTTACCCCACATAAAAGAATTCAGGCAACAATTAGTAACTTTCAGTACACTGGCAGCAGTAGAAGAAGTTTTAGACACAATAGCAGAACATTACAAAGGTCACATTATAGAAAGGGCCTCTACCCTTCCTGATAATTCTAACCTGCCAGTAAACTTAAACAATGAAGTAGCAGATTGTAACGTTTACGGATAAACCCCAGGTTCAACTATTAAATTTTCTTTCACATGGCCACGATTAAAAATCTGAAAAATGAAGTCTGGAAAGACTTGCAGATCAAAAACAAATCTGCCCTGCGTAAAAAGTATGCAGTATCTAACATGGGAAGAGTGATTAGCTATTATGAAGATATAACAGACGGTAAGTTGCTCTCAGGCTCTACCGTCGAAGGTTATACCGTGCTAAATGTAAAACCCGCTGATAGTTACCAGTCACTGTACCTCCACAGAGAAGTAGCGAAATTATTCAACAAGAAACCCGGTCGTTCTCACAAGTATGTAATTCACATCGATTACGACAAGAAGAACAACAAAACCACAAACCTTCAATGGGCTACCAAAGAAGAAATGGAAGCCCACCAGCAATTCAGCCCCGCCAAACTCGCTTACAAGGAAAAACAACGTAACCGCGTCAAAGGTCTGAAACTGAACATTACTAAAGTTAAGAGCATCAAGCGCTTACTGGCCAAACCTGGTCGCAAGACCATGAAACAGATCGCTGAACAATTCGATATCAGCGAAATGCAGTTATACCGTATCAAAAGCGGTGAAAACTGGAGCCATGTTACTCTGGATTAAAGCCTGACTAGTCAGGAATGATCATATGATGTTGTCTGACATATAGCCATCTGCCTTACGGCGGGTGGCTTTATTTTTTATTGTGCCCTGATCTTATCCAGCACCTTGCTATAGTGCATACTACTCCGCAGTGCCGGCTCATATCCCATCAGTATTACCTGCTGTCGTGCCCGTGATAGGGTAACCAGCAGCTTCCTGTCTACCTCTATCGTATGCTCCTCCCATCTGAAAGTGCCAAGGCTTTGTAACATATTCAACTGAGTAGGATGATATACCGCCAGTGATATGATGATGATATCATTCTCTGCGCCCTGGAAGCGTTCAGCGGTATCTATGTTGATGGCTTGTAGTACTTCGTTAGTGCCTATCAGTTCTCTGATCAGACTTATCTGGGTGCGCCATGGTGTCACTACTCCCACTGTTTCTTTATTAAAAGCCGCTCCCCTGCTCTCCTGTAGATAAGTGAGCAGTGATACCACCTGTTGTGCCTCTGTCAGATGCATTTTGGAAGTCGGCTCCATAGGACTGGGCAGGAAGATGGTTCTGCCTTGTGAAAGTATGTGATGCCAGTCGCCATCAGCTACATCCTGCTTTACAAAAGGAGCTGCCTGTAAAGGTTGGCCTGGCGATAACTGGTGAGCATAGTAATGATTGATCAGGTCTGCGATATCATTGTGCATGCGGAAATGGGTATTCAGCATGCCCCAGCCATGATGCCAGCCGTTTTGTTTACAAGCCTGGATCAGCCTTTCGAATAGTGTGCAGCGCAGATCTGTAATACCTGTACTGTGTAAAAGGGGCTCTTCCGTCATACAGAAATTATCTGCCTGCGCGACCACTGGTGGCAGCTGGTTCTGATCTCCGATCAGGATAAACTTCTGAAAAGGCAACACCAATCCTAAAAGCTGTGGCTCCGTCAACTGAGAGGCCTCGTCTACAATGAGGGTATCCGTTTTAACCCCCAGCAATTGCAGGTTAGGTAACCGGGTAGCCATCGTTGCCACCGTAGCTACAAAGATCTGCTGATTGGCAATGTACTCCCTGGCCTGTGCAATATCCCCTTCCAGGCAATAGGTTCTCAATTGATTTTCTGCTGCTGAACGGCGGCCGCCCAACCGCAGGTATTGTACACCTTTGCTTTCCAGCTTTTTGCAAATTTCGTCTACTGCCTTGTTGGTAAAAGCCACGATCATCATCTGGGTGCCGGCAGCTGCCAGAGAAGTCACCATCGAAGTAAGCAGGGAGGATGTCTTACCGGTACCGGGAGGTCCCTGTACCAGGTAATAGTCTTTGGCATCCAGCGCAGCCTGCAGGATCTCTTGCTGATTGCTGTTGAACATGGTGGGGGCAGGTAGCGGAAATGGCACCCTGACGGGTTCCCGCATGCCCAGTAACAACTCCATTCTGGCAGCAAAGCGGGGTTCCAGTACATGAAACAGCGCCGTCGCTGAGATCCAGAAGTTGGATTCATAAATATCGTGTTCGATCACCCATTGTTGCTGGTGAGCAAAGAAGTCGTGGGTGATCTGTCGGTTGTTCAGTGAAAAGGTCAGCCTGTCTTTCTGCAATTCATCTACCCTGCCTTTCAGGATCTGGTGTTGCAATGGCGCCAGTCCGGTGGTATCTCTTGGATAAATGATGGCAGTATCCCCGGGGCGAAAGTTATGATTCACCGGCTCCTGTATGGTGAATACAACACTACTCTGGGCTTCATCAAAATTCTGGAAACAGAGGCCGGGAATAATCGTGAACCGGGTTAGCTTTTCCGATTCGGGTTGTAACCAGAGAGCGGCAAAGCCTTCAGCATCTTCTTCCCTGTGCATGGAGGCATACATACCACACTTGGCCAGCAGGAACTCCCTGAGCAAGAAAGAAAGGAACTGCTGATAGTAGCTTCTTAGCAGTGGACTGGCCTTGCCATAAGTTTCTTCGAAGTTGGCAAAGTGCACTACGCTGAAAGAAGGCAATCCTTCGCCAGCGAGTGTCGTGATTTTTTCAAGTATATCATATTCTCCTGAGGAGAGTCTTAATAGTTGGGAGACGATTTCATTGCGCAGGGCGAGCAACTCATTTTCCGCTGGGCGGTTATTCGCCATGTTGCGCAATGGGCTATTGGATGCAGAAGAATACAGGATCGCAGAGCTGCCACAGCGCTGATCGCCAAAAGTAGATTGTAGCAGCAGGTTATACCCTGTTACCTGCATTTCGTGGTTCTTCCAGGCTCCAAAATCCGGCGCCCTGCCACTTTTGAGCTCAAAGATCTCCTTACGGGTAGGATCTGTATCATCTTCTGCCAGGATATCCAGACGGCCCTGTAGGCCATATAAAGCAGAAAAGAAGGTCGGTTCTATTCTCACCGGCCGGTCTTTCAATTCCCTGGATGCCTCCAATAAATTTGGCCAGTGCGTTTCCCTGATGTCGGCATACATGCTGTTCAGCTCCTGTCTGCCATAGCCAGCCGCCTGCAATACATTTTCGGCCACTGCTTCTACAAAGGATTCCCGGAGCTTCATATCCGGGTGACGTAGCACATTGTCCAGCAGGGAGTTGACGATATTTCCCTTGAAAGCAGGCAACCCGGTCGTTTGTGGTACCAGTTTCCTGACTAAGTATAAAAACGGATTAGGGCCGCTGCGGCCAAAGCATTCTGCCAGATCACTGATGTCGATGAGGAGATCGGGTTCCAGTATAAACCGGGTGGCTTTCACTGCTTCGTACTGGCCCGTAGCCTCATCACGATCTGCATGCAGAATATGGAGGGTATCATATACCCGTACCTGTTTGTGAAGGGCAGCAGTATGTGGCTGATAAACAGTAGTAATGTTGATCAGGAACTCCCCTGCCTCATCATCTTTGCCCTGGAGTACAAACGACTCCACACCATCAGGTGTTTTTTGCAAAGGGCCTACGCCGGTAACGAGGCATTTGAGGAGGGGCACCAGCGGATTATCATCCACCGGACCCTGTATCAGGGTCTCTCCTGCTACGGAGGCACAACGTTCCAGCAGCGCTTCGGGGGGAGGAACCTCGTAATATTGTTCAATGACATCGGCCAGGGTACGGATACAGAGCAGGGCATCCTGCTGATCGGCACGGAGGCCGCCCATCATGGCTTTGGTGGTAAGAATGCGAAGAATGGTCAGTTGGCGCCGTTGATTGGATGCTACTCCGTGCTTGTCGAAGTAGAACTGCATACGGGCAAACAGGTTGCTGAAGCTACGGGCTTCATTTTTGGTGAGATGCCGGAATAACTGCTCGAGTACGCCCCGCAAAAATCGCAGGGTGACTAGCGGCTGGTGCCCATCTCCGGCTTCCAGCAGGCGCATATACAACATATGGCCGGTGAGGGCTTTATCGCTGGTATTCACTGACATAAGTTAAATACAGATTTCCACTTATATTGATATCCCTAAANNTTTAGGGATATCAATATAAGGGGGTAGTAAATTAAGCAGCCTTTTTCTTCCTGTTTTTGTTTTTGGCTGAGCGGAACTCCCAGGGAGCGATAGGTTTTCCCTGCTTCCAGAGTCCCAGTTTATTACGTTTGGCTGTGGCCTGTGCCGCGGCCAATGGTGCACTTTTAGAATATTCTGTATAATGCCAGGCATGCCCTCCGGCTATCATCCAGCCATTAATGTATTCACCTTTGCTACTATAGACATCGCCTATCCAGCGCTGATACCTGTCTTTTCGTAACAGTTCGACCGTTACGATCTTGTTGAAACACAAATCGGACAATGCCTGTTTGCTTTTCTGGTAGTAGTCCTGCCCCTTCTCCGGTGCATCGATCGCAGAAAGCCTGATGCGGAACGTCTCTTTTTTTACCAGTACCTCAAATGTATCTCCATCTATGATCCGCACTACCTTTCCTTTTATTTTCTTCGGTGGGCTGGCCACTATTGTCTGAGTAAACAGACAAAGGAGCATACACATGATCACTCTAAAAAAAAGTTTAGGCATTGCATAGGATTTTGGGATGCGAAGTAACAAATTTTCCCCCGAAGAGCCTAACCATTGTGGCTGATTCATTTGCACATTTGCATATCTTGTTATACCTTCCCCTTGATTTAAAGCATATAGTGAACAACATGTCTAGCAAAAAAATAGCTATCATCGGTGGTGGCAATCTTGGTGCTGCCATTGCACAGGGTTTACTGAAAAGCGGGTTTTCACAACCAGCCGACCTGACGATTACCAGAAGAAACGTGACGGCTCTGAAAGACTTTCAGACAGCCGGTGTCAATACAACTGCTGATAACGAAGCCGCTATCCGTGATGCGGAGATCGTTGTCATCGCCCTCAAGCCGTACAACTGGAAAGATGTACTGAGCAAAGTGCAGACCGCCTTTGATCCATCCAGGCAGGTGCTGATCAGTGTCATGACTGGGGTGTTAATGGATGACCTGGAAAAGGTAGGTGGTACCGGTATCGCAGTCGTACGTGCCATGCCGAATACAGCCATTGCTATTCAGGAGTCAATGACCTGTGTGTGCTACAAGAATGTGGCGCCTGAGCTGCAGGATTATGTGAAGGATATGTTCGACCAGCTGGGGGTAACCGTAGCTATCGACGAAAAGCTGATGGATGCGGCCACGGTACTGGGTGCCTGTGGTATTGCATATGCACTGCGTTTTATCAGGGCCAACATCCAGGGTGGTATCGAAATCGGCTTTGACGTACGTACGGCAAACCTGATCGCGGCACAAACCGTGAAGGGGGCGGCAGAATTGCTGATCCGTGAGAAACGCCATCCGGAAGAAGAGATCGACAAGGTGACTACCCCTAAAGGTTGTACGATTGCAGGTCTTAATGAGATGGAACACCAGGGATTCAGTTCTTCACTGATCAAAGGAATCACAGTATCCTACAATAAGATTCAGAAAGACTAAGATAGGGAGAAACAGGACGGGGCTTAGACTACTTCTGCTTTGGGATAGTCAAAGAATAGAAAGTTCTTGGTGGCGCTGTCAAACTCTTTCCATGAATTGATATTAGCTTTTACAGCAAAAACGCCGGTGGTAGGGATATTGTCTATCCTGATTTCCTGCGTGATGTAATTGGCGAAGTCGGTGATACCTGGATTGTGAGCGAAGATGGCGACAGTGTCGATATCATCATCAATCTTAGTGATCATTTTCAGGAAGGTAGAGGCGTAGCAAAGATAGAGTTCGTCTTCCAGCAGGATGGCATCTTTGTCATAATGCCATTCTTTAGCCATGAGACGGGCAGTCGTTTTGGTGCGTTTGGCGGGGCTGGCGATAAGGAGTTCGGGAACGATTCCCCTGGAGTGTAGGCGAGTGGCCATTTCTGGTGCGTTTTGTTTGCCCCGTTTGTTGAGTGGCCGGTCAAAATCATCTACGTCCGGATCATTCCAGCTAGATTTTGCGTGGCGGATCAGCAGTAACGTTTTCATCCTGTTATTGATAATTGACTTTTAGTTACTTACTAATTTACTGAAATAACTGGATCACTTCATGGTGTGGCCTGCTGCATAAAGCCTGATTTAAGATAAAATTAATAATGCCCGTAGCAGGTGCTGCCTAAAAATAAAGCCCGTTGCGTAGCAACGGGCTTTATTTTTAGTATCCTCTTTCGTTCTTCCCTTCCATGAAGTTCATAAACGCCTTATTCACTACCCTATTCCCTCCCGGTGTCGGATAATTCCCTGTAAAGTACCAATCCCCTAAGTTATTAGGACAAGCCTCGTGCAGGCTCTCAATAGACTGATAAATCACATTTACCTCTGCGCTTATTCCTTTCGGAGTGATGATCTCTGCAATCTTTGCAGAAATCTGCTCAGTAGTAAATGGTTTATAAATATTCCTCACCACGTTCTGCGCATGCAATGTATTTGTACGTTGTAACTCATTGCACAAACCATACGCTTCCTGCAGTATATGCTCCTTACCATGGTCTTTCAGCAGGGCAATTGCTGCCTGGAAAGCCACAAAATCACCCATCTTGCTCATATCAATACCATAGCAGTCAGGATAACGGATCTGTGGAGCAGAAGAAACGATAATAATACGTTTTGGACCCAGTCTGTCCAGCATTTTGATAATGCTTTCACGCAGGGTGGTACCTCTTACGATAGAGTCATCGATCACTACCAGCGTATCCACACCCGGACGAACAGTACCATAAGTGATGTCATACACGTGCTGCACCATCTCATTACGGCTGGTATCGGCAGTGATGAACGTACGCATCTTCACGTCTTTGATAGCAATTTTGTCGATGCGGATACGGCGGTTCACCATTTCAGTCAGCTTTTCCTCATCGAAGTCTTTGCCCCATGATACGATCCTTTCTACCTTGATTTTATTCAGGTAGTCTTCCAAACCCTTGATCATACCATAAAAGGCAATCTCAGCAGTGTTTGGAATAAAGGAGAAGATGGTATTCTTCAGGTCATTATTAATATCTGCAAGAACCCGCTCAGCCAGGTTGTAACCCAGGCGGGAACGCTCTTTATAGATCTTTTCGTCATTACCACGGGAGAAGTAGATCCTCTCGAAGCTACAAGCTTTACGTTCTTTCTGATCCAGGATCTGCTCAATGCTGTATTCGCCGTTTTCTTTTACGATCAGGGCGTTTCCTGGCATCAGTTCGTGTACTTCATTTTCACCTACATTGAATGCGGTACGGATGGCAGCACGCTCAGAAGCGGCTACGATCACCTCGTCATTCACATAATAATAAGAAGGACGGATACCGTGGCCATCGCGGATCACGAAAGAATCGCCGCTACCCAGCAGGCCACACACGTGATAACCACCGTCGAACATAGAGAAGGCATCCTTCAGGATCTTCTTCACATCCAGTCCGTTCTGACGTACTTCATCTTCTTTGCACAGGAAGTGGTGTACAACTTCCAGCATCGCCGCGAGGTCACTGTTACGGTGAGTTTCTCCCGGGTCTACATTTACGAACTTAAACAGTTCATCAGCATTTACGAGGTTGAAGTTGCCTGCGATAGAGAGGTTGCGTGCGGGGATGGTGTTATATCTTACGAACGGGTGGCAGAGTTCTACGTTGTTTTTACCCTGAGTGGCGTAGCGGAGGTGACCCATCATGTTTTCGCCGAGGAAACGCATGTGGCCTTTCATGAGGCCGGGGTACTTGGTAATTTCCGGTTGGTACTTTTCGATTTCGTCGATTTCGTCTCTTACCTTGCCGAAGATGTCTCCTATGGCTTGGGGAGCGCTGCTTCGAAGCCTGTGCATGAAGGGAACCCCGGGTTCGGTGTTCAACTTCACAGTGGCTATACCTGCACCATCCTGTCCACGGTTATGCTGCTTTTCCATCAGCAGGTACAATTTGTTGAGGCCGTAGAAAACCGTTCCATATTGTTGCTGATAATAAGAAAAAGGCTTCCTAAGTCTTATAAATGCTAATCCGCATTCATGTTTTATGGCTTCGCTCATCCCATTATGAATTGAAGGCGCGAAGTTACGTTGAAAAAACCTAAACAAAAAGGCGGATCGATTTGATCCGCCTTTTCAGTAATTACTTCTGTGCTACTGCACCCATCCATCTGGCTATATGCCCACATTTCTTATACTCATTATCTACATGGATGTAATATGTAGGGATTGTTTCTCTCAGCCATTTATCTCTTGCTTCTGCCTGTTTGATGGCCAATGTACGCTGTTGAATACGTGCGTAATCGTCATTCAGGTTTTCGCGGTGAGGGTTGGTACGTGTTTTCAGGTATACGATACGAAGCTGGGTAGCTTTGCTTTCTTCGTCTACATACTGTACAGGTTCTGATATGCCGCCTGGTTTCAGGGTATCGAGCATCATAACGATGGCTCTTTCTGATGGCTGATCCAGCTGGTCCATAGTGATCAGGGTACCGCCGCTTACATTGTTCTGCAACATACCACCTGTAAATTTGGCCATTTGCTCATCGCTGAATTTGTTCACAGCATCACCGAAGTTCATTTTACCATTTACGATGAGTTGACGAATGCTATCCAGTTTCACCTTTGCAGCAGCGATATCAGACTTACCAACGAGTGGTTTAAGCAGGATGTGCTGTACGGTGATGTTGTCGCCCTGGCGTTTCAGACACTGGATCAGGTGGTAACCGAACTGGCTTTTTACAGGAGAAGAGATCTCATTTTCCTTGAGCCTGAAAGAGGCAGCAAGGAATTCAGGATCCCACTGTTTGTCAGTACGGTTCAGGATGTAGATACCATTATTTTCTTTGGTACCTGGATCTTCGGAGATCATGATGGCCTGGCGGCCGAAGTCGGCTTTCTTTGCCAATACATCTTTTTTGATCTCATTCAGGCGGTCGATGGTGTATTGTTCCATCTCTTTGGTTGCCTTTGGAATGATGATCAGTTGACCGATTTCCAGTTCAGACTCATAAAATTTGAGGCTGTCCTTAGGAATACCGTCAAAATATCTTTTCACCTCAGAAGGTGTAACTTTCACAGAGTTAGTGATCTTGTCCTGCATAGCCTTGGCCAGCAGCCCTTCTTTGATAGGCTGGCGGAAGCGCTCACGCAGCTGGTATACGGAGTAACCGGTTATTTCTTTCATTTTCTCACGGCTACCGTACAGTTGCTCGAAGTAGCGGATACGGTTGTCGATCTGACCATCCACATCTGATTCACTTACGGGCAAGCTGTCTCTCTCTGCCTGAATCACCATTACTTTTTGGGCAATGATCTGTTCCATGATCGTACAAGCCGCATCAGGAGGCAGATTACCGTCCTGAATCTGGCGTTGCATATTCACCAGTTCCCCTTCTACATCGGAGCTCAGGATGATCTTATCTCCCACAATAGCGGCAATTTTGTCCGCCACCATTCGCTGCTGCGCAGAAGCAACCTGACCGAGCAGCATCACAACTGCAGAAAAAGCCAAAAATTTATTCATAGTATTAAATAGCACAGTGAGTCTCAAAAATAACCAAAAAATAAGCCGCGTAAGAGCGGCTTATTTTTTTAACAAAATTTTATTGCTGTAAAAGCCTTGTGCAGGCTGCATTAGAGCGTACGTTTAACTTCTACTTCTTCGAAACCTTCTACGATATCGCCCACTTTCAGGTCGCTGTAATTCTTGATACTCAGACCGCACTCCATGTTGGATGCAACTTCCTTCACATCGTCCTTATAGCGTTTCAGGGATTGAAGTTCGCCGGTGTAGATCACGATACCTTCACGTACCAGGTTGACACGGGTGTTACGGGTGATCTTACCATCCAGTACAAAGCAACCTGCAACGGTAACCTTGTCGAAGCGGTAGGTTTCGCGGATTTCCACGTTCGCAACCACTTTCTTCTCGATCTTCGGTTCCAGCATACCTTCCATCGCGCTCTTCAGTTCATCGATAGCGTCATAGATGATGGAGTAAGTACGGATTTCGATATTTTCTTTCTCTGCCAGTTTGCTAGCCTGAGAAGAAGGTCGAACCTGGAAGCCGAGGATGATCGCATCGGATGCGGTAGCCAGCAATACGTCGGATTCGGTGATCTGACCTACTGCCTTGTGTACAACGCTCACCACGATTTCTTCGGTAGACAGTTTCTGCAGGGAGTCGCTCAGCGCTTCTACAGAACCATCGAAGTCACCCTTGATGATTACGTTCAGTTGTTTGAAGTTGCCCAGTGCCAGACGGCGGCCAATTTCATCCAGTGTGATATGTTTCTTAGTACGGATACCTTGTTCGCGGATGATCTGAGCACGACGGTTTGCAGTTTCCTTCGCTTCAGATTCATTTTCATACATTCTGAATTTCTCACCGGCCTGTGGAGCACCGTTCAGACCCAGCACCTGTACAGGAGCAGATGGCCCGGCGGAGTCAACGCGCAGACCGCGTTCGTTGAACATCGCTTTGATCTTACCGAAGTTAGAACCGGAAGCGATGGTATCGCCCTGACGGAGGGTACCATTTTGTACCAGCAGGGTCGCTACATAACCACGACCTTTATCGAGAGAGGCTTCGATCACGCTACCGGAACCTTCCCTGTTCGGGTTAGCTTTCAGTTCCAGCAGTTCTGCTTCGAGCAGGATCTTTTCCAATAATACGTCGATGTTCAGACCGCTCTTCGCTGAGATTTCCTGGCTTTGGTATTTACCACCCCAATCTTCAACCAGGAGGTTCATACCTGCCAGTTGTTCTTTGATTTTTTCCGGGTTGGCGCCATCCTTATCGATCTTGTTGATCGCAAAGATCATTGGCAGACCAGCAGCCTGTGAGTGGGAGATTGCTTCACGTGTTTGAGGCATGATAGCATCGTCCGCAGCGATTACGATGATTGCAATATCCGCCACCTTGGCACCACGGGCACGCATCGCTGTAAACGCTTCGTGACCAGGGGTATCGAGGAAGGTAACGCGCTTGCCAGCAGCTGTAGTCACCTGGTAAGCACCAATGTGCTGGGTGATACCGCCGGCCTCACCGGATACTACGTTTGCATTACGGATATAGTCAAGTAATGAAGTTTTACCGTGGTCAACGTGACCCATGATGGTAACGATTGGTGCTCTAGGTACCAGATCTTCTTCATTATCCTGGATTTCTTCTTCTTCTATGTCGTCGGATTCATCTACACCGATGAATTCTACTTCATAGCCAAACTCGCCAGCTACCAGTTCGATTACTTCTGCATCCAGACGTTGGTTGATGGATACCATGATACCCAGTCCCATACATTTTGAGATCACCTCGGCAAAGCTTACATCCATCAGGTTGGCCAGTTCGCTTACAGAAACGAACTCAGTAACCTGCAGCTTGTGGTCACCGCCGGCCTGATTTGCCATTTGCTCAGCGAGCTCATGACGTTTCTCACGGCGTTGTTTTGCTTTGATGTTTTTGCCTCGGCCTCCACCACCGCCCATTTTGGCCATGGTTTCCTTGATCTTATTCTGGATTTCGTTTTTGTCGATCTCCTTATCTTCTGGCTTGCCGCTACGGTTGTTATAGCTGCTACCACCTGGGCGATTGCCATATTGGCCGCCACCACTACGGTTGTAACCACCACCTTGTCCACCCGGACGGTTGCCACCCTGACCACCACCTGGACCGCGATTGCCTCCCTGATGACCTGGACCACCCGGACCACGGTTACCACCCTGATGACCTGGACCACCACCTGGGCGGTTGTCACGGTTAGGTGCGGTATGAGGTCTGCTAGGACCAGCCGGACGGTTAGTGTTGCTACTATTATTGTTGTTATGGCCGCCACCGTGACTATGATCACGGTTACCACCACCACCACGGTTGTCTCTGTTGAAGTTACGGTTACCACCCTCGCGGTTACCGCCCTGGTGACCCTGGCCACCACGGTTACCACCCTGGTTGTTGCCATGAGTACCTTCGCCACCCTTGTTGGCTTCATCGCCTGGCTGGATAGGCTCAGGTTTCTTTTCGACAATTATACGCTTACGTTTACGGTTGTTTTCGGCATTATTATTATTGCCACCGCGGTTGAAGTTATTATTGCCCTTATTGTCACGATCTCTCCTTTCCTGATGAACGGGGAGGTCGATTTTACCGATGACTTTAGGACCAGTTAATTTTTCTGCCTGAATGTTTTCAATTACGGCAGAACCGGTGTTGTCATCTTGCTCAGATGTGATATCTGCTGCTGCAACTACGTCCATATGGTGTGCGGCCGGCTTAATTTGTTCTTTTGCAGCCGGTTCTTTTGTTTTTTCCTGAGCAGCTGCCGGTTTTTCGGTAGCTGGCGCCTGTTTCTCTTCTACAGCTTTTGGAGCAGTTTTTTCAGCAGCAGGCGCTGTAATTTTTTCTTTTTCTATTGGTTGTTGTTGCACCGGAGTAGGTTTTACTTCTGGCTGGACAGGTTTTTCTGTCGCAACAGGAGTTTGAACCGGAGGAGTAGTTTGCTGTTGTACAGGAGGTACCTGTACAGGCTCTTGCGCCTTAGCTACCGGTTCCGGTTGTTTTGCAACCGGTGGTTTCTCTTCCTGTTCTGGCCTTTTAGCTGCGGCAGGCTGAGGTTTTTTATTATTATGTCTGTTCAGAGCCTCGAGGTCGATAGTGCCCATGATTTTAGGACCATTGATTCTTGGAGTATCTGGTTTCTTTTCAGGTTCCGGTTGTGGCTTTGGTTCCGGCGCTTTTTCAGCGACAGGTGCTACAGGCGGTTGCTGCGGTTTAACTTCTTCCTTCACTATAACAGGAGGAACTTCTGCAACCGGTGCCTTTACAGGCTCTGGTTTAGGCTCAGGCTTCGGCTCCGGTTTGGGTTCGGGCTTCGGCTCGGCTTTAGGCTGTTCTACCTTCGGCTCAGGCTTTGGTTCTGGTTTAGCTTCTGGTTTTGGTACCTCTGCTACCGGGGCTGTGGGCTGCTCTTCCTTGGCAGCTGCTTCTTTCTTCTTAGCGGCTGCTTCTGCTTCTTCTTTTTCCTTCTTCTTCATTGCATCTAACACGCTTCCTTTGGGCAGGGCTATCTGATCGCTTTTACGCTTATTAGCCTTGTCCTGTTGGAATTCAGATTGCAAAGCTGTGTACATCTGAGAGGTCAGGCGTGCATTAGGTGAACCGAATCCATCCATGTCATAGCCTTTATTAGAAAGGAAGTCGATCAACGTTTCCTTTCCAATATTAAACTCTTTCGCTGCTGCCAGCAATCGCGGCGTGTTGTTTGTTACTTCAGGCATATTGTAATCTCGGGCCTCCCCTTTTTTCCCGTTTATCAACGGGACTCCTTTTTAACAATTAACAATAACTTAAAAAAAATCCTGTCAAGTAAGCCCACATCCCGGGGAAGTGGAGGTGCGGTCTTACTCTTTGTCAAATTCTTCCTGCAGGATCCTTCTCACGTCCTTTACAGTTTCTTCTTCCAGATCAGAACGACGTACCAATTCTTCAACAGTCAGGTCTAATACGCTACGGGCGGTATCACAACCAATACGTTTGAGTTCATCCAGTACCCATTCTTCGATCTCATCTGAGAATTCGGAAAGGTCAATATCGTACTCAGCCTGCTCTTGTTCCTCATCACGGAATACATCTATTTCATATCCGGTCAATTCACAGGCCAATTTAATATTTACCCCTTTTTTACCGATAGCCAGAGATACCTGATCTGCCTTTAAAAAAACGGATGCGTATTTATTCTCATTATCTATTTCCATGCGGCTGATACGCGCAGGTGTTAACGCACGCTGGATCAACAGTTGAATATTCGCAGTATAGTTAATGATATCAATATTTTCGTTTCGCAGTTCACGTACTATGCCATGGATACGGCTTCCTTTCATACCCACACAGGCACCAACAGGGTCGATACGGTCGTCATATGATTCAACTGCCACTTTAGCTCTTTCTCCGGGCTCACGAACGATTTTCTTGATTACAATCAGGCCGTCAAAGATCTCCGGAACTTCAATTTCCAGCAATTTAGCGAGGAAGGTAGGATGGGTGCGGGAGAGAATGATGAGCGGAGCGTTGTTCTTCATCTCCACTTTTTTTACTACTGCCCTTACATTTTCACCTTTCTTGAAATAATCGGTAGGAATCTGTTCAGATTTAGGTAAAATTAACTCATTCCTTTCATCATCAAGCAATAAAACTTCTTTTTTCCAAACCTGGTAGACTTCACCTGTTACAATTTCACCTACCCTATCCGCATATTTCTTTACTAAAATGTTCTTTTTCAGGTCACCGATACGTGCAGACAATGTCTGCTTAGCAGCCAGGATGGCTCTGCGGCCAAAATCCATGATCTCAACTTCCTCGTACAAATCCTCACCTACCTGGTAATCCGGTTCTACTAAAATGGCTTCAGAATAAGCGATCTGTGCATTATCATCTTCTACCTCACCATCATTAACAATGGTACGGCGGCGCAATATTTCCAGGTCACCTTTCTCAGTATTTACAATCACGTCAAAATTCTCATCAGAGCCATACTTTTTACGGAGAAGCGTTTTAAACACATCTTCTAACACCTTCATTAACGTAGGACGGTCAATGTTTTCTGCTTCTTTAAACTCCGTGAATGACTCAATCAGATTAATACTAGCCATGTTTTGCTTATATTATATATTTTAAAACACGATGCACACTTTGGTGTGCTTGATTTCGTTAAGGTTTATGTCAGTAGTTTTTTTCTCTTTTTTCTTACCGATCGTCTCCTCTATAGTCAGGGCTTCATCAGTAGCCGCCAGCAGGGTGCCTTCCTTTTCGGAACCATCCAGCAGGGTTATTGCTACCTTTCTACCTATATTCTTTACGAATTGACGGTGCAGTTTCAGTGGTTCGTCCAGTCCAGGGGATGAGACTTCCAGAGAGAAATCGTTGTCAGGAAACAACGCCGCGGCTTCCAGCCTTGCGTATAAATTACGGTTGAATGAGACCAGCTTATCCACAGGTACACCATTATCACCATCCACAAATAGCTTTACATTATTAGTGGGCTTAATCCTGATATCGACCACGAAATATTCCGGATATTCAGCAAGCATTTCTTCTAAATGCTCCCGGATGCTTGTTATCACTTGTTCGTTTGCCATACAAAAAACGAGAAGGGGACTTTCAGTCCCCTTCGTTAGAATCATTTTCCTATGCAAAATTAGGATTTTATTTTGATCAAAGCGCATTTTCTTTAACTTGTATGAAATAATTTCCATTAGGAAATCCGCTATCTGCACAGATTACGTCAAAATCTAATAACTTCGTTTGACCGTTTCTTATATGTTAATTATTCACCACGTACAACGAATTAACAAAGAATTGATCATATGGCCAGTAGCGTTAATCTTGCTATATTGGATGAATCCGGCAGCAGATGGCAACTTTAGCCTCTGCCCGTTTAAGTGGCTCGGATTTACCTGGTGCCCGGGGTGTGGGTTGGGACATGGCATTCATTATTTATTACATGGGGACTGGAAGAATGCGATCCACCATCACATGTTAAGCCCTTTTGCTGTAGCCGTATTGTTGCATAGAACTTTTCAGCTTGGAAGATCACAGTTGAGACTTAAAAACCATCATACATGACCGATTTTTCCTTTGCCATGTTGCCTGGCGTTGACCAGGAAGAGATCCTGTGGTTACAGGAACTCACCAAAGATTATAGTGAGGACAATAAACGGAAGTTTATTGCCCTGTATCAATCCCGCCGCAAAGATCCGCAGACGGTGCTCATTTGCTGCCTGCTGGGTTTGGTATGCGTATCGGGTATACATCGCTTCATACTTAATCAGGTTGGCATGGGTATTTTGTACTTATTCACAGGCGGACTGTGCCTGATTGGGACAATTGTAGATGCTGTTAACCACCGCAAACTGGCCTGGGAATTTAATAAGGGGGCTGCTATGGAAGCCGCAAGCCTATTAAAAATGTACTAAGATTTTACAGCGCCGGTGGTGCTGGCGCTGTTTTTTTAGATTTTTTAGGAGTAGAAGAGAGATTTTCCCCCTATTAATCTAATTTTTGACCATTTCCACCTGTTAAAGGAATCTTAAAATACCCCCCTCTTTCAGCCCCTGAAACGGATTATGGGCTACATTTGTACTATGTTCAAGATTATATTTCTATTATTTATCTGCTATATACTTTACAAGTTCGTATTCAATCTTGTATTACCAATGTACCAGACAGCCAGGCAGGTACGCCGCCAGATGGGAGACATCCAGGACCGTATGCGCCAGCAATATGAACAGGAACAACAGTATCATCAGCAGCAACAGCCGAATAACTTCAGCGGCCAGCAGCAGGCTAAACCTAAAATAGACAAGGGTGATTACCTCGATTTTGAGGACGTCAAGTAAATTCTATTTGAAAATGTCTGTAATGGTTCTGGGTGCAAGCAAGTGAATGGTCTGCACCCCAACCGCTGTAGCCCCTTCTATATTAGGAAGGGTGTCATCTATAAATAAGGTCTCTTCAGGTTTCAACCCGTTCTCATCTAACACCAGCTGGTATGATTCCTTATCTGGTTTGCGGTAGCCAATCAGGTGAGAATAGTATGCTTTGTCAAAAAAAGCAGCCAAAGATGGGATTCCCCTACTCTCTTCCAGGATTTTATTGAATGCTGCCATGTGAATGGCATTGGTATTACTCAACAAATACAAGTTGTAATGTTGTCTCAATTGCTGCAATATCTGTAGTCTGCGCAACGGAAAGTCCAGCAGCATGGCATTCCAGGCATCAATAATCTGTTGTTCGGTTGTGCCAGCCGGGGTATGTTTCTGCATTTCCGTCAAAAACTCTTCATTACTTACCTTACCCGTTTCCAGGTCGTCGAACAATTTATTGCCTTTGAACTGGCTGAACAGGCTGTGAAAATCTGTTACCCCCAGGTCTGTAAAGGCCTTGTTTGTCGCCTGATAATCAATATTTAAGATTACGCCGCCGAGGTCGAATATGATGTTTTTTATGCCTTTCATACTTAGAATGCTATTGCTGTGCAGTTGCAAATTATAATGTCTGCGGCGGAAAAAATTATTTATTTTCAGGTTGTTTAACCTGATTCCATGCACTTTGCGTTCAATACATTGATGTTGCTGGGAACCCTGCAAGGGTTCATTATGTGCGGATTACTCTTCTATTCTTCTAAAAATAAGTACGCCAATCAGTGGCTGGGGGGATTGATCCTGTGTATTACCCTGGCTTGTCTGAATATGTACCTGGGTAATTTATCCTCGTTACCTATCCCGATTGGGTTTATGTTAAATTTTGTACCCCTGATCATCATTATGCCCATCGGACCATTTTTGTATTTCTATGTCAGATCAGTGACCGACCCGGATTTCCGGGTTACGCAGCGGTATCGCCGGCATTTCTGGCCGGTGGTGGTGGATGTGGTTCCCCAGGTAACGGCAGTGATCTATGTAGTAGGGGTAGTTTCCGGGGTAATTGTGAACAATAATCGCCCATGGGCGCTCTTTATTGATACTTATAATGTGTATTCGGATATTCCCCGCTGGTTGTCGATCACTATTTACCTGTTTCTTTCCTATCGTTATCTGGAAAGGTTCAACCTGCATAAGGACCGGTTGCAGTGGATGAAGCAGTTTACAGGGGCGTTCATGGGGTTTCAGGCAGTCTGGCTACTGTATCTGATTCCCTATATCATTCCACAACTGACTGATTATGTGTTGAATGCGGTAGATTGGTACCCTGTGTATATTCCGATGGTGGTATTGGTGTACTTTTTAGGCATAAAAGGATTGCTGATGTCAGTGCGGGAGGTGAAGGCCACCCCTGCCCCATTGCAGTCTCAATTGATCGATACAGCTGTGCCTCTCCTGAAAAAGGCAATGGAAGAGGACCAATTGTTTTTAAATCCTTCCCTGAATCTTGCTTTATTGTCTAAGCATACCGGCCTCCCGGCCAAAACTATTTCGGCGGTTTTAAACCAGCATTTGAATAAAAGCTTCAATGAGTTTGTCAATAATTACCGCATAGAAGCGTTCAAAGAAAAGGTATCAGATCCGTCGTTTGAGCATCTTACTATTATGGGCCTCGCCCTGGATTGTGGGTTTAATTCCCTTCCTACTTTCCAGCGGGCTTTTAAAAATAGGATGGGGATGAGCCCTAAAGAATACATCAAAATGAATGATCAAATCCGGATTTGAGTAGACTGGTGGCGGAGATTCCTGTTGTTTTACAGGAAAAAGAGGCCATGAAGTATTTGTTTCACCGGTTATTGAAAGGGTTATTTCTCCTGTTATTCCCCACTTCACTTTTTGCCCAGGTAGTTCACCTCAGGGAGGTCGCTGTTCACCCCGGTCAGGGGTTGGAGATAGTCAAAAGAATGATCGCTGCTATTCCGAATAACTATGACACCAGCCTGGTGACAATGAGGGCCTTTTATAAGGAAGATATCCGGTTGGCGGGTGATACGCTCAACTATAATGAATCCGAACTGGAAATAAAGGGGGATCAGTGGAAAGTGACGAAGGTGGGCCGGAAAAAGATGTTTTCCAACCCTGACTTTCAGTTTTATAACTGGATAAGTAATATTTCCAATGCCCCAGCCGGTGCCTTGCATGAAGACCTTATTAAATATGCGAATACCAGATACGCTATTTTAAACCCCAATTCCTTCCGATACTATAATTATTATGTAGACACCTTGTGTGGGCGCCAGCTAATAATAGCAGTGGTACCTAAGAATAATAATAAGAACGGGTTGGTGAGTGGGCGGTTATTTATTGATACGGCCAGTCTGGCGCTGGTGAGGTGTGAGTTAGTGGCTAGTCCGGCGGGGATCAGGCATGTAAATAAGCATGGCAGAGGAGGGATCCGGTATACCTTAATGTCAAAAATTATGAGAGCATCCATGGATTTTGAGCAGATTAGGATGATTGTGACTTATCAGCAGGAAAATGGGAAATATTATTTGCAGGATGTAAGGCGGCATTGGGAGACGGTGATTAATAGTAATAAGAGACATTTAAAAGATGTAGCCTGGCGGGCGGATTTTTTTCTGTCGGTAAAAAGTAGGTCTTTGTCTCTAAAGCAAGTTACTGGTCTTTCCGCTCCTCACCAGCATTTTACCCGGGCCGATACACTCAGGGGAATGTTGTCCCCACTCCGCTCCTGCTATGACGTCACTTTCTACCACCTGGATGCGGATATAGACCTGGATCGCCGGCGCATCAGTGGGAACAATAAGATCCGCTTTAAAGTCATATCTCCCTTCGATCAAATGCAGATCGACTTATATGCAAATATGAAAATCAACGAAATCCTGTTCAAAAACCAGTCTTTGACCTTCACCCGCGATGCAAATGCTGTCTTTGTAAAATTTCCAGGCATGCAACCTGTCGGCTCAATAGAAGAAATCACCATCTATTATGAAGGCATCCCTCAGGTCCCGGACAAAAGCATCAGTATGAACGGCGGCGTCTTATGGGACAAAGATGACCTGGGCAATCCGTGGGCACAAGTTGTTTGTCAGGGTTCAGGGGCTAGCTTATGGTGGCCCTGCAAGGATCATTTATCAGATGAACCGGATAGTATGGAGATCTGGATCACCGTCCCTTCCGGTTTTTCCGAAGTCTCCAATGGGCGGTTACAACGCCAAATTCCTCTTTCTGATCACAAAACCAGGTACGAATGGGCTGTTAGTTACCCTATTAATAATTACAATGTAACCTTCAGTATTGGAAGATATACCCATTACAGGGATCAGGGAGTGAACTATTATGTCATGCCTTACCACCTGGAACAGGCAAAAGTATACTTCAAAGAAGTTCCCGCCATGTTATCTTGTTATTCGCAGCATTTCGGCCCCTACCCCTTTCCCAGAGACAGCTTTACTTTAGTAGAAAGCCTTTATCCCATGGAACACCAAAGCGGTGTCTGTGTAGGTCGGATCCCCAACGACCCACATCCCGAATTCGCGGCTGTGGTCTGGCATGAATCGGCCCATGAGTGGTGGGGAAACAACATTAGTTGTAAGGATATGGCAGACATGTGGATCCATGAAGCCTTCGCCACCTATGCAGAAAGCATCTACATCGGTTGCCGCGATGGCGAAGCCGCTGCCCGCCAGTTTCTAAACGACCAGCGGGAACAGGTACAAAACAAACGACCGGTCACCGGCGTATACAATGTGAATAATATCTTCTATGACATTAGCGACATGTACACAAAAGGAAGTCTGCTATTGTTCACCTTACAGAATGTGATCAATGACCCTTCCTGCTGGAATCGCTTACTATTAGCTATCCAACAACATTTTCGCTATCAGACCCTATCTGCTGATGAGTTGGAACAGTTTATCTGCGACTTCACAGGAAACGATTACCACTATTTATTCAATCAATACCTTCATTACACCCGGGTTCCCCGTTTAGAATATTCCCTCTCCGAAAAAGGGACCACCCTCATGGTCCGTTATCGCTGGGTGGCTGATGTTCCCTATTTCCGGATGCCGGTGAAAATTAAAAACCATGAATTTATATACCCTACTACTGAATGGAAAACACTGACCCTTCGTAATCAGGCAGCAGCGGACTTCGAGATAGATGAAGAGAATTTCTATATAGAGGTAGAGGAGGTAGAATAAAAATTTTTACCTGGGGTTTGGGAAAATTGAATAAATTTTAAGTAATTTCGCCGTCCCGCAAAGGGACCCGAGAAAGTTTACATATATAATTTCGTTCTGAAAAGAACAGCTCCTATAGCTCAGTTGGTTAGAGCACCTGACTCATAATCAGGGGGTCACAGGATCATGCCCTGTTGGGAGCACAAACAAAAAGCCTTCGGCAATGCGCCGGAGGCTTTTTGTTTTTTACTTGTTCATCTCAAAGTTATTTCGTACTTTTGTACGGATTTAAGTACGTATTTGCGATACTTTTTTCATTCTGAGCATTTTTTATGCTCAGACATATTTTAAAATAACGTGTTTATGCAAGTTGTAAACTATAGCGAGTTTAGGCAACAACTAAAAGCGCATTTGGATAATGTAACAGAAAACCATGATACGCTTATTGTGCCCAGAGGCGGAGATAAAAGTGTTGTAATTATTTCTTTGGAAGAATATAATTCCATTTTGGAAACATTACACCTTATGAAGTCAGAGAAAAACAGAACTCGTTTAATGGAGGCGATTGAAAGAACAAATAATGGTATTAATGAAGAACATGAATTAATCGACGATTAATGAAATTAAGTTGGGACCAAAACGGGTGGGAGGATTATTTGTATTGGCAAAAGACAGATAAGAAGATCCTCAAGAAAATTAATGAGCTGATAAAAGATACAATGCGTCAGCCATTTGAAGGTTTGGGAAAACCAGAAGCACTCAAGGAAAATTTAACGGGTTGCTGGTCTCGAAGAATAGATCAAGAGCATCGGTTAGTGTATAAAGTATTGGATGATGCTATTCTTATCTTACAATGTAGATATCATTATTAAAGTGACAAATTAAATAGGAGGTCTAATAAATAGGCTTCCTGTTTTTTTACCATAGCACCTGACTCATAGTCAGGGGGCCACAGGATCATGCCCTGTTGGGAGCACAAGATGGTAAAGGCTTTTAGCTGAATTGCTAAAAGCCTTTTTTCATTTGCACAGGATTTGCACAAAGTAATGCTGGTGGGAAAATAGAGGATCACTTTCCCGACGTCAGGAAGGTGATCGAGGCAGGAAAAGGAGCTCAACAGGAAATACAGATATTATGCTTATACGCTATGCCTGCTACTTGAGAGCACAAAATGGAGATTCCAGAAAGCCGGAAGTTGCCTTTGCACAGACTTATTTTGCTGTCCAAACACGAAGAGCAGAAATAATTGAACAAAGATTGCTGGAATTTGAAAGAGTGAAAGCAAGGGAAAAGTTAAGTCAAACAGAGCGACAATTATCAGGAATATTATATGAAAGAGGTGTTGATGATAAAGGCTTTGCGATAATCCGGGCAAAAGGAGATCAAGCGCTTTTCCGGTTATCTACATCACAGTTAAAGAAAAAAACGGGTGTTCCGGAAACGAGGCCATAGCCGATTTTCTGCCTACTATTAGCATTAAAGCAAATATCACTGGCGGGTACAGCTGCTGGTACATACGTTACTTTTCAACAAATATCTATTGCATTAGGCGTATGTATTACAGGCGGGTTGTTTTTACAATTGACAGGCAATGCTCCTGACTGGCAACAATGGTTACATGCTTATAGATAGGCTACTGGAATGAATGTACTTTCCCTGCTGATCGTAAATTATTTATTAAGCAAATTGCACTAACTTGAAGCGATTGAAAAACCGTTTTACAATGACATTGGAAAGAGCTATTGAAATCGCCGTTGCAGCCCATCACGGTCAGAAAGATAAGTACGGAGCCCCTTATATCGGACATGTATTAAGAGTCATGAACATGGGTATTACAGTAGAAGAAAAAATTGTAGGCGCACTCCACGATGTAGTCGAAGATACAGACTGGACTTTTGAAAAGCTCGCTGCTGAAGGGCTGCCGCCAAAACTACTGGAAGCATTAAAAGGGGTTACTAAACTATCAGAAGATGAAGACTATGATCATTTTGTAGATCGTACCTTACAAAATCCATTATCCTGCGCTGTAAAAATGAACGATCTCACGGATAATATGGATATAAAACGCATCCCGGAAGTAACTGAAAAAGACATAGCCAGATTAAACAAATATCTAAAAGCTTACCGCAAAATTGCTGCAAAGAGAATTGGTAATTAAGCATCCAAAAATGGTCATCCAAATTAGTGGCTATTGAGCAAAAATGGTCATCCAAATTAGTGGCTGTTGAGCAAAAAATGAGCCTCCCAAAAATTGCTGTGGGCCAGGGCTCTTCTGTTGAACCAACCCGCTATTCCAGCAACTGACTCAACCCTTCTTTCTCAAAAATAAGTCTGCCGAACTTCAGGTCAGACCAACCCCTATCCAGTCGATAACTATTCACTGGTACCCCATCCTGTATGCCTGCTCGTAACTGATACGGTTCGTATAATTCCGAAGGTAATAAGCCCTGCAACTGGTACAAATGTGTCGAAATAATAAAATGACATTGCCTGAACTGACTCAACCCTTTAATGGTAGTAAACGTCACCTCCATCGCATCATCTATATTCGTACCCCTGAATATCTCATCAAATATGGCAAAGCACCGCTGCCCCGCCTTCGCCTGTATGGCCGTATTTTTAAGGTGCACGATCTCCTGCATAAAATGACTAAATCCATTCTTCAGATCATCCGTCACATTGATCGCCACTAACACCTGGTCATAAAACGGTATCCTACAATTCTCCGCCGGCACTGCCAACCCGATATGTGCCAAAGATACACACAGCCCTATCGCCTTTAAAGTCGTCGATTTTCCCGACATATTCGGCCCTGTCAATACAATCATATTACTCGTCGTTTGCAGGTTGTTTTTGACCGGATTTGTTACCATAGGGTGCCAGAACTCCTCTATCACAAAATTATCTGCAGAAAAGGAAGGAATAGTAAATCCGTACTTAATCGTACCCATGGCCAGTGACCACCATGCCTCATATTCAAACAGCGAATCCCAGAACCTGGCTGTCAGGTTCCTCTCCCTGCATGCCACCAGTTTGCGGGCAAAAGAAAATGTCTGCTGAAAGGTCAGTTCTTTGGGGAGTTTATCAATCTCCAATGTTTCATACAGTTCCTTGGCCGACCCGGCAAAATCTTCCAGCAATGGTATGCCATGCAATGGAAGCAGGTATTTCCCATAAATATTACGAAGCAACCGGATCGTTTGTAAACACCTCCCCTGCAACTGGTACCTGTCCTTCCCAAAATATTGACCAATAGTACTCTCCGGCTGCTCGACATAGGTAGTGAACTGATACACCTCCTGCAAGTCTGCCTTATGATAGGTAAAACCCTGTATCCGCTCCCAGTAAAACAAAAATGCCTGTAATAACTGCTGCCGCTCCAAAGTCGCAGAAAACGACAATCGGGGTACCGAAAAGATCTGATACAACCGCTCACTGGATGAAGGATGTATGGTATAGTCAAATAAGTGGATAATTTCTTTTTCAATGTAGGGCATAAAGTCACTGGATTATAGACATTAAAAATAATGTTTAACTCCCTTAAGGTTATGTTAAAGCCTATATAGCAAATAACACCTTCGTCTATAAGTATCATCCATAGGTCTCTCCCGGAGATAACCCGTCTATAACCCGCCTATAAGCCGCCCATAAGCCGTAGATAACCCGCATCTATATAGAGGCGGGTTATCTACGGCTTATCTATGAGTTACCACCGGGTCACCTATATGTTCATGTGCAGGATATGCTACCTCTGAACCGGATATCCAACTCAACCCGGATTCACAAACCTGAACCGGATGTAATATCTTTACCCCCTAAACCAGATCAATGCAGAAGAGCAGATTTATAGCCATCGAAGGATTAGATGGGGCAGGAAAATCGACCCAGATTGACTTATTGACCAATTATTACCACCAGCAGGGTATAGAAACCCGCTTCGTACACTTCCCAAGAAGTCAGAACGGAGGCGTATTTGGCGACCTGGTAGCTAAATTCCTGCGCGGTGAGTTCGGCGATGTGAAAAATGTACACCCACAATTGGTGGCCCTTATTTTTGCAGAAGACAGAAAAGACTTTGCCAGCACTATCAACGAATGGCTGGCTGATGGCTATACTGTGCTGGTTGACAGGTATGTATTGTCCAATATCGCCTTTCAGTGTGCTAAACTGAATACTGATGCGGAAAAACAGGAATTGCGGGACTGGATCAACATGTTTGAATATGAATACAACCGTATTCCCCAGCCAGACCTCTCCATTTACCTGGATGTGCCTTTCTCCCACACCGAGCAGGCTCTGACCAAAAGAATGAAAAATGAAGACCGCAGCTACCTGAATGGTAAGGAAGATATCCATGAAAAGGACTTCTCCCTCCAGCTCGCGGTGAAAAAAGAATACGAAATCCTGGCAGATACAGACCCTGCCATTACCAAAATAGTATGCTATAATGGGGCAAACGAGATGCGTACCATTGCAGACATCCATGCCAGCATCATAGCCTGCCTTGAAAAACTGATTTAATACATTCCTGAAAGTGGAAATCAGCAGGGGTTTTTCTGAAAAAAAAGCGATTTGCCAGCAGGTATACGCCTCATTTTCAGGAAATAATTTCCTTAAGGGGAAGCCCATTCACCAAATCCATTTTCAGCAAAAAAGGAGAAATTATGTCCATTACATCCACAACAGAACTAACCGGCATGCAGGCCATCAGTGAAGTAGTTGGCAAAGTGTTGCAGCAGATGCGTCAATATGCCGCACCCGGCATGTCTACGAAAGAACTGGATGAGTATGGGGGCGCCTTATTACAACAAATGGGCGCCAGATCAGCACCAAAAATCACTTACGGATTTCCTGGGTTTACCTGCATCAGCGTGAACAATGAAGTTGCCCACGGTATCCCTTCTGCAAAGAGAATTTTACAACCCGGCGACCTGGTAAATGTGGATGTGTCCGCAGAACTGGCGGGATACTATGCTGACAATGGCGGTTCCTTCATTTTAGGCGAAGATATTCACCACCATGCCCGTCTTGTCAATGCCTCTATCGAAATCCTGCACAAAGCTATCAGCAATATCAGCGATGGTGTACGCCTCTCCCACATTGGCCGTATTGTGGAAGATGCCGCCAGAGAAAAAGGATACAGGGTAATCAGGAACCTGGTGGGGCACGGTATAGGCAGAAGTCTGCACGAAGCGCCTAGAGAGATCCCTAACTTCTATGACCGGTTCAACAGAACCCGTTTCCGCAGCAATTCTGTGGTTGCGATCGAGACCTTTATCTCTACCGGGGCTAACTATGCTGAAACATTGGGGGATGGCTGGACACTGGTGACCAAAGATGGCAGTTTTGTGGCCCAGCATGAGCATACTGTGCTTGTAACGAGTGGGGAACCTATTATTCTGACTGCGTCAAATGGAATATAGGGTTTTCACGGATAGCCTAAAAATTGGCATAGATTATACATTCAAGATGTAGAATGATTCTCTAATATAGCTGACAATGATTGGATCTCCAACTATACAACCAGATGATACCACTCATTGATAAAATACTATTGTTATTTGATTTCGAAGATGTAGAATTGAGTTTCTTCTTTGTCTGAGAAATTATTGTCTGCCACACATATAAGGCTTCTGTGGCCATTTGGCAGTAGAGGGCCAAGGGTCATTCCTTCCACATTATCCACATAGGTATTCAGACTTTCAAAATTGAACAAAGGTTTTTTCACTACAGGTGTAAAGTGCGTATCTGTCTGCAAAGATTGAATAGCCGATACATCTGTGGCATGAGAAAGGTCTGCCTTGTAGAGCCGGATGGTACAATTCTTTACCCCGGTAGAAAAAGAGCGCTCCATGATGAGCAACTGGTTTTCTGAAAGCACCAGGATATCAGGAATACCATTGATGGCAAAACCATCGGCAGGTACAGGTGCTGCTGCAATAGGTGCCAGTTTGTAGGCAAACTGAGCAATGGGTTGCCTGGTTTGCAGATTGTATTTGATAATGCGGATCCAGGCAGTGGTGTCTTTTAGCCCTGCACGGGGACCATCTTCATAACGGGGTTCTTCGACACTGACGAACATGTATTTACCATCGGGGGTGAAACCCAATCCTTCGAAAGTACCGTTTTTGCGGGGACCATTGTTGGTAGCCTGCATATGCATTTGTGCAGGGATGGGGAAGGTATCGGGAAAATGCCCGTCGCGGGAGAGTTCGTATATAGCCGGATCTTTTAGTATGGTGTCTTTGGCGTTCACGATGCGCTCTCCTTCACTGCTCCAGATGAGGTGATCAGCGTGTGGGTTGTAGCGCATGGCTTCCGGATCTGGTGCGAGGTTTTTTGTAGCGGGAAAAGGATGGCCGTCGCGCATCGGGAGGGTATTTACAGCGGTGAAGGTCACCTTATCATCGTTTACCGGTACCTGTGCGGTATAGTAACGGGCTGCTTCGTGTTCAGAACGGTCATCGCAGATGAGGTAATATACATTGCGGGCGCTGTCGTAATCGATACCTGAGAGGCCTCCTATTGTCGTACCGTTGAAGGTTGTATTGTAAGGAATAATGTGCTTGTGTAGCAGGTGGAGTTGAGATACATCCAAAGTATTCACAGGTTGACGGGAGGTGCTGCAGGCTGCTAAGAGCAGGCTAAACAAAAGATATTTTCTCATAGCAGCAAAGGTAAAGCCCTTTAAGAAAAAAGCCTTTGCCTTTGGCAAAAGCTTTTTCAAAAAAATTTTTTCGGCCTTCGGCCAGCGAAAAGGATTACTGAACGATAAAGAGATTCGCAATCGCTAATACCTCATCTTTCGTAAGCGGTTCATCAAATGATTCCGTTGCAGCATCCTGTGTTACCAGTGAAGTAATGCCGGTAATAGTGATGTTTGCCTGTACCTCATTTTCTTCACCATTGTATACAGGTTGTGTAGCGGCGATATCGGTATACTTACCCATGATCCATGGTTTTATTTTAGTATTCCCGGTAGATGCACGGCGCATAGAACGGATATGCGCAGCATGCCTTGCTTCGATAGAGTGAATCTGCAATGCTGCTGTGAGCACTGTCGGATTTTCCATCAGTGTAGCTGCCTGTCCTTTGTAGGCTCTTACACCGGTATCTTCAAATGCCTGTGCTACGCCCAGCAGTGTTGCATAGTTAGTAAATACATCGCTGAAAGTACCACCCGCAGTAAAGTCGAAGGTTGGTTTATCAACAGGTGTACCACTTGAACTGGTAATGGCACTTTTCAGAAAAGCAACATGCGCATTTTCATGTGTACCGATAGTCGTAAATGCATTCAGCGATGCGGCGGTGGGGAATAAGGAAGTATGTGTGATTGCCTCGGCATAGAAAGCTGCTTCCAGGTATTCCAGTGTGAGGGCAAAGTTCAGCACTGCCAGTACATCAGATGGCGTACGACCATACGCTTTTTTCAACATGCTGCCGAGTGCAAAAGGTACGGCTGTCAAAGCCATCACACGGCCAAACTGCTTCATCACATTTCTGCGGGAATCCAGCCTGTCATAAATTTCAGGATCTTTTTTCTCTATTTCAGAAAAGATATTTTGCAGGTCCATGAGTGTAGAATTTAAAGTTATTTTGGAAGTGTGTTGGTATTGATCTGGGTTTTGATATATACACTGGCGGCGGCGAATACATCAGTAGGTGTTGTAGCCCCATCCAGACCATTACTATCAGCATTGGAAGAGAAGGTACCATTACTTACCAGATCGCGGATATAAGCCGCATGACGCGCTTCTACAGATACAATTTTTCCGGCCAGTGCCAGGTAAGCAGGCGTAGTAATGTATTTACCGGCGCCATTGTATGCTGCTACACCCAGGTCTTCGAACGTTTGTGCTGCTGCAAGTACTTTATCTCTGCTGGTAAAATCGATGGTGCTGAAATCGACCTGTAAATCCTGGATAGCCCCTGTACTGAGTGCTTTACGGAAGAATTCACGGTGTGCAATTTCGTGATTGCGGATATCGGTCAGCAGTGTCATTTCTGAGTCGCTGATGCCGCTATACGGTGTAAGTATTACCTGTGTATAAAATGCTGCTTCCAGCTGTTCGAGTGCGAATGCATAATTCAATACGGCGACATCCCCACTACCGAGGCTAACACCAGTACCATCATTAGTATCATCATCACTACAACTGCTTAATACAGAGCCTGCAGAGAGTATAGCAGCACTCATACCTGCATATTTGAGAAATGTACGGCGATGTACATTAGGCATGGCAAAGCCATCCTCGTTACCATTACTGGTTACGGAGTGGGTTTTCCGTGTGAACATAATAAAGGAGTTTTAAAAATTAGAGAATGAAACAAACATTACATGACTAGCTACAACTTAACATGGTCGATTTTTGGGTAATTCTTCACAAGTGTAACGATAAGATATACGAGCATGATTTCCATCTGGTTTTATTTTTCTGAAAAACCATTACCGATGCTGTTTTTAGACGAATTGAATATATATAACATGTTACAGCCGACTCAAGAAGGATTACCTTCTTACAGTCGGCTGCAACATGAAATTTCTAATTCTGAGGTAGTCTGTTTTAAACAGCTCTACCGCGTATTATATTTACAAGGATAGCAATAATTGCTAATACCAGCAAAGTGTGAATCAAACTACCTGCGGAGTAAACAAACACGCCCAAAACCCATCCGATGATCAGAATAATCGCGATTAAATAAAGTAAGCCGTTCATATCAAAAAGATTTGGTTATCTTAAGGAATAGAAAATTTATGCCAGTTAAGCAACTCTGCTTTGAGAAGTGCTTCTGATAGCGATGTAAACCGTTTTAGCACCCCGGAATCCCTATACATACTGCGTTTGCGGCCAAAAGGCTTTGTAGAACATATTCCCCGGAGGGAGGTAAAATGTACGCTACTGATAAGTGCTTTCCGTCGGCAGTAAGTATATTCATTGCGGGCCAGGTAATAAACCATGGTATCTGAAAAGGCTGGTCACATTTTTGAAATTAAAGAACACAACAATCTTCATTCATTTTAAAACTACCATCATGCAATTGAACGAGAAATTGATAGAAGCCCTGAATGATCTGATCCGGATCAATAATGACAGAGTAGAGGGATATCATAAAGCCATAGATCAGACGGATGATGCCGATCTGAAAGCACTGTTCCAGAGAATGAAAGAAGAAAGTATTACATATATAGATCAACTGAATAATATATTGCAGGATGGTGGCTCAGAACCTACGCACAATACTACTATTTATGGTAAGCTGTACAGAACCTGGATGGATGTGAAAGCTACTTTTTCAGGGCATGACAGGCATTCAATCCTGTCTGCATGTGAGTATGGGGAAGATGCCACGCAGCGGACTTATGAGGATGTGTTGGGGTCTAGTATCTCCATGCCATACAGCATCCGGGATTTGGTGGCGAATCAGCGCAGAGCGCTGAAGAGTGCACATGATACTGTAAGAACGTATCGGGATCTGGAAAAAGTTGTGCACTGAACATGTTGTTCATTATAAGCCTGGCTGTTCTTTTTGTTCAAAATGACGCATAATGCTATTGTTCATTATGGGCAACTTACATTTGAATTCAAAGATTAAGCGGCTACTTATATTTATAAGTAACAAATTTCAGTAATGGATTTAGGTAAAAATAACAGTCCCGTCAGCTGGCGGGACTGTTGTATTAAAGAGCCTCTGGCGCGAAACTACTTCCGCCTTTGGCAGAAGCAGTTTCGCGCCAGAGGGCAACACCTGCGATGGCCTTAGAATTGCGTTTCTAAAAAGCTTTATCCCAATCTTTCCAAACTGCCTCATAGCCATTTGCCTGCAGCATAGCAGCAATTTCAAAAGGGCTTCGTTCATCCGAAATCTCAAATTGTTCCAATGAATCTGCATCTATCGTATACCCTCCCGGGTTTGTACGCGACCCCGCACTCATCGTAGTAATACCCAATTGAATTACATGATCTCTGAATCGCGGAGACTCGCGTGTGGAAAGACTTAACTCTACCTCTGGTGATAATAAGCGATAAGCGCAGATCAACTGTACCAGTTCCCTGTCATTCATGACCGCCTTTGGCATCAGGCCGCCGGCACAAGGGCGTAGACGTGGAAATGAAAGACTGTACCGGGTTTGCCAATAAGTTTTTTCTAAATATTGCAAATGCAAAGCAGTGAAGAAACTATCTGTACGCCAATCTTCCAAACCAATTAATACCCCCAATCCTATTTTGTGAATACCCGCTTTGCCCAGGCGATCAGGTGTATCAAGCCGATAGTTGAAATTAGATTTCCGTCCTTTGGGATGATGCAATTTATAATCCGCTTCATGGTAAGTTTCCTGGTAGACCAATACACTATGCAAGCCCAGTGGAATCAGCGCTTCATAATCTGACTGATCCATAGGTTGTACTTCCATAGAGATATTGGCAAAGTGAGGCCTGATCAGCTCAAGCATTTCCCTGAAATAGGCAAGCCCTACTGTTTGCTGCGCTTCGCCTGTTACCAGTAATACATGGTCGTATCCCATATCTTTAATTGCCTTTACTTCTGACAGCACCTCTCTCCTGTTCAGCGTTTTGCGGGCAATCTTATTGTCAAGGCTAAACCCGCAATATGTACAGATGTTCTGACACTCATTGCTCAGATAAAGCGGAATATACAATTGCATCGTATTGCCAAACCGCTGCCTGGTGAGCTGCTGACTTAAAGCCGCCATATCTGCGAGATAAGGGGTAGCCGCTGGTGATATCAATGCTTTGAAATCTTCAATAGTACGTCGGCTGCTATGCAAAGCCTGTTCTACATCTACAGCTGTTTTTGCATAGATGCCTGCTTTGACCTGCTCCCAATCATATTGGGAAAAGAGTGATTTAAAATCTGCCATACTTATACTTCATCTAAGAATCCAATAAGAGGGCTGGAAGCTACCGCCTGTTTATACAGGGGGGCCAATCCAGCTTCATATGCCTGTCTGCCCGCCACGACTGCCGTTGCAAATGCCTGCGCCATTGCTACCGGGTTTTTTGCCACTGCAATGGCAGTATTGACCAGTACGGCATCAGCACCCATTTCCATTGCCTTCGCAGCATCGGACGGACTGCCAATACCTGCATCAACTACAACAGGTATATTGCTCTGCTCAATGATGATTTCAAGGAAATCTGCCGTGCGTAAGCCTTTGTTACTACCAATAGGAGCACCTAAAGGCATGACTGCCGCGACCCCTACCTGCTCTAACCGCTTACATAATACTGGATCTGCATGCACATAGGGCAAAACCACAAACCCCAGTTTTACCAGTTCTTCTGCGGCTTTTAATGTCTCAATAGGATCCGGCATCAGGTATCGTGGATCAGGATGTATTTCTAATTTGACCCAGTTTGTTTCCAGTGCTTCGCGGGCCAGTTGTGCAGCATATACTGCTTCATGGGCCGTACGCACACCAGAGGTGTTAGGCATTAACTTAAAAGCCTGCAAATGGCGAAGCATATCATCACCTGCATCATGGATATCCACTCTCTTAAGCGCCACTGTCACCAATTGTGTAGCAGCTGCTAACAGTGCCTGTTCCATTAATTGTAGAGAAGCAAACTTTCCCGTGCCTGTAAACAACCGGGAAGTAAATGTATGATCAGCTATTTTCAATGCCTGCATGTGTGATGGTTTGATAAAGTGTAGATAATAACTGTCGCTTATCGGGCGCGTGTGTAATAAGGCCGCTCACAGCAATACCCTGAATACCTGTACTGAACAGGTCAGGAACATCTTCCAGCTCAATACCGCCAATGGCGATAACTGGTATGCGAACCGACAATTGAGACAGGATACTGCGAATACCTTCCAGTCCTAAAATCGGACTCAGGTTTTGCTTTGTCTTCGTAAAACGATAAGGTCCCACGCCTACATAATCGGCGCCATCTGCTATATGCCGCATGATGTCTTCAAGGGTATTGGCTGTGCCACCCACTATCTTATGTGGGCCAACTATCCGACGTGCGGCGGCGACCGTCATATCTTCTTTCCCCACGTGTGTGCCGTGTGCACCCACTAATGCTGCAATGTCAGGATGATCATTGATAATAAGTGTTGCATTATGTGCATCACACACTTCTTTCGCCAGCGCGGCTGTTGCTGTAATAGTAGGAACGTTCGCATGCTTCATGCGCAATTGTATCCATTTACAGCCTGCTTCGCAAGCCATGCGGATATTGTCAAGATGTGAATAGTTGTCAGTCTGCTGTGAAATGTACTGAATAGAAATCATGATGAGCTGAATGGATTACCTGACCATGCATCCCGGATACTGATAAAGTTCCGTACTGCATGTGCCGGATGTTGCCAGATGGCGCCATGCAGGGCAATGCCATCAAATAGCATATGGCGGGCTTTGTCAGCAGTATGCTGATTAATGCCCCCCAACGCTAGTACATTGCCTGCATAACCATCTTTGTCCAACCGGAAGTTGGTGTCAAACGCGGCTTTATATCCAGTTTTGGAAATACTATCAAACACCGGGCTTAGGAGCACCTGGTTCCAGATATTACTCACTACCGGTAGGGTCATCACACTATGGATACTGGTGCTGAGTATGCAACCCAACTGCTGGAATCTAAGCAGTTTTTCCTGCGAGACAGATCCCCTGATGGCCTCCCCAAAATGTATCCCTAACAGACCATAGCGCTCACATAAATCAGGATGATCAGCTATGATGAGGTGAGGGTAGCAGGATGGATTAGCTTCGAGCAACAACATCTCGTAATCAGCCTCCTGCCAGCCTGGTTTACGTACCAGTATACTATCAGCGCCTGCCTGCAACAATTGTAACCAGCGTGTAGGTTCGTGATTGATCTTGCCAGTATGTGTGATGATCTGTATCAAAGTATTGGAGTTTGATTAAAAATGATCCCAAAACTGTACCGCGATTGTATAACAGTCAGATTATGAATAAATAGTGTTCCGGTGAGGAGCGGGAGTGGCTTGTGGCCAGCTCCTTCTATGAATAAATAGTGCTGCCTTGTTCGCGGAATTCTGTTGATTTCTCTGCCATGCCGGCTTCCCTTATTTCCTGCGATATTTTCATAGAGCAGAAGTGTGGTCCGCACATAGAACAGAAGTGAGCCACCTTGGCCCCTTCTGCAGGCAGGGTTTCGTCATGATAAGAACGGGCTGTGTCAGGGTCAAGCGCAAGATTAAACTGATCTTCCCAGCGGAATTCAAAGCGGGCTTTGCTGAGTGCATTGTCCCTGTGTTGTGCTCCCGGATGACCTTTGGCAAGATCGGCAGCATGTGCGGCGATCTTATAGGTAATTACACCTTGTCGTACATCTTCTTTGTTGGGTAGGCCCAGGTGTTCCTTAGGCGTGACGTAACAGAGCATAGCCGTACCAAACCAACCGATCATGGCCGCGCCGATGGCAGAAGTGATATGATCATAACCGGGAGCGATATCAGTGGTCAATGGGCCAAGTGTATAGAAAGGTGCTTCGTGACAATGTTCCAGCTGCTTATCCATGTTCTCTTTGATCAGGTGCATGGGTACATGGCCGGGGCCTTCGATCATGACCTGTACATCGTGTTTCCAGGCGATTTTAGTGAGTTCGCCCAGGGTTTCCAGTTCAGCGAACTGCGCGGCATCGTTGGCATCTGCAATACTACCGGGACGTAAGCCATCACCTAATGAGAAAGAGACGTCATAGATTTTCATGATTTCGCAGATCTCTTCGAAGTGGGTGTAGAGAAAGTTTTCCTGGTGGTGTGCCAGGCACCATTTGGCCATGATAGAGCCCCCGCGGGAAACGATGCCCGTCATACGATTGGCGGTGAGTGGGATGTAGCGGAGTAGTACGCCGGCATGGATGGTGAAATAGTCTACGCCCTGTTCTGCCTGTTCGATAATGGTATCACGATATATCTCCCAGGTAAGGTCTTCAGCTTTACCATTTACTTTTTCCAATGCCTGGTAAATGGGTACAGTGCCGATAGGTACAGGTGAGTTGCGCAGGATCCATTCACGTGTTTCATGAATGTTTTTGCCGGTGCTGAGATCCATGATGGTATCGGCGCCCCAGCGGCAGGCCCACACTGCTTTTTCCACTTCTTCTTCAATGCTGGAAGTTACGGCGGAGTTGCCGATATTGGCATTGATCTTCACCAAAAAATTACGGCCAATAATCATTGGTTCGCACTCTGTATGATTGATATTGGCAGGGATAATAGCTCTGCCTGCGGCAACTTCCTGTCTGATGAATTCAGGTGTGATATGTTGTTGTGCGGCACCTTGATTTTCGCGGATAGCGATGTATTCCATTTCGGGCGTGATGATCCCTTTGCGGGCATAATGCAGCTGTGTGGCGTTTTTTTGCGGCGCCCATGCGGCGCGCAGTTTTGGCAGACCTTTGCGTACATCAATCTCAATAGCCGGATCGGTGTAAGGGCCACTGGTATCGTATACAATGAGTGGTTCATTAGGAGTGGTTTCTCCTTTACTACCATACAGTCGGGTAGGTGTTAGCGTTATCTCTCTCATAGCAACGCCGTTAATGTAGATTTTCCTGGATGCGGGTAGTGGATTGCGTGAAATGTTTTCGATTTTCATACAACAAATAAGATGGGTGAAGAAATGAGAAGTCCTGCTGCGAGGGGATGCCCTGCAGTGCACAAATAATTAAATGAAAAAATTAACCTCCCTGTGTAGCGCGGATGATGGTAATACTATCTGCGGTTTGCAAGATGTGTTGCGGCC
This sequence comes from [Flexibacter] sp. ATCC 35208, assembly GCF_001975825.1. Lineage (GTDB taxonomy): Bacteria > Bacteroidota > Bacteroidia > Chitinophagales > Chitinophagaceae > Chitinophaga. Next base: position 153,602 of record NZ_MTKN01000008.1, read on the forward strand.
ATGCGGGTTTAGGGATCACCTCCCTGTTGATAGCCACGGCCAGTCCTTTGTCGGATGGTAGTTGAATAAACTGTAAGAGTGCAGCGATGGTTATTCCCTGCTGCACCGCATAAAGTTTATTGTTTACAGTCACTTCCATGAATACATGAATTAAGGTGAAACAATAAACTTTAAGGATGGTAGAAGATGTGAGGATTCAGGTTACTTATATCTACAGCAAAAGAAGCTGTATCAAGTACTTTTCCCTACGGCAGTATGAGCTGCGTCAGGTACTGAGGGTCTCATCTCAGCTTTCCGGGTATGGTGGCCTGGAAAACACCCCTAAAGTGAAGCATAAAGGTAGGGGAAAAAGTCCATATCTTTGAGCGTATGAAAAATAGCTTGCTGTTGGTGAGTTTTATCACCATCTTTTCATTTGCCTGTCATCACTCGCGTAAGCCTGAGAAAGAGGAGGCTGTTGTAGATACCCCGGTATATGCGCCTGCAATGGATACAGTGCCTTCGGTTGTAGAAGACTCAACTGTGACCGTATCCGCTGATACCATCGTAATCGACACGGTAAAGCTGATTGGGAAGTGGTTGCAGCCTGTAACGGGAAAGGACAATGAGTGGCAGGGTATGGAATTGAAGAAAAACAGGAAAGCGATTGCGATCAATATGTACTCGCTGGTGTATGAAAAATGGGAGTTACAACATGATACATTGTTACTGTGGAATCATGCAGAAGGAGTGAAATCATCGGATAGTACAAGAACCATAGATACTGTAATTATCAGAGACCTTACGGATACTTCACTGGTATTGTTTCCTGTGAATGCCGCAGAGGGATACCTGGAAAAATACAGGAAAGAAACTGGAGGGGAAAAAGTGAAGTCACGTAAGTAAGTTCACGCCTCTCCCTCCGGAGTGAATCAGCTATACATTTGCCATAAGGTAACAGCGAGGGCAACAACGGCCATGAATATACCGGCGGTAGCGACCTGCATATCATCAATATTCTTACGGGCTTTTATATCTGAGAGTCCACCCATGATGATGGCTGCAATAGCAAAGACAAGACCTGTTTCAGGGTTTCTTGCCACGAATGCATACACAGCGGAAGACACGCCTGCGAACAGGGAAATGTAGCAGGCAACTTTAGTGGACGTGGACGAAGTGGTGTGCTGTTGCATATATTTATTGATTTAAAGGTTTGTCAAATGGTGCTTTGAGTAGTGCCCCTATCTGCTGATACCTTTCGTCCTGGTATTCATCCAGGCCATACTTCAGAGAAGTGGTATCATTTACCTTCTTAAACGTGCCAAAGAGGCGGTCCCAAATTGAAAAAATATTAGCGTAATTAGTGTCCGTTTCCGGTTGGAAATGGCTGTGGTGTACCTTATGCATGTCTGGCGATACGATGATCCAGCTCAGGGCATTATCCAGCCATTTAGGGAGGTGGATATTAGCATGGTTGAACTGGGACATGAATGCAGAGATGGTTTGGTACAGGAATACCATCCAGATGGGGATACCCATGGTGATGACAGCGACGAAGAGAGCGATGACGCGGAAGATGCTTTCTATGGGGTGGTGCCGGAGGGCGGTGGTGGCATCTACAGCGGTGTCGATGTGGTGGATCTTATGAAAGTGCCACATCCAGGCTACTTTGTGCTGGATCAGGTGAACTAGGTAGGCCCCGATCAGGTCCATCATAAGGATGGCGAGCATGGCATGGAGCCAGTTAGGTAGCGGTACAAGGTAAAGAAGGCCAAAATGGTTATTGGCCGTAAATGTGCATGCTTTTACGATGAGGAAGGCGAGGGCGAAGTTTACGACGGCAGTGGTAAGGGTGAAAAAGAGGTTTGTGCCGGCGTGGCGGTAGCGGTTCGATTTGAAATACAATCTGGGGAAGGCGCCTTCGAAGACCCAAAGGAGAACCAGGCCACCAACGAGTATTGCGGTGCGATAGTAAGAAGGAATGTTATTGAAGAACGATTCCATATACGGGAATTTATTTATGGGACAATGGATGTATTAAATTACGGAAAATTTGGGGAATAAAAAGGCTGAAAGTGGCTGTGGGACAATAAATTAGGCAGGCTTATGTGGGTGATTGGGTTATGTATTAAAAGAAAATTATTCATCAAGCAAAAAAGTCACTTCTGCCGAAGGCGGAAGTGACTTTTTTGCGAGTGTCTTTTTGGGTGCGGCGTGCATGCCGCACCCAAAAAGACGAAGAAATGTAATGAAGAATTAGTTATTCAGCATCAGCGGCATTACCAGCATCAGCAGATCCTCATTCTCTTCTTTTTCAGAAGGTTTCAGGATACCTGCTTTGGTTGGTGTAGACAGTTCGATTGTAATTTCATCACCTTCTGCAGCATTCAGCATTTCGATTAGGAATTTTGCATTGAATGCAATCTGCATATCATCGCCGGTGTAGGAGCAGTTCATACGCTCATTACCTTCGAAAGAGAAATCCACGTCCTGTGCAGAGAGTTGCAGTTCGCTACCAGTAATGCTCAGGGCTACCTGGTTGGTGCTCTTGTTTGCAAATACGCTTACACGTTTCAGGGCGTTCTGGAAATCGCTCTTTACCAGGGTAAGGCGATAAGGATTATCCTTTGGAATTACCACCTTGTAATCAGGGAAACGGGCATCGATCAGACGGCAGATCATTTGTGCACCATCGTGTGTTACAAAGAAGTGATTCTGGCTATAAGCAATCTTGATTTCGCTATCATTGTCAGGCAGGGCTGATTTCAGCAGGTTCAACGGCTTCTTAGGCACGATGAAAGTCTCTGTTTTAGGGCATACCAGACCAGTTCTAACATATTTCACCAGGCGGTGCGCATCGGTCGCTACAAAAGTGAGGCTGGTTGGCGTGAGTTCGAAGAACACGCCTGTCATTGCCGGGCGCAGGTCGTCGTTACTTACGGCAAACAGGGTCTTGTTGATCGCTGTTACCAGTGCGGTAGAGGTTACTGTAAAGGAAGTGGTATCATCTGCTGCCGGTTCTTTCGGGAAGTTTTCCGGATTTTCACCCATCACCTTGTACTTACCGTTGTCGGATGTGATTTCAACCGCGTAGGAGTTCAGGTCGATGTTGAAAGTCAGTGGCTGATCAGGCAGATTTTTCAGGGAGTCCATCAGGATTTTGGCCGGAATACAGATGCGGCCGGCTTCCTTGGCTTCTACCTCCAGCTTCACTTTCATAACAGTCTCCAGGTCTGTAGCCACTACTGTTAGTTCGTTCCTGTCAATGATGAAAAGGAAATCCTCCAATATAGGCAATACCGTGTTGGAGTTGATAACCCCGCTGATCTGCTGTAATTGTTTTAACAAAGTAGAGGAAGAAACGATAAACTTCATGTTGATATGTTGTTATTATACTTACTAAGGAATTCCCGCTGTAAAGGCGGTGAGGTTATACAACCTGAGCAAACAAAGATAGAAAGAATTGTCAATCTACGAACAGCGTTAGAATCAGGCATTCTATAGCTTTTTTCCACATGAAACCTGCATGGGTATGTGGAAAAGACCTATGTCAATGTGTACTCTCCTATAAACTAAGCTACATTATAACAAAATGTTATGTTAGATAATATGCCATAAAAAGGCGTATTTATTGAATTAATTTAAAAATAAACGTTCAAATTTGGAATGTTGTAAAAAAATCCGCCATTTGTTTTAAATGAGTTGCATATCCGTTAGCTTTGCGGGCGCAAAAAATCTATTAAACACTAAAAAATCTTTTGGGTTATGAAACTGTCTCATTTAGCCGAAACGTTGATCGGGTCTGAAATTATTAAGCTGGCCGGTGAGATAAAGGAGAAGCAGGCCAAGGGTGAGAAAATCTACAATTTTACGATTGGGGATTTTGACCCCAAAGTATTCCCTATTCCGGCTGAGTTTGAGCAAGAGATCATTGCTGCCTACAAGGAAGGATTAACCAACTACCCACCAGCAGATGGTATCCTGGAACTGAGAAAGGCGGTAAGTGAGTTCATTGCCGAACATGAGCAGCTGACCTACGATCCGACCAAAGAGATCGTGATTTCATGTGGAGGTCGTCCTATCATTTATGCCACTTTCAGAACAATCCTGGACCGGGGTGAGAAGGTAGTTTATGCTACTCCATCCTGGAACAACAACCATTATACCCACTTCCTGGAGGCTGAACACGTAGTGCTGGAAACTAAACCAGAAAACGACTTCATGCCGACTGCAGCTGAGCTGAAACCGCTGCTGAAAGGTGCTACCCTGCTGGCGCTCTGCTCTCCGCAGAACCCAACCGGTACCGCTTTTGGCAAGCAACAGCTGGAAGAGATCTGCGACCTGGTAATTGCTGAAAACAAGAGCCGTGGCGCTGACGAGAAACCATTGTATGTACTGTTCGATCAGATGTACTGGGTGCTCACTTTCGGTCAGACTCACCACCACACCCCTGTTGGTCTGCGTCCTGAACTGAGAGATTACACTATCTTCATCGATGGTATGAGTAAGGCTTTTGCTGCTACCGGTGTTAGAGTTGGTTGGGCACTGGGTCCTGCACATGTAATAGGCAAGATGAAAGCCATCCTGTCTCACGTAGGTGCATGGAGCCCTATGGCAGAACAACATGCTGCTGCCCGCTACCTGCGTCGTAAAGGAGAAGTAAACACTTACCTGAAAAGCTTCAAAGCTGAAGTTGAAGAAAGACTCGAAAAGATCTATGAAGGTTTCGATGCACTGAAAAAAGCAGGTCACTCTGTAGAAGCAATTGCTCCTCAGGCTGCTATCTACCTGACCCTGAAAATCGATCTGAAAGGCAAGAAAACTGCTGATGGTACCGTACTGGAAGACCAGGCAGCTGTAACTTCTTACCTGCTGAACGAGGCGAAACTGGGTCTTGTTCCTTTCTATGCATTCGGTGCAAGCAAGCAATCACCATGGTATCGCCTGAGCGTAGGTACCTGCGTAAAAGAAGAAATCCCAGCTATGCTGGCTACTCTGAAAGCGGCGCTCGAAAAACTGAGCTAAGCTGTCAGAAGATATTTGTATGGCAAGCATTACAATATAGAAGGCCGTCCTGCACTCAGTGGGACGGCCTTTCTTTTTATAAAAAAATAGCTTCCGCCACTGGCGGAAGCTATTTTTTTTGAGGGGGGATAAAAGACCTTCCTTCGAATAATTAGTGACGGTCAGGACCCTGACGATCGTCTCTGTTGTCTCTGTTGTTTCTATTGTTACCTTTCTTACCGTTGTTCTGATGATCCTTCTGCCACTGTGAGTGCTGAGGATGACCCTTGCTTTCGTAATATTTTTCTTCCTTGCTGTCACGGATAGGACTCTGATCATGTTTACCCTTGTATCCACCATATTCCTGACGGTATTTGGTAGCATTCTGATAAGGTCTTTTTTCACCATTGATCACTACCTTGTGCGCATTGTACAAGTCAACGTTACGGTACTTAGCAGGCAGTTGTTTCGCTCTTACCCAGCTATTGCCATTAGGATATACATATACCTTGTTTGTTACGTCATAATAACAATCAATATCTGGCAGATAATAATAATCTACGTGGTCATAACCGGTAGGACCCCATGCTGGCTGTGCGCCAATATTGACAGAAACATTTACCTGGGCTTGAGTGGCTACAGTGAATCCGATCACTGCTACAAAAAGGAAAATAAACTTTTTCATATAGATTGTATTTGCTGATATAAAGGCAAAAGGAATGCCTATAGCGCATAAATTTCATTTTTTGAGATGTATAGTCGAAATGTGTCTGCTAAACCTGAAATTCTACTGGTAAACAGTCGTCCCCGACCAATTATATATAATGATACTTATAACTCATTGAAATACATTTAAATTGATCCTATTCTAACTTTTTGACTTTTTAGTTCAAAAAGTTAATAAATTGTTAAATGACGTCTTTTCTTCTCTATTTGATTAAACTTTTCTACTTTTGACTTCGAAACTAAAAAAGTCAAAAAGTTAATGATCGCAGAAACCAAGGACGAAATGCGGGATAAGATCGTGGATGCAGCGTTAAAGAGATTCTCTAATTACACTGCTTCCAAGACTACCATGAATGAGATTGCGGACGATCTGCATTGTTCAAAGGCTTCCTTATATTATTATTTTTCCGATAAAAAGAGTCTGCACTTTGCCGTGCTCGAAAGGATCGGAGAGTTCTTTATATCAGAGCAGGAAGCAGAAGCAGATAAAGATCTGCCTGCGGCCAGCATACTTACGAACCTCCTCGAAATAAAACGACAGTTTGTACTCAGGTACTGCCGCCTGGAAATGTTCAAGATCCTGAATGATAATAGTGCAGAGACCATCCGTGCCATGACGATCATGAAGGAAAGAGAACTGGCCATGATGACCCGGGTGATGGAAAAAGGTGTGGCAGCAGGTGACTTTAAGATCAAAAATACCAGCGAAATGGCCACCTTATATAGTCAGGCTATAGAAGGATTGCGCTTTTCGGCATTGGATTGCTTCAATCCTAAATTGGAAATAGAACCAGAAGAAGTAGAAAAGGTAATAGATAAACAGCGGTTACTCACCGAGATTTTTGTTAAAGGCATAAAGTAACGAGGTTAACATGGGCGTAAAAGAAAGGATACTGGAAACAGCGCTGAGGATGTTCCGGTTGTACGGCATCAAGAGCGTAACGATGTTTGACATTTCAAAAGAAAGCGGCGTATCCAAAAAGACGGTATACGAGCATTTTGAAGACAAGGAAGACCTGGTGCTGGTAGGCATGAAATTCGTACTTGACAGTCACATCGAGCATTTCAAGGACTTTCGCCAAAACTCCGCCAATGCCATTGAAGAGCTGATCAAAGAGCTGGAATATATGGAGATGATGGGCAAAACAATCAACCCCGTCATGCTGTACGAAATACAGAAATATCATCCGGCTATCTGGAAGCGAATCGAAGAATTTAAGAAGGATTGTGTACTGCATGGTATTAATGAGAATTTACAGCGTGGCATTGAAGAAGGGGTGTACAGAAGCGATCTGAATATGAACATCATCAGCCGTATGAGGCAACTACAGCTCGAAACCGTATTCGATCCTGAACAATACCCGGTCATGCAGTTCGACATGCATGAAGTAATGGAACAACTAACGAAACATTTTATTCTGGGAGTAGCTACCCTTGAAGGAAGAAAACTGGCAGCACAGTACTTACATATACACGAAGAATCTACCACCGGCATCACTCATTAAAACCGAATCCGCCAACTAAAAAGTAATTCAAAGAAACATACGGATGAAAAAGATCATGTTTACACTTGTCCTCCTGGCGGGGATCAGGGCTTCCTATGCACAATCCGCATTGACTTTACAGGACTGCCTGAAATATGCCCTCGCCAACAATCAGGCCCTGGCCCGCACCAGGCTTGAAGAAGATATGGGGAGGTTCAAGACCAGTGAAGTAAGAGGTCAGGCACTGCCGCAAGTCAATGCCAACGGAAGTTATACTAACAATATCAAGAAACAGATATTAGCTATTCCCGGTGAATTTGTCGGGGAACCAGGCAAAACCGTACTGCTTACCGCAGGTGTGACGCACAACCTCACAGCTTCCGGCTCTGTAACACAGGAAGTATACAACCAGTCTGTATTTACTGGTCTCAAAGCCGCAAAAGCAGGTGAAGAATACTACCGTATGCAAACCGCGCAGAGTGAAGAGACTGTGATCTACAACGTAACCAGTCTTTACTATGCAGCACTGGTAAGCCGTGAAAAAACCAATGTACTGGATGCAAATATTGACAAACTGCAAAAACTGGTAAACACTACTGCTACACAGGTTGAAAATGGCCTCGCCCGCAAAATAGACCTGGACAGAATGCGTGTAAACCTTACTAACTATAAAACACAGCGCATCAATGCGCAAAACCAATTCCTGATCCAGGCCAATCAGCTGAAAATGCAGATGGGTATGTCCATGAGTACAGCGCTGGAACTGCCGGCAACCTCTTTCAAAGAGATCGAAAGCAAAACAGCGGATGCCGCCGATTTCGGAGGCGTGGCAATGGACAACAGGATTGAATATAAACTGCTGAGCAAGCAGGAAGAACTGCAAACCTATCAGAAGAAAGCGTACATAGCACAGTTCTACCCTACCCTGCAGCTGGGTGGTAACTACTCTTACAATGGTATCAGCGATAAGTTCGATTTTCTTAAATCCAAATCAGGTGGCTCTACTTCCAGCTGGTACGATATGGCTTCTGTAAGCCTGACACTGAAGGTGCCTATCTTCGACGGTTTTGCACGTCGCTCAAGAGTAAGCCAGGCAAATGTGACACTGAAAGAACTGAGCAAGCAGAAAGAAGAAACAGCACTGGCACTGAACACACAGTTTGAAAATGCCAAACTGCAGGCCCAGAACAACCTGAGCACCATCCATGCACAAAAGGAAAACGTAGAACTGGCCAATGAGGTGTATACCTCCACCCAGAATAACTACAACCTGGGACTGGCCAGCCTGACTGACCTGCTGGATTCAGAAACTTCGCTCACAGAAGCACAGAATAATTACAACGAAGCATTGTTGCAATATAAACTGGCTGAACTGGACATTATCAAATCCAATGGGAATCTTAAATCCCTGTTGAACTAACACAATTACCTTCTTTAAAACTGTATACTGGACCTTTATGAAAAAAATTATTATCTGGAGCTTAGTGACCATCGCCGCTGTGGTATTGATCATGTGGAAACTAGGTGCCAATAAAAAAGCCAACGAAGCCAAAACTGAATTTGTAAAAAAGAGCAACGCCGGTGAGATACCAGTTCTGACTGAAAAGGTGAGTAAAGAAGATTTTTCACAGGGTTTCCTCGCAAACGGAAACTTTGAACCAGTACGTGAACTGGACTACCTGGCGGAGACTTCCGGCCGTATTACCAAACTGCTGGTAGACGAAGGTAGCGTGGTAAAACAAGGTCAGGTGATCGCCTATGTAGATGGTGAGATCCTGGGTACTGATCTGCAATCAGCCAAAGTAAATCTTGAACAACTGCGTGTGGATAAAGAAAGATATGAAGCTGCCTTTAAAACAGGTGGTGTGACAAAGAAACAAGTGGACGATGCCACCCTTCAGTATGAACTGGCACAAACCCGCTACACCGCTGCTACCCGTCGTGTGAGCGATACCTATATCAAAGCGCCGATATCCGGTATTATCAATAAGAAATATGTAGAACAGGGTGCGTACCTCTCTCCTGGCAACAAACTGTTCGACATCGTGGATGTAAGCCGTTTGAAACTCGCTGTATCCGTACCGGAAATACAGGTAGTAACCCTGAAAGAAGGCGATAAAGTAAATGTAACGACCAACGTATTTCCTGAAGTAAGCTATGAAGGTAAAATCACTTTCATCGCTGCCAAAGGTGATAATACCCTGAACTACCCTGTAGAAATGGAAGTAACTAACATCAGCGGCAAGCAACTGCGTGCCGGTATGTTTGGTACCGCTCATTTCGATATCAAAAATGCTGCGCCTATGATCCTGGTTCCACGCACCTCTTTTGTAGGTGGTGTAAACAGCAACCAGGTTTATGTATTTGATAACAATACTGCTAAACTGCGTAAAGTAGTAGCAGGCCGCATTTTCGGTGACAGAGTAGAAATAAGGGAAGGACTGAATGAAGGAGAAACGGTGATCACTGCCGGTCAGATCAACCTGACAGATGGAGCTAAGGTAACTGTGCAACAACAGGCGAAAGGATAATCAGGACATTCCGGGTAAAAAAAGAAAATAATGAAGATTACAGAAATATCCATCAAGCGGCCTACTATCGTAGTCGTGGTATTCACCATCCTTACTTTGCTGGGGGTGATGAGTTATCAGTCACTCAACTACGAGTTGTTGCCTAAGTTTAGTCAACCGGTGGTAACTATTGCTACCGTATATCCCGGTGCTTCGCCTAAAGAGGTGGAAAGCACTATCACCAAGAAGATTGAGGATGCGGTGGCTTCTATGGAGAAGATCAAAAAGATCATTTCCAAATCCAACGAAAGCTTATCTACTGTAAGTGTACAGTTGAGTAATGATGCGAATGTAGATATTGCCCTGCAGGATGCACAGCGTAAAGTAAACGCCGTACTGTCTGATCTGCCTACTGATGCCAAAACACCATCACTTACTAAGTTCTCCCTGGATGACTTACCTATCATGACGTTGTCTGCTACTGCTGATATGGATAGCAAGCAGTTTTATGACCTGGTAGATAAAAAGATCCAGCCATTGCTGTCCCGTTTGGGTGGTGTGGCCCAGGTTTCAGTGATCGGTGGTCAGGAAAGAGAGATACAGATCAATGTAGACCCTCATAAGCTGGAAGCTTATAAAATGTCTATCAATACAGTACGTTCTGTAGTAACGAATGCGAACCTCGACTTCCCTACCGGTAAGGTAAAGACACTCGATCAGCAGATCCTGATCCGTCTGGCTGGTAAATATAAAGATGTAGATCAGTTGCGTAACCTGGTACTCAGCACAAGCGATGATGGTACACAGATCAGACTGAAAGATATTGCTGATGTGCAGGATGCACAGAAAGATGTAGACCGCATAGCCCGTGTAGATGGTACAAGCGCGATTGCATTGATGGTGCAGAAACAATCGGATGCGAATGCTGTAACAGTGAGTGAGGAAATGAAGAAAGCGATTGCAGAGATTGAGCATGATTATGCATCTTTTCACCTGAAGATATTTATTGCGAATGACTCTTCCGACTTTACGCTGGAATCTGCTGACTCAGTGATTCATGACCTGATTATTGCGATCCTGCTGGTGGCTGCGGTGATGCTGTTGTTCCTGCACAGTATTCGTAGTGCGATCTTCGTAATGATCTCTATACCTGCATCATTGGTAGCGACCTTCATTGGAATGAAGCTGATGGGGTTCTCTCTGAACCTGATGTCACTGCTGGGTTTATCGCTGGTGGTAGGTATCCTGGTGGATGATGCGATCGTGGTGTTGGAGAATATTTACCGTCACATGGAGATGGGTAAAAACAGGGTAAGAGCGGCTTTTGACGGGGTGAAAGAAATCGGTTTTACCGTTACTTCCATTACCCTGGTAATCGTGGTAGTATTCCTGCCGATCTCTCTGACGAATGAAATGGTATCGCAGATTGTGCGTCAGTTCTGTGTGGTGGTGATGATCTCTACCATGTTGAGCTTATTGTCTTCTTTCATGATCGTGCCGCTGTTATCTTCCCGCTTTGGTAAGCTGGAACACATCACAGGTAAGAACTGGTTTGAGAAATTCATTCTGTGGTTTGAGCGTCAGCTGACATCCTTTACAGAGTGGATGACTGGTATATTGAAATGGGCGCTGAACCATAAGCGCTGGACGATTCTGGCAGCGATTGTATTGCTGGTAGCTTCTTTCAGCCTGGTAGTGAATGGTTATATCGGAGGTGAATTTATCCCGAAAGGTGACCGCGGACAGTTTATCGTAGTGTTGGAGATGCCAAAAGATGCATCTGTAGAACAGAGTAATCAGGCTACCCGCAAGGCGGAAGCTTTACTCTCCAAACAGAAAGAAGTAACCCGTTTGATTACGACAGTAGGTCAGACGAGTGAGGATGGTTTTGGTACTTCGCAGTCTACCGCTTATAAATCAGAGATCACGGTGATGATGGTAGATGCTAAAGAGCGCGCGGTAAGTGCAGATATCTATGCGGCGCAAATGAAAGTTGAGTTACGTAAGATACTGCCAGGTGTAAAAGTAAAAACCATGGATGTGAGTATCCTGGGTACTGCGGAATCCGCACCGATTGAACTGGTGGTAATGGGTTCCGAACTGGATAGTGCCATGGTGTTTGCAAAAGAGGCGATGGCAGTGTTGAAGAAAATAGATGGTACCAGTGATGTAAAGCTCTCTGTAGAAGAAGGTAACCCGGAAATCAACGTAGCGGTGGATCGTGATAAGATGTCTGCGCTGGGATTGACACTGGAAAATGTGGGGGGGACTATGCAGACCGCTTTTAGTGGTACTGCTGATGATAGTAAGATTAAGTTCAGACAAGGGGATTATGAGTATGATATCAATATCCGCTTTGATGATTTTGATAGAAAGAATCTGACGGATGTATCAAATATTCAGTTTGTAAATAACAAAGGCCAGCTGGTCAAATTATCACAGTTCGCTACCGTTTCTGAAGGTTCTGGTCCAAGTCAGCTGGAAAGAAGGGATAAGAATACATCTGTATCTGTAAAATCTCAGGTGATTGGTGTGCCATCAGGTACGGTGCAGGCAGAATTTGCCAAAAAGATTGAGCCACTGCGCAAACCGGTGGGTGTAAGTTACCTGTGGGCGGGTGATGCAGAGAATCAGGGAGATTCATTTGGTACGATGGGTGCAGCATTGCTGATCTCTATTGTGATGGTATACCTGATCATGGTGGCGCTGTATGACAACTATATTTATCCTTTCGTGGTGTTGTTCTCTATTCCGCTGGCGATTATTGGTGCCTTGCTGGCACTGGCGCTGACGAATAATACGCTGAACATTTTTACCATCCTGGGTATGATTATGTTGATTGGCCTGGTGGCGAAGAACGCGATTATCCTTGTGGACTTTACGAACCAGATGAAAGAGCAGGGTCAGTCTACGAATGAGGCGCTGATTCATGCGAACAATGCGCGTCTGCGTCCGATCCTGATGACGACGATTGCGATGGTGATTGGTATGTTGCCGATTGCGTTGGCAACGGGTGGTGTATCTGCGACGAAGAATGGTTTGGCGTGGGTGATCATTGGTGGGCTGATCAGTTCTATGTTCCTGACATTGATTGTGGTACCTGTGGTGTACAAGATTGTGGATGGTTTTATGGACAGGTTTGGATGGAATAAGCCTTCTGCAAAGCGACTGATCAGACAAAGACTGGTGGCACCTTATGCAGCAGAGATTGAGGAGGCTTCATTGAATTAGAAAAAAGATATTTAAGATACGTTACAAACACAGTGTAACAGTTGTAGGTTTAAGAAGTGGCCGGAGTAATCTTACTCCGGCCTTTTTGTTTGAACGCCAAAAATGCTTTTACCTTCGGCGAAAGCGATTTTTTCGCGGAGGCTTGCTGATGGCCTGCGGCCGGCTTAAATTACTTTCTTGCTAAGAGGAGCATATGTGATACAGGGAACGGTATCTCCTGTAACTGATCTTCTTCCTGCCTGAAGAGTTTTGTTTTCCCTTCCAGCCTGTTTTCTACAATCCATTCATTCCTGTATGGCTTAGACAATCTATCTACCCGGAAGCCGGCAGTTTCCAGCTCTTTTTGCCAGTCAGCAAAACTCCAGAAACAGAAGGTTTCGTGCATTTCACTCAGCCAGTTATCAGTATAATCTTTTGTAAAGAGGAATTCACAGGCATCCTGCATACGCAGGCGGCAATAGGTTTGCCCACCGATGGTGACCCATTCATAAGCCAGTTTATAATCTTCCTGGTGGCGGAAATCCTGGGCAAAGCGAATGAACTTAGCACGGGTAGAGAGTTTCTCCAATGCAGCAGCCAGTTCCTGATTGTCGGTGATACCTTGTGCAGGAAGTTTGTTTTCACCATCTGTATGATCCAGCCAGAGTAACACGACCTCGTCTTTGTTCTCAGGTCCTACCACATCCCTGTTGATCCATACACCACCGGGAGCCAGCTCCTGGTAACGGTTGGCGATGAAATCACGCAGGTCCTGCTCACTGCCATAAGAGGCAATTTCGTGGGTGAGCGAAGAGGTATGAATGGTGTTCATACTACTCGCATCAAAGACAAGACTGGTCACCGCATTCTTCTGGGAGAAGAAGACGGATGGATTTGCGAAATCGCCATTGTGTTTACGCTGGTAGCATATTTCAAAGAGATGACGGGACACTTCGATACCATAGAAATCACATTCATGGAGGCGATCATCCTCGCAGCCCATTTTGATCCATGAGCCGGCTGCACAGCCAATATCACCGATGTTGCCGGGTTGTATATAGGGCGCTGTCTCCTGGTATTTCAGGGCGGCGATATCGTCCATTTGTTTTACATAGGCATTGTAATCGCGGGTAGCGGTGAGGTCGCCATCTGCCCCAATGATGGGGTCTTTGAGAATGTGCTGTACCTTCTCCCCTATCTTGTACTGCTTCCAGATCTTGAACGAAGCGGGATGGATGAGATCCAATACTGTTCTATCCTTTTGCCAGTCCGGAGATTGGGCAATGAGGCGAACAATGTCCCACGGCAATGGATGTTCCAGGTTGCCGGTGGTGATATCCAGTTCCGCAGGCAATACTTTGTAACCAAGGGAAGTGTACATATCCTTTACCGGTGTACTGCAAATGACCACGGTATTTTCAGGCGTGAGCTGGTGCAAACCTTCGCTGCTATGACGGATACTCTTGAGTGTATAGCCTGCGAAGTCATTGATCTCGCCCACATCGTCTATTCCATATACAAACACAGGGATATCCAGATAACTGGAAAACTCCTGGATGATCATGGAGCGGAGATAGAAAGGAACCGGGTTACGCTTTGTACCCAGGTGATTGGCGGAAGTAACGGCAAATATAACCGCTGTGATAGCGGAAGCTGGCATAGCCTGGCCCTGAACATCCTGCTCTCCTTCCAGTTGGTTCTGCAATAATCTGTGCAGGTACTTGAACTGAAAGTCTGACAATAGGTGATGTCTACCCGGAATTAGTAAAAACATGGTGGGAAATTACAAAACAGTGAGTATTTACACAAGACACCCTCCCTCTTACACAGGCAAGAGAGAGGGTGTTAAGAAGGTCAACAGCCGGCTTTTTTTGCAGTAACGCCTCCATGCTGGAGTATAACTATTTGTAAAGCCGGCTTAGGTGCGATGTTGTACCAGCTCTGTATAGAAGCGTTTCTTTTTGCTAAGGACGAGGCCTGCGGCGGGCATTTCAGGAATTGCCGCAGGCCGTATGAAGAGACAAACAATAGATGAAAGGTCAGATCTGTGCTCTGGTCTTGATATCGTTAAATGTATATGAAGTTTTTATTTCTCCATTTTCAAACACGGTAACCAATTCATCTTTAAGGCCGGCAGATTCACTTTCGGGGATGGTGACAAAGGCGCCATCTTTTTTCACTAATACCTGTTTGCCGGATTTGGATTTCTTGAAAGAGACACGGGTGTTACCGTTTGCATCCAGTTCCAATGGGTTTTTCTGTACATTGATGCCTTTCCCATTTACCACTGCGTAAGCGCATTTTAAAGCGTATTCCTGCGTATCTCTGTTCACTCTCTGTAATAGTGCTCCACCCATACCCAATACCAGGTTTTCGGCGCTGATACCGGCATTTTTCAATGCTTCGTAGATGGTGGGGATAGAAGAATAGCTAATACCATCACCCTGGATAACGCGTACCTGCGGAGGCAATACTTTGTAACCTTTTTCATTGATCGTGTAGCCGAATTTTTCCGTGAGTACTTCGAATACTTTCAACAGGGTTGCAACAGCATCGCCGCTATCAGGGCGGATCACCAATGTACCTTCTCTTTGCAGGATCTGTTCTTTCAAGTCAGTACCCCAGTATTCTTCACAAGCTCTGATAATGTTGTAAGAATCAGATACGCAGGCAATGGTGCCGGTTGGGAAACTATCCAGTACATGTTTGAAGATCTCCTTCTCTCCCGGTTCACCTAACAAGGTCATGATAGAGTGTTCTGTAGCAGGAATAGAGAGGCCGGGAGCGGTGGGTGCATTGTAATATCTTTTGGCAAATGTAGAACCGATGATGGTATCGCTACCTGCAAAGTTGATCAGGTGTGCACTACCACCCCATCCTGCGCTTTCTACAGAGCTGGCGCCACGAAAGCCGAAGTCATTCAGCACGAAGTCGATGCCTGCGAAAGATGCGGGGCTGGCGGTTTCATCGTAATATTTCTTTACGACTTTTTTAATTTCACGGCTCATGGTAGCTACGGTACTTGGGTACCACACCTGCATAAGCAGTGTTTCGAGGAAGTTGGTGAGCCAGAAGCAATTTGGATCGGTGTTTTCGATAGTCATCAGTACATTGTGTGTAGCGGTGACGGTACCTTCCGGAACGGCTTTGATTCTTATTGGCAGGCGACCGCCATGTTGCTCGATGATATATTCAAATTTGGTGCGATCGAATATATCGTTGCGACCAAATACTTCATTCAATTCAATTTCTGCTTCGTCAATTTTTTCTTTGGTGATCACTACGCCTTGCAGGTATTCCATGAGCAGATATTGGAGACCGTAGAATACAGTTTCGTTGAACTTGCCGCCCCGGCTTTCAAGGTAGGAGTAGATATATTCAGTACCGGGTATGTACAGTTTGTGGTGAGAGTATTTATAGGCGTCGGCTAAGAGTATGAGGTTTTCCTTTGTCATGATTCTTTGATTTAGGCGTTAGCAGAATATTTATCAGCGAGTTTTTCCAGCAATGGGATGTGTACAGGTTGGATGTCACCGTTAGCGATCATTTCACTGAGCTTGTTAACCGGTACCCAGCGCAGGGCGGCGATATCGTCGGCAGCAATGGGTTCTCCGAATATCAGGTCAGTACTGAATAAGGTCGTAATGATCTTGTCTACTTCGGAGCGGTAGCGCCAGTCGTCCATCTGCATGGAGAGTTCGTATTGCATAGGGCTGGTTTCCAGTTGACCACATTCTTCCTGCAATTCGCGGCGGGCGGCGGCATCAAAGTTTTGATCTTCAGGATCTGTGAAACCACCGGGCAGGCGCCAGGCATGTTCGGCAGGTTTGCGACCCAGTAACAATTCTGTGCGATTGTGTCTGAATACGGCGATATCTACGGTTGGATATACTTTCGGAAACTGATTGTATGTATTGTAGATAATGCCGGCTCTGAATTCTTCAGTATCAAACACTTTGTCAGACACTGCTTCGCGCAGGGCGGTAGCATTGTAGTCCTTTACAGGAGGCAGGTCATTGGTTGGATATCGGCCACCGTAGTAAGGGATGAAACTATCCCGGCTGCCGTACAGCACGAATGATTCGTGGGGGAAGTTAGTCGAGAGCAATTCATCCAGTTTGGAGGACCATACTTTATCATCGGCCTGATCGCTCAGCGGGAGGATGATGATATCGGAGAAGAGTTGTTTGATCATTCTCTCCCTGGTATAATAATCCAGCGGATGCTTGCGGCTACCTTTCACCGGGCTTACGCCGAGTACGATGATAAGGCGGTTATGCTTTTGCTTTACCTGCCGGATCAGTTCCAGGTGACCTTCGTGAAGGCTGGGTGTCTGAAAGCGGGCGATGATTACTCCTGTCGGTTTTAGCGTTGTCATATACCAGTGTTTTGTGTAACTTCTACACAAATATAAAAGGGTTCTTTTATATACGCAAAATATTTTTGGTGAAATGTACACAAATATAGTTTACGTATTGATTATCAATGATAAAAAATCCCCCTCCTTTTTGACAGGTAGGGGGATATAAAGAATGTCAGTTATGATCCATTAGATTTCGAACATAATTCCTTCCTGCTTCAATTGAAAATACCGTTCTTCATTGAAACTGTACAACTTGGCGGGTCTGCCTGCGGAGGGATGTTTTAGTTTTTCATTATGTTCCATTAATATCCCAAAGTGATTCATTTTCTTCTGGAAGTTACGTCTGTCTATAGGGCGGTCCAGAACAGTTTCATACAGTTTTTCCAGGTCAGAAATAGGAAACTTCTTATCCAGCAATTCGAAGCCGATAGGTTCGTACCGGATTTTGTTACGCAATCTTTTGACAGCGGTAGATACGATCTCGCCGTGGTCAAACGCCAATGCGGGTAAGTGTTTTATATCGAACCAGCGGGCGTCTTCAGCATCTGAGCTGGCTGCCAGCTTGAAGTTAGTAGGATTGACGAGTCCGAAGAAGGCGATGGAAATAATCCTGCCACGGGGATCGCGTTCTGGTCTGCCGAAGGTATACAGCTGTTCCAGGTAGTTGATGTGCACACCGGCTTCGGTGAGCAGTTCGCGTGTCACGGCGTCTTCCAGTGTTTCGCCATTCAGTACGAAGCCACCGGGTAGTGCCCAGTCATGAATAAAAGGGTCTATTGTCCGTTTGATCAGCAATACGGAAATGCTTCCTTTGGCAGTGTAACCAAATACAACTGCATCAACACAAAGGCGTATGTCTTGTCTAGGTCCCAAATGATGTAAGAGGGTTATTTAATATAATTGGTCACCTGCGTGCTATCTTTTTTCAGGTTGATGAACAGCGGGCTTTTCTGCGGGTCAAATGCGATGATCGTATTTGACTGCCAGGCATCTTCAGGCGCCGGTAGTTCGAGCATAACTTCCAACCCGTTTGCACGGCGGAAGAGGAGGCTGTCTTTGGTGACGAGGTGTTTTTTGAACCCATGTCTTTCCAGTATGCGGGCCATTTCTTCCTGACGCTGTAAGACGATATTGGTAAGGGAGTCACTACTCACTGGTTGGGCATTGCGTAGCACATAGCTTTTCTCGGTCACGACGTCGTAAGCTGAGGCATCCCGGTTATCGTTACGCGACTGATTACACGAAAAGAAGATGGTGGCTACCGTAAATATCAACAAAACAGGCTTCATATCACGATATTGAAGCTGCAAGATACCGGATTTAGAAAAAATAGCACAAAAAACGCTTTTGCCGTATGGCAGAAGCGTTTTTTGTGCGTGCGTATGCGTCTTCTGTGGTCTGTTTAGAATTGGATATCGAATTTCTTTTCCTGTGCACCTCTTTTTACCCATACAGTTGTCTTGTCGCCTTTTTTGAAGCTGGCGAGGGCCTGCATGTAATCTTCGAGGTTGGCGACAGTATGGTTACCCAGCTTAATAATGATGTCATTCGCAGCTAAACCCGCTTTGTATGCGGTTTTTCCCTCTGTGACCGCATCTACATGTACCCCATTCTTCTGCCAGGTATAATCGGGCATAATACCCAGGGTCACGGAAAAACGGGTACTGGTAGCCATCTGCTTATCCTTCGTTTTGGTAAATGCCAGTTTGGTCATGCCATTCGTTTTTTCCACGATATCATACACCATCTTCAGCACCACCACTTCACCATTATAATTAATCCTGTCCGCATCGTCAGAAGGTTTGTGATAATCAGCATGGGAGCCGGTGAAGAAAAACAGCACCGGTATATTCTTCAGGTAAAAAGAAGTATGATCGGAAGGCCCTGTGCCTGAAGAATCGAAAGTCAGTTTTATGCCTGCCGGCGCCGCTGCTTTTACGACCTCCGGCCATACGGGAGAGGTGCCTACCCCTCCTACCTGCAAACCTTTGGATGTATCCAGGCGGCCTATCATATCCATATTGATCATATAATCCACCGATCCCAGCTCCACAGGGGAATGATCTGCGAAATATTTGGAACCAAAGAGGCCCAGTTCTTCCCCGGAGAAGGCGGTGAACAGGACGTTGTATTTATTGAAATGCGCAGCTTTCAGTAAGCGGGCCAGTTCAATCAGCGCTGCTGTACCGCTGGCATTGTCATCGGCGCCATTGTGAATAGATTTATCATTGGGGGCCAGGGAGTTATGGTCCTCTCCTTTGCCAAGGTGGTCAAAGTGAGCACCTATGATGATAGTAGCAGGTGCTTTATTGTCCAAAAAACCGATTACATTGGTGCCGGTGCGTTTACTGGCGCCAAAGACCACGTTCATACTCACCTGAACTTCTTCAGCATTTTCCATGGTTTTGCTGATGCCGTCTGTCACCCACATTACCGGAATGGTGAGTGGGGTGGTTTCTTTTGACAACCATTTATGTACATCGGCAGCAGTTTCAGGGCCATTGTAGAAAACAACCCCGGTTGCTCCGGCTTTTGCTGCTTCGGCAGCTGCCTGGTGGTAGATCTCCAGCGGATCAGTATGTGGATCAGATTCAATGTCTTTTACATTGAGCAACCAGATATTATCCGGTTCATTTACCGCTGGCATTACATCGCCTTTTGCACGCTTTTGAGCGCTGAAAGGCAATGGAATGTACTGTTCAACGGGTATGAGCGCGTTGTTATTAATTGTCAGGGAGCTGGCAGGATCGATGGTTTTGCCTTCATTGACAGGGAACGTCTGGAGGTAGCCATTGTCTCCTTTGGGAGTCAGGCCGGCTTGTTTCATTTGTGCTGAAATGTAGCTAGCCGCCAATTGTTCACCGGGACTGCCCGTGAGGCGTCCTTCCAATTTGTCGCTGGCCAGGTAGCTAATGTGGGTCTGTAGGTTTCCCAGAGTCTTACGGTCGGCTTTCTTTTGGGCGGTCAGTTGCGCAGAAGGCAGCACGAGCGCCAGCAGCCAAATGGAGTGCTTCACAGTTGTATGCATATTTTAAAGAGATCAAGAGACGATAGTCATTCCAAGCAAGAGATAACCCGGTATCTAAGTTGTTGGTTAGCAAATCATACACCGCGGGATAATAACATTCATATCCTTTACGTTGTTTAGATTCCCGGTTCAAATTTATGACGCTGCAGCATAACTATTGTGACGGAAAAGGCAATTATTGGTCCAATTTCGCCGAATTTGGAAAATCAACCTATTTTTGCGGGGCTTAAACAAAAACTAAACTATAAGCATACCCAAAACAAGCACCGATCATTAGATTATGAAGAACACACCATTTACAAACAAACACATAGCGCTGGGCGCTAAGATGGCAGCCTTTGCAGGTTATAACATGCCTATCTCTTACACTGGTATCAATGATGAGCATCAGGCCGTGCGTACGAATGCCGGGGTATTTGACGTCAGCCATATGGGTGAGTTCATGTTAAAAGGGGAGCATGCGCTGGATCTGATTCAACGGGTAACCAGTAATGATGCCTCCAAACTGACGGCTGGGAAAGCACAATACAGCTGTTTGCCTAATGAAGAAGGTGGTATTGTGGATGACCTCCTGGTGTACTGCATCGAGGAAAATAAGGTATATATGCTGGTGGTAAATGCCAGCAACATCGAAAAAGACTGGAACTGGATCAGCAAATTCAATACGAAGGGTGTGGACATGCAGAATATTTCTGACCGCACCTGTCTGCTGGCTATTCAGGGGCCTAATGCTGCGAGCATGCTGCAATCCCTGACCAGTACAGACCTGGTAAACCTGAAATACTACACTTTCGCGAAAGGTGAATTTGCAGGTGTATCCAATGTGATCATCAGTGCTACAGGTTATACCGGTGCTGGTGGTATTGAGATCTATTTTGAAGATAAAGACGATAATGCAGACAAGATCTGGGATGCCATCTTCGCGGTGGGTGGTCCTAAAGGTCTGAAACCTATTGGTCTGGGAGCAAGAGATACCCTGCGACTGGAAATGGGCTTCTGTCTGTATGGCAATGATATTGACGACAGCACCTCTCCGCTTGAAGCTGGTCTGGGCTGGATCACGAAATTTACAAAAGAATTTACGGCACGTAGTATCTTTGAAGCGCAAAAGGTTGCCGGTTTGAAACAGAAACTGGTAGGTTTTGAAATGGTTGACAAGGGCATTCCCCGTCATGACTATGAAATCAAGGATGCCAATGGTCAGGTCATAGGCCGCGTTACTTCTGGTACACAATCGCCTTCTATGCAGAAAGCGGTAGGTCTGGGCTATGTTCAAACACCTTTTGCCGCACTGGATTCCGAGATCTTTGTAGCTGTAAGGGATAAGCTATTGAAAGCCAAGGTGGTGAAAGTACCGTTCTTAAGCTAATACACCTTTTTAAAACCATATCGCTATGCCTACCATTCATCTAACTACTGTAATTCGTGCTCCAATGGACAGGGTTTTTGACCTGAGCCGGAGTATCACCCTGCACAAGCGCAGTATGTCGCACCTGCAGGAAGACGCGATAAAAGGCTGTGTAAACGGTCTGATTGAAGCTGACGAAACAGTGACCTGGCAAGCTAAACATTTGGGTAAAATCAGACAGCTGACCACCCGCATTACGGAGATGCGCCATAAAGAGTATTTCTGTGACGAGATGGTAAACGGAGACTTTACCTATATGAAGCATGAACATCATTTTAAGCAAATCGAAAATGCTACGATAGCTATTGATGTATTTGAATATGGCACCCCTTACGGGCGTCTGGGCAGATGGTTTGAGAAGTTGTATCTGAACAGGTACATGACGCAGTTGCTGAAGATGCGTAATGATGTCATCAAGGACTATGCGGAGACCGAAAAATGGAGAGTAATATTAGATTGATAATGAGCAAAGAAGAAACACAGTTACCATCTTTAGAAGTATGTTTATCGCCTGCTTTACTGCACCTGCATGAGATAAAAGGTAGTATTGTAGTGATTATCGATGTTTTGAGAGCCACATCCACCATTTGTACAGCACTGTACAATGGCGCTGCCAGGGTAATACCGGTAGCCACCGTGCCGGATTGTATCCGTATAGGTACCGAACTGGGGGCGATCACTGCCGGTGAAAGAGACGGCCGGGTAGCTGAAGGTCTGGAGCATGGTAATTCGCCTTTTGAATACACCCGCGGGTTTATCGGGGGCAAAACACTGGTGCTTACTACTACCAATGGCACCAAGCTGTTGCATATGGCTAAGGATGCGGAACAGATCATTACGGGTTCTTTCCCTAATCTCTCTGCGGTGTGCGATTACCTGATTGCGCAAAAGCGCCCTGTGATACTGGGTTGCGCTGCCTGGAAGGATAAGGTGAACCTGGAAGACACGCTCTTTGCCGGTGCTGTGATCAGTCGCATTAAGGAGCACTTCATTATTAATGATGATGCTGCCCTTGCTGCTGAAATGCTGTATACCTCCAACAAGGATAATATCCAGGAAATGATGACCCAGGCATCGCATTACAAGCGTCTGGCGAAGTTTGGTCTGCAAAAAGACATTCAGTATTGCCTGACTCCCGACGGGGCAAATGTGCTTCCGCTTTATAAAAATGGAGAGTTGGTAATTGTAAAATAAATCTTAAAGTCCCCGGCGATTTTCCTTGCCGGGGGCTATTCATTTTATTGAAACCCCCTTCTGTTCAGGGGTTTGTCTGCAGGGACCTTGTCTGACCCTTCACTGCGTCCCTCCCGCTCATCTTTTTTACGATTTTTCTGTGTACTTTTGTGAATTGCCTTCTAGCCATCTGCTAAATATTTTAGTTTTTAACCCGCAAGTGGTCAGAATAAAATAAGGCAAACTGATACTATGTCGCTACCCCAGTTGCTCAAATATGTGTACAATAACGGAACCGATGAGGTGATCCGCAGGGGGAAACGCATATTTGCTAATGGTGGTGTGGAATTGATTGAGGCAGACCCTATCCTGAAATCGGCCACCTTTCGGGTGAAGAGCGATACCCATGCTAACTACTACCGCGTTTCCATCAACAAATATCACGAGACCAGCAACATGTCTGTGCGCTGTCAATGTCCCTACAACCTGGGAGACATTTGCCGCCATGAGGCTGCTGCCATGTTCCAGTTGCAGGAAATGCTGGACAAGAACCAGTTTGAAAGTTTTGGAATTTCATATAGCCAGCAGCATACACTGGTGAAAATTAAGTCGATTGATATAAAGGCCCTGAAGCTCCTTACCTCCAATGACCTGTTCATGGAAGCGGAGAAACTGGCCAAACAGAGCAAAGCCATCAAAGTTCAGTCAGCAAAAGATGAGAAAGTAGAGGCGATTGTGAAAGACAACGGTACCGAATACCCTGTTATTCTGCAGCGGAACGAGGAGCGTTTTTTTGATACCAGCTGTACCTGTGATGAGTCGGAACATGCGATCTGTAAGCATAAAACCGCCCTGTTCCTGAACCTGCTGAATACCCAGGGGGCTTACTACTTTGATAGTTTGCGTAACTGGGATAAGGAGAAGAACAAACTGCTTGCGCTGTATGGTTACTCTCTTAGCGATGATCTGAATGGTAAATTCACCTTCTCTTATATGGAAGGAAAACCGTTCCTGCGGGTATTGGATCCGAGTATCAAAAGAGTAGATGGACTGAATGCCGGCCGTCTGCCAGCACCGCCCCCTCCTACTGAAACTGCGGCTGTGATCACTCACAGACTGGGTATTGTATTCAATGCCAACGAGTCATTGTACCCTTTCTTCAGGATTGACCTGGTGAGCGGAGAAGTGAATGATGAGGGGGATGCGTTTGTATCGCTGGTGAATAGGCTGGACCTGACCAAGTACGTTGATTTTTACCAATATAAAGAACCTGATCGCGACCTGATCACCCCTATCCGTAAGGTGCAGGGTACGGAAGTGAGCAAGTTCCTGAGCAAGAATTCCCCTTTTGCGGGCATATGGGAAAACATCACCCACGACAATAACGAGTCGGCCCTGCCTACGGAAACCAAGGAGCTGATGCTGGAATACCTGCATCCCAAGCTTGCCAAATTGTTTCCGCAGATAGCAGCTCATGGCTTATTGTTCCTGTTGACCAACCGTCAGCCATTTAAAACCAGGAACCTCCAGGTCGTACAGCTGGCAGGGGAAAGGTTGCAACCCATTTTCAAGACACATGCAGGCAAGGATGCCATTGATATCACCTGCCATGTATCTATACAGGGGGAACTGATGAGTGTATCGGACAATGAATGGGACTGCCCGATCCTGTTTCTGAAAAATGGTGTATTGTACCTGTTCGAAAATCCACAGGATGCACTGCATGTAGAACTGTTCCGCGAACAGGGTCGCCTGCGCATTCCGGCTGGTGAATGGGGTACTTATCTGAAAGATTACCTGTTGCCACTGAGCAAACAGTATAATATACAATTTGATCATACCCTGCTGGCAGAAGTAGACGATGTGGTGCCTGAGGCCAGGGTATTCCTGCGTGAAGTAGGTGAAACGTTCATTATCCAGCCGGGATTCGCCTATCATGGGCAGGAAGTGGAGTGGAATGATGATTCGAAAATCACCGTGCAGGAAGGGAACAAGGTGCTGATCATTCACCGTAATAAAGAGGCGGAACAGCAGTTCGTAGAAAAGCTGTCTGCCCTGCATACCAGCTTCTCCACACCTACCAATAACAACTACTTCTTCCTGAGAGCAAAAGAAGCGCTGAAGAACAACTGGTTCTTCCTCTTCTTCGATGCCCTGAAGGAAATGAATGTACGTGTGTTTGGGTTTGAGAACCTGAAGAACTTTAAATTCAGTGCCTACAAGCCGGTTACCAACTTACAGATCAGCTCCGGCATCGACTGGTTCGATGCCCAGATCGAAGTATTGTATGGTGATCAGAAAGTAAGCATCCGCGATATCAAGCACGCGCTGAACAACAAACAGAACTACGTACAACTGGCAGATGGCTCTTTGGGTCTGCTGCCGGAAGAATGGCTGAAGAAATATTCCCTGCTCTTCAAGATCGGGGAAGAAAAAGATAAGGGTGCGCTGAAACTGAGTAAGTATAACTTCAGCGTGATAGATGAACTCTATGAGTTTATTGATGACGAAGCGATCCTGATGGAGCTGGAATCCAAGCGTAGAAAGCTGTTGCAGTTCGACGAGATCCGCAACATCGACCTGCCTCACAACCTCCATGCGACCCTCCGTCCATACCAGGAAAGCGGGTTCCAGTGGCTGAACTATCTCGACGAAGTGAAGTGGGGCGGTATTCTGGCAGATGACATGGGTCTTGGTAAGACCATTCAGGCGCTGACCTTTATACAGCACTACAAGAACAAAAACGACGACAAGTGCATGGCGCTGGTAGTATGTCCTACTACGCTGATCTACAACTGGGAAAATGAAATCAGGAAGTTTACCCCTTCCATGAAATATCATATACATCATGGTCCTGCCCGGCTGAAGGATGCAGAAACGTTACAAAAATTCGATATCCTGATCACCACATATGGTACCCTGCGCAGTGACATTACATTGCTGATGAAACTGGCGTTGGACTATGTAGTACTGGATGAATCGCAGGCAATCAAGAACCCGCAAAGTAAGGTGACCAAGGCTGCACAACTGCTCAATACCCGCAATAAGCTGGCGCTGAGTGGTACCCCGATGCAGAACAACACCTTTGATATATATGCCCAGATGAACTTCCTGAACCCGGGAATGCTGGGTAGTGTAGACTTCTTCCGCAATGAATTTGCCACACCGATTGACAAGTTCCAGGATGAAGAGCGCAAGGATCACCTGCGTAAACTGATCTATCCTTTCATACTGCGCCGTACTAAGGAGCAGGTAGCAAAGGATCTGCCTGAGAAGATTGAGACCGTGATCTTCTGTGAAATGGATGCGGAGCAAAGGCATATTTATGATGCATACCGCAACTCTTATCGTAGCAAGATCCTGGGGGTGATAGAAGATCAGGGTATGGAGCGTTCACAGCTTACCATTCTGCAAGGTTTGATGAAACTGCGCCAGATCTGTGACTCCCCTGCTATCCTCAATGAGGCAGAACAGTATCCAAATCACTCCGTGAAGCTGCATGAGCTGACCCGCGAAATGTCAGAGAACATCAGTAACCACAAGGTGCTGATCTTCTCCCAGTTCCTCGGCATGCTGGGCCTGATCAGGGAAAAGCTGCAGCACATGAAAGTACAGTTTGAGTATTTTGATGGTAGCACCAGTACCAGCGAGCGTGAAAGGGCGATCCAGAATTTCCAGAACAATGAAGAATGCCGTGTATTCCTCATCTCGCTCAAAGCGGGTGGTGTGGGTCTGAACCTCACAGCGGCAGACTATGTATATATTGTAGACCCATGGTGGAACCCGGCTGTAGAGCAACAGGCGATAGACCGTACGCACCGTATTGGGCAAACGAAAAACATCTTTGCTTACCGCATGATCTGTAAGGATACCGTAGAGGAAAAAATCCTTCAGCTACAGGAGCGTAAGAAATCACTGGTAAAGGAAATCATTGCTGACGATAGCGGCTTTATCAAGAAGCTGACGAAGGAAGATGTATTGTACCTCTTCAGTTAGTAATAATTAGCCAGGAATTTCATAATCAGCACTGGTAAGCCAAACGCGATTCCCATTCCATATAGTAAATTCAGCATGAACATAGATCCTGCTGCACCCAGGTAGATAAGCGCTACGATGGGAACGGTGAGGATTTTGAGCCATAATGGTATATTGTCTCCATGCCAGATGGTGTCCCACAGCACTTTGGCATCTGTGGTGCTGGGAAAGGCATGCATAGCGATAGAGAACCCAAAGTACAGCATGACAAAATCCAGGAAGTTCCCTTCACCAAGAATAAATACGGGTACAGCTGCAGGAAAGGCGATTGTCAGTCCCAGTAAGGTATTGATAATAAATGGTCCGATGCAGATGAACAGCTGGTGAATGGGATTACGTACCGGTTCATGTTTTACATAGCCGGCGGGGTTAGCCATCTGGAAATATTTTACTTCAAATATTGCAACGCCGAAGATCCGGCAGAATAACTGGTGCGCGAATTCATGGACTACTACACCTGGGAAGGTGATGAGCATGATATATATACCGGGTACAAAGATCATAAGTTATTTTACTGTTTTCAGCAGGGTCGCTTTTTCTGCGAGCGCAGCTGGGAGTTGATGATTATAGGATAGCATGCGATCACATATGGATAGCGCTTCTGTGTATTTTTGTTCCTGTCTCAGACATTTAGAGAGCAGCAGAGATGCCGTCCAGTTGGTAGGGTTAGCATGAACGAGTTTTCTTAATATGCTGTCTGCTTCAGGCAGACGGTTTCTTTCGAGGCACTCCCCGGCAGTGGCCAGATCGGGATTTTGAGCGTGGGTTTTATCCCACAGATCTTTAAAAGTGGCTACTTCTTCTGTCAGATCCTCTTTATACCTGAGAGATGGATTTTTTTCTAATTCATTTCTTATCGAATCAGCTGCTTCCAATTTATTATTGTAAAAATAAGCAGTGAGCAGATGAACTTTGGAAGCACCGTTCTGTGGGTACCTCTTAAGTATGGATTGAAATTCATTTTCGGCAGACACAAAATCCCGGTTATCAGCATAAGTGATTCCTTTCTCGTAAGAGATAGCGGCCTTAAAGTGATACTGAAAGCTGTATAGAGAAACGGCGAAGAGGATACCTAACCCGATGGCTCCCAGCAAGATATTTTTCTTTAACGGGTAGCGGCTAAATCGTTTTCGGCATGTTTTACATAACCTGACGGTATAGCCAGGTTCATAATCCGGGCTATTACATTGAAAGCAGGCATCAGGGCATTCCTGCTCCTCCTGTTCGTTGGGGGCATTCTCGATCATAGGTATTAAAACAGATTAAACCGCAAAAGTTATAGATTAAAATTCATTTTACAAAAAGGGAGGTCTGAGCCGGAAGGGGATTTTGGGAATATTTTAACCCTTTGTTTTATTCCTATTCCATTAAATTTGCCTAATATTCTTTTTCAAGACTTTATACTTAAACATGAAGAAAATATTCTTTACGCTTGGTTTACTGGGCGTTTCTTTCGGAATTTTTGCCCAGGATAACACGCCTAGCACTATCGTTTCGACAAAAGCAAAGACGGGCAATAAGCATTCCAAGGACTTCCTGGTGATCGAATTTGGGTATGTTGGCCTGACTGGTACAGGTGCTGGTAACCTCGATACCAAGTTTAACCGGACGTTTAATGTTGCCCTGATGTACGACATACAGCTGCCAGGAAGTAATATGAGCATTGCGCCAGGTTTAGGAATAGGGTCTGACAACTATATTTTTAACGGCATGACGCTGGACATCACGAATACAAGTGTTCCGTCCAAAACTTCTACAGATGCGTATAAGAAATCAAAACTGAGTACTACTTACCTGGAGATCCCTTTGGAACTGCGTTTCCGTGAGGTACCAGACAATGCTAACAAAGGTTTCAAGGGTGCGATTGGTCTGAAAGCGGGTTATCTGCTGAATGCCCATACCCGTACAGTTGGTAGCAGCAGTGGTTTTAAAGTTATTGAAAAAGAAGGCAGTACATACTGGTTTAATACTTTCCGTCTGGTAGGTACAGCAAGAGTAGGTTATGGCAACTTTGCTATATTTGGTACTTATGCGCTGAATGGAATGTTTAAAGATAACAGCTCATATTCAGTAAACGCTTATTCCTTTGGTATCAGCTTGAGCGGCCTCTAGTCGTATAATGATAACATATTTTGTAGCGGTCTGACCTTTGGTCAGACCGCTACTTATTTTAATTACCGGTGAAGACAGGTTTTCTTTTCTCGATGAATGCCTTGATTCCCTCTTTATTGTCGGTAGTTTTACCGGCGATTTCCTGGCAGTATGCTTCGTAATCCAATACGGTATCCAGGTCTTCAGTCATTCCTTTGGTCAGCATTTTCTTTAATAATGCAATGGCTTTGGTAGGTGCATTGGCATAAAACAATGCTTCTGTCTCAACAGCCTGATCCAGCTCCTCTCCTTTTACTACTTTATTGACCAGTCCCAGTTCCATGGCTTCGGTGGCAGAGAGTTTTGTGGCTTTGGTGGCCAGCTCGAACGCTTTGTGGT
This sequence comes from [Flexibacter] sp. ATCC 35208, assembly GCF_001975825.1. Lineage (GTDB taxonomy): Bacteria > Bacteroidota > Bacteroidia > Chitinophagales > Chitinophagaceae > Chitinophaga. The sequence goes on from NZ_MTKN01000008.1 coordinate 183,012, forward strand.
AGCCAACAGTACGGGGCAGGAAATAAGATGATCCGGAATCCAGCACCAGGGCGATATTGATAAAGATTTCAATCATTGAGGCTGTTTCGCTGGCAATGATCAGGTCGCAGGCCAGTGCCAGCGAGCATCCAGCGCCGGCGGCTACGCCATTCAATTTGCAGATAACGGGCTTGGGCATATTGCGGATGGCCCGGATGATAGGGTTGTACCGTTTGTGCAGAGATTCACTCAGCTTACGATCGCCTGCTTCCATGGCGGCCTTCAGGTCCTGTCCGCTGCAAAAGGCTTTGCCGGCACCGGTGAGGACCACGGCTCTTACCTGTGGATCTTTTTCTGCCTGCTTCAGGGCGTCCTGCAGCTCATAGCTTTGTTCATCATTAAATGCGTTATAAACATCGGGGCGATTGAGCGTGATGGTTGCAATGTTGTCTTGCACGTGGAGATTGATGGTGTTCATTGGGGGTAATGTTTGGGCTTAAAAAAGTATTTGAATAAAAAGAGCGTGTATCTTTTTTTG